>JBCBON010000020.1:0-41237 GCA_039821195.1 Pseudomonadota bacterium
AGTGACACCGATTTCTATCGTCACAACCGGTGCATCTGAGAAGAAAGGTGTCGTCTCTCCGCAGCTCTATCCGGACTGGGCCGTTTTGGATGCGGAACTCACTGTTGGGCTGCCAGCGCATGTCACAGCGGCGACCGGGATTGATGCGATGGTCCACGCTATCGAAGCCTTCACCACAAAACATAAAAAGAACATTCTGTCCGATACGCTTGCACGTCAGGCGCTGACACTGCTTGGCGGAGCAATTCGCACAGCTTGTACGAACGGCGAAGATCGCGCAGCGCGTTCAGACATGCTGCTCGGGTCTATGCTTGCGGGCATGTCCTTTGCAAATGCGCCCGTGGCCGCGGTGCATGCTTTGGCCTATCCTCTTGGCGGCCATTTCAAAGTACCCCATGGCCTCTCGAACGCATTGGTCCTGCCGTATGTATTAGAATTCAACATGGTAGACGCACTTGCAGCGTCTCAATATGCAGAGCTCGGGCCAATCATCTTCCCGGAATTGGCTGGCAAGTCCCAAGATGCGATCAACCAAGGGTTGGTCGACGGCTTCAAGGCTTTAGGACCGGAACTTGGAATGAAATCAAAACTCACTGAAGTCGGCGTAAACCACAACGATTTGCCGCTCCTCGCGGAGGATTCGATGAAACAAACCCGGTTGCTGGTGAACAACCCCCGCGAGGTCACTTATGATGATAGCCTCGCAATTTACACGGCGGCACTGTGATGGCAGCAGCAGACGATCTTTACAAAATGTGGGCTGACGGGGCGAAGGCCTACCAACAGGCGGGCCAAGATGTGGCCAACGCTTGGGTGCGGGCCGTTCAACCACGTAGTGACACCATGGAAGATGGTATGAAAGCATGGTCGGAATTTGTGAAAGCATGGGCACCTGGATGGGACCCGGCGGCGGCGGCGCTGGGTGTGCGTGACACTGCAGCGACCCAAAACGTATTCTTTCAGGCTTTCGATCCCAGCGCATGGATGAGCCAAGCCCCAGATCAAATGCGCAAAATTGTAGAGCAGTTTACGTCACTGCCCCAATTTGCGGATATGAAGATACCCGGAATGGATCAGGCCGCGTGGATGGAAGACATGTTGGCTTATACTCAGGCGGCGCAAGACTTTGGCAAAGTCATGCAGGATGCGTGGCTGCGCGCCTTTAACGATTTCAAAGATCAATACGGGACCATGGATTGGTCGACGGCCGATATGAACGAGATGACGCAAGCCTGGTTAAAGACCGCTGACGGGGAGCTTTTGCGCACCCAAGCCAGCCGGGCCTTCATGGATGCTCAGAAATCCATGATACAGGCGTCAACTCAGCTCAAGAAACGCCAGACCGAGATGGCCAACCAATGGGCCAAAGAGGTGGGGCTACCAACACAAGACGACCTGGATGATCTCGCGCGGATCGTCCATGAGTTGCGGCGGGACATTCGTAAACTAAAGGCAAAGTCACCTGAACCGGTCGCGACGGACCCAGCGAAAGCAACGAAAAAGGTCAAAAAGGAAAAGAAATGAGTGTGGAGAGCGATCTCCAGGCGTTGAACGCGCTTTGGTCTAAAACGGTCACTCATATGATCGACCAAGGCATCGACGCTGTAAAAACCCAAGAGGCTTTGGCCAGCCTAAAGGACGAAGAGGTGGCCATTGCAGAAACCCCGTCGGATGTGGTTTTCACGACGGATAAGGTGACACTCAGCCGGTACAGACCCTTGGCCGAACCGCGCACCGACCTGCCCCCTGTGATCATTTGCTATGGGGTGTTCGGCCGCCAAACAATGATCGATTTGCAAGAAGATCGGTCGCTCGTTCGCAATCTTCTGAAAGCCGGCTTGGATCTTTACGTTGTTGACTGGGGCAACCCAACGCGCGCCGACAAATACACCACGCTCGATGACCTGATCATGGGTTATCTCAAAGAATGCGTTGAATTTGTCGTCGACGGAAATGATGGCCAACCCGTTACCCTGTTTGGCATTTGTGAAGGCGGCACCTTTGCAGCCTGCCTCGCAGCCCTTGAACCTCAGCTCTTTCAAGGGCTCGCTCTTTCGATTACGCCAATCGATTTCAAGGGCGATCCGGACTCGTTTTGGGAGGGTGAAGGTTTCCTGAACCTTTGGATCCAAAACATGTCAGAGAATGACGTAAATGACCTGATTGACGCTTATGGCAATATGCCCGGTGCATTGTCTGGCGCGATGTTCTCGTCCCTCACGCCGATGAATTCGATGACGAAATACTCGTTAGGTTTGGCGGGCGTGAAAGACGATAAAGACAAAATGCTGAATTTCCTGCGTATGGAAAAATGGATCGCCGATCGCCCCGATCATCCGGGCGCCGCAGCCAAGCAATGGTTCAACGAGCTGTACCGCGAAAACCGTCTGGTCGAAGGCCGGTTTGAACTGGATGGACGTAAGGTCGATCTTAAAACGATCGCCTGCCCCGTTTTGAACATCTACGCCCTACGGGATCACATTGTCCCCGTAAGCTGCTCGACCCCTTTGGGTGAATTCGTTCCCAGAGAACACTATACCGAAATTGGATTTCCCGGCGGTCATGTGGGCGTTTTCGTAAGTGGAAAGGCGCAAGGGGTGGTCGCCGGAGGGTTTGCCGACTGGATGGAGGCAACCCAAAAACTGTAACCAACGGGGGGAGGACCCATGGTCGACAAAGTCATCAGTCTAGAGAGTGCGATCCAGGTGATCAAACCCGGCGACACAATCTGTGTGTCAGGGTTCGTGGGCATTGGCACGCCAGAGCATCTCTTGAAGGGACTGGAAGCGCGGTTCCTTGAAACTGGTGAACCGCGAGACCTGTCACTTCTCTTTGCGGCTGCGCCCGGTGACGGCAAAGACGCAGGACTAAACCGCCTTGCGCATGACGGCTTGGTCCGCCGTGCAATCGGCGGGCACTGGTCGCTTGTGCCAAAGCTTGGCGCACTTGCCGTTGCGAACAAGATCGAGGCTTATAATCTACCGCTTGGCTGTATCAGCCAACTTTACCGGGAAATTGCTGGCGGCAAGCCGGGTATGTTCTCAAAGGTAGGGCTGCGGACATTTGTGGACCCCCGGCAATCTGGCGGAGCGATCAATGAGTGTTCCAAGGAAAAGCTGGTCACACTCGAGTCGCTCGCGGGGGAAGAATGGCTCTTTTACAAATCGGTTCCTGTGGACGTGGCTTTCATTCGTGGCACAACCGCCGATCCGTCTGGGAACATCACAATGGAGCGAGAGGCCCTGACCCTCGATATGTTGTCCATTGCGATGGCGGCCAAAAACTCCGGCGGTCTGGTGATTGCTCAGGTAGAGCGTATCGCGGCCGAAGGGTCACTGGGACCACGCGAGGTTGAAGTTCCTGCAAACCTTGTGGATTGTGTCGTCGTCTCGGATCGAGACGACCATCGGCAGACCTTCCAGACCGCGTACAATCATGCCTTCTCGGGACGAATGCGAGGGGTCGTCGATCAACTCGCCCCGATGCCCTTTTCCGATCGTAAAATCATCGCGCGACGTGCCGCTATGGAATTGCCGATCAACGGCATTGTTAACCTTGGGATTGGCATGCCCGAAGGTGTCGGCGCTGTTGCGAATGAAGAAGGCATCATTCAGCGCATTACACTTACGACAGAGGCGGGTGTGCTTGGCGGCGTACCACAGTCCGGCTTAGATTTCGGTGCTGCGATCAACGCAATGGCGATCACTCAAACCAACCAGATGTTCGACTTTTACGATGGCGGCGGATTGGACTTGGCCTGTCTCGGAATGGCGGAAGTGGACCAACACGGCAACGTCAACGTGTCGAAATTCAAGGATCGTTTTGCGGGGGCGGGCGGTTTTATCAACATCAGCCAGAACGCGCGAAAGCTTGTTTTCGTAGGAACCTTTACGGCCAAAGGATTTCGAATGACCTGCGAGGGCGGGCAGATGCAGATTTTGCAAGAAGGCCAAATGAAGAAATTCATTTCAGAGGTGGAGCAGATCACGTTCAACGGCCGTTACGCCGCCGAACAAGGGCAGGAGGTATACTACGTCACAGAGCGCTGTGTGTTCAAATTGACGAACGAAGGGTTGGAACTCATCGAAACGGCACCCGGCATTGACGTTGAGCGTGATATCCTTGCGCATATGGAATTTAAACCGATCCTAAAGGCACCCGTGCCTATGAACCCGGGTATTTTCCACGACGACAAAATGGGCCTGCGCAAAATGCTGTTGTCCATGAGCATGACCGAACGGATGTCTTATGACAAAGCGACAAATACGGTTTTCGTGAACCTCTCGGGAATGAGCATCGACAAGCGGGAGCATCTTGACGATCTCAAATCTCTCGAAAGTTTCTTGGCCCAAATCGGCCAGCGGGTGAATTTGATAACCAATTATGACGGTTTTACCGTCCACCCCAAGCTCTACGCAGACTTTGCTGATTTCTTAGCCTATTTGGAAAAAACCTATTACCTGACCGCGACCCGCTACTCCACCAGCGCGTTCCTGCGTGAAAAAATGGGCGATGGCCTGAAGCGCCGTGGCGTCGGTCCCAACATTTTCGAAACGCGCGAAGAGGCCGCCGCATATATCGCAACTCAGGCGGAAAAGAAGGGTGCAGCCTAGGCGCCGCTTTTTGCGATCAGGTCTTTTAGTCTGGCATTTTCCGCTTCCAGCTCGGCAATGCGCGTTCCCACAACCTCACGCACTTCATCCTCAGAAAACTTGGTTGGAATAAATTGCGGGCAGTTCCAGTCAAACGCATCAACCTCTATTGTAAAAACACGCTCTACCCGACCAGAGCCAGGAGCGGCCAATCTATCCAAAAGCATCTCATCGGCATCGTCCATCGACGTAACGGCTGCATGCCCAAGTATCTTAAGACGTGCATGCCGCGCATAGTCCATCAAGAATAAGGCGACGCGGTCGTCTCCGGCAAGGTTCCCTGATGATACGAATTGCCTGTTTCCGCGATAGTCGGCAAAGCCGAGTTTCGTCGGCCCAAGAACTTTGAGAAACCCTCGGGGGCCACCACGGTGTTGGATGTAAGGCCATCCGTCGGCATTCACAGTCGCCATGTAAAAGCTGTCACGGCTTTCGATGAAAGCCGCTTCGTCCGGTCCCAGCCCATCCGGAGCGGGCCTTTCCGTTATTCGTGCATATGTCTCGAACGAGCCATCAGTTTTCTGCAGTGCCTGAACGGCATCAGTGAACATGATCTTTCCAAAAGTTTTCATCTCTCGCCTTTTGAAGTGTGAGTCGCATTCACGGTAGCAGATACGTCAAGGGCGCCCTATGGCGCCCTTTGGAAAGCGCTGTGAAACTACGCGGCTAGAGGATGAAATTGCTTTCGTCCAGGCTGTCAGCATCGACAGATTTTAGGAACACACGATCACCGTCTTCGGCACCGGCGAGACCGCTCAGATCAATCTCGGTCGCCCAGCCATGATCCTTTATCAAGCCCTGCAGCTCTTCATAGGACACACCGTAAGCGGACAGATCGATCGTATCATGCGCGATTTCGAAGTCGTGGATCATATCCTTGCCGGATCCTGCGGACAGTACAAAGGTATCGCCATCACCATCTCCGGTCCACTGACCACCCCAGACGTGGTCATTTCCGGCGCCCAAATGTATTGTGTCAGAGCCTGTACCGCCGATAATTTTGTCGTTCCCTGCACCATCGTAAAGCACGTCATCCCCTTTGCCACCGATGACACGGTCATTCCCGGCACCACCGAAAACTGTATCATTCCCGGAGCCACCATCGACGAAGTCATCTCCGTCACCGCCGGCCACGCTGTCGTTTCCTTCGTTGCCGAAAACTTTGTCATTGCCGGTTTCGCCATCGAGGGTGTCATTGTCGGCTCCGCCAAAAAGCTCGTCATCGCCCTGACCGCCATACATCTCATCGTCGCCTGCACCGCCACGCAGCGAGTCGTTTCCGCCCTCCGCAGGTGCAACACTGATGTTTTTCAGAAGGATATCGGCAGACGCATCCACTTCAGCAAACGGATCATTGGCGCGCGTGTCCATCGCACCGTCATTGACCCCTGTCGTCTGCGCATCAGCCATCAATTCGGCGGTCGCATAACTCCCATCAGCAGCGATCTCAAATTTGTAGATACCTCCGCTGACGTCAGTCGATGTCGACATGTCATGATCACCGCGGTTCAATCCCGCATATAGATTGCCCGATCCGTCCATAAAAACGGCCCCATAAGCACCTTTCACCATACCGCTGTAGAGAATATCATTCATCACAGAGTTTGTGATTGGAATTTCAGAGAATTGAGGTTTCCCGCCATTTTCTACAGTACTCAAATCAATCACTAAGATGGTACCTTCGCCACCCTGTTTACTTGGCGCTACAACGCCATAAAACTGTTGTGTCTGCGGATCATAGGCCACGTCATAGAGGCGATCCGTCGAAAGACCTTCTGGAAAATGGAAGGTTTGGATCGTGGGGTTTCCATTTGCATCTAGGTTATCCACATCTACTTTTGTGACCCGGTTTGTCGACGTGTGGAATGTCCAAAGGTTCCCTTGCCCATCAAAGTCGCCGACATAGTCGCCATAATGCCCATCACCAACACGGTAGATGTCACCATTAGCGTCCATCATAACGATGTCCGGCACACCCACCGGATTGCCCAGAGCATCTGTACCAGCGGACTTCGCGACGCCATAAATCAGGTCATCCTCTATGTTCAAACCAATCGCATTAATTTTGATACCAGTTGGGTCGCCCGCATCCTGATAGGTCGATGTCTCTGTATCAAAGACCTTCAACTGACCATCAATAACTTGGAATAGCTTTGCCTGACCGGGCGCGAACGCGTCCACTTCAATCGGACCATCGCCGAGGTCGACACTGGTTTCATATTTGAACACAGGCCCCGAAGTATCGATATCCAAAGCGACACTATTCTCAGACTCGGCGGTGCGAATGGTCAAACCAGTTTCCCCACCTGTCCCCGTGACCTCATAGGTTTTGGTTTGGAATACGCCGGACTCGACTTCAATTTTGTCGATCACCACTCCATCCCACAGCACTTCAACAGCGCCATGTGTGACGCCCGCCGCCAAGTTCGCGGCAACATCGATACTGATCGTGTACGGTGCGCCGGTATCCGTATCCACGGACTGGGACATCTCGGTATGTCCAGTCTCTGCATTTTCGTTCACGTTCCAATCGGTTCCGCTGAACTGCGCGATAGAGATGCCAATATCGGAAGTACCGCCAAGAAGGTTTTCCGGCGGGGCCAGATCCCCGTAAACAGTATCGTTCCCAGCCCCTGCATTGATGACATCGGCGCCAAGCCCACCCGAAGCAAAATCGTCCCCGTCCTCGAGGTTGATCAAATCATCACCGGCGCCGCCATAAGCCTCGTCATTGCCGGTGCCCGCATTGATGCGATCATCTCCCTCTTCGCCATAAAGCTTGTCAGCGCCGCCATTGCCCAACAGAACATCATCGCCATCACCGCCGTGGATGACGTCGTCAAAGGTTTTTGCCTTTCCGTTGGCATAGACTTTGGACGCGTCATAAACCCATTTTCCGTCGATCAGTGACCACTCGTTACCCACAGTGTCACCTGCGGCAAGGTCATTTCCCGCACCCGCATTGATTATGTCACTACCCTCGTGGCCGTTGATTTTATCTACAAGGCCACCTGCCGTTTCAATCGTGTCGCCATCCGCATCGGTATAGCCGGCACCCATTGTGTCATCACTGCTTGTTCCATCAACACGATCGGGATCTACCTTAATCGGTTCCAGAACTTCGAAGTCCTCAAAATAGACAACGATGTCATCGCCGTTCGTAATGTATCCGGTTTTGGACGATCCGTTGGTCGCCGTGATCACAACCGTATGACTTTGATCATATTGCAGCGTATCAACCCCGCCTCCTCCGATCAAAGTTTGCCCTGCGGTCAATCCGACCTTTACATCATCAAATGCACTTCCATTTGTGACAGGCATGTTCGCAATCCCTTTTTCAATGTCCCTAACGTGGAGGCACGACCTAGGCGCGCCCGCGCTCTCTTGGAAGAAAGAGAGCGCGCATTGGTTAACTTGCGGGGGCGTCAATTATGGGAGACAGTAAAAATTTTAGCGAAAGCCATTCGCATGGCTTGGGAGGTGTGGTGAACTTCGTTCGGCGATGCGCGACGAAAAACAGTTTAGATTCAATCTGTTTTGGTTTTCGGCACCTTTGGAAAGGCGTATGGAACCGTCTTCTGATACTCGCGGAAACGATTTCCATAAATGGTTAAAAATCGACGCTCTTTTAGGAGAGGCGCAAGTAGACAATAGGCCGTATATGCCGTCGCTAGAGCAAGCTGGTCGGGTGTCCAGACCGGTACGGTCCACAGCGTCAGAGCAAAGCTGACGTAAATGGGTTGTCTGACAAAGCGAAACAGCCCCTGGGTGGGCATGTCCGGGAAGACCGGTTTCTTTCCTTGGAACATGGACATCCAGCCAAGCGCGCCAGACTGCACTTCAGCGCCCGCGTCATAGCTGGCCTTTATAAGCAATCCCCAAGACGCCGCATACGCACCGCACACAATCCAAAAGACCCATCCCTCGGCGCGCCACCAGACAATTCCGCTCGGGGTCCACAGAGCAAAAAGCGCGAGTAACTGAAGCGATGCAATAATGGCATAGGTCGTCGTCCCCAGTGTTTGGCCATAGGTGGCCGGGGCAAGCTTGGCCAAAACGACGCGACCGCGTTTCGACAGCAGCAATGAATGCGCGATTGGAAACTGCAGTATTAGCACGGCATTCGCAAGCGCCGCCCAGGGCCACGGCACTGTTCCAAAACTCCGCGACAGGCCAAAAAACATCGCGATAATCATGGACAGTACTGCCGCTGCGAACACAATATGACAGGTCAGTCCGTAAGCAGCCGCAATGACTTTTCGCTGCGCGCCAACTGGCGCTGAAAACAGTCCGATAAAGAGCGTCCAAAGACGTTGAAACGGGTTCGGCTCGTCAATCATGACCCAAAGCTAGTCTGCCCAAAAAAACCGACAGCCCCGTGGCGGGTATGTCGCACTCACTCCCGTTCACTGCGCCGGGGTCATTTCCACCATTGACCCAAAACAGGACCGCACCATTTGCCCGCACCTAACAGGAGATTAAAATGGCACGTGCGGTTTTGTTTGGGTCGATTGGAACCCTTGTTGAAACATCCGAGCTGCAAAGGACAGCGTATAATGCTGCGTTTGCAGAGGCAGGTTTGTCGTGGTTCTGGGACACGAAGGCCTATCGCCAGATGCTCAAATCGGCTGGAGGACAGTCACGGTTGACGGATTATGCAGCAACCCGGAACGACAAAGTGAACGTTCCAGCGTTGCATCTTCGCAAAACCGAACTTTTTATGGATCTGGTTTCCCGCACCCCGCTCGCGCTGCGTCCCGGCGTTTCCGATGTTTTGGAAAGTGCCCGACGCAATGGCGTCAAAACAGCCTTGGTGACCACGACTTCCAAAGCCAATGTGACAACGGTCCTCATGGCTGGCGGGCTTTCAGTGGACGCATTCGATACCGTGATCGACCAGAGCCACGTCGAACATCCAAAACCGGCACCTGATGCTTATGAACGCGCTCTTCTCGATCTTCATTTGGTGCCCGCCGATGCGATGGCCATCGAAGATAATCCCGACGGTGTGTCGGGCGCGGTGGCCGCAGGATTGGAGTGCATCGCGTTTCCCGGTGCGATGCACGATCACTCTGACTTCATAAACGCACCGATTATCACTGACACCCTTTCGCCAGAGATGTTGCTGCAATCACCACAGTGGATCCAAGCTGCCGAGTAAAACGCGTCACACAGGCGTCGCGCCATAGTAGAGGCCAACAACATGCTCGGCCTCCGCAAAAAACAACCAGCGTATTGTCAGTACACCGCCCAGATGAAGGATCGCGAGCGCACCGATGGCTACGGGGTGGCTGGGCAATGCCAGCAACAGAATGGGCGTAGCCGCCAGCACCAAGCCAATAACCCTGAGCTTCTGCGCGTGCTTTCTCCCGACCGAGAAAACCATTTCCTTTAGCAAATAGTTTGTACCCGTATGAGGTGGTTCGAACGCACGGACCTGTCCCATAAGGCCAAGCTGCGTTGCCGTTTCTTGGGAATGACCACGTTCTTGAAAGCGTCGATCTCCCAAAGCCCAGTTCACCGCTTGGAAAGCAACGGCTGCGATAATGAACGCCAAAGCTGGCTTAACCTGTCCGGCCAACAAAGCACCACCGCCGATCGCATAAAGTAGGAACTGCACCGGCGTCGTCCAATGGTTCCAGCGCGGCACGGTCTTCAGCTGCGCATATATCATGGATGTCGCAAAAACCGTCACCAAACACAGAAGGGCACCAATCCAGCCCAATACGGGCAGACTAAACAGATTAAACACCTGACCAAGTGCAAATACGCCCATAACACCCAACGCCGCCACAGCCAGAACACCCTCTCGCGACAGCCAAGACGAGCGCCATTGTGACAGCGCTTTCCATGCCCGCTCGGGTCGGCCCAAATGCAACAGCGAGGACATCAGCCCTGAAACCGCAAGCGCAAAACCAAGACCAAAATGCCAGAACGCGGGCCAGCCTGTTTGCACAGGCAAGCCTAGCCCCAAGAACATCAGCAGTCCGAAGCCAAGCCCGGACAGGGTTGTGAAGGCAATAATCGAAGGCGCCGGATGCATCAGACGCGCTCCAGCGCTTTATCAAGCCAAGTCATGAAGCCCGTCGGCTCGTCTGCTACGCGGTCCAAAAGCGGCGTCAAAACATCCACCACTTCGTCTTTTGGGCGCGGTGGCAGATACTTGTTCACAGGTTTAGTTCCTTGCTCGGGCATCAAATCCATGCCCCCCCGCTCGGCCACTAACTTGCTCACATCGCTGTCGGGATCGCCAAGATCACCAAAATGCCGGGCATTTGAAGGACAGGTTCTGACGCAAGCCGGCTCTCGATCTACTTCGGGAAGGTTCTCGTTATAAATCCGATCCACACATAATGTGCATTTCTTCATCACACCTTCCGCGGCATCCAGCTCGCGCGCACCATACGGGCACGCCCACGCGCACAGTCCGCACCCAATACAATCACTTTCATTGACCAGAACAATCCCGTCCTCGACGCGTTTGTAACTGGCACCTGTCGGACACACGGTCACGCAAGGCGCATCCTCGCAATGCAGACATGACTTTGGAAAATGAACCAGCTTCGCAGTGCCCTGTTTCGGCGTGGCCTCATACGAATGGATCCGATTCAAAAACGTACCCGATGGGTTTTCGCCATACGCATCTGTGTCCGACAGCGGCGCACCATAATTTTCGGTGTTCCATCCTTTGCAAGAAATGACACAAGCATGGCACCCCACACAGGTATCCAAATCAATCACCAGTCCAAGCTTCTTGTCTGTGTGTGTCGGAAGGCTTGTCATCGAACCGTCTCCTTCTTTTTACTCTGCCACGTCAGGACATCCGGCCCCTGCTCGACTGGGGATTTGATTGGCGGGAAGCTGGGCTCGGATGCCGCCCGTGCCCCGACCCGCTCAATACGAACTTTCAGATCAAACCACGCAGCCTGACCTGTAATCGGGTCAGAGTTTGACCACCGCAGACCATCACCTTTGGGTGGGAGCAATTCGTGTATCAAATGATTGAGCAAAAACCCTTTGGTGCTTTCAGGGGCGGCATCGCCCAGCGCCCAAGCGCCTTTGCGTTTTCCAATCGCATTCCACGTCCAGACCGTGTTCTCGTTGAGCGCGGCCATATGGGCAACGGGCACAGTAATCTCTCCATGAGGGGACGTGACCTTTGCGAAATCGCCATCTTTAAACCCGTGCGTTTTCCAGATCTTCGTTGGAACAAAGAGCGGGTTTTGCCCGTGGATTTGGCGTAACCACGCATTTTGCGACCCCCAAGAATGATACATCGCCATGGGCCGCTGTGTTAGCGCGGTTATGGGATAGGCTTCCGCATGGTTATCCTCTTCTGCGCCGTACCAGATCGGCAGCGGGTCCATCGTCTCTTTAAGTCGTTCTCGCAGGTGATCTGGCGGCTGGCAATCGCCAAACCCTTCTGCAGCGATCTGAAACTTTCGCATCGGTTCGGAATAGATGTTGAAAAGGTAGTGCTGTGGTGCATCATAAATGCCCGTCTCCACCGCCCAAGCCTGATACGCCACATTCCACGGCTTGTAGTATTTCGCGTCTTCCGGAACATGCTTGATCCAGAAACCGCCATTATCAATGTAGCGCTGTATCTGTTCTGGGTTCACAACACCTCGACCAGTTCCGCCATCATTAGCCCCCCCGCGCCATCCCGACAGCGGCCCAACACCCGGACGTCTTTCATGGTTGATCATGTAATCGGCGTAGTCCGCATATTTTTGCGACCCGTCCTCGTTCACAAATCCCGGCAGGCCAAGCCGCGCGCCCAAATCACAAAGCACAGATTGGAAACCGCGCACATCGCGGTCCGGTTCGACAACCGGCCAACGAATGGCATCCGCCGCTCCATCTGCCTCGCAAATCGGACGATCCAAAAGCGAGATGCAGTCGTGACGCTCCAGATATGTTGTGTCCGGTAGGATGAGGTCAGCATAGGCAACCATCTCGGAACTATACGCATCAGAGTAGATAATCCGCGGGATGACATACTCGCCCGTTTCATCTTTATCGGTCAGCATATCCATGACACCGCGTGTGTTCATGGACGAGTTCCAAGACATGTTCGCCATATACATAAACAGCGTATCGATCTTGTAGGGATCGCCCGCATGCGCGTTTGAAATCACCATATGCATCAACCCATGAGCGGACATGGGGTTTTCCCATGTGAACGCCTTGTCGATGCGTTTGGGCTTCCCATCCTCGTTTATGCACAGGTCTTCAGGGCCATGAACAAAGCCAAGGTGTGGCCCGTCCAAAGGTGTGTCGGGCGTAACTTTCGCATGTGGCTTGGGATGCGCCTCGGGCGGTTTTGGATAGGGCGGCTTGAACCGGAACCCACCGGGCACCTCAACCGTGCCAAGAATGATCTGTAGGATATGAAGGGCGCGGCAGGTTTGGAACCCGTTCGCATGGGCCGAAATGCCCCGCATCGCATGGAAGCTCACGGGACGTCCGATCATCTTGTCGTGACGGCGCCCTCGGAAATCGGTCCAAGTTTGATCCAGAACCACCTCTTCCTCAAAGGCCACCCGCGCCAACTCCGCTGCCAGCGCCTTGATCCGGGACGCAGGAATACCGCAGCGATCGGCAACGGCCTCTGCCGCATATTTGGGATCAAGATACTTCTCAATCATATGATGGAAAACGGCTCGGTGGGTCACACCGTCCCGGTCCAAAGTGCCACGCAAGTCCGGTTCAACATCGGGGTGATCGAACGCCATCGGCGCGCCTGTCCTGCGATCCATGACCAACAATTTGCCATCGTCATCCCGCAGCAAAAGGCCCTTCTCAGCGCCATCGGTGGCGTTCACCAAAACCGGTGCATTCGTGTAATCCGCAAGGTAGCCCAAATCGATTTTCCCAGCTTTTAAAAGCTCGTGCACAAGCGCCAGAATAAGCAGGCCATCTGTACCCGGTGTAATCCCGAACCAGTCATCAGCCACCGCGTTATAGCCAGAGCGAATGGGGTTAACACCAATCACACGCGCGCCGCGCGCTTTGATCTTACCGATCCCCATTTTGATAGGATTGCTGTCATGATCCTCTGCCACGCCAAAGAGGATGAACATCTTCGTGTGGTCCCAATCGGGCTGACCAAATTCCCAGAACGCACCTCCCATCGTATAAATGCCAGCCGCCGCCATGTTCACCGAACAGAACCCGCCATGGGCCGCATAATTCGGTGTCCCAAAGGCTTGCGCCCAGAAACTTGTAAAGCTCTGGGACTGATCCCGACCCGTAAAGAATGCCAGTTTATCGGGGTTCGATTTACGGACAGGTGCAAGCCAATCTGTCGCGATCTGTAGCGCGTCGTCCCAGCTTATCTCTTCGAATTCACCGGATCCTCGCGGCCCCACCCGTTTCAACGGCGCGCGCAAGCGGGACGGCGCGTTCACCTGCATAATCCCCGCTGACCCTTTCGCGCACAACACACCTTGGTTCACAGGGTGGTCCTTGTTGCCCTCGATATAAGCAACCTTGCCGTCCTTCATGTGAACATTGATCCCGCAACGACAGGCGCACATGTAGCATGTTGTCTTGCGCACCTCGTCCGAGACATGGGGACTGGTGTCCACTACTGGTTGCTTCATTGTCGTCCTCCCAGGGGGCACGCTCGCAACCAGTGGCTCAAGGTATTGGCCAATATGCAGCGGGGCGTGAGTTCTCTTCAAGAAAGCCTACCGGTGGCGCTTTAATAGTCCAGCACCAAAACCGCGCAGCTTCCAAAACAGACCCCGTTACACAAAATCCAAAACTAGCTTCGCTTCATGCGCAAATAGTTGAAAACCGCCCTAGCCTAACACGGAAAAACTGGATTCTTGATTGATCTCCCGTTTGCGGGAGTAAAAACCAACATTGATATCCTTCTGAATGTACGGAAGCGTGAAGATCAACGGCGCTTCATCATGGTCATTGCCAGCCTCGCAATAACTGATCAACGCGGCCATCATCTTTCCTGCAATTGGCGCATTCTTGTACTGATTGCCGGAAGAACCGCAGGCCATGTAATACCCCTTCACGCTCGACTTGTCGTAAATCGGTATCCAGTCCGTCGACGCATCGTAAAGATCCACAACGCCTTTTGTGCGCGATGGAATTCCAAGGCTTGGAACGCGCTGTGCGAAACGCATCGCTTGTGTTGTCCACTGCTCGGTAAACGCGCCATCGTAATCTGTATCGCTGTCGGCCCAATGGTGCGGATCACATTCGGGATCCTCACTGCCGATCAAAATGTGATTTCCATGCTCAGGTCGAATGTAGCAGGCAATATCGCTGTCAGACACAATCAGGCCGTCTGCCTCAAAGTTAAATCCTACGGGCGCTGGCACATGGGTCACCTCTTGGCGCAAGGGACGCGTCTCGATGGTCATCTCGTCAATCACGCCCGCCATGGCATTTACTTTTGCAGACCCCGGACCGGCCACATTCACGACAATCGGCGCATGGATCTCTTCGCCATCTGCAAGTCGAACGCCCTTCACCTCGCCACCCTCAACGATAACATCCTCGACGGTGACACCCATGCGAAACTCCGCTCCATGCGCGCGCGCGGCGTCCGCCAGATTTTGCGACGACAATGCAGGGTCGGTGACATAGCCACCATTAGGCCAAAGCACCGCACCTTTCAAAGTGTCACCATTGGGTTGCCCAAAGCCCTCATCATCACGCGCCTTGGCTGGAGCATAGCTGTTGAGACTATAGATCGGCAGACGGTCCGCAATTTGGGCCGTGTCCCATTCTTCAAACGGGCAGTTCAAAGCTTTGGAGTTTTCCATATGTTTTACCAAATAAGCATTCGCATCCGTCTTCATGACAAGGCACCCGCACTCTTTGAACTGGGCAAGGTTCGCCCCATCAGGCAGCTCAAGATAAGACGCCCAATCGCGCCAGTAATGATACCCTTCCCATGCAAATGCCGTACCATCGAAAGTTGAATAATGCATGCGAATGATCGCGCAGGACCCCGCGGTGGAGCCATGACCAATCTGTGTGTTCCGATCAACAGATAGCGTCTTATAGCCCGCTTTTGCCAATTCGAACGCGATCGCTGTACCAATCACGCCTGTCCCAATGATGATCGCATCTGGGCTTGACATCTTAACCTCCTGTGCCCTGTCAGAAGCAGCTTTCCGCAAGCATGTTGACAGGTAAAGTGAAGAGTGTCCGGATTTGACAAAATTGACCGACGAAACGCGATCTCGGTTCTGGTTTGTCTTGTGCAGCGGATGAAATCTGCGTCAGATGCAAGACAAAGCCTTCGTTGGAGAGAGACATGCGCCCCGTGACCGTTGCCGCGACCCAAATGGCCTGTAGCTGGGATATTGATGACAACATCGCAAAAGCCGAGGGCATGGTGCGATCTGCGGCGGACCAAGGCGCTCAAATCATTCTTCTGCAAGAGCTCTTTGAGACCCCCTATTTTTGTATCGAGCAAGACGCCAGGCATCTCGACCTCGCGCATGGGTTTGATGACAGCCGCGTTGTTCAACACTTTCGTGCTTTAGCCAAAGAGCTTGGCGTCGTCTTGCCTGTTTCGTGGTATGAGAAAGCGGGATTGGCGCGTTTTAACTCGATTGCAATTTTCGATGCCGATGGCACCCATCTGACGACCTACCGGAAAAGCCACATCCCCCAATGCCCCGGCTATGAAGAAAAGTTCTATTTTTCGCCGGGCGACACGGGTTTTCAGGTTGCTGATACCAAGTTTGGTCGGATCGGCTGCGGCATCTGTTGGGATCAGTGGTTTCCCGAAACGGCACGTGCCCTTGCGCTGCAAGGCGCAGAAATCCTGTTTTACCCGACTGCGATTGGCACTGAACCTGCCTATCCCGACCTCGACAGTTCGGGTCATTGGCGACGCACGATGCAGGGCCATTCGGCGGCAAACGTGATGCCCGTCGTTGCATCGAACCGGGTTGGCCGCGAATCCTCCGGCAACTTGTCGATGGAGTTCTATGGCACCTCCTTCATTACCGACTACACAGGCGAAATTGCGGCCGATGCGGGCCGCGAGGACAATGCTGTGATCACCGCCACTGTGGATCTGGACGACGCAGCAACCTATCGCAGCAACTGGGGCGTGTTCCGCGATCGCCGCCCCGACCTTTACGGTGCTCTTGCCACACTCGATGGTCGCACCTGATCCATTTGCACAAGGAACAGTAGATGGCCGATGCAAACACCCCTAAAGCTGATGGGTTCTTTATGCCGCCCGAATGGGCGCGGCATGAACGTGCATGGATGATGTGGCCAAGCCGCACCGAGGTCTGGAGCGATATCGAGGCGACGCGCAAAAACTATCGGGATGTGGCCCATGCAATCCGGCGGTTTGAACCAATGACAATGGTGGTGCGGTCTGAGGATGCCAAGGCGGCCGCTGACGTGCTTGGCGCGGATATTGATCTGCTGGAAAGCCCTATCAATGACAGTTGGTGCCGCGATGCAGGGCCTTGTTTTCTTGTCGATGACAAGGGGAACAGGGCTGGTGTTTCGTTCAGCTTCAACGCCTGGGGCGGAAAATACGCGCCTTTTGATGGTGACAACGCGGTGGCCGGCGACATCCTAAGGGCAGCGGATGTGCCCATGTATTCGTCCAACTTGATTGCCGAAGGCGGGGGATTATCCGTGGATGGCGAAGGCACGCTTTTGACCACCCGCACCTGTTTTCCTAATGCCAACCGAAATCCAAACTGGAGCGAAGCGCAAATCGAAAACGAACTCAAAGCGATGCTCGGCGTGGATAAGGTAATCTGGCTTCCGGGCAATCCTCTGGAAACAGAAACGGATGGACATGTGGATTGCATCGCCACTTTTGTTGCGCCCGGCAAGATCTTGTCAGTGGCCGAGGGCAGTGCCGCGAACCCGTTTCAAGCCCATAACCGCGCGAACCTCGAAGCACTTCAAGGGCAGACCGATGCCAAGGGGCGCGCGATTGAGATCGTAACCATTCCAGACGCAGAGACCGCGCAAAGCGACATTGAAAGATTTTGCAGATCCTATGTGAACTCTTTCATAGTAAACGGCGGCGTGATCATGCCATCATACGGCATCGCCGAAGACGCGTTTGTCCGTGAGACATGGGAAGCGATTTACCCCAACCGGGAAATCACCATTGTGCCCATCGACGCAATCGCCGAAGGCGGCGGGGGCATTCATTGCATCACACAGCAGGAACCGGCCGCCTAAAGCTTTCGTCAAGACGGTTAAACCGGATGCGGCAGGGCAAGGGTAACTTTCAGTCCCGGATCGAGGGTCTCGACATCCATCGAGCCGCCATGCCCCTTTGCAACGGCCTCCGCAAATGACAGCCCAAGTCCAGAGTTCGACGTTTGAGAGATTTGCCGAAACCGTTCTTTGGCTCGAGGTACCAGCGCGGGCGGGATACCAACCCCATCATCGGAAATCGACACCTCAATCTTTGCCCCCCGCACACGCAGTCCAACCTTGATCACCGTCAAACCGGCCCCTCCGTGACGCACCGAATTGTCGATCAAATTGAGGATCGCTTCACGCAGCAAATCAGGATCACAGCGGCACTGAACGGGGCGATCTGGCAACGACCATTCCACAAGCCGTTCATGTTGATGGGCTGCAAGCCAAGCCGGAAGCGCCGTGGGCAAATCAATCCGTTGAAAGCTGCTTTCGGGCACAAGGGACTTAGCACGCTCCAACATCAGCAGTTTCTCGGTAAGCTCTGAGGCTTGTTTCGCGGCGATTAACAAGTCCTCAGAGCGTTGTTTACGGACGCCCTCTGACGGAGACGCGTGAACCGCCTCTGCCATCGACAACAAACCGGCGATTGGATTGCGCAACTGATGCGCGGCATCCGAGATGAACTCTGATTGCCGGGTCATACTGGCGGAGACTTGTCCCAACAGGCCGTTCAATCGCTGAACAATTCCTTTAACCTCGATTGGCACTGCTCGCCGAATGGGTGAAAGCTCGTCGCTGGAACGTTGCGCGATTGCATCCTCCAACGCATCCAAAGGGCGCAACCCATATTGAATACCGAACCAAACAATCAGAGCAGCTGATAAAATGAGGCTCGTGATCACAACAAATGTGCGGGCCACTTGATCGCGTACAAAAACCTGGCGGATTGTACTGGGCTGCCACACGGTGGTGGTGAAAATCCCGGTGAAGCCATCAATTTCTGTTTGCGATCGCAGGCGGACACCACTTACGTCTTGGCCCAGATAACTTGCCTCGAAATAGGTCGGGCTCCCGATCTCTGAAATGACGGTTGGAATACCAACAGGCGGACGCGCATACCCCGCGACAATCACCCCATCGGGACCAAAAACGTGGTAAAACACACGACCACCCGAGGTGTCAGACAACAAACGAACCGTCCGAGGCGAGAGCGCATCACCATCGGACACAGCAACGTCGTTCGACACCGCAAGCGCCGCCGACAAAAGACTTTTGTCAAAAATGTCTTTTGCTGTGGCCTGAGCGTTTCGAAGCTCCCAAAAGCCGACCAGCACAGACAAAGCCAAAAGCGGCAAAAGGATAATGAGCGTCAAACGCATGCGCAGCGACAGGCCCGGTTTCATGCGCCCTCTTCTCTGAGGCTGTATCCGATCCCGCGGCTCATTTGGATTTTGACGCGGTACGGTGCGATACGCTTTCGCAAGCGCGAAACATAAACCTCTATCACACTGTCATCTGTTGCGCTGCCGACCCCGTAAAGTCGATCAAGAATTCGATCTTTGGAAAGCGGCGCTCCCTTCGCCTCGAGCAAGGCCAAAAAGAGATCAAGCTCGCGTTTGGGAAGTTCCAACACACCATCTGGAGATTCTAACCGTTGTGACGTCCCATCAAATCGCAAATCGCCGACATAAAGATGCGCCGACGCAATGTGGCTTCTGCGACGGCCCAAGGCGCGAACGCGGGCGGAAAGCTCGTCCATTTCAAACGGTTTCACAAGATAGTCATCCGCGCCTGCATCTAACCCTTGCACACGATCTTCGGTGGCCGATCTTGCCGTCAACATGATTACGGGTATCTCTCCCCCGCGGAGGCGCATGTTTCGAACCAATTCGAGGCCGCTGACATTTGGTAAATTGATATCCAGGACGGCTAGATCTAAGCTCTCGCGCTTCAGAAAATCATCCGCCAGACCGCCATCGCTGATCGCTTCAACACTGTGGCCGTCATCCTGCAGACGATATGTAATCCCTTTCAAAAGGCTCTCATTGTCTTCAACGACCAAGATTTTCATTCTCTTTTTTTGCTCAGGTGAAGGCTTCATGCAAGGTTCGTCGGCTAACGATTATGCTGTACCAAGGGCGAATCGCCTGCGGTTTGGATTTGCTGGGCAATGTCGCTCGGCAATTTGGGAGGAAAATTATGACTTTATC
The DNA here is from genome assembly GCA_039821195.1 of Pseudomonadota bacterium. Lineage (GTDB taxonomy): Bacteria > Pseudomonadota > Alphaproteobacteria > Rhodobacterales > Rhodobacteraceae > Amylibacter. Next base: position 20,033 of record JBCBON010000020.1, read on the forward strand.
TAACACCGCGCGCGGATGCGCGTTCGGCGTTGCTGCGGCTGTGACGGCTGCTTTTGCTGCGCCAGCTTTTGCCGACGGCCACGCAATGGACATGTCCGGTAAAACAGTTGAGTGGATCATTCCATTCTCAGAAACCGGTGGTTCTGCTAAATGGGCGAACTTCTATGCACCGCTACTGTCAGAGGCCCTGCCAGGTCAACCAACAGTTGTCGTAAAGTTCATGCCTGGTGCGGGCTCCACAAAAGGTGCGAACTTTTTCCAAGAGCAGTCTTTCGAAGATAGCGAAGGAACTTTGATCTTCGGGTCTTCAGGATCAACCCAATTCCCATACCTGCTTGGCGATCCTCGCGTGCGCTATGAATACGGCGATTGGAACGTTGTACTCGCGTCCGGCACAGGTGGCGTTGCTTATCTAACACCTGAATTGGCTGGCATGATGAACGGTATGGATGCCTCCGCACTGCGCGACACGGACTTCATCTACGGTTCACAAGGTGCGACACGTCTGGACCTCGTTCCACTTCTGGCGTGGGAAATGCTGGGCCTGAACGTTGAGCCTGTGTTCGGCATCAAGGGTCGAGGCGATGGCCGTCTGATGTTTGAGCGTGGCGAAGCGAATATCGACTACCAGACATCTTCGTCTTACCTGTCCGGCGTGACACCACTGGTTGAGGCTGGCACAGCCGTACCAATGATGAGCTGGGGCGCTTTGGACGCAGATGGTAACATCGTACGCGACCCAACATTCCCTGACATGCCAACCTTCAAAGAAGTATGTGACGCAACACCTGGTTGCGAAACATCTGGAGATCAGTGGGACGCTTGGAAAGCATTCTTCGTCGCTGGTTTCCCAGCACAAAAAATGGTCTTCCTGCCAAATGGTGCGTCCGAAGCAGCGATCGCAACATACACCGAAGCGTTTGAGACAATCAAAGCGCGCGCAGATTTCGCTGAGATTTCTTCCGCACGGTTGGGTGTCTACCCACAGTTGACAGGTGGCGAAGCGCAAGGCGCCCTCGCATCTGCAACGGATGTTTCTGACGATGCGAAAGGCTTTGTCGTGAACTGGCTGAAAGAGCGTTACGGCGTTTCCTTGGATCAGTAATCCAAAACGCCTGTTCCCGGTCCGCCGGGGGCAGGCATTCAAAAGGAATAAGCTATGGAATTCGCGACGACCGTATTGCCCGCCCTAAATGATGCGGCAGGCTTGATCCTCCAACCGATTGTATTGGGTTACCTCGTTCTTGGTGTTGTGATGGGACTATGCGTCGGCGTTTTCCCAGGCCTCGGCGGCATCGCCGGACTATCCCTTTTGTTACCCTTCATGTTCGGCATGGATCCTGTTTTGGGTCTTGCATTGATGATCGGCATGGTCGCCGTCGTTCCAACATCGGATACGTTTGCGTCCGTTCTAATGGGCATCCCTGGATCCTCCGCTTCGCAAGCGACTGTTCTTGATGGTTTCCCTCTGGCGAAGAAAGGTCAGGCGGCGCGTGCGCTTTCTGCGGCCTTTGCATCTTCCCTTTTCGGGGGAATTGTAGGCGCAACTTTCCTCACCGTATTTATTCTGATTGCCCGACCCATCGTCCTAGAGTTCCGCACACCTGAACTGTTGATGATCACAATTTTTGGCTTGTCGATGGTCGGCATCTTGGCTGGCCGTGTCGCCCTCAAAGGTCTTGTGGCAGCAGGTCTAGGAATGATGATCGGCACAATCGGCGAGGGTGACAGCGCAGGCGAGCTGCGCATGGCAACTTATGACCTGCCGTATCTGGTCGATGGATTTAAGCTCGTCATTGTGGGGCTGGGTATTTTCGCGATCCCCGAAATCGTAGCCCTTTTGCGCCAAGACCGAGCGATTTCGGATCGCGCACCCCTTGGGGGAGGATGGCTCTCTGGGGTGAAGGACTGGTTTGCAAACATTTGGCTGTCTGTCCGCTGCTCTATTATTGGGGTGATCGTGGGTGTGATCCCCGGCCTTGGCGGTTCTGTGGTGGATTGGATTGCCTACGGACACTCCGTGCAATCGACAAAGGACAAAAGTCAGTTTGGGTCAGGAGAGATCCGCGGCGTGATTGGTCCTGAAAGTTCAAACAATGCCAAAGAAGGTGGCGGACTGGTGCCAACGCTTCTGTTCGGGATCCCCGGATCAGGATCCATGGCGATCTTCATCGGGGCGGTCGCCCTTTTGGGGTCTGGCCAAATCGAGGTCGGTCCATCCATGTTAAAAAACAACTTGGATGTCACTTACGCCATTGTTTGGCTGCTCGCGCTTGCCAATGTTGTGGGGACTATCATTTGTATCGCGGCATCAGGGGGTATTTCGCGCCTGACGACGATCCCTTTTGGTCTGCTCGCGCCATTCCTGTTTATGATCATCAGCTTCGCAGCCTTCCAATCAGGCCAGAACCTGATGGATCTTGTCGCGCTCTTTGGTTTTGGGTTGCTCGGTATAATGCTACGTCGATTTGACTGGTCGCGCCCGGCTTTCCTCATCGGCTTCGTCCTTTCAAACCCCGCAGAAACCTATGCCAACCAAGCCGTACAAATCGCAAGCTCGCGGTTCCGCAGAAGCTTTGAAGAAGGTCTCGACTATATCTTTTCACCTATCGTGATCGTGCTCTTGATCATCACAGTCATCTCTGTCGTTTTGGGCCTTCGCCAAGCTAAAAACATAATGGCAGAAGGCGAAGTAAACTCGGGCCAAAAACGCGCGCCCTTGATCTTCCTGCTGGTTGTTTTGGCTTATCTGGTGACAGCGTTCACCAATGCATCGCTCATCCCTGACTTCGCATCAGCGGACCGCGTGTTCCCACAATTTATCTCAGGACTCGCAATCCTTGGAGCTCTGGCGCTTGCTGTGCAGATGATGTTGCGGCCCGAAACTCACCCGCTTTTTGCAGACCGTGAAGTGATTGACGCCGATGCCAACAAACATGGGCTTTGGGAAACGCTCGCTTGGTTTGCTGGCCTCCTCATTCTGACATCACTGGCTGGTTTCATTATCGCGCTGTCCGTCTTCTTGCTGCTGTTTATCCGGCTACGCGCGGGCAAAAGCTGGGGTTATGCCGCAATCTACACGGCCGTGGGCATCGCTTTCATGTGCGGTATGGCGGCTCTGTTAAACCGCGATTTTCCACCCGGTCTTTTGCAGGAATACGTCACTCTCCCTTGGCCTCTGACATAAACGGGAAAAGGACCGCCAACGTTCATGAGCCAAACTGCTATCCCCTTCCACTTTATGCGCGGCGGCACATCACGCGGCCCTTATTTGAACCGCGCCGACCTTCCCGAAGACCGCGAGGAGCTTGCGCAGGTTTTGATATCCATGGTGGGATCCGGGCATCCTTTGAATATAGACGGCATCGGCGGCGGCGCAGCGGTGACCACCAAAGTCGCAATGTTGTCCAAGTCGGATGATGCATGGGCAGACATAGATTACTTTTTCGCCCAAGTCAGCGTCGAAGATCGCCTTGTGGATTTCAAACCAACCTGCGGCAACATTCTTGTGGGCGTTGGTCCAGCCGCTCTTGAGATGGGTTTGTTCCCGGCGTCGGACGACATCACCGAAGTAAAGATCCGGGCCGTCAACACCGGAGCACGGGTTTTGGCCAAAGTCGAAACGCGGGGCGGTACTGTCAACTATGTGGGAGACGCAAGAATTGACGGGGTTCCTGGTACCGCGGCGCCAGTCCAACTTTTGTTTATGGACGTGGTTGGCGGCGCGACCGGATCGATGTTCCCAACAGGCAATCGGACCGATATCATCGACGGGATCGAGGTTAGTTGCATGGATGTGGCCATGCCCATGGTCATCGCCCGAGCTGAAGACTTTGGTCTGACTGGATACGAAACGTCCTCCGAACTTGACGGAAACCGCGCATTCTTCGACCGCATGGAACCACTTCGCATCAAAGCTGGCGAGATGATGGGCATGGGCGATGTCACCAAGTCAGTGACACCCAAATTCGGTTTGCTCGCACGGGCCAAAGACGGAGGGACCGCTGCAGTTCGATATTTCATGCCGTGGTCGTGCCACCCCAGTCTCGCCGTTACCGGTTCTCAATGTCTCAGTGCTTGTTTGCTTTGCCCCGGAACCGTTGGGGCAGGTTTGTGTGAACTGCCAAATGTTTCCCCTGCCCCGATTTACCTAGAGCACCCTATGGGCATGTTAGAAGTCATCGTGGACTTTAAAACTTCGAATGAGACATTCGATCTCATTTCCGCGGGTTTGATTAGAACCGCCCGTAAACTCGCTTCCGGAGAAGTCTTTGTACCAGCGTCAGTTTGGGAAAACATTTGATATTCTATCTAGTTTGTATACAATAGTATACAATTAAGGAGACTAAGATGTCATACCAAGATTGCCTGACTGTCGCTCAGGCCGAACTCCAAACGGCAAAGCGTCTGATCCAACGGGAAATCAATGACTACCCCACCCCTGTTTCCGGCTGCGACGCCCAATACAATTACCTGATCGGCTTGCGTAGCTCGATCTCTGACGCACTTGAGGCGATTGAAGGCCCTCGCTTTGTGGCAACACCGCGCACGCCCTTTCCAAAGGCTGGGATCGAAAGTCGGTGAAGGTTCATATCCTTGATGATTGGTTCGACACGCTGCGTGGCCTTCACTGCTTTCAGCTGTTGAAAGATCACGAGGTGCACGTCTGGACCGACCACGAACCGGATCCGTTAAAACTTGCGGGTCGTGTCAAAGACGCCGAAGCGCTGGTCCTGTTTCGGGAACGCACAAAAATAACAGCTGATCTGTTAGCGCGTTTGCCCAATCTGAAACTGATATCTCAGCGCAGTGTGTATCCCCATATCGACGTCGAAGCCTGCAGCAAGTACGGAGTTATACTGTGTTCAAACATGCATTCTGACACGCCCTCTTACGCTGCCGCCGAAATGACGCTCGCCCTGATCCTAGCCAGCTATCGTCAAATCCCCGACCAAGTTGCTTCAATCAAAGCTGGCGCATGGCAAATGGGGGTTGGGCGCACATTGCGTGGCCGGACGCTTGGACTTTATGGGTACGGTCGCATTGGCCGCGCCGTTGCCAGCTATGCAAAAGCCTTGGGCATGCATGTGCAGTGGTGGTCGTCGGAGGACGGTCGCGCGCGCGCAATCGCTGATGGTGAAACGGTTGCAACAAGCCGGGAAGGTTTTTTCAACACTTCAGATGTTGTCTCGGTGCACGTGCGCCTCAAGCCAGACACAAAAGGGATCATTACAGCCGCCGATCTGTCCGTCATGAAAGACCGGGCGCTTTTTGTGAACACCTCTCGGTCAGGCCTTGTTGCGCCTGACGCTCTGGAAACCGAAATTGCGAAAGGCCGCATTTATGCAGCCGTCGATGTGTTTGATCATGAACCTCTGCGCGATCCCACGCATCCGTTGCTGACGCATCCCAACGTCCTGCCCACACCACATTTAGGCTATGTGACAGAAGACGAGTTTGACCTGCAGTTCACGGATATCTTCGAACAGGTGAACATGTTTGCAAGCGGCTCACCAATCCATGTGATCAATTCCGAGCTTCTTGATTAAAATATCGCGCCGCAATCGGTGCGCCTAGGATCACGAAGAAGATGCGCAGCGTATGATGAGCCACAACAAAGGCGACGTCAGCCCCAACGATAAGCGCGAGCACCGTCATCTCGGCCTGCCCGCCCGGCGCAAAGGCGAGCAAAGCTTCCATACCCGGCGCTAGGCCTGCGCCATAGACGATCTCAACAAAAATGACCGTTAGGATAAACAGGATCACACAGAGCCCCAATGCGGCCGTCACGTCCCTGCGAATTTCACCCATTGTGATCCCGGTGTATTTGCCGCCGATTGTGATCCCGATAAAGAACTGCGCGGCCCAAATTGCCTCTGCGGGAGGCCTGAAATGGATAAGGTCAAAGGAGGTCAAAACAGCTGTCAAAATCAAAGGCCCAAGAATCGACGCCCCGAACATGCCAACCCATTTCGCCACCCGCCATCCGGCAATGCCGCAAATGACCATGAGGACCAATTCATACCAGGGAACGGTGTTGGCCGGAACACCCGGCGGTTGGGACAGATCCGCATCCCAAATGCCCGTTAGCAAAAACGGAAGGATCACCACGATGACAAATACCCGTGTGGCATGCACCAGGGACAGCGTGCGGACATTGCCACCAGCCTCTTCACCAAAGATCAGCATATCCTGAAGCCCGCCGGGCATCGAAGCATAGTAAGAGGTCGTAAAATCAAACTTCCAGACACGGATGAAATACGGCACGCCGACCAGTCCGATAATCACAGTCATCAGCAACATCAGCAGCAGCGTCGGCCACATCGCCGGAATGCTGGCAAGAACCGCCGGTGTCAATGTCGCACCGACCGCCACGCCAAGGATCGTGCGCATCCCATCGTTGAGCGATTTGATCCCCTTCAGTGGGACGCCTAGAATGGCCGCGGCCAAGCATGCAAAAATCGGACCAAGCAGCCAAGGCAAAGGCAAGCTGAACAGATGGAATATACCAACACCCAGCAAACCAACTCCGAAGGCGTAGAAAACCGGCCTCATGACCCAAGCACCTTCAAGCGTTTCCGAAGCGATGTCTGCAAATGCGCTTCCGCCGCCTCTCCGGCGCGAGTTGGGTCGCGGGCGCGCAGCGCATCGATGACGTCTTGATGTTGTCGGACGACCGTATCGATGCGCGCCTCATCCGTGAACGTTGTGATCCCCAACAATATGAGGGAGTTGTTCAGCCCACTTGCGGCATCCAGTAAAAACCGGTTGCGACACGCTTGGTACAACGCTTTGTGAAAAGACTGGTTGATGGCCGCTGCTGCGACCGGATCATTCCGGCTTTCCGCAATATCACGGTTCAAGCCTTCCAACGTGTCAATCTCTGCCTCCGAGGCATGCTTTGCCGCCATCTCCGCGGCGGTCCGCTCCAACACGACACGCATTTCGTAAAGCTCGACAATCTCACTATGAGAGAGTTGTCGGACGGCCGCCCCGATCCGCGGTTGATGCTCAACAATTCCATCAGATTCCAAACGTCGCAGTGCCTCTCGAACGGGCGTACGAGAGAGGTTCAACAATTTCGACACCTCCACTTCGCGCAACCGATCTCCTGGTTTGAGCGTCCCATCAGAGATCGCCTTCAGCAGCGCTTCATAGGCCGCGGCACCACTCGACACGTTGGGTTGGGGGTCAGAATTTTCCATCTCTTGAAAATTGTATCCAGTTGGATACAAGACGTCAATAAAGGAGAGTCGTATGCCAAAACAAGTTATTGTCGTTGGGTCTGGAAACGCAGCCATGTCCGCTGGGATCGCAGCCCTGGAAAAAGGTGCAGACGTCCTAATGCTGGAAAAAGCGGCAGAGGATCTTGCTGGCGGGAACACCAAATACACCGCTGGCGCCATGCGTTTTGCCTATGACACCTCCGAAGAGCTGTACCCTCTTTTATCAAACAAACGGGACCCGCGCCTGCCAAACACCGACTTCGGCAGCTACACCAAAGAAAAGTTCTCAAACGATCTTTTGGATTTCAATGAAGGGCGCGACTTGTCTCCCGAGCAGCAGAAACTTGTCTCAGACTCTTATGATGCCGTGAAGTGGCTAGCTGGCCATGACGTGACCTACGAACCCATTTACTCGCGGCAAAGCTTCAAAAAGGACGGAAAGTATATCTTCTGGGGCGGCTTGACGCTTGCGGCAAATAACGAGGGCGTTGGCCTTTATGACATGGAGCTGGCCGCCTTTCGGAAACTAGGCGGAAAAATCCGTTTCAACGCGGGTGTGACCGATCTTGTTACAGATGATGGCAAAGTGACCGGTGTTATGGTCGGCGATGAAAAGCTCCACTCGGAAGCTGTCATCTTGGCCTGCGGAGGGTTTGAGTCCAGCGACGCTCTACGCGCCTCCGAAATGGGCCCCGACTGGTCGGTCGCCAAAGTGCGCGGCACGCCCCATAACACCGGCGATGGCCTGAACATGGCATTCAAACTTGGTGCAATTAAATACGGCAAGTTTGACGGATGCCATGCAACGCCTATGGACTTACACATGAAGGATTTCGGGAACCTCGATATCCCACCGAAGCTGCGCAAGAACTACCGAAAGATCTGCTACTTTCTGGGTGTCATGCTCAACGCAAACGGCGAACGTTTTGTGGATGAAGGCATAAATTTCCGCAATTATACCTATGCACAATTTGGACGTGCAGTGCTGGAACAGCCGGGGCATTTCGCGTGGCAAATTTTTGACGCGAAGGTTTTTGATCTGTTCTACGATGAGTACCGGTTCGAGGATGCAAGTTTTGTCGAGGCTGACAGCCTTCAGGACCTTTTGCCAAAACTGGAAGGCGTGGATCACGATAAGGCGGCTGCGACCTTGCAGGCGTACAACGATGCCGTCGATGAAACCACTGCCTTTGATCCCACCATTCTGGATGGCAAATCCACCCATGGACTGACGTTGAACAAAACAAATTGGGCGCAGAAGTTTGATACCCCGCCGTATCGCGCGTTTCCTGTCACCGGGGGCATTACATTCACGTATGGCGGAGTGAAGGTCGATGGGCTTGGTCGCGTCGTAGCCGAGAGCGGATCACCCATCGAGGGGTTGCATGCCTGTGGGGAAATGGTGGGCGGCGTCTTCTATGGCGGCTATCCAGGTGGCTCGGGTCTGACATCGGGAACTGTTTTTGGGCGCCAAGCCGGATATGGTGCGGCGCAGTAGTCAAACCGAAACACAGACGCCTCGGCCCCGCTCGCATCCACAAGAGACCGTACAAGCGGCGGGTGGGTGCCCGCATTTAAGCCGACGCCTCAATAGCAAACAAAATGCGGTGGAAGTCTCGGAAGCATGGCCATACCATGAACGGTGCAATCTTTCGGGTGCCGACCGTCCTTGAACCGCCTATCCACAATATCACTCGGTCTGTTCTGGTCAGTCCTATTTGCCACGTCGGTTGTCGCGACCGACGTCGAGGTCACCGTGACATCAGGACCGGACAAGCTTGCGGACCAGCTTCGCCAAACGTCTTTAGCCGCCAAAACTGTGACGGATGAAGAGGCCAATGTGCAGGACATCATCGCCGCTGCGCGCGCTGATTACGCCAATCTTCTTGGTGTCCTTTACGCCCAAGCCTCCTATGGCGCAGCGATTTCGATCCGCATTGACGGCACAGAGGTGTCATCGATTTCACCCCTTTCGGTCCCAAGTGATGTTGATCAGATTGCAATTGCCGTCGACGCTGGACCTCGGTTCCGTTTTGCGACAGCCGAAGTTTCCCCACTCCCACCCGCGTTCAAAATCCCAGAGGGGTTCAAACGGCGTCGCAGTGCAGGCAGCCAAATCATTCAAAGGACCGTCCAAGATGCGATCACCGCTTGGCGCAATGCAGGTTATGCAAAAGCGCAGGTGGCCGACCAAAGCCTGATTGCCAACCACTACGATGCCACAGTATCGGTCAGCGTAGCCATCGAAACCGGCCCAAAATTGCAGTTTGGGGACCTTATCCTTGTCACAGAGTCCGGTGTGCGTGAGGCACGTGTAAGGGCGATTGCGGGATTGCCCAGCGGTGAGGTGTTCTCGGAAATCGCCTTGAACGAAACTGCGGAAAGACTGCGACGTACAGGCGCGTTCCAATCCGTCATTTTGGAAGAGACGGACACGGTTAGAACCGGAAATCTGATAGACATTATCGCAAGGTTGGAGCCCGCACCAAAACGCCGGTTTGGCGTCGGCGCAGAAGTCCAATCCTTAGAAGGGCTATCACTCAGTGGTTTCTGGTTGCACAGAAACCTTCTTGGTGGTGCGGAGCGTTTGCGGGTCGAAGGCGAGGTTGGTGGCATCGGCGGAGATTCTGGCGGAACGGACTACACCGCCTCCATCAGGTATGAGCGTCCCGCGACGTTCACTCCGAAAACGGACCTCTATCTTGTTGGAACGCTCAGTGCGCAAGACGAGCCAGAGTTTTCACAAAACACGGTGGTTTTAGCAGGCGGCTTCAACCGCGAACTAAGCGATACGCTGACATCCGAAGCTGGCATCGCTTACCAGTACAGCGATGTCGAAGATGCAGACGGCGCGTCAGTACTTGAACATGTGTTTCTTCCACTTGCTGTCACCTTTGACAATCGCAACGACCCGGTCGACCCCAAGTCAGGGTACTATACCAGCCTTGAATTGGCGCCATTCTACGGCATCAACCAAGAAAGCGGTGATGGCGCATGGTCCTATTTGGATGCGCGAACTTACTTGGCCTTAGGCGCAGACAGCGGGACGGTTTTCGCGATCCGGGGGCAACTGGGGTCCTTGATCGGGGCCGAGGCCGGCGCGGTGCCACCCAACTCTCTCTTTTTTTCAGGCGGATCTGACACAGTACGCGGCCAAGCATTTCAGTCGCTGGGAATTGAAACAGACACAGGCACTGTCGGTGGTCGCAGCTTTGCCGCGTTTAGCACAGAACTGCGATATGCGCTTAACCCTACATGGTCAGTGGTCGGTTTTTACGACACAGGTTTTATCGCGGCGGACAGCAATTGGTCCGAAGACGGACAGTCCCACAGTGGGGCGGGTGTCGGCCTGCGATACAACACAACACTTGGACCGCTTAGATTTGACGTCGGCACACCAGTGAGTGGTGGTGACAGCGGAGCGGTTGAAATCTATATTGGCATTGGGCAGGCATTCTGATGCGCGCAATCTGGATTGCACTTATCTCACTCGCTTTTGTCGGTGCATATGGCACAGCCCATGCGCAAGACGACGATGGCGCAGGTTTTCTTGAACGCTTGATCGAGGACAGTCTGTCTGGTGACAATCGCGACGTTGTAATCGAGGGGTTTGAAGGCGCGTTGTCTTCGACAGCGCGGCTAACCTCTCTCACGATTTCCGATGCGAACGGCGTCTGGCTGAGGGTGGAAAACGCGTCCCTATCTTGGACGCGAACTGCACTTTTGCGCGGAAACCTAAACGTCACCGACTTAAGCGCGGAACGGATCGAGTTTCTGCGGCCACCAGATGGCAACCGAACGCCGACACCCGAAGATGCCGAAGCTGGGGAGTTTTCGCTCCCAGATCTTCCTGTTCGGATTGACGTCCAGAACATCTCAACTCCCGAACTTTTTCTTGGGCCCACGCTTGTTGGGGAAGCCACCTTGTTGACACTTCAAGGTGCTTTTTTTCTTGGCGATGGAAATGCATCCGCATTGCTGGTTCTGCAAAACGAAGGACGCGGGGACCGCCTGAGTTTGGATGCGGGCTTTGAGGCTGACACTGAAAATTTGAAGGTGAAACTCGACCTAAACGAACGGTCTGGTGGAGTGCTTTCCCGAACTCTGAACATCCCAGATTCCCCTGATTTATCGCTGAGCATTGATGGCGAGGCACCTGTCGACGACTTTACCGCGACGATTTCCTTAGCGACCGATGGAGCCGAGAACTTGTCCGGGCAGGTTCACCTATCAGCCCTGCCAAGTGGCGATGGGCTCGCATTTGACGCTCGGCTGAGCGGCGACGTGAGACCGCTGGTTCAGCGGGATCTTGAACCTTTTTTTGGTGCGCAATCGGTTTTGACAACCGAGGGTTCGGTCGCAGAAGGTGTGGTGACGCTTCAATCAATTGCCCTTACAACGGCTGCACTGTCTTTCAACGCAGATGCCATGATCCGCCCCGATGGGCGCCCTCAGCGCATTGCGATCGATGGTCGAATATCCGGCACCGACCGTCTGCGCCTCCCATCAACTGCGGAGAACCCTGTTTTCCTCAATTCTGCGAGCATCACCGCGCAGTACGATGAACTGCTGAATGATCGCTGGGCGATGGATGCCACAGTTGATGGGCTAGCGGCGGCAGGATTGCGCATCGATATTGCCAGCCTCTCGGGCGAAGGTCAGGTCAGCTTGGCAGAACCGGCATCCATTACGGGCGAAGTTTCACTGGCCTCCGTTGGGGTCAGCCATAACAGCCCGGCCCTTGCGGACGCCCTTGGATCAACCTTGGCCATCGACATGGAATTCACACAAACGCAAAATCAACCCTTCCAGATCGAAGAGATCTTAGCGACTTTGGACACTCTGACGATCAATGGAAACGCCGCGATTTCCGAGCTTACATCTGGCGCCACAATCTCTGGTACTTTGGACGTCTCCGCCGACGAATTGTCCAAGTTTTCTGGGCTAGCCCAACGCCCACTCGAAGGTGGATTTCAATTGAACGCTCAGGGCAGCGGCACTCTGCTGACGGGCGCATTCGACGTGATGGCTGAGGCGAAAACCATCGATATCGGGATAGGGCAAGAGCGCTTGGACCCCATGCTTCAGGGGCAAAGCACAATAAAGCTCTCTGCCCTACGCGATGAAACCGGCCTCACAATCGATACGTTCGCCGCGCAAAACGACCACATAACTGCGGTGCTTTCCGGTCGCATAAACGGTGATTTGGCCGATCTCTCGATTGATGCGTCCATCGCCGAACTTGGGTTGGTTGAGCCAACTTTGTCCGGCCCTTTATCCTTGAACACTACAGCCTCGTGGATCGATGGTGGCCTCCTGACGCTGAACGATCTAAAGCTAGAGGGTCTCGGCGCGGATTTGTCTGGCCAAGCCCGGTTTGATCCCAGCAGTCTCGACAACCCCATAGCCGCGCAGATAACATTCAACGCGTCTGATCTGTCTGTGCTCTCCGATCTCGCGAAACGCCCGTTGGCGGGTTCTGTCTCTTTGACGACAGATGGCGTGTTCTCCATTGGTGAACGCTGGATAGATGCGGACATTGCCTTGGAGGGCGATCAACTTTCGACGGGCATCGAAACGCTGGATGCGATCCTCGTTCAAACGGTTGACTTCGATCTCTCGGCGCGGGTCGGACAAGACGCCCCGGACATTCGAAACATCACGCTGAACACGGGTGCGATCAGCGCCGCATTGATTGGAACCGGTCCTAATGAGCCGATTGCCATCGACATCAACCTGGATGATCTCGCGCGGGTTGCGCCCGGATTTGATGGACCACTGGCACTGACGGGTACGGCGCGTATCACGGGCGATGCTGGCGATCAGGTCGACATTGATCTGCAGGCATCTGGTCTTGCCGGCGTGCAAGCCGCCCTAGAAGGCAGCATCTTTGGTTTTGGCGAACGGCTTGACCTGTCGGTGAACGGCACGGCACCCGCTGGTCTGGTGAACGGATTTATCGAGCCGCGAAACCTGCAAGGCGCACTCAGCTTTGATCTGCGTGCCGATGGCCCGCCGGTGCTTTCGTCACTTGCCGGGAGCCTTACCCTTCGGGACGGGCGTGCTGCCTTACCCAACTTGTCCGCAGCCCTGGAACAGATCGACCTGCAGGCAGCGCTCACAAACGGCACCGCGACCCTGACCGCAAGCGGCCGTTCCACCGCGGGTGGTTCGATCCAGACCAATGGTCCGATTACCTTATCACCGCCCTATAACGGCAACCTGACAGTTGATCTTTCCAATCTCAGGTTATCGGATCCTTCGCTCTTTGAAACCAGTTTGGATGGACAGATCGCCCTCATCGGTCCGTTGACGGGCGGCGCGGCAATCGACGGCGCGATCACCCTTGGCGAAACTGAAATCCGCGTGACCCCACAAGCCGCGACGCAAGGCCTGTTGCCGGATTTGCAGCATCAGGGTGAACCAAGTGCGAGTCGGATCACACGCGATCGCGCGGGCCTCATCGAAACCGAGCGTCCGGGCCCTAACATACCCTTCCCGCTCGATATTCAGGTGACAGCACCGAACCGGATTTTTGTGCGCGGTCAGGGCCTTGATGCCGAACTGGCCGGCGATCTTCTTTTGGGCGGAACCACCGACGAGGTCGCCGCCTCGGGGCAGTTTGAATTGATCCGTGGCCGACTCGACATCCTGGGCCGACGCATGACCATTATCGAGGCGACCGCGGACATGCGCGGCGCTCTTGACCCGTGGTTGCGGATTGTCGCTGAAACCACGCGCAATGATTTGATCGTTCAATTCATCTTAGAGGGGTTGGCATCCGATCTGGAGGTGACACTACAATCAACACCGTCCCTGCCCGAAGACGAGATTGCGGCGCAGCTTCTCTTTGGTAAAGGCGTCAACGAAATCTCCCCCTTTCAGGCGGCCCAACTTGTGTCCGCGCTGGGGGGCTTTGGCACCGGGGAAAGCGGGCCCATCGCCCAGCTTCGACAAGGTCTGAACCTCAACGAGTTGGATGTCTCCAGCGACGGACAAGGCCAAACAGATGTCCGCGCAGGGGCGTATTTATCCGAGAACCTCTATTCGGAAATCATCGTCAACAATGAGGGCGAAGAGGAGCTCAACCTGAATTTAGACATCAACCGAAATGTCCGCCTGAAAGGGAGCTCCGCAACGGATGGAGGCTCGGGCATCGGCATCTTTTTTGAGAAAGACTATTAAATCCGGACCTAACACGGGTTCCGCAACGAAAAATTTTTTCAAGCCTCAGTAAACCGGCAATTGTTAGCAGCCTGATGCAAACAGCGTTTTGAGAGATCTATAGCAAACGATGTTCCGGCAACAGATGACCAAAGCGATCCGTCTTTCGTCCAACGTGCATCTCGCAACCTTAAGCCCGAGAGATTTGCATAGGCCATAGCCCGAAGAAGCCCAATTTAACCGGCTTGCGCCATACCAACGCAAACATGGGCGGCACGAAGAAAAACGATACGACTGTCGAGAACAGAACACCTCCTGCAATCGAAACGGCGAAAGGCGGCCAGAAGGCTACTGATTACAAAATAGAACTCAAAAAGTAAAATCTCGGTCTAAACAACCTTGGTCCGCAGTATCAAAGTTGGATTAATCTGGTGCCCCCACACGGACTCGAACCGCGGACCTACTGATTACAAAGCTGTTCGCTCTATGCGTCGTAACACATAACGACATGCTGTTAAAAATAATTATCAAATATATTCAGTCGTTTATTGCATCATAGCGAATACTGACATACATCAATATCAATGAATTTCGCTTCCCTTTTGGTGCCCAAATGAATGTTCAAATTAGAAAATGGACCCCCGCCTTTCTCGACAACTTGCCGTTGCCGGGGCGCAATGAACCTCGCATCGAATTGACCGATCCTGCGACCGAAGGCCTGATGCTGCGCGCAACCCACAGGGGCATTCGTTGGTCGGTTGTATATCGTGTCACGGGGCAAGGCGGCTTCAATCCAAAGACAGGTCGCGAACTGAAAGGACCACAACAGCGCATGGTCATCGGCAAATATCCTGCCGTTGGGCTGAAGGCTGCGCGTAACAAGGCCGATGAAGTCCGAACTTTGGCTGATCAGGGCAAAGACCCCAAGGAACTCCAAATTGCGACTGTGAAGGCCAAACACAAAGCTGCGGCAGAACAACTCAACAATTCGGTGGCTGTGGTGATCGACGGGATGCTTGCGCTCAAATCCGCTAATAATCGCTCTGCGACGGTCAAGAACCTGCGGAACTTGATAAAGAACCATGTCCTTCCGGGTTTCGAAAAATATGACATTGAACAGATGTCCGACATCACCGCCGTTAAAATCAATCGCCTGCTGAATGATACTATCGAAGCCGGTCAATGGAATACGGCAACCAAGATCAAGAATGTTGTGCGGATGCTGATCGAATACGGGATCGAGAATGGGCATATGGACCACGATCCGCGCCGCGAAATTAAAAAGATGGAGGGAAAGAACCCCCAGCCGATGAAGGACGCTGAAGCGAAGTTCCTGTCCACCAATCACACAAAGGTAATCTTGAACCGGGCCAAGGCTCTTGGCTATCCATGGGGCGATCTGGTTCAACTGCTAATGTTGACAGGGTGCCGCACCATCGAACTGCGAACAGCCAAATGGAGTGACATTGACTTCGAACGGCGGGCACTTCACCTGACCAAGGCCAAAAGCAAGATCAAACAGGAAACCTTGATCCCGTTCTCCGACCGGGCTTGGCAGATCATTGAAAAACTGAAGCGTGGCAACCGGGGTGAATTCCTGTTTTCAACCGATGGCGGCGAAAAGCCTGTAAACAGCAACACCTATTCAAAGAAGCTCATAAACAAAGGCATCCCGGAAGAATTCCACGATTGGTCCAACCATGACCTGCGGCATACGTTCCGAAGCAAGCTGTCAGAACTTCGCGTCCCGACACATATCGCGGAACTCGCCCTTGGACATAAGCTGCAAGGCATCGAAGCCACATACAACCACCACGATTTTTTGGATGAAAAGCGCGAGGCGGCGGAACTCTATTCCCAGTTCATAGGTGGCCTTGATGAGTGAAGAATATTTGAGTGACAATGCCTTTGAAGGCCCAGAACCGTATCAAATCCGACAAGCAATCTTGGAAGTGTTGGGGTCATTGAACGATGTTCCCGGATATTCGTTCGTTGTTGAAGGAGTGGACGGCCTCAATGAACTGATCCTGCAAGCGAGTGATGTACATAAGGGATATTCCGAATGGTATGCCTCCCGCTGGCCTAAAGGGGGTGGGAAGAACGGAGATTGGGATGTTGGGTTCGCAGACTATATCGACGGATATTCCAGTTCGTCCATTTCCGATTGGCCTGAAAACACTACCATGCCAGTCACCAAAAGCCGCGATATGATGCGCCAGCTTTCAAGGGATGAGCTTCTGGCAAAGGCGAAGACCCAATGGGCAACCCCGGAACCGGACAAGGATGCAATACTCAACCGGTACCTGCACGAGGCTCGTTGGGGGCCTGATTGGTATAAGCGCCCAACATCTGAAGAACGTGACGCATGGGCATACGAGATGGCCGCAGCAGAGTTGAAGCGAGAGAAAGAACGTCGCGATGAAAAGCTGATGGGGAAAATCCCTGATCAAGGTCGCGAGGTGTGGGACGAAGATTACCCTAGACAGGTCGGCACGTTGTTCCTGTTTTGGGCTTTCGACGCAGTAGCGAAATTCTACGAACTGTTTTTGCCTGAACGAGACCGACAGTTTGTTGTGCCCAAGCGGAACCCAAAACGGGAAAAGTTCTCCGAAGCGGCAAAAGTCGCATTCACCTTGGCCCAAGGGTTCGAGAAAGGCTATGGGCCAGGCCATTGTTACTACATCGCACGCCTCTGGAATTTGCCCGAAGTTATACGTCAGAAAAAAGAAGTTGGGCAGGAAGTTCCCAAGACCTATGCCGACGAACTGAGAAAACGCCAGAATTTGCAAGATCGCTGCGAGTTTTTCACCAGAGCCTTGTATTAAGGGACGTCGATCTACCCTAGTTTCCGGTTTCGCGGCTTTGGTCTGTCGCGCCGATCTACGCAATTATGCGATGTCGTTGTCATCAACATATTCCGAAAGGTGATGACAATGAATGACACTGTCGAAACAACCACAGGTCGCACGAAAACGGTGCCTGACGGCGCTGCGCTTTACACATATGAAGACCTTCAGGCGAAGTTCCGGCTTCCCAAGCCCACAATTCTGGCGATGATGAAGGACGGCACGTTCCCATCTGCGCGCTTGCTGCACCCGAATGGACGCCGCCGTTACTGGATTGCTGAAGAAGTGGACGCGTGGAAAGCAAATCTGCAACCAGCGCCGATTTCACAGAGTTTCTGCGAAACTGAATTTTGAACCTTGGACCGATCACGCGATGGGCCAAGGAATATGAAGTGCCAATAACGCGCCGGTCCTTCCTGATGGAAGGATTGCACGATGACAGAAACAAGTCGGTTTACCGATGCGACGGGCTTCATGCAATCACAGCACCCCGACGCAAACTGGGTTGTGACAGCGATCCCGGTGGGCGAAGGCCCTACGGAAACCCGGACCTTTGGCCACGGCTCTGGTCGTCTGGGCACTGGTCGGCACATTCAAGACTTTCAGGAGTGGATTGATGTCCGCCAGCCGTCGCACAATATCTACTGGCATCCCAATCCAGCGAACCGCGATCTGATGAAGAAAGCTGCGATTAAGGACATTGAAGCAGTGGTGCGCCTTCAAGTGGACGTGGACCCTGAACCCGGCGCAGACCTGAAACAAGAACAGGAACGTATCTTGGGCCTGTTCACGCACAACTTGCCCAAGGGAGTCCCTGAACCCACGACACTGGTCTTTAGCGGCGGGGGCTATCAAGCGTTTTGGGAAATGGAAGAAGCAATCCGCATCAGTGGCAATGAAGCAAAAGCGCACGAAGCGGGCCTTTATAACAAGCGCCTTGCTGAAATCTTCGAAGGCGACAACTGCCACGCGGTCTGTCAGCTTTTTCGGGTGCCCTTCACACTCAACGTGGCAGGCGAGGCGAAGCGGAAAAAGGGCCGCACGAACACACAGTCGCGTGTGATGTGGCATAAGCCAAAAAACATCTATCCTCTGTCCAAGTTCAAAAAGTCGAAGGATGTGAACGAGGCGGTTCGGGATGCGCTAGATGCCAGTCAGATCATAACGCCCACCATTGAAGAAATCATTGCGCTGGGTGGATCGTCTGACCTTCCCGCTGCGATCACATACAAACCCGAATACCTTCACGACAGGGAAGAGCCGCCTATAGACCTCACACGCTGGCCAAGCAGGTCGGAACGCGTGCACTTCGTCGCGTGCGAACTGGTTCGTATCGGGCTCAAGCCAGACGGGAAGATTGTGGGTGCACTACTGAACGAAGACTGGGCCGTCTCCGATAGTATGTACACGTTCGCTAACGGCAAACGGCGGGCGAAACCAATCGAATATGCAATGAGGCAAGTTGAAAAAGCCAAGGCCAAGGTGCGGCAAGAAAAAGAGAAGGAAGCGGCAACCAACACCGATGTGCAAGGAACGCTAAAGTTCAAATGCGATAACGAGGGCAAGCCCTATAAGACGCTGTTTCACAACTACCGTGTCGCGCTTCAGCAATTGGGCGTCACAGTCAAGAAAGATATATTCAACCGATGCTACATCATTGAGGGACTGGACGCCGATTTCGACGGTCGGTTGACCGATGAAGCCGTGGCGCGGCTTCGGATCAGGATCGAAGACAGGTTCGGCTTCAAGATCAAGAAAGATGATATGCGCGACTTGATCGGGGACATCGGGGAAGATCATCGTTTCCACCCTGTTTGCGATTACCTGAACGGTTTGAAGTGGGACGGGACCAAGCGCCTTGAGACTTGGCCATCGCTTTATCTAGGTGCCGCGTCGAATGCTTACACACAGGCCATTGGCCCAAAATCGTTGATTGCGTGCGTCCGACGGGCGCGGAAGCCCGGATGCAAGTCCGATGAAATGATGGTGCTTGAAGGATCGCAAGGCGGCGGTAAATCGACCGCGCTAAAGCTACTGGCGGTCAAACCTGAATGGTTTGCTGATGAAGTCCCTATCGGGGGGAACGGGAAAGAAATCATTGAAGCGACAGAAGGGAAGTGGATCGTCGAAGCACAGGAATTGGCGGGGCTGAGCAAGCGTGACGCCGAAAACGTCAAATCTATGCTGTCCCGCACCTTCGATAAAGGCCGCAAATCCTATGGACGGTTCTCCGACCAACACGACCGCCAGTGTAAATTCTTTGGGTCCACCAATGGGGGACAGGCCAATAAATACCTCAACGATCCAACAGGCGCGCGGCGGTTCTGGCCCGTGGAATGCGGCAAGATCGACCTTGAAGGACTGAAGCGCGACCGTGATCAATTGTGGGCGGAAGCAGCCCATAGGGAAGCACAGGGGGAAAGCATTCAGCTTGATCCATCGCTGTATCATTTGGCGACAGGTGAACAGTTCAAGCGTCAGCAAGAAAACCCGATGGAGGAGGTGTTCAACGCTAAGTTTGGCGGCTTCAAAGGCCGCTTTCCGATTGGTGAAATCTATGATCTGCTGGGTGTTCAGAAGACACAGGCCAGCATGGTCGCTATCGGTCAAGCGGCAACGGCTCTGGGTTGGGAGCGTAAAAAGCTGACGTACAATGGCCCACGGGTGATGTGCTACGTGAGGGGTAATCCTACAGAACGGGAAACACTACTGGCACCAGAGCGAAGGGTCGAGGGGGTGTGGCAAGTAGTGGAAAAGCGGCCAGAGAAGAAGCGGCCCGAGGGGACGGAAGATGACGCCGAAGATCAGGTTGAAATACCGTTTTGACGGCGATTTTGGGCAGGGACACCCTTTGTGGAAGGAAGAGACACCCTCTCGACCCGGATTTATTCAATAAAATCAAGGGTGCTACCCTCAGACACCCAGAAACACCCTCTTTTCCTATAATACCCTGCTCTGCAATAAGCCCATCAACAGCATCCCCCCTCTCTGTCTCTTAATGAATTGTAGTTTTCACAGATAAGGGTGTCTAAGGGTGTCTCTACTATATCTTACTGATTTTGCTTGTCTTTTTGGGCCACCCCTTGGCCGAAAAGAGGGTGGCGCGACACCCTTGTCGGCGTGTCCCCCTATTTTAAGCTTTTGGTGGGGTCCGCGCGGCACAAGTGCCCGGCTTCATCGATCCTGACCCCCTCACCATCTTAAAAAGTCAGCATTAGTGACCTATTTTATAGACCAACTGTTCGTTTAACAGTTGCCGCCTGCCCTGATAATCCAACAAAACAAGGGAAAATAGATAAATTCCATCAGCAACCGCCTTGATTGGGCGTCAAATGGGAAGCAGAATCTTAATTTTCCCTGTCTTGATACCCTAGTTTCCGGTCTGACGACTTTGATCCGTCGCGCGAAAAGCCGAGTTGGGGCATAGACTTGGTATGTCTGAGAAATCTACATCCGTTGTCCTCGCATACCGCGACGAAGACCAGTCCGGCCAACCGTTCGTGGTGACCGGCAACGGCCATCGTGCGATCTTTAAATATGCCGCTGACGGTGTTGCGCAGGCTGACATCGCCAATCGCCTTGGCATGTCGCTCTCGTCCTTCCGTGCCGTCCTTGATCGCGACGAAGATGCCAAAGCGGCTTTCGACGGTGGTCGGGGTGAGATGGAAACCGAACTTGTGTCCCTGCTAATGCAGCAGGCCCGCGACGGCAACCTGACCGCAACGATTTTCGCCCTCAAGGCTTTGGCCGGAAAGCGGGAAGTTGGGCCTGCGCCGGACGCACCGGCACAGGCTACACCGTCGATTAATATAACCATCCCCCCGGCGTTGTCGGCGGCGGATTTGCAGGCCCTGACCGCGACAATGCGCACCGTCGATCCAGACGGCCACCCGACGGACGAAGCCGCACCCGCCAAGCGAACGAAGGGATTAATACGATGACCAAATATCCCCATGACCTCACCCGCCA
>JBCBON010000021.1:0-40665 GCA_039821195.1 Pseudomonadota bacterium
ACCAAGGAAGGCTGCGTGGCCAAAGGACAGATAGCCCGTCAGACCGAAGAGGATGTTAAATCCAATCGCAAAGATCCCGAAGATTACGAAACGCTGCATCAAGTCGGGATATCCGGCATTGAACTGCGCCATGGCGGAGCCTTCAGGGAAAGGGTTCAGAAGGAACGGTGCGAACGCCGTCAGCACCGCCACAATCAAAAGCAGACGAAAGTCTTTTTGGTCTAAACCTAGCATTTATTCCTCCATCACGCCTTTGCGGCCCATCAGACCCCGCGGCATTGTCAGTAGAACGATGATTGCCACCAGATAGATGATGATCTGGTTGATACCTGGCACAACCGCTAGCACTTCACGCATGGATGCAAAGCTCTCAAGTATTCCTAGCAAGAAGCCAGCGGCGACAGCACCCGGCAACGAGCCCATCCCCCCCACAACGACCACAACAAAGCTTAGGACCAAGAAATCCATGCCCATATGATAATTTGGTGAATTGATCGGCGTATACATCACCCCGGCAAGTCCAGCGACCGCAGCGGCGATCCCAAACATCAGCGTGAAGCGTTTATCGATGTTGATGCCAAGCAGACCCACGGTTTCCCGGTCGGCCATACCCGCCCGAACAACCATCCCAAAGGTGGTCAACTGAAGGAACGCGAATACTGAACCAACAATAACGGCCGCAAAAGCAAAATAGATAATCCGCCAATACGGATAAATGATCAAACCGGGATCAAAACCAAGTAGAACGCCGAAATCGAAAGAACCTGTGAATGCATCTGGCGCTGGTGTTGGAATTGGGTTGGCACCGTAGAAGAATTTGATGATTTCTTGCAAGACAATGGCCAAACCGAACGTCACCAAAATCTGATCGGCATGAGGGCGCTTATAGAAGTGCTTGATCAGCCCGCGCTCCATAATCACACCAACGAGGATCATCACCGGGATAGCAAACACGATCGCAAGCGGTACCGACCAGTCAATGATGGCGGCACCGGTCGCCTCCCCGAACCAGTCGTAAACATATGGCACCTCAACCGTTAGCGGATTTCCGAGGAAGTCGGTCTGCGTCTCATCTACAAAACTGTAGGAGAGCGTCAAAATTCTATTAAGGGTCACGGCACAAAAGGCGCCGATCATAAACAGCGCACCGTGCGCAAAGTTGACGACACCCAATGTGCCGAAAATCAGGGACAGACCCAGGGCAATCAAGGCATAGGCCGAGCCCTTGTCGAGACCGTTCAGGATCTGGAGGGTAATGGCTTCCATTGTCCTACCTTTCGAAAATGCCCCATCTCTTTAGGGCTGCCAAAACGTTTGGACGGGGCGCACCCCGTCCAAATCTCTGTCGTGATTATGCGCCTGGGTTACAGGTGCCGAGCTCTCCACCGAAGATGGACGCGTCGTATGTAACCTGAGACACAGGTGTGATCTCAACGATCTCAAGAAGGTCGAACTCAGATGTTGGGTTCTCTTTACCCTTCACAACCAGAACGTCTTTGAAGCACTGGTGGTCTTCGGCACGGTACAATGTTGGGCCGTTACCCATACCGTCAAACTCGAAGCCTTCGAGAGCTTCTCCAACGCCACATGGGTTGAACGTGCCAGCACGCTCACAAGCATCCGCATAGAGGATCGCCTGTACGTAGCATGTGTGTGCCGCCTGTGATGGTGGGAAGCCATACTTCTCACCGAAGGACTTAACGAAGGCTTTCGTACCCTCATCCTGTAGCGACCAGTGCCAGTTTGTGGAACCGAAGATACCTTTAACGTTTTCACCCGCACCACGCGCCATCAGGCGAGAGTACAATGGAACAACGATTTCAAAGTTCTTACCGTTTACTTCCCGATCGCGCAGGCCGAACTGAACCGCGTTTGTCAGCGAGTTCACCATATTACCGCCGTAGTGGTTCAGAACCAGAACATCGGCATCAGACTGCAGAACAGGCGTGATGTAGGACGAGAAGTCAGTTTGCGTCAGCGGTGTCAGAACCGTGCCAACTGTTTCCCAGCCCAAAGCCTCTGTGGATGTGCGAACAGCTTCTTCTGTTGTATAACCCCAGTTATAGTCCGCTGTCAGGTGGTACGCTTTACGGTCAGTACCATAGTTTGCGGCCAGAACAGGAGCGAGTGCAGCACCCGTCATGTAGGAGTTAAAGAAGTGACGGAAGCCGTTCGCCTTCTTGTCTTTACCCGTTGTGTCGTTGGAGTGCGTTAGACCAGCCATGAAGATCACGCCAGCCTCTTGGCAAAGCGCCTGAACCGCAACAGCCACACCAGAGGATGAACCACCAGTGATCATGACTGCGCCGTCTTTTTCGATCATGGATCGTGCAGATGCGCGCGCCGCGTCAGATTTTGTCTGCGTGTCGCCCGTTACATACTCAACCTGTTTGCCAAGGATACCGTTACCCTGAAGCGCTTTGGATGAGAATGTGTTCATCATGCCGCCGTCGCCGCCACCATTGAGGTGCTCGACCGCCAGCTCATACGCGCGAAGTTCGTCCGCACCCTCGTCCGCGTAAGGACCAGACTGTGGAACGTTAAAGCCCAGCGTCACAGTCGAACCTGTAGGCTCGTTCGTGTAAGCGTGTGCAGGGCGAGAAATCAGCGTTGGAACTGCAAGACCCGCACCGACAACGGCACCGGACTTCAGCAACCCACGCCGGGTTGTTGATAAGTCAGACATATTTTCCTCCCATAGACGGTGCGCGTCCAAAGTCGGACCACACCAATGTCTTTAACCCCTCCGTTGTGCGTCAAAATGTGTAATCCAATCAATACACATCTGTTTTCGCGACGTTTTTTTGTAAAACTCTTTTTTAGAGTGCTACAAAGACAGAAAATTTATTTACAAAATCGCAATTTTGCCCCAAAAAACCTTTAAATATCAAAGGGTGCGACCATGGCGCGAACATTGGTGGGAACACGGATACGCGAAGGCCGGAAGCTTAAAGGCCTCACTCAATCCGCGTTGGCAGGCCAAGTTGGGATTTCCGCGCCGTATCTCAACCTTATCGAACACAACAAACGTGGAATCGCTGGCAAGACGCTCAATGCAATTTCCGAAGCGCTGGATCTGCCGGTTAGGGAATTGACCGAAGGAGCGGACCAAACACTTTTAGACCGCCTTCAAGAGGCCGCTCAGGCCGATCCAGCTGTAAAGACCGAGATCGACCGGCTTGAAGAGTTTGTTGGGCGTTTCCCAGGATGGGCGCGGCTGTTGAAGCGCCTTCAAGATCGCATCGACAACCATGATGATGAGTTGGCGGCCCTTTCTGATCAGCTGAACCGCGATCCCTTTTTCTCAGAAGCGATGCATCTGATGCTGTCGAACATCACCGCCTTGCGGTCCACCGCAGAGATTTTGGCGGATGAAGATGACCTGCCAGTCGAACTGAGCAAACGCTTTATGGCAAATCTCAGGGCGGAAGCTGTGCGGCTGTCGACCACCGCACAAGAAATTCAGGTCCATTTCGATGCCCAAAGTCAGGTTGATCCAACTGCATCAGACAAAACCCCGTCCGAGACGTTTTGGGAAACACATCGCTTCTTTGATGCAACCTTAGAGACAACGCCAGAAGCCCTGCCTCAAACGTCCGATCCAAGACTGATAAAAGACTTTCAAGAGTATCGCGCCATGGCAGACGCGTTGCCATTGGCCCAGTTTGAGGCGCTGTATGCCAATCACGGATTTGATCCGGTGCGAATTGCCAGTGAAACTGGCTTGCCCGTTCAAGTGGTTTTCAGGCGCATGGCGCACCTGCCAGAGACGGCACACTTTCCTGATGCTGGCCTCTTGATCACTGATCAAGCTGGTGGGGTTTTGTTCCGCAAACCCCTGCCCTCGCTTGCCCTGCCAAGACGGTCGGGTGGGTGTCCGTTATGGCCGCTTTACCGAGCGGCGCAGCGCCCAACCCAGGTCATCCGTGCCCGCATCGCCATGCCAACGGGTGAAGAACTGCTGACCTACTCTTTTGCGTATCTCGCAAACAGTATTGGATTCGACCTTCCACCCACTTTACGGACTGCGATGCTGTTTGCGCCTTTTTCAAACAGTCTGATCGACACGCCGCGCGACTCGATTCCATTGATCGAAGCTGGCGCACAATGTTCAATCTGCCCGCGCCACAGCTGCCAATCGCGGCGCGATCAGTTCATTCTAAAATGATCCGCAAGGCTTGCAGCTCTGAGAAAGCCCTCTTAATTGGTTGGGTCATTCTTTGGGAGGAGAGATGACTAAGAAAGTGCTTCTCGTCGAGGACGAGCCGCATATAGTGGAGGCGTTGACCTTTATTCTGGGGCGCGAAGGGCTCACGGTGGAAACCTTGGACAATGGGACCGAAGTTATTGACCGCTTATCGCAAGACCCTGTGGATTTGGTGATCCTTGACTATATGCTACCCGAACTGTCGGGCTTGGAAATTCTGACGCGGATACGCGAACACCCCAATCTCGCAGAGTTACCTGTGCTGATGCTGACGGCGAAAGGTCAAACGAAAGATCGCGAAGCCGCCGAATCCGCGGGTGTATCACGGTTTATGACCAAACCCTTTGCCAATTCGGAAATTGTCCAGACAGCCAAAGAGCTCTTGGGATGACCGAAAAGCCGCGCATTTCCGAAGGCGCAAGTGTACTTGCCCGCAAAGCACGCAAACGGGCTGAACTGGCCTTTTTTATTCCCGTGCTTGGGTGCCTCATTTTCCTGTCGCCTTTGCTGGACGCGCTTGGTTTTGGGGCGACCAGTCTCGCCCGTCAGTTTCTTGCGATCTTCTTTTTGTGGGGCGCACTGATTGCATTGGCCTTTATGCTGCGACGCATTCTAAGCCAAGAAATCGAGGAAGACTAAGATGCTTGGCTTCAACGGACTGGTCACGATTTGCTTGGTTTACGTGGGCATTTTGTTTCTGGTCGCAGGCTGGGCGGATAGGCGCGCCCGCAAAGGAACGGCATCGTTTCTGTCCTCTCCGATCATCTACACGCTTTCAATTTCGGTCTATTGCACCGGCTGGACTTTCTACGGGGCTGTCGGCTCTGCTGCCCGAAACGGACTTGAGTTCGTCACGATCTACCTTGGCCCAACACTTGTTTTTGTCGGATGGTGGTGGCTGCTCCGGCGTCTCGTTCGCATCGGTCGGACACAGCGGATCACATCCATCGCGGACCTAATCTCTAGCCGCTACGGCAATAACAATCTGCTTGCCGTTATCGTAACGCTGCTTTGCGTGATTGGGTCGACACCTTACATCGCCCTTCAGCTCAAATCACTGACGCTCAGCTTTTCAATCTTTGCAGCAGACACCGACGGGTTAAGCCCAAGCATCATCGGCTTCTGGCTGGCCGTAGGTCTGGCGTTGTTTACCATTGTCTTTGGAACCCGCAGTATCGACGCTAACGAACGCCACC
This sequence comes from Pseudomonadota bacterium, assembly GCA_039821195.1. Taxonomy (GTDB): domain Bacteria; phylum Pseudomonadota; class Alphaproteobacteria; order Rhodobacterales; family Rhodobacteraceae; genus Amylibacter. The sequence goes on from JBCBON010000021.1 coordinate 5,404, forward strand.
ACGGTGTCGTGACGGCCATCGCACTCGAGGCGGTCGTCAAAATGGCAGCACTGTTGGCTGTTGGGGTTTTCGTGGTCTGGGGGCTGTCGGACGGCCCAGCCGATATTCTATCAAAAGCACCAGATGTCATAAATCAGTCGGACACGCTTATCACGCCCCGGTGGGTGACACTGACCTTCCTCGCAGCCACCGCAATCATCTGTCTCCCGCGGATGTTTCAGGTGGTCGTGGTCGAAAACACCGCCGAAGCCCATCTGGCCACAGCAAGCTGGGCTTTCCCGCTCTACCTCTTTTTTATGTCGCTCTTCGTTTTGCCGATTGCCATCGGCGGGAGCACATTCCTTCCAGCAAGCGCGAACCCCGATCTTTTTGTGGTCAGCTTGCCGCTTGCCTTTGATCAATTTGGGCTTGCAACACTTGCCTTCCTTGGTGGATTTTCCGCCGCAACATCGATGGTCATCGTTGCAGCAATCGCACTGTCGACCATGATTTCTACTCATATCGTGTTGCCCCTTTGGATCCGGGCCAATCAAGACCGCAATCCGCAGTCTGACGACGTTCGATCCATGCTTTTGGTCGCACGTAGGATCAGCATCATTGGCATTCTGGCGCTCGGTTACCTCTATTATACACTGACGGACGGAACCGCAGCGCTTGCCTCCATCGGCTTGATTGCCTTCCTCGGTGTCGCGCAATTGCTCCCGTCCATTCTGGGCGGTCTGTTTTGGAACAATGCAACGCGCCATGGTGCAATCACAGGTATTCTTTCAGGGTTCGCAATTTGGGCTTACACACTCTTTTTGCCCAGTTTCGAAGGTCGTCTGCTACTGACCGAAGCCGTTTTACAAAACGGTCCATTCCGCATCGCTTGGCTCCGACCAGAGGCGTTGTTCGGCTCAAACATCGAAGACCCTTTGGTGCATGCCACGCTGTTTTCGATTGGTGTAAACGCGCTCCTATTCATCACGGTATCACTGTTGTCGGTGCCCTCGGCCTCCGAGCGCCTCCAAGCCGTCCGGATGGTCTCCCCCAGAGTGGGCGAGCCGAGGTTTCGCGCAGGCGAAGCCACGACAGTTGAAGACCTCTATATATTGGCGCAGCGCATCTTAGGACGCCAAGAGGCAAAAGCCTTCTTCGAACAGTTTGCAGCTGCTCAGGGCCGGCAGACCGGCCTGCCCTCTCCAACGGATGACCTTATGCGCAGTCTCGAGCGGGAACTGGCCGGAACGGTTGGCTCGGCCACGGCGCATGCAATGCTGGCGCAAGCGGTTGGCTCCGAAGACCTTTCGTTCGAAGACCTCTTTGCTATGGCCGACGAAACGGCAGAAATCATGGAATACAGCCAAGAGCTGGAGCTTCGATCTCGGGAACTTGCAGATACAGCGGCCAAATTGCGGCTTGTTAATCAGAAACTCACAGACCTGTCGGCGCAAAAAGACGCGTTCCTCAGTCAAGTTAGTCACGAACTTCGGACACCTATGACTTCGATCCGCGCCTTTGCGGAAATTCTGCGAGACACCTCAAAAATGAAGGCGACCGATCAACGCCGGTTCGCGTCGATCATTCTTGATGAAAGCGTCCGTCTCACCCGCCTCCTTGATGAAATTCTCGACTTGAGCTTTCTCGAAAGCGGTTCAGCCAAGTTGAACATCTCGAAAATGTCGATGGTCAGTGTGGTCAACAAAGCCCTTCTTGCCACCGAAGCGCTGGCTGATGGCGCAGGTGTGACGATCCTGACTGATATCAGACCCAAAACACTGCGCCTTGAGACAGATGTCGACCGGCTATCTCAGGTGTTGATCAATCTGGTGTCCAATGCCGTCAAATACGGCGAAGCCAAAACACCCATTGTAAAAATCACCGCGCGGCTTAAGAGCACTGACGTCGTGGTTTCGGTTTCCGATAACGGGCCGGGGATCCCGGCACAGCACCAACACTTGATCTTTGAGAAATTCGCACGCTTCACCTCACAGCATGAAAAGGGCAGCGCCGGTTTGGGCTTGGCCATTTCCAAAGAGATTATGCGCAACTTGGGCGGTGACCTGCGCTATTTGGCGAAACCTGTGGGCGCTACGTTTCAATTGACGGTCCCGCAACGCCGGGTCGTTGAACAACCAGCGGCAATCGCAGCACAATAAAAAAGGGCCCCGCCGAAGCAGGGCCCAATTCTTCACATCCAATAAAACGTTATGTCCAGTGCATCGCAGCTGGACGTATCTCGAAGGAAATGTGCTGATCAGCACCTTCAAGACCCGCACGCTGGTGATGGTATAGCTTCCGCCAATAAGGCTGAATTGCAACACCTTCGTCCTGAACCAACATCGCCATCTTCGCAACGATTGCCTTACGCGCTTCCAGATCTGGCGTCGCCAAAGCTTCGGTCAGCATCGTGTCGAACTCTTCGCTAGAAAAGGCAAACTCGTTCCAGGCTTCTCCCGAACGGTAAGCCAACGCCCAAACCTGAACCGCAAGTGGACGGTGGTTCCAGTTTGTGGAAGAGAATGGGTATTTCGCCCAGTCATTCCAGAATGTGGAGCCCGGCAGAACTGTCCGCTTCACATTGATGCCCGCCTGACGCAACTGGTCAGCGACCGCATCGGTTGTGTTACGACGCCAGTTATCGTCGATCGAGATCAACTCGTGCTCAAAATCGGCCATACCAGCTTCAGCCATCAAAGCTTTAGCAGCTGCGGGGTCCACTTTGCGCTCTGGCAGTTCTGTGTACTCAGGGTGAACTGGTGAAACATGCGTGTTCTCACCGACGGTACCCTGACCATCAATGCCGAGGTCCAACAGAACACTGTTATCAACAGCCATGGTGATCGCCTGACGAACGCGTTTGTCCGCATAAGGCTTCATGCCATCAACTTCAGCTTCCTGATTTGGACGAATGACGATTGTCGACGCAGTTGTAATCTCAGAGATTTCCAACTCGGACGCCGCTGCAATCAACTCAACGAATTCGCCTGACACGTTATACGTCATGTCGATTTCGTCGGACTCAGCTGCTGCCAACCATGCAGACGCTTCCGTGCCATAGTCGATATACTCGACACGGTCCATCCACGCTCCATTGCCTTCGTTCCACCATGTGTGGTTTTCATTGCGCACAAGCACTGCTTTAACACCGACCTCGAGAGACTCAGGCAAATAAGGACCCGTACCGATTGGGTTTGAGATATCCGCCAGTGATGTCTCAGGGTGGTAGACGGCAGCAGGATAGTCGGCCATGCCAGCGATCAATGTGATATCGGGCGCAGGCAGATTCAACTTAACTGTGGATCCGTCCACAATTTCAATTGCGCCTTCGATGGCTTTGTTCGTGTCCGCATCAATCAACGTAGCCATCCGGCCAGCCATCGAGTTACCCTCAACGTCTTTGTCACACCAGTCGCCGATGACCCGGGCCACATCTGCTGCTGTGAAGTCGTCGCCATTGTTCCATTTCACGCCCTGACGCACATTCAACACATAGGTTTGCGCGTCTTCGGAAATATCCCAGGACTCAAGCAGCTGCGGGCTGAAAGAACCGTCATTTTCATATGCAACCAGATATTCCAGATAGCCACGTGTGAAATTGGCAATCTGTGACCAGTCATAAGTCCGTGGCTCTTTCAAAGCGCGCACTTCTTGTTCGATACGAACCGTGCCACCCATTTTTGCATGGCCATCTGCTTTTGCCGGTTTTGCCATGCCGAGCATGCCGTAGGCAGCAGCTGTGGTTGCACCAAATGAGCAAGCAGTGGACAAGAACTCGCGACGATCCATCGCGCTTTCGCCAACCTTTTTACCCATCTCAATCAGGAATTTTGGGACTTCCTGACCATTTCTCTTAAGAAACTTCATCTTTACCTCTCCGTTTGGGTGCGGTTCATCCCCACCCTTTTTCAGTGAAAGCAGCCCCATAAGTGCCTCTCGGCAAAAACAGCCCCCAGTCACATCGCGACAATGAAACCTCACTGCACGCATCCGTCAACCGGGCTTGGGGATAAATTTGGTTTTCTGCTCGGAATCGCCGCATTCTATCGCGAAACCGTCCCGTCGTCGGATCGCTCGTTTTCGTGCTTGGATACAAACCGGGCCTGCCAATCACCTGGCGACACTGCAAATGCTCTACACGCCTCGCCGATCAGGCTTTTGCGGTGGATCATTAACCTGCCGTTTTCATCCGATGCAATCTTGCGAAGGACCCGCCCCCCCACATGGTGCACTGCCTCTGTCGCTTCCGGCACAACCAATGGATGACGAAACGGCGCTTTGGTGTTTCGCGCCAAGAGCCGCGCATCAAACGGATAAAAAACATCGGCAGGTTGGGCGCTCGCGCCCCCACCAAACTTGGTCAATGCATGGGTCAGCGCATGCGGGCCGGCAAAATAGAACGGCAACTCTCCAAAGGAAAATTGGTCACTCGGCAGATCAATTGGCTCCCCGGTTGGATTGCCCCCGGCGAAAAACTTGCGGCCAAAAGGCCAGTCCCTGGGAACCATCGGATGGTAGTTGTCTGTAAGGGCGATCAAATAGTCTAATACTGGGGAGCTTTTGGGAAGTCGTAACACAGCATTGTTGATCAAATCGGGATGGTTCTTGAGCCGACCGAATAAGTTGTCCGCAAAAGACATAGGCCGCAACGCCAACATATCGGTGTCGACCCAAATGTGATCCGCTTCGCGCAGCATCACATACCGGAACCGATCTGCAAGCGATTGCAGAACACTATCATTCGCATAGCGCTCTGCCGTCACCAGCGGCACAAATTGAGCCGCATCCTCGATGCATACACCGTCAGGCACGCCGCGGACGTCGCCATAGGTGTAAAGCACCACATCATGCCCGTTTGCCCAAAAACTCTTTAGGCAAAGATGCTCACAAACACCAAGCGATGAGCCCATCCAAAATGAAGCGACCGAAGGATGTTCACCCATCCGCAATATCCAAATTGGTGGTACCCGAGGCCGGACTTGAACCGGCACGCCTTGCGGCAATGGATTTTGAATCCATCGTGTCTACCATTCCACCACTCGGGCTCAGAAATCTGCCCTAGCTGATCCCACACATTGCGGTCAACCGCTTACTCTGCTGCCACTTGCGTAATCTTTTGACGACCTGCAGTGACCAGTTGCGCAACAGCCTTCGACTGCGCGATTTTCCCCTCTGACATAAAAGCATGATGATTTTCGGTCATATCGGCAACGTCATAGAGATAATTCACCATAGCCCCAAAGGACTGCGCACGCCCTTTTTCTGAAAGGTCAGCATCGGCATGAATGGCATGGATGCGGGCACCGTTACCCAAATGGAACCTTGCGACCGGATCACGAGGCCCCCCCCTCTCCGATGAAACCTCCGCCAAATAATAGGCCGTCATCTGACGCAGACTTTCCACGTCCTGCTCAAGGTTTTCGCCGAGCGGCGTTGTCGCAGCCCAATCAGCAAGGCCTGGAATGGGCGACAGTGTTACGAATGTTTCCAGATGCTCAAACTCAACCTGAAGAAACTTCACCACTTGTTTGATCAGAAAGTTCCCAAAACTAATCCCGGCCAAACCGCCCTGACAATTTGAAATTGAGTAAAAGGTCGCAACAGTCGAGCCGCTATGGGCGACAATCTCGCGCTCTTCGGCCAAAATTTCAGATATCGAATTCGGGATTTGATCCCCCAAAGCGACCTGAACAAAGATGATGGGTTCATCCGGCATGGATGGATGGAAATAACCAAAGCACCTCCGATCCGGAGGCTCGGTGCGTTGACGCAGCGCGCGCCAACTGTCGATCTGGTGTACTGCTTCATACTTGATCAGCTTTTCCAAAACCTGTGCTGGGCTGTTCCAGTCTAAGGGGCGCAACTCTAAAACACCAAGATTGAACCACGCTTTGAGCAGAAATTTCAAATCGACATCCACCGCTTTGAGGTCCGGCGCTGTCCGCAGCGCTTTCAACAGATCATTTCGCATCGCCACAAGGCAGCCCGTGCCGCCTTTGGCTTGATTAAGCCTGCGGAAAATCTCTCGCCTTGGCGCCTCGGCTTTTGCCGTAAACGCCTGAAGCGAGGCCGCAGAGCGTTCCTGCTCATACGCATCAAGCGCCGCGCGCGCCTCATCCACATCCAAGCCAAGATCGGCGTTGAACCATGAGAATAACTCCAAACGCCCATTGTCATCCGCTGCATCATAGCTGATCCAAAAATCTGTGGCAGCCTGCCTGATCTGGTCAAACCCTTCGGCAACCTGAACCCGTCCGGCACATTCCAGCAGTGACAGCGGCACCGCCGGCCGCCAGCGCAATGGGGTCACACCTTCGGTGACCGATGATAAGAACTCTCTTAAAGTGGCCACGGCACGTCCTTACAAACGATCTGCATTAAATGTATCACAGGCGTCTACACGGCCCGAGCGATACCCGGTAATAAACCAACGTTGGCGTTGCTCCGAAGTGCCATGGGTAAAGGTATGAGGATTAGGGTGACGCCCAGCCTTTCGTTGAAGAATGTCATCGCCGATTTGCTTGGCCGCGTTAACGGCTTCGGCCAAATCCCCTTCTTCAACCGTGCCCAAAGTATCCTGCGCGAAGCGCGCCCAGATACCGGAAAAGCAATCCGCTTGCAGTTCGACCATAACCGACAGTTGGTTGGATTCTCGTTGGGACACTTGCTGGCGGATTTGGTTCACTTGCGGAAGAATACCAAGGATGTTTTGCACGTGATGCGCTACTTCATGGGCAACCACGTAGGCGGCCGCGAAATCACCGCCTGCCCCCATTTCACGGCTGAGTGTTGTGAAAAAATCGGTGTCTAAATAAGCTTTCTGGTCCGCCGGACAGTAAAACGGCCCCGATGCCCCTGACGCGGTTCCGCAAGGCGACTGAGTCACCCCTTTAAACAACACCAAGGTTGCAGGTTCATAACGGCGACCAAGCTCGTCGCGGAAAATCTGCTCCCACATCACTTCGGTATCGCGCAGGGCAACTGACACGAATTGCCCCGCCGCTTCGTCTGCGGCTGTCATTTCCGTCGAAGTCTGTGCAGTTGTACCTACCCCACCCTGAAGCAAGGGCGTTACATCAACACCAAATACCAGCCCTAGAATAATGATGACAATTGCACCAAGACCACCGATACGCGCGCCATTGCCGGACACACGCCTGCGATCCTCAATATTTCTACTGCCCTCGCGGCCACGCCATTTCATTGCAAGTCTCCCCAAACTTGTTCGAACCCTAGAAAGGCTCTCCTTTTGAAACAAGCCCGTTGACCAACATGACGGTGCGTGATGAAAGCCGCGCCATGATACGGCGGCTCTACGATTGGACCTTGGATCAGGCAGAGCGGCCATATGCCCTCTGGGTGTTGGCGTTTGTCGCGTTTATTGAAAGCTCGGTCTTTCCAATCCCTCCAGATATTCTTTTAATCCCAATGGTGCTTGCGGCCCTGTCTCGGGCCTGGCTGATTGCTGGAGTATGCACAATCGCCAGCGTGCTGGGCGGCGGAATGGGATATTACATTGGTGCGCAACTGTTCGATCTGATCGGTCAACCGATCCTTGATTTTTACCATAATGGCGCCGATTTCGCGGCCTTCGCCGAGCAGTTCAATGCCCAAGGTCATTGGGCAGTATTGTTCGCGGGCATGACACCATTTCCATACAAGGTCATCACCATCGCCTCTGGCGTCACCGGCCTTCCATTCGCACAATTTATGCTGTGGTCCGTCATTGCACGGGGTGCTCGTTTCTTCATTGTGGCAGCTTTGCTGTGGTATTTTGGCGAACCGATCAAAGCCTTCATTGAGCGATATCTTGGGCTGCTGTTCACGCTCTTTTGTATCCTTCTTATCGGTGGCTTCTTCCTATTGAGGTATCTATGAGCCGCATTGTCGCGTGTTTCGCTGGTCTGGGTTCGGGATTGTTGCTGATCGGGGCTTTTTGGTTCCAGTATGGCGAAGGTCTGGCGCCATGCAAAATGTGCATTTGGCAGCGCTATCCCCACGGGGCGGCTGTCGCTCTAGGCCTTTTAGCGCTCTTTCTACCGTCTATTGTCGTTTATCTCGCGGGCGCGCTTTCGGCAGCTACAACCGCAGGCATTGGTGTTTTCCATGCCGGTGTCGAACAAAGATGGTGGGATGGACCAGCCAGCTGTTCCGCCGGGGAAATAGGCGACCTTACGACAGAACAGCTCTTTGATCAGATTATGTCAGCGCCCATGGTCCGATGTGACGAGATCGCTTGGGAATTGCTGGGCATCTCCATGGCAGGCTGGAACGCGATTGCATCCGGCGCCTTAGTTTTGCTGTGGATTGGGGCAGTCTCGCTGCGCGCTGGGGAAACTTAAGCCTCCAGCTCTGCATCCCAGTACAGGTAATCCATCCAGCTTTCATGTAAGTAGTTTGGTGGAAATTTCCGACCAGCGTTCATCAACTGACCCGGCGAGGGCTGCATCGGAGTTTTACGAAGTGTTAATCCTGAATGCTGCAGCATCTTGCTGCCTTTTTTCAGGTTACAGCTTTGACAGCTTGCAACGACATTTTCCCACGTTGTTTTACCGCCCCGCGACCTTGGGATCACGTGGTCAAAAGTCATCTCGCCTGTTGCTCCACAGTACTGACATGAAAACTCGTCGCGCAAGAAAAGGTTAAAGCGTGTAAAGGCGGTTGTCTTGGCAGGCTTCACATATTCCCGCAGAACGATCACCGATGGGATGCGAATTTTCGTCGATGGTGAATGCACGAAGCTGTCATATTCAGCGAGGATCGTTACGCGATCCAAGTAAGCCGCTTTCACTGCATCCTGCCAACTCCAGAGCGATAGCGGGAAGTAAGAGAGAGGTCTAAAATCTGCATTCAAAACCAGCGCGGGATGATCCCTAAGGTTCGACGGTTTATGCACGAATTCTTCTGTAAACGTGGTTGTCATCGTCAAGAAAGGCTCCTGTCCCTCACTCTGCTCTGTGCGGGGACGGGACCACCCGTCCCTCATTTTGTTGTCTGCACTATATCTGGTGGCACTCGCCTATCAAGTCCCCAGATTTGTTGTGGATCAACTATCCCCGCTTTGAATCAGAACTGTGACAGCTGGCGAAAAAATCCAACAAAATCAGCGCAAATGCCGTTGTAAAAAAGTCGCAGCCGCCTGCAACCCGTCCGGAGCGATCCCATGCCCCATACCGGGCGAGGTATGTGTTTCGACGGACAAGCCCGCATTCAACAGCCCCGCCTCCGCATGAGCCAGAGAATCGTACGGTACAACATCATCGGCATTGCCGTGCACCAATAGAATGGGTGGGTCGGATCGTTTATCTTCGGGCAAGCGGTCCGGATCAATCAGCCGGCCTGAAAAACCAAGGATTGCACCCAACTGATCCGTCCGGCGTGGCCCAACCTCTAGGCTGACCATGCAGCCTTGGGAAAAGCCGACCAAAATCACCTTTTCCGAAGGAACGCCTGCCGTTGCGATTTGCTCGGTCAACCAAGCATCGAAAACGCGCGTGTTCTTAGCAAAGTCGCGGCCCATGTCTGCAGGGTCGCTGCCATCGATCCAATAAACCGGAAACCACTGGCGACCCATCGGGTTCAACACGCACGGATCGGGCGCATGGGGTGAAAGATAAAGCGCGTCGGGATACAACTGACGGAAGCTTTGCGCCAATCCGATCAAGTCATGGCCATCAGCTCCATAACCATGAACAAACACAAACAAATGGCTTGGCGCACCGGCTGGCAGCACCGCCTCAAACTCCAATATCACGACTTAATCCCCTCACGTCCCTTCTGTACGCGGTAGTAGTCCCAGAGCAATCTGGCTGCAACGCCTCGCCACGGCGACCATGCCTCTGCCATTGCCGCAATCTCTTTATCTTTTGGACGCGCCTCCAATTCAAAGAGCATTTTTGCGCTTTCCTGCAACGCGAGATCCCCCGGCGCAAAAACATCCGCCCGACCAAGCGAAAACATTGCATAAATTTCTGCAGTCCACCGCCCGATACCCGTGATCTTGGTTAGCTCTTGAATCACCTCCGGAGAGGGCAAATTGCGCAGCGCATCATAGTCCAGCCCGCTTTCGGCCAATGCTTTGGAGTACCGAATTTTTTGACGCGACAATCCGCACGATCGCAAGGCATCTTCGCTGGCCTCTGAAACGCGCCGAGCCGAAATCAAATCCGCCGCTTCCAGCTTGCGCCAGATCGCATCGGCAGCGGCAACACTGATCTGCTGTGAGCAGATGGCATCAAGCAACGCCACAAACCCATCACCCCGAAGTCGGAGCGGCAATGGTCCCGTATGGGTCAGCGCATAGGCAAAACGCTCTTCTCGGTCCGCAAGCCACGCTGCCCCTTCTGCCACACAGTCTTCCGAGACGATCACCCGTTCATTTAATGGCACGTACAAACTCCATCGCTTCGCTCACCGATGTCATCACCTTAGCATCCGGCAGGGCGGGACGTTGCAGCATAAGAACGGGAATGCCAAGGCGTCGCGCCGCTTCGAGCTTGCTGACGGAATTGGGCCCGCCTGCATTCTTCACGATCAACCAATCGATCTTAAGGCGCTCAAAAAGCGCGATTTCATCTTCAACGGGGAATGGCGGACGCCCCTGCAGGTACTCGCCCTGAAAAGGATAAGGTTCCGAGGGTTGGTCAATGATCCGGGCATAAACATAGGCATGGTTCAGACATGCAAACGCATCAATGCTTTGACGCCCTGTGGCCAAAAACACCCTCTGCCCGTCTTTAACGAAGCGTGCCGCAGCTTCGGGCGCATCAATCTCGGTCCAGATGTCTCCGGGCGAGGCTTGCCATGCAGGACGTTGTAGAATCGCGTGATGCTTCACCATTACAGCGCGAGCATTTGCCGTCATGCGATGCGCAAACGGATGCGTGGCATCCATCAAAACGTCGATGCCGTTATCTTCGATATACTTTTGAAGCCCCGCAACCCCGCCAAAGCCACCAACCCTTGTGGGAACATCCAACGGCATGGGTTTGCGAGTTGCCCCGGCAAGTGATGCTTCGACCTCGAAGCCGGCATCCTGCAATGCGGTGCATAACTCCCGCGCTTCAGCGGTGCCTGCAAGAACCAGTATCTTCATGTTGCATGGCCCAAAATCGCACCCGCACGATCGATAACCACGACATCGACCAAGGTGCCTGGGAGACGGGATTGAATTTCAGACAGGGCATGTCGCGCCACGGTTTCTGCAAGTCCCTTCCCGGCGCGCTCCACGGCCTCGAGCGACGTATTACAATCACTCACATCGGTTTCTCCTGACCAACTATTCAACTGCTCAAAATCCACTTGTGACCGGGAAGAGTGCAAATCCACGGCCCCTTGGGCCAGTTTCGTTATTTTACCGATACCGCCACCCACCGTCAGGCGCGCAATCGGCGCCTTGGCGAGATACTTTACCATACCGCCGTAAAAATCCCCCATATCCAGCATCGCAATTTCCGGCAGGTTGTACATGTCTTGCACCACGCGTTCGGATGTTGCCCCGGTGCAGCCAGCCACATGGGAAAGCCCCTCTGCGCGCGCAACATCAATTCCACGGTGGATAGAGGCAATCCAGGCCGCACAGGAGAATGGGCGCACCACACCTGTCGTGCCAAGGATAGACAATCCACCTTTGATACCCAGACGCCCGTTCCACGTTTTCGTTGCGATTTCTGCTCCACCAGGGATCGACACAGTGATCTCCACATCCGGGCTCTGACCGTAGCGCTCTGCCGCTGCCACCACTTCTGCCGTCATCATTTGACGGGGTACGGGATTAATAGACGGCTCTCCAATCGCAATGGGCAAACCCGCCTTTGTCACTGTGCCGACGCCCTCTCCCGCTTTGAAAACTACGCCGTCCGATGACGCCCGCACAGTTGCAATGATCAACGCCCCATGGGTCACATCGGGATCATCCCCTGCATCCTTGGTGATACCGACAGACACCCAATCAGCTCCTCTTTCAAAATGCGCGATGGGAAAGACCGGCATTTCCCCTTTAGGCAGCGTGATCCCAACTTCTATGGGCCGCGACTCCCCCCAAAGCGCGGTAAGACCCGCCTTTACAGCGGCCGTCGCGCATGCGCCCGTTGTCCATCCCCTTCGCAGGTCTGATGCGTTTTCCCGTCCCATTGCGGCTCTATATGGGGGCAAAACCGCGACGCCAATCGACCATTAACGTCGCGATGCATCTTTCCCCTGCTTTCAGAACTGCCCATAACGCCCAGATGATGACTCACTTGCCCTCATATGATTGGCCAAGTTTCGAACCCGGCTGGGTATGGCTCTGTGGGGCAGGCCCCGGTGATGCCGGACTTTTGACATTGCATGCGCTCAATGCACTGCAGCAGGCAGACGTGGTTGTCTATGATGCCCTTGTCGGCGATCACATCTTGACGTGGGTCAAGCCCGGCGCAGAAATCATTTATGCGGGCAAAAAGGGCGGCAAACCCTCCCCCAAACAGAAAGACATCTCCCTTCGCTTGCTGGATTTGGCGCGCGCAGGCAAACGTGTGCTGCGCCTCAAGGGGGGCGACCCATTTGTTTTTGGTCGCGGCGGAGAAGAGGCGCAAACCCTTGTCCAACATGGCGTACCGATCAGGGTGATCCCTGGGATCACGGCCGCGATTGGCGGTTTGGCCTATGCGGGTATTCCAGCCACACATCGCGACGTAAACCAATCGGTCACGTTCGTAACGGGTCACGATCAGTCAGGCGAAACACCTTCCAGCTTGAACTGGGAGGGGATCGCGCGCGGCTCTCAAGTGATTATGATTTATATGGGGATGAAGCATCTTCCAAATATTGCAGGCCAATTGCTTGCGGCCGGCCGTGCCCCGAATGACCCTGTCGGTATCGTCACAAATGCGGCCACTCCGGAGCAAACCACTTTTGAGACGGTGCTGGCGGCGTGCACTGATCCCGATCACATTGCCCATCTAACGCCGCCCTCGATTGTCTGCATCGGACGCGTAGTCTTACTGCGGCAGGTTTTGGATTGGATGGGTGCCATTGAAGGGCGGGGGCCGAGAAACCTTGACCCGCTTGAGCGTGGGCGCCCTGCGGAGGCGTCTTGAGCAAAGGCGTCCTCCTCGCAGCACCTCATTCCGGCGCAGGTAAAACGACCCTCACAGTTGGCATCATCGCAGCCCTACGCGCCAAGGGGATTGACGTCACATCCGCCAAATCCGGACCAGATTACATCGACGGACGGTTCCATTCCGCCGTAACGGGCAAATTCTGCCTTAATCTCGATGCATGGGCGATGGCCCCTGACCGGCTCCGACATCTGGCCCGGACGGACGACTTGTTGGTGGTGGAAGGCGCGATGGGCCTTTTCGATGGCGCGCCTCCGGATGGCCAGGGATCGGCTGCCGATCTAGCCAAACATTTGGGTCTGCCGATTATCCTGATCGTTGATGCCTCTCGCCAAAGCCACTCGATTGCGGCGCTGGTCCATGGTTTTGCGCATTACCGACCCGATGTGCATGTCGCGGGTCTTGTGCTTAACCGTGTAGGATCAGCGCGCCATGAAAAGATCTTGCGCCACGCGCTTGCATCGATTGCCCCTCCCGTCCTTGGTGCCGTTCCCGCTGCACCGGACGTGCACCGCCCGTCCAGGCATCTTGGCCTTGTGCAAGCCATAGAGCATGGCGATCTGCCGAACTATATCGGTCAGGCCATGCGTCTTGTGACGGATAATATTGACCTCGATACACTCATCTCGCTCGCAGGAAAGACGACACCGCCCGGCCCCGCTGCCAAGCCGTTGTCCCCGCCTGCACAACGCATCGCAATCGCCCGCGATGCCGCCTTTGACTTTTTGTATGACCACTTTGTGCTCGACTGGCGTGCACAAGGAGCTGAGCTTTCGTTTTTCTCGCCGCTGAACGATGACGCGCCTGCAATCGCAGACCTAGTCTTTTTGCCCGGCGGTTACCCCGAACTTCATGCAGGTCGTCTGGCGGGCAACACAAATTTTTTGAACGGCTTGAGGGCTGCCGCCGCCGTCTATGGTGAATGCGGCGGATACATGGTGATGGGTGACGGCCTGATTGATGCCGATGGTACCCGTCACGAAATGGCGGGACTTCTTCGGCTGGAGACGAGTTTTGCTAAGCGCAGCAGACATCTTGGGTATCGAGAGTTGGCACCTTTGGGTGGACCATGGTCCGCTCCACTTCGCGGTCATGAATTCCACTACGCAACAACACTGCGTGCTGAGGGACCACCATTGTTTTCGGCCACCGACGCCGAAGGGCAACCTCTGCCCGATATGGGCATTCGGAACGGAAATTACTGTGGAAGTTTCGCCCATGTGATTGACGCGCTCACCCCTCGGGCGTAGCGACATTCCATGACAACAGACCGCATCATTGCCCGGCGAAACGTCGGGGCGCTGGTTTTCGCGCAAGCCATTATGGGATCACAGCTTGCGATGATCTTCGTGATTGCGGGCCTCGCCGGTCAATCCCTTGCAGGCAATGTGTGTTTTGCCACCCTTCCCCTTTCGATGATTGTTTTTGGGTCTATGACCACGGCGCCATGGCTTTCCCATTTGATGCAAAAAATTGGGCGTGTTCCCGGGCTTTTCATCGGCGCCCTTGGTGGGGCTGCGGGCGCTGCCATCAGCGCCTATGCCGTCAGCATCGGGTCTTTTAGCCTGTTGCTCTTTGGGTCATACCTGACCGGGATCTACATGAGTGCGCAGGCGTTTTACCGTTTTGCAGCCATGGATGTGGCAGATGACGACTACCGGCCGCGCGCCGTGTCTTACGTTCTTGCCGGTGGGCTCATTTCCGCAATTATTGGGCCACAACTTGTCAAATACTCCGCCGATTGGACGGTATTTCCCTTTGCGGGTACGTATCTTGCCGCTGTTTTATTGAATGTGATCGGCTGTATCTCTCTGTTTTTCTTACGTATCCCGGTTGCACCAAAACCGGAACCAGGCGCATCCACAGGCCGCAGCCGGGCCGAGCTTTTGCGCGATCCCACGATCCTCACTGCCATGATATGTGCGATGATTTGTTATGCACTGATGAACTTGGTGATGACATCAACGCCGCTTGCAGTCGTTGGATGTGGTTACACGCTGGCAAATGCAAGTGACGTGGTTATGGGGCATGTCCTGGCGATGTTCGCACCAAGCTTTATCACCGGGCATTTGATCAATCGGTTCGGCGCTGGCCGCATTGTCGCGACCGGCCTGATCCTTTTGGGGCTCGCGGGCGCGGTCGCAATGGCCAGTACCCAACTGCCGTTTTTCTTTGTTGCTCTGATCCTTTTGGGGCTTGGCTGGAACTTTGGCTTCATTGGCGCGACCACATTACTGGCCACGGCCCATACCCCGCAGGAACGCGGTCGCGTCCAAGGCATGAACGATTTCTTTGTGTTCGGATTGGTCACCGTTGCTTCACTTGCATCGGGGGGATTGATGAATTGTTCCGGTGGGGACGCAGAAACCGGTTGGTTCAGCGTCAACCTTGCCATGATCCCGTTCTTGGTCATCGCGGCCGTCGCCCTTGTGTGGTGGGCGCGCAAACCCCGCCCCGAAGAGCGGCCAACCCATGCACTAAATCAAGGCGCGGAGGAACGCAGCTTGAGCGCGCAGCGGGGAGGCCTCTAGCCCGCCCTCTAAAACGGACTGCGGGTCGCGTTTCGCTCGGCGCAGCGTGAACGGGACCAAATAGCCAAAACGCGAAATGGGCTGAACACGCCCGCATCCCTGGATGCGCTCGAAAGCTTGGTCAACAAAGTTTGGAATGTCGCCTGTATCGGGCAGGACCTTGCCCCCCCGCTTTGCCAAATCCGGCACAGCGCGCAGCCAACCAGCCGCGGCAAACCCCGTGCCGATGTCACGCAGGTTTTTGTCCAATCCAGCCGTAAGGCCTGCGATTTCCAACAGGCTGCCACCGCTGGCATCAAGATACGCCCAAAGCGCATCCCAATGATCGAACGCAAACCCCTCGATATCGGTCGCGCGCGCATCAATCAAATCGTCAAAGGGCTGGCGTGGCAGGTTTGTACTGCGGATCACAGCTGTCAGAGGGTCCGCGACCTCGTGCCGTCGCACGTCTTTCCCGTCAAAAACCTCGTCCAAACAATCGCGCCACCATTGCAACCTGATGCGCGCGATCATCGGTTCGGCCGTCACATATGGGGCGCGCGCCACCTCCAGATTGAACGCCAAAACCGGGAACAGTTTTTCGCGCAAAGGCACGGGCATTGTCATGACCACGCGAAACCGCGCGGGGTCGCCCTCTGCTACCAGGTTTGCACAGGCCTGAATGCTCACGCCGCCTGCACCCCATCATGGATCAGCTTCCAGTTGACCGCATCCAACAGCGCTTGAAACGACGCGTCTATGATATTGGCAGAGACGCCGACTGTGGCCCAGCGCGTGCCATGGCTGTCTTCACTGTCGATAATCACGCGGGTCACCGCCTCTGTTCCGCCATTGGTGATCCGCACTTTGAAATCCACCAAACGCATATCATCAATGGCCGCCTGATACGGGCCCAAATCCTTGGCCAATGCCTTGGCCAGGGCATTCACCGGTCCCGAATCTGCACCCAGCTCATCCGTGCTGTCACTCACCGACATCATCTCCAAGTTGCCAATCTGAGCCACAATCACCGCCTCAGAAAAGCTGACAAGCGCGCCTTTGGCATTGCGCCGCCGCTCGACGATAACGCGGTAGCGGTTGATGTCGAAAAACTTGGGCTTCTCGCCCAAGACCTGGCGCGCCCACAGCTCGAACGAGGCCTGCGCGCTGTCATACGCAAAGCCCACATCCTCTCGGCGTTTCACCTCCGAGAGGATCTCAGGCAAACGCGCATCCCCCTTTTCGATCGAAAGCCCCATATCCCGCAGTCGTTCGCGCAAGTTCGATTGCCCCGCCTGATTGCTCATCGGGATGACACGCTGATTGCCCACGACGGCGGGGTCAATATGCTCGTAAGTTGTGGGGTCTTTGACAATCGCACTCGCATGCAAGCCGGCTTTGTGCGCAAAGGCGCTCGCGCCGACATAGGCTGATTGCTTTTGCGGGACGCGGTTGAGAATATCGTCCAGCATCCGACTTGTGGCGGTCAGCCCCTCCAGCGCGTCCGGCGTGACCCCGGTGACGAACCGGCTGGCATAGGGTTCCTTCAGCAAAAGCGTCGGGATCAACGTGGTCAGATTGGCATTTCCGCACCGCTCGCCAAGCCCATTGAGCGTCCCTTGGATGTGGCGCGCCCCTGCATCGACGGCGGCCAGCGAATTGGCCACAGCGTGTTCGGTGTCGTTATGGGTATGGATGCCGATATGGTCGCCGGGTACGCCAGCGGCGATCACCGCTTGGGTCGCATCCCTCACTTCGTGTGGCAACGCACCCCCGTTCGTGTCGCACAAAACAACCCAGCGTGCGCCCGCATCATAGGCCGCTTTGGCCGAAGCCAGCGCATAGTCCGGATTGGCTTTGAACCCATCAAAGAAATGTTCGCTGTCGAACAAGGCCTCGCGTCCTTTGGAGACGATATGCGCGATGGATGCGCGGATGTTCTCGAGGTTTTCCTCCAACGTGATGCCCAGCGCCGTCTCCACATGGAAGTCATGGGTTTTGCCCACCAGGCAAACCGCAGGCGTGCCCGCGTTCATGACTCCCGCCAGCACTTCGTCATTGTCGGCCGAGCGTCCGGACCGTTTGGTCATTCCAAAGGCGGTGAATGTCGCGCGCGTCTTGGGGGCGGCGTTAAAAAAATCGCTGTCGGTGGGGTTGGCGCCGGGCCAACCTCCCTCGATATAATCGATGCCCAGCGCGTCCAGCGCCTCGGCAATCCGGGTTTTGTCTTCAACCGAGAAATCCACGCCTTGGGTTTGCTGCCCATCGCGCAGGGTCGTGTCGAACAGATGGAGGCGTTCTTTAGTCATATTAGTTCCTCGACTGCATCCTTATCCAGCGAGCCGCTGAAATCCGCATTAAACGACTGCTCACCTCCATCTTTCATAGCTTTCAATTCTATTCCTAAGGAAAGCGCTTTGTCTCGGAAATCGTCGGCCGCCTCAAAGTTTTTTTGTGTTCGGAGGTCCATCCACTTTTCACCCACTAGACGCGCTAGCTGAAGGTCTTCTCTTGAACGCTCACCCCATCCAATTGAGCCGAAGGTTCTCGAATAATCAAAAAAGCCGAGGAACTTTAGTGATGAAAAGAAAACTCCAGCATCAAGTCTACCGTGCGCAGTTTCATTTCTGAGCTCCTGTAATTTTGTAAGTGCCAGGGAAACATTTAAGTCATCTTTTAGGGCATCCAAAACCGCAGGGTGGGGAGCGCCAGCTGGAACTACGTTTTTGACAAGTTGCCAGTAGTCCGAAAGCCGCTTGTTTCCCTCGCGCGCCTTCTCTTCGGTCCAATCCATCGGCTTACGGTAATGCGTGGACAGCATCACAAAGCGGATCACTTCGCCTGGAACCTTCCAGCCTCCACTCCAATTACCGTCCAAAAGATCTTTGACGGTAAAGAAGTTGCCCAAGCTCTTGGACATTTTTTTCCCCTCGACCTGAAGCATCTCATTATGCATCCAAATCTGGGCAAAGCTGTCCTGACCACAGCACGCCTTTGACTGCGCGATCTCATTCTCATGATGCGGAAACTGCAGGTCCAATCCCCCGCCATGGATGTCAAACGTCTCGCCCAACAGTTCCCGTGCCATAGCAGAACATTCGATATGCCACCCCGGGCGACCGTATCCCCACGGGCTGTCCCATCCCGGAACATTACCTTCGGACGGTTTCCACATCACGAAATCCATCGGGTTCTCTTTGTAGGGCGCGACCTCGACCCGAGCGCCCGCGATCATGTCGTCAACAGACCGGCCCGACAGCGCGCCATAGCCCTCGTATTTATCGACGCGGAACAGCACATGCCCCTCGGCTGCATAGGCAAGCCCCCTCGCCTCAAGCTCGGAAATCATCGCAATCATCTGCGGAATGTATTCCGTCGCGCGCGGCATATGGTTGGGCTTCAAAGCGCCCAGCGCGCCCATATCCTCATGAAACCACGCAATCGTCTCATCCGTGATATCTCGAATATCCCGGCCCGTCTCGGCGGCCTTTGCGTTAATCTTGTCGTCCACATCCGTGAAATTCCGGACATAGGTGACATTCTCCGCCCCGTATTCATGACGCAGCAACCGATACAGCACATCAAACACCACCACGGGACGCGCATTCCCAAGATGCGCCCGATCATACACCGTTGGCCCACACACATACATCGAGGGTTTCCCCGCCTCCAACGGCGTGAAATCCACCTCATCGCGTTTCGCGGAATTATAAAGCCGAATAGTCATAAGCCTCTCCCTTGGCGCGGGCGGCTATCACTTGGTTTGAGATTTGAACAGAGATGACCGACCGCAGATTTTCAGCGGATATTAATGCAACCGATAATGCAGCAGGTTTTGGTCATGCAGGCGCATTACGCTACGCCAGCCCGAAGCGCCAGTGATTTTCCTTGCTCTTGGTTTACGGACATGATTCCAAGGGGCATCCCAGATTTTAAGAGGTCAGAGATGCCCAAGCTTTCTTCCCGTGTTGGCAATATCATTGGTGAAGGGTCCGACGGCTGGGCGATCCTCTATAAGGCACGCGAGCTGGAAGCCGCAGGCGTCGACGTCATCAATCTTACGATAGGCGAACATGACATTCGCACAGATGCGCAAATCCTGAATGCAATGGATCAATCGGCGCGTGCGGGCAACACGGGCTATGCGCCGGTACCCGGCTCACGGGCTTTGCGCGAAGCGATCGCCGAGCGCGTGGTGCGGATTACCGGGGTGCCCACGTCACCGTCGAATATTCTTGTTACAGGCGGCGGGCAGGCCGCTTTGTTTGCCGCGCACGCAGCCGCCTTGGATCCGGGGCAAACGGGCGCCTATATCTCTCCGGGCTATGCGACCTACGAAGGGACGATCCGCGCACTGGCTTGCACGGCGTTGGAATTGTCCGCAAAGTCTGAGAATAACTTTCAACCCACAGCGGACGACCTTGCCCCACTCGCGCAGGCACAGTCACTTCTGATAAACACACCCTGCAATCCAACGGGCACCGTCTACAGCCAAGAGACGGTGCAAGGGATTTCCGATGCCGTAATGGAACACGATCTCTGGCTTATTTCTGACGAAGTGTATGACAGTCAAATATGGGAAGGAGCTCATATCAGCCCGCGCATGATCGACGGCATGGTTGAACGCACGATTGTTATTGGATCCATGTCTAAAAGCCATGCCATGACCGGCTCTCGCGTGGGTTGGATCATTGCACCAGAAGAGATCATTGCAAAGCTGATCGATTTAGCGACCGTCACCACATACGGTATTCCCGGCTTTTTGCAAGACGCCGCCTTATACGGGCTGTCCCTTGGCGCGGATTTTGAGGCCCAAGTGGGCGCACCGTTCCGCCGTCGCCGTGCGCTGGCCGAACGGATGTTCGGCAATGATCCTAACCTGCGCATGATCCCATCCAACGGGGCGATGTATACAATGCTAGACGTTCGCTCGACGGGACTGACGGGTGACGAATTTGCAGCGCAACTGATCGACACGCACCGCATCGCCATCATGCCTGGCGAAAGTTTTGGGTCCGCTGCAGCGGGCCACGTGCGGATCGCACTCACAATCGACGACGCGCAGATGGAAGAGGCCTTTCAGGTCATCAAATCCTTCGCCGCCGAGCGGGCCGCATGCGCAGCCTAGTTTTCATTCTCACGCTGATTGCTGGGCCTCTGTTCGCTCAGTCAAAGGCACTGCCAGATTATGAAAACACGTTTGTAAACGACTACGCCGAAATTATTGACGTGAACACCAAGCAGCGCGTGACAGCGGCTCTGCAACAGCTTCGGTCCGAGACGGGCGTGGAAATGACAGTTCTTACAATCGGCAGCCGGGACACCTATTCAGACCTCCCCAGTATCGAGGCGTTTGCCACTGCATTGTTTAATGAATGGGGGATCGGTGACGCCAGCCGCAACGACGGTATTCTTGTACTTGTGGCGCAGGACGATCGCGAAATGCGCATCGAGCTCGGCGCGGGCTATGACCCGGTTTATGACGGTCGCATGCTCCGCGTGATCGACACCGTCTTCATCCCAGCCTTTGAACGCGGGGAATTTGCCCAAGGCATCGAAGAGGGCGTCGACGCGATCATCGAACGCCTCGATCCCGCTTGGGAAGATCGCAGCAGCATCTCTGATCAGTGGCAAGAGTACAAAGATTTTGGCATTATCGGCGCCTTTCTTCTGCTGTTCTTGGCGATGGTCTCGCGTAAACAGATCGGCGACGGTATCACCCGGTTAAAACGCTGCCCAAATTGCGGGCGTCGCAGCCTGTCCCGTACCAGAAACGTGATCAGACCCTCTTCAATCCAAAATGAGGGTGAAGAACATTTGCTTACGCGCTGCTCTCGGTGCAGCTTTCAAAATGACGAGCGGCGCGTGATTCCTAAGCGCACTCCCAACCGAAACTCTGGCGGAGGCGGCAGTTTCGGTGGGGGACGATCCTCAGGAGGGGGCGCATCCGGTCGTTGGTAGAGCAACGAGGGGATAGACATGCTCAGATATTTCGTAGGGGTTTGCACCCTGTTGTTATTAATTTCTGGAACAGTTTTAAATGCAAATGAAAACATTGGCACAGCAAATGATCCGTTTCTGATCGATGAAACCAACGCGATCGACCCGGAAGTCAAAGAACGGTTGGGCAAGTTTTTGGCCGATGAAAGGTCCAAAGGTCGGACAATTGCCGTGGAGGTTATCCAAAGTCTTGAAGCCGAAGGTCCAGAACGCAGCCTAAAGGGCTACGCCGTAAACATGCTGAGCGAATGGGCAGCAGAACTACCCCGTCATGCAACAACCGCTTTACTGGTCGTGAGCGTAGATGACCGTCAGGCGGCCATCGCTATGGGTGAAAACTTCGCCCCGTTTTTTATTGAGCGCATGGATCGGTTTGAGCGCGAATTGAAAAGATCAGATTTCAACGCGCGGCGTCTCTCCGACACCGTTGAATATATGGTGAGTGGTATGTCTGCGCGGATGGTCCCAAATTGGCTGCCCCCGGAATTTCGAGATGGCCCAAGCTCTGGTTCGGGCTTTACGCTTGGTGCAGGCCAAATCGGTGCCATCGCCCTGATCTTGGTGGTCATCATCGGTGCTTTGTGGAACAAGATCTCTGCATCGCTCATTAAAATGATGCCCTGCGACAAGTGTGGCGCGAGAGAGCTGACCCGCACGGTCGCACGGGTCCGGGAAGCAACGTATATGTTCGAGGGCGAAGACCTCATCTCCATTCGATGCGGGGCTTGTGGGCATGAAAAAACCCGTCGACGAAAAATTCGCGCCCACAAGGACAGCAACGAACCAAGTTAAGTCAGAAACGCGTGCGAAAACCGACACGTTTGTCGCTTTTTGGTCATCCGTGGCGCGTTGAATAGACTTAGCTCTTAGCATGGTGAATTGTGCGACAAAACGACAGCTGACGCGCCTGACGATTGGGGCGCCGCGCGGGCGTGCTGCCCGGGGATCCCCATTGCTCCTTTGATCCAAACGCATCATCGATCAAAGGAAGATAGAACATGACCACAACAACCACTCGCCGCGCTGGCGGCCGCGCCGCCCGCCAAGCGCTTCGCGCCGCACCATTAGCCGAAGACATCCGTCCAGTACGCGCTGGATTAGAAGGTGGAAACTACACAGCCCTAAGTGACGCCGGCGTCGCACGCATTCACCAAGCGGCTTTGGATGCACTGGAACAAATCGGTATCAGCCAAGCGCCCCAATCGGGCATTGACGCCATGACCGCTGCCGGCGCTATTCTTGGCGATGATGGACGGCTTCGGTTCCCGCGCGCCTTGGTCGAAGACATGCTTGATAAGGCAGCAAAGAAAGTCACACTCTATTCACGCGATGGCAACAGCGATCTAGAGCTTTGGGGGAACCGCGTCCATTACGGCACCGCTGGCGCGGCTGTCCATGTGGTCGATGTCGAGAATAACGAGTATCGCGACAGTACAATCCAAGACCTGTTTGACGCCTCACGCATCGCCGACAGATTGGACAATATCCATTTCGTGCAGCGACCCATGGTGGCCCGCGATATCCTCGACAATCAGGAAATGGACTATAACACGCTTTATGCATGCTGTTCAGGCACGACCAAGCATGTTGGCACGTCTTTCACAGAGCCTGATTTCATGACGACCAATCTGGACATGGTTTATGCCATCGCAGGAGGTGAAGATAAATTTCG
This sequence comes from Pseudomonadota bacterium, assembly GCA_039821195.1. Classification (GTDB taxonomy): domain Bacteria; phylum Pseudomonadota; class Alphaproteobacteria; order Rhodobacterales; family Rhodobacteraceae; genus Amylibacter. Next base: position 28,662 of record JBCBON010000021.1, read on the forward strand.
CGCCCGCCCATTCGTGTCAAACTCCAACTGCTTCGTGGTCCCACCGATGAAATTCGCGACGGAGTCTTGCGAAGTCATGGAACGCTGCATCCGTGGTGGTATGCCAGTACTGCTGCTCTCTGCGGGTCAAGCAGGTGCCACGGCCCCTGCCCCGATTGCAGGCGCGATCGTTCAAGCCGTGGCGGAATGTTTGGCGGGCGTGGTTTATGTGAACTCCATTGCGCCAGGACACCCTGCTGTTTTCGGCACATGGCCCTTCGTATCCGATTTGCGCACCGGTGCGATGTCCGGAGGCTCTGGCGAACAAGCCTTACTCACGGCAGGTTGCGCGCAAATGCATAAATTCTACGGACTTCCGGGCGGGGCAGCCGCAGGGATTGCGGACGCTAAAATGCCCGATTTCCAAGCAGGCTATGAACAAGCAACCTCAAACGTCATGGCGGGTCTGTCCGGTTTGAATATGGTCTACGAAGCGGCCGGCATGCATGCATCCCTGCTCGGCTTCTGCTTAGAGTCCCTCATCTTGGGCGATGACGCCATCGGACAGGCGCTGCGCTGCGTCCGAGGCATTGAAGTTACCGAAGACAGCGTTTCGCTCGAAGTGATACGTCAAGTTTGTCTAGAAGGCCCGGGCCATTATCTTGGCTCTGACCAAACCCTTGGCCTGATGCAGACCGAATATATCTATCCGCGCCTGGGTGATCGCTCTTCCCCCAAAGAGTGGAAAGAAAATGGCAAACCGGATCTGATTGAAAATGCCACCAGGCTGAAAAATGAAATTCTGTCGCTGCCTTCACAAGCTGCCTTAGACCCCGTAATTGATCAGACGATCAGAGATCGATTCACTATCCACTTATAGGGGTTCCATGCGTTACATTATCGCCCTTTTTCTGGCTGTAGCTGCCAGCCCGGCATTGGCGGTCGAGACGTCTTCGGGCTTGTTGTCCGGCCTTCTTCACCCGGTATTGGGGTTTGACCACTTGCTTGCCATGGTCGGCGTGGGCCTTTTGTCGGTCCAAATCGGGCACAAGCACATCTGGACGCTGCCAGCTTGCTTTGTTCTTTTCCTCATGCTTGGCGGCATTTTGGGCCTCATCGGCGTGCCGCTGCCGCAGGTCGAAGGCGTGATCGCGGCCTCTGTGTTCGTGCTGGGTCTGGCCATCGCCACAAGCGGCTCTATCGGTGCAGTGGTGGCCTATCCAATCGTTGCGATCTTCGCGATCTTCCACGGCCATGCCCATGGGATGGAAGTGCCAACACTGGACAATCCAACATCCTATGTCATCGGCTTTATGGTAGCCTCCGCAGTGCTGCACCTCATCGGTGTCGGCATCGGGTACATCGTCAAGACCGAAAGCTTGCGCGCACAAATCGGTTCAGGTGCTGCAGGTATCGGCCTTTATATGCTGCTGTTGACCTACAGCATCGTCTGAACGCTAGGCTTCGCCCCATTCGGAATAAACCTGTCCAATGGGGCCGAAGTCGAATCCAAAGGCATAATACTTCTCTGGTGAAAATGGCTCATCTATTGTGATTTGCCGCGATGGTGGCCGCAGAAAACTTGTACTGCGGCCGTTAATCGTCAGGAACTGAATTGTCGTGCGTGTGGTCGTTCCAAATAGTGAAACGGTCTTATGCATGACAGCATCGCCGTAATTCGTCTGCACCGAACGCAGGATCGCGTCGACCCGACGGTCGTTATCCACCTGAATACCAACCGCAGTTTTAGTAGGGTCCAAACTGTCTGGACCCACGGATGTGATCGAAACGCCCACGCCATCTTTACCATGACCAGTGTCCGCAAAGGAGGGAACGGCCACCGCCGAAAACAGTCCAACCAAAGCCAAGCGTCGACGCATGTCATCCTCCGTTTTCTTGGCGCGACAATGGGCAAACAGTCCGCTCTTGTCCACAGCCTGCGGGATTGCTAACCAAACCCTACCGTTGGGGTGCCATACTTGGCTGAGATCCGCGCATGCGGGAACCCATGGAACCTGATCCGGTTTGCACCGGCGGAGGGAACGGTTCTTTGGACTCCCAATCCGTCATTGTGCACTCCCCTAATGCGGTTCGCCCGCCAAAGAGGACACACATGAAACGACTTATACTTGTACTTGTTTTACTTGCGTCACCCAGTTTCGCAGCAGAAAAACTGACGCTTATTCTGGACTGGTTTGTTAATCCAAACCATGGCCCGATCATCGTGGCCGATGAATTGGGCTACTTTGCCGATGAGGGCCTAGAGGTTGAAATCATAGCACCTGCGGACCCGTCGCTTCCGGCCAAAACCGTGGCAGCCGGCGAAGCGGATATTGCCATATCCTATCAACAACAGCTGCATTTTGACATCCGTGCGGACATGCCGATCAAACGCGTGGGAACGTTGATCGCGACGCCGCTGAATTGCCTTCTCGTGCTTGCCGATGGCGACATCGCTTCGATTTCTGATCTCGCTGGCCGCACCATCGGATTTTCAGTCGCGGGCGTCGATGAAGTCGTCATCGAAGCGATGTTGGCACCAAATGGCCTTTCGCTCAGCGATGTAGAGCTTGTGAATGTCAACTGGTCGCTGGCCCCCTCTTTGATGTCTGGCCAAGTGGATGCCGTGATCGGAGCCGCCCGCAACTATCAGCCAAACCAAATGGCCCTAGATGGCGCGCCCAGTCGGTGCTTCTTTGTCGAGGAAGAGGGTTTCCCAGCATATGATGAGTTGATTTTTGTTGCCCAAGACAATGCGGGGAATGAAAAACAGGTTCTGGCTTTCCTTTCTGCAATCGAACGCGCGACCCAGTTTATAGTGAACAATCCGGACCAGGCGTTTGAGGTCTTTGCAGCGTCGTCGCCGGAACTGAATGATGAACTGAACCGCCTTGCGTGGAATGACACCATTCCGCGGTTTGCGTTACGCCCCGCTGCACTGAACCATGGTCGCTATGCCGCGTATGAGGCCTTTTTGAATGCCATTGGCCAAACGGAAGACATTAGACCGGCAAGCGATTTTGCAATCGATCTAACCGATCAATGACCGACATTGTCAATCTCAACGGACGCGCGACGCTGGGGGCGCGCGTCCTTTTTGAAACGATTTCCCTCGACATTCCAAAGGGCCATTGGATTGCTTTGCTTGGGCCCTCAGGCATCGGAAAATCGTCTTTGCTTCGCGCGATGGCAGGTTTGCCAACAGCCTTGGAGTTTTCGGGACAGTTCGCCGTTCCTGCCCACGATCAGATCTCTTGGATGGCTCAAGATGACCTTTTGCTGCCTTGGAAATCGGTTTTAAGCAATGTCGTCTTGGGCGATCTTTTACGAGGAATAAAGCCGAACACGGACAAAGCATATTCGCTTCTCTCGCAGGTTGGTCTTGCTGATCTGGCGAACCGGCGCCCGGATACGCTGTCTGGCGGGGAGCGGCAGCGCGTGGCCCTTGCCCGAACGTTGATGGAGGATCGTCCGGTCGTCTTTTTAGACGAGCCGTTTTCGGCCTTGGACGCAAAGACACGCACCGAGGTGCAGAACCTCGCCCGGCGGGTACTAGCAGGTAAAACGGTGGTGATGGTAACTCACGACCCGTTGGAAGCCGTACGTCTGTCCGATAAGGCCTATTTACTCTCGCAAACTGGGCTTACCCTTCTGCACCTTCCGCACACGCAGCCTCCACGAGCACCGGAGGCGGCCGAGACACTGTCCGCACAGGGCGCGATCTATCAGGTGTTGATGGCAACATGATCCGAACGACACTGAAATCAGTTGCGATTTTTGGCGCTATTCTTGCAATGTGGCAGGGTTTGATTTGGGCCACCGACATTCCCCGCTTTATCCTGCCCAGCCCCGTCGCCGTTGGTCGCGTCTTCATCGACAGTTACGCGCTGCTTGCGGCCAACACATGGATCACTCTTCTGGAGATTGCAGCAGGCTTGTCCTTCGGTGTGGCGTTTGGGATTGCTTCGGGGATTACGCTTGCGCAATCGGAATGGGCGAAGGGGCTTGCACGACCTATTCTTGTGATCACACAGTCAATTCCGATCTTTGCAATCGCCCCAATTCTCACCCTTTGGATGGGCTTTGGACCAGCATCCAAAATCACCATGGCGGTGCTCATCATTTACTTCCCGGTGACGTCTGCCCTGTTCGATGGCCTGACTTCGACGCCCAAAGGGTTTCTTGATCTTGCACGTTCCATGGAGGCCACACGCAGCCGCCTTTTGTGGCATATCAAATTTCCTGCCGCGCTTCCAAAACTTGGCTCGGGTTTGCGGCTAGCTGCCGTCTATGCGCCCATCGGCGCGATCATCGGGGAATGGGTCGGCGCATCACGCGGACTTGGTTATCTTATGTTATTGGCCAATGGACGTGGAAAACCCGAACTGATGTTTGCAGCCGTTTTCATCCTCGCCGTAGTGTCGCTTGCATTGTACCTAACAACGGATCGTATGCTCAAACGGTTCGGCTACTGACCCGTTAGAAGAGAAACACATCTTCCTGCAGGTCACCACGCTCGACCAAATCTTCTGCATCAACGCCTTCGGGCAAGGGATGCTCATAACCGGAATGGGTCGGCTCCGGCGGTGCCTGGGAAGGATCAAACTCAAACTCGCTGATACCATGATCAGTGTCCGACACTGTTACAATGACGGCGATCCCGCTATCCACCCCTACATCCAGATCAGAGACATTCTGCAGCGCCGTTTCAAAATCATCTTCAACGGTTCCAATATGGACCAGATCGCCGTTTTCCAGCACTTCGATGATGGAAAAGCCATCATCGCTCCCGGTTGCGGCGATAAATCCACGCCCGTCCACTTCAAAACCAACAATTTCTGTGACGCCTTGAAACCTAGTGATGCCATCATCAAGTAGGTGATCAGTTTCGATCAGCGTCCCATCCTCCTTGATCAAATAGCTTGTGATGCTGTTCGTCCCTGCGCTCCCCATCAGCAGGAAAGTGTATGCGCCGACTGTGACCGTTGTCAGGGTTTGCGGCAGCCAAAAGCCAGAGCCGCCCTGCGGGCTGACCGTATCCACCAAAGTCAAATCACCTGTATCGGTCAGCGTGAAAGCAGCTAGGCCGGTATCAAAGGCAGACGCTGCGAAAACATAAATCGAGTCACCAACGGTCGCTGTCGCAATCGCCGACACGTCCCCAAGTGGCAGATCGGACGTATCTACCAAACTTGACACGGGGTCATACCCATTCCCATCACTCTCGGCGACTTCGAGGCCATTATGTCCACTCACCTGATAGATGATGTAATCCGTCTGGTTGAGCGTGACTGTCACCAGATCCGAAGGCACTGATGTCTGCAGATCTTCGCCGCTTTGGTCTGTTGAACCAAAACCGCTAGCCGAAACTGTCACGCTATTCACTTCGGCATCGGCCACACCGCCCAGAACGAAAACCGTCGGAGCACCGCCACCCTGAGCATCTGAAAAGATGTCGCCGTGAAACTGGAAACCGAACGCTGCGCTCAGATCCAGTGTATCTACAATGGCAAAGGCGTTATTTTGTTCGCGAAACAGGATAAGGTCCCCAGATGCCGAGGCCGAAACCAAATAATATCGCGTATCCCCCCACATGAAGTACTCGACACCTGTCGCCCCGGTGAGGCCCAAAAAATGTGCCGAAGTCGTCGTCTTAACATGCGTGATTACAGGCATGGAGGCCCTCGAAGAGATGCCGATGCTTACCGTGATCCGCTGACCGCACTGCTTAACAAGCCAGACAATTTAATTAAAATTTTAGGCAAATTGCCTGACCCTGTCGGCTTCAGCGCCAAACGAACCTAAAAGCCCACTCTGACAGGCGGGTCCAAGGGGCACCGAACAGCTCCAAAGAGCTTGCAATATACGGTCGGAATACACCCTTCGTGTGGCTAAACCGCGTAAACCCGTCCTTCCCGTGATAGGCCCCATAACCACTGGCTCCAACACCACCGAAAGGCAGATTGTTCTGGCCAAGCTGAAGCACACTGGCATTTACGGCCATAGTACCAGACAGGGTTTCACGGACGACCCGCCGAACGCCTCTGCGGGATGTGCCATAACAATACAGCGCCAAAGGACGCGGGCCCGCATTTACCGCCGCAAGCACGTCCTCAAGATGATCGTAAGGCACGATCGGCAGGATGGGTCCAAAAATCTCTTCTTTAAGCAGTAGCGAGTCCTTCGGCGGATCAATCACCAAACGAGGTGCTAATTTCCGCGCCTCCAGATCATCTTCACCATGTTGGAACACTTCGGTTTTGTCCGAAACCGATGCCAGCATCTTATGGTGCCGATCATAATATTTATCAGCAAGGATCGACGAATAGCCACGGCCCAGATCCGGATAATAGACCTTCAACTGCGCTTCTATGGCGGCAATCAACTCGCGCAGTTTTGATCGAGGCGCGTACACATAGTCGACCGCGACGCAGGTTTGACCGGAATTGAGCAATCGGCCCGTGACGATGGACCGTGCCGTCCGCGTCAGCGAAGCATCTTCCAGAACAATCGCGGGCGACTTCCCACCCAACTCCAGGGTCAGCGGCGTCAAATTCGGGGCCGCCGCCGCCGCGATGAGCTTCCCGACCTCTGCCGAGCCCGTAAAAATCAAATGGTCAAACGGTAGCTTGGAAAACGCCTTCGCCGCCTTAACCTCACCCAAAACAACGTGAACTTCATCATCGGCAAACTTTTCCGCCATCGCTTTGGCCATCAACGCAGACGTTTTCGGCGTCAATTCAGATGGCTTTATCATCACGCGGTTCCCCGCGCCCACCGCATCGATCAACGGTCCGATTGAGAGTAAAAGTGGGTAGTTCCAAGGCGACATGATACCAACCACACCCAACGGTTGGGCAACCACACTGCCCGTCGCGGGCCAGAACACCCACTCTATGGCTCGGCGTTTGGGGCGCATCCAACGTCGCAGATGACGGCGCGTATGGCGCAAGGCAAGCCTCAGCGGCATCAATTCCGCAAGTCTGGTTTCGGCGGGAACACGCATGCCGTAGTCTTCAGAAATCGCCTCTACAAAAGCTGCTTCATTTTCAACCAACAGCGCTTCGAGACGGTTCAGCCGATCCCGGCGCACCGAAAGTGGAACGTCGATTTGAGCTCGCGACGCCGCATGCATCGCATCAAAAATATCATTCATGTGTTGAAAAGGAAGTGCAGGACATCGCCGTCTTTTACTTCGTATGTCTTACCCTCTGCACGGAGTTTTCCCGCTTCTTTCGCACCTTGTTCGCCCTGAAACGCAACGTAATCGTCGTAGGCGATGGTCTCTGCCCGAATAAATCCGCGCTCAAAATCCCCGTGGATCACACCGGCGGCTTGTGGGGCCAAAGCCCGTTTTGGAATTGTCCATGCGCGCGCCTCTTTCGGTCCTGCGGTAAAATAGGTTTGCAAACCCAACAACTCATAGCCTGCGCGGATCATCCGGCTGAGGCCCGCTTCTGACAGGCCAAGCCCCTCGAGGAATTCGGCGGCCTCTTCATCGTCAAGTTGGGAGATCTCTTCTTCAATCGCGGCTGAAATCACCACATGCGCAGCGCCTTGTTCTGCGGCCATCTCTGCCACGCGGGCAGAATGTTCATTGCCCTCAGCCGCGTTATCCTCTTCGACATTGCAGACATACATAATCTTCTTGGCCGACAAGAGCTGTAGCATCTCCCACGCTTTTTGATCATCCTCTGACACCTCGACTGTGCGCGCAGGCTTCCCCGCCTCTATCGCCTCTTGCGCGGCATCCAGCAACGCCATGGTCGCAACCGCCTCTTTGTCACCGCCCTTGATTTTGCGCACCAAGTTCGCCTTGCGTTTTTCAATGCTTTCCAGATCGGCCAGCATCAGCTCGGTCTCGATCACTTCGGCATCTGCAATGGGATCAACCCGCCCATCGACATGCGTGATGTCATCATCCTCAAAACAGCGCAGCACATGGGCAATGGCGTCACACTCTCGAATATTCGCCAGGAACTGGTTGCCCAACCCCTCCCCTTGCGAGGCCCCTTTCACGAGGCCCGCAATATCCACGAAAGTCATGCGCGCAGGAATAACACTTGCGGATTTGGCAATCTCCGCCAGCGTGTCCAGTCGTGCATCAGGCACCGAAACCTCACCCACATTGGGTTCAATCGTACAAAACGGAAAGTTTGCCGCCTGCGCCGCAGCCGTGCGCGTCAATGCATTAAACAAGGTCGATTTGCCAACATTCGGCAGACCAACAATGCCCGTTTTAAATCCCATGCTAGGTGTCCTTTTGCTTTGGACGGGCAGCTATCTTGTGTAGCCTGCCCCTGCAAGAGAGAGGAAGCGCGCGCTATGAAACTGAATCCATATCTATTGCTCGATGGCACAGCAGAAGAGGCTTTGGCCTTTTACGCCGATGTCTTTGATGCCGCCGACAGTCTGGACATTATGAAATACGGCGAGATGCCAGAGGACATGGGTGGCGTGCCAGAGGGCGCTGAAAACCTTGTTGCCAACGGCAACATCAAAGTCGGCGAGAACGAAATCCATATCAGCGACCGTGTCTCGCAATGGCATGGCGATTATACTGGGATCTCCGGCAACACGATCCAGATCTCGTTGGGGGATGTGGACGCCGCGCAAAAATACTTCGACGCGCTCGCGGTTGGGGGTACCGTCACCATGGCACCTGCGCAAACCTTTTGGTCACCGCTCTTTGGGACGCTCACCGACAAGTTCGGCGTAGAATGGATGGTCAACGTCACTCAAGAGTAATTCGCGATTGAACTTTTTGACCTGATCGCTCAGAGCATCTCAATCTGAGGGAGCCAAAGATGACGCGCATTGACGATACATTTGCCAAGCTCAAATCCGAAGGTCGCAAGGCCTTTGTGTCCTATATCATGGCGGGCGATCCCGATATCGAGACATCTCAGGCAGTTATGAACGGTCTGCCTGCTGCGGGGGTTGATATTATCGAACTGGGCCTGCCTTTTACCGATCCGATGGCAGACGGCCCGACCATTCAACTCGCGGGTCAACGCGCGCTAGATCAGGGAATGACGCTGACCAAAACGCTTGATATGGCCCGCGCATTTCGCGCCACGAATGACACCACGCCGATTGTTCTGATGGGCTATTACAACCCGATTTACTCCATGGGCGTGGACGCGTTTCTATCAGCGGCCAAAGACGCGGGCATTGATGGGTTGATTATAGTCGATCTGCCCCCGGAAGAAGACAGCGAACTTTGCGAGCCCGCGAATGCCGCGGGCCTCAACTTTATCCGGCTGGCTACGCCCACGACCGATGACAAACGCCTGCCTGCCGTTTTGAACAACACCTCCGGTTTCATTTATTATGTTGCAATCACCGGGATCACAGGTGCTGGGTCCGCCTCTGCTGAGAGTGTGGCCACCGAGGTGACACGGATCAAAAAACAAACGGATCTTCCAATCTGTGTGGGCTTTGGGATCAAGACACCCCAGAATGCGCGCGACATGGCCGCTGTCGCAGATGGCGCGGTTGTCGGATCATCCATCGTCGAAAAACTTGGGCATGGCGAAAGCGCCGCCGACGTTTTGGCCTTTGTCAAAACGCTGGCCGATGGCGCCCACAGCTGAAGTCAAATCGGCTTATCACGCAGCACCATGCGCACCCAAGCGCCTTCGATCCGCTCATGACGTGATGTATCAAACAGCGCGATGCGCGCAATAAAACCTTCGATCAAACCCGACCAGGTTTTGGCCGCTTGGCTTTCTGGCGTATCCAAAACTTCCGCATTTGTTCGCGACAGCCATGGATCGACCAACATTTCTGCTTCCGTTGGGGTCATGCCGCTGACCAGAATACCGCAATGCTTGTCATATGTATCAAGGCCGGAAACGATTACTGCAACCTGACCCGTAGGATCCTCCAGCACGTGAAAGCGCCCATTCCACCGCGCAGTACTGAACCCCAACTTCTCGATCTCTTTTTCGATTTCGGGATTGTTCGGCATTAAGCGGCCACAAATCTCTACGAGTTGTGCGGCGAGCGTCAAACTATCGGGTGATGCCGGGCCGCCATAGGCGCCGTGCCCAACCGGCATCAACACAAGCATGCAAAAGGCAAACAAAACGCGCTTCATGCGCAATGTGAAGCACGCAGCGCCCAACCGCTCAATACAAAACAAATTGAAGCTGCCCGTCTGTTTTGCCAAAGCTGATCGCCAAGAGGAGAGCCGCTATGCCCGTCATCACAGAAATCGCCGATCTTTACACGCTCTACAAACGCCGCGTGCCCAAGATGTTCCATGACTATTGTGAGACCGGCAGTTGGACTGAACAAACCTTCCGCGAGAACACCACCGACTTTGAGCAGATCAGGCTCCGCCAAAAGGTGGCTATTGATATGTCAAACAGATCCACGCGATCGACTATGATCGGCGAAGAGGTTTCTATGCCAGTGGCGCTGGCACCTGTTGGGCTGACGGGAATGATGCGCGCCGACGGCGAGATCAAAGCGGCGCGCGCAGCCGAAAAATTCGGCGTGCCATATACGCTTACGACCATGTCGATCTGCTCGATCGAAGAGGTGGCGGCGGCAACCACAAAACCCTTTTGGTTTCAGCTCTATGTGATGCGTGACCGGGGTTTCGTGAAATCGCTCTTAGATCGTGCGAAAGCTGTGGGCTGTTCGGCCCTTGTGCTTACTCTCGATCTACAGCTTTTGGGTCAACGGCATAAGGACATCAAAAACGGGCTGACGGCCCCACCAAAACCCACACTTGCCAACATTCTGAATGTCGCAACGAAATGGCGATGGCTCGCGGAAATGGCACGGGTCGATCGCACCCCGTTTCGCAATATCAATGGCCACGCGCCGGGGGTCACGGATGCAAGTTCGCTTGGCGAATGGACACACGAGCAATTCGACCTGACGCTCAATTGGAATGATATCGATTGGATCAAGGACTATTGGGGCGGCAAGCTGATCATCAAGGGTATTTTGGACGAAGAGGACGCAGAACGCTGTGTGGATTATGGCGCGGATGCGTTGATCGTATCCAACCATGGCGGCCGCCAACTTGATGGCGCGCTCTCGTCCATTCGTATGCTGCCTAAGATCGTAGACGCTGTGTCAGACAGGATCGAAATTCATCTCGATAGCGGCATCCGCTCGGGCCAAGATGTACTGAAGGCTTTGGCAATGGGCGCAAAAGGGTGCTTTATTGGTCGATCCTACATTTACGGCCTAGGTGCGATGGGCGAAGAAGGCGTAACCAAAGCCTTGGAGATCATTCAGAAAGAACTCGATATGACGATGGCGCTTTGTGGCCGCCGCGACATCCATGACCTGAGCCGCGAGAACCTGTTGGTGCCCGAGGATTTCGAGGGACGTTGGCAATAAAAATCAGGGGGTAACGTATTGCGGAGCCTCCGCATCTTCGACGCGAACAGGCGCAAACGGATCTCCCGCGATGAAATGCACCGGCCAAACCGGCTTTAAATCGCACAGAATATTCTGGGGACCAAATTCCAACGGCGTTTTGTCTGCGAACTCCTCTAGGATACTCTCGTAGTTTTCCTTTAGAACCGAATTTGAAGGATCCAGATTGCGCACACAAACCAGCCCAGTTGGTCGGCTGTTGATCAGATCGATCCGCAGATCGGGTCGGTATTTTGTTAGAATTGGAACCAGCTTCCAGACATCGCCTGTCCACGACCCTTTGGGAATGTCGTCCAAATCTCGCGTTGTTTGCGGCTCATTGAAAGGCAAACAATCATGCATAAAAATGAGACCTTTGGGGTTTGCATGACGCTCAGTTTGGATGAAGTCCCGCAACAAATACTCAAAGAGATGCATGCCGTCCAAAAACGCAACCGAGATCTTGGCGTTTAAATTTCCCAGTAACCCGCTTTCAAAAAATGCATCCGAGGTTTGCTGACATAAAGTCAGCGACGGCTTTGACTGCATAACATTACTAGTGATGCGAAAATAGGGATCTACACCAATAGTCTTGCTTTTAACTTGAGCAAAAGACGCGCCGGTTCTGCACCCAATTTCCAAG
>JBCBON010000022.1:0-39973 GCA_039821195.1 Pseudomonadota bacterium
TCCGCGCAAATGTATTCGTCAGACCGCTGGAGCGTGTTGCGCAGGTCAATGTCTATTTCGAAGTCTACAGCGATCAAAGCGTGGATGCATATGCCGAGCTGGATCGACTGCGGGCGCAAGGGGTTCGCACGCCAACTGCGCCGCCCCCACCTGAAGATTAATTCACAAACCCGACAGCGCAGATTGCCCTTGGCGGTTCGCCTTATACATGTCGTCTAACTCGGAGGCTTGCCATGCGTTTTGTCACAGCTTTAATTTTCGCGCTCTTTCCCGTTTCGGCTTTCGCCGTTGATGTCCCTGTCACAAACTACATGCTGGATAACGGCATGGAAGTTGTGGTGGTCGAGGATCGTCGCGCGCCGGTCATCACCCACATGGTGTGGTACAAAGTTGGCTCCGCCGATGAACCGCCCGGGAAATCGGGGATCGCGCATTACCTCGAACACCTCATGTTTAAAGGCACGACAACCCGCGACGTCGGCGAGTTTTCGGATATTGTCGCGGCCAATGGTGGATCGGAAAACGCTTTCACGTCTTTCGACTACACTGGTTATTTTCAACGTCTCGCCTCTGACCGTTTGGAACTGGTGATGGAGCTGGAGGCGGATCGCATGGTCAACCTTGATATCCCCGCAAGCGAATTTGAGCCAGAGCTTGGCGTTGTCCTCGCTGAGCGCAATCAGCGCACCGACAGCAATCCAGGCTCTCTGCTGACGGAACAGCGCCGGGCGGTGGAGTTTATCAATCACCCATATGGGCGGCCGATCATCGGGTGGCGCAGCGAGATTGAGGCGCTGACACCTCAAGACGTTATGGACTTTTACAAGGCGCATTACGCGCCGAATAATGCCATTCTGGTGGTTGCGGGAGACGTGGACCCAGAGGAGGTCTTGCGCCTTGCCGAAATCTATTACGGTGTGATCCCAGCCAATCCGGAGATCAAAGACCGCGTGCGACCCGCAGAGCCGCCGCGACTTGCGGCAGCACGGTTGAGCTATGAGGACCCGCGTTTCACGCAGCCCTATCTTATTCGCAGTTACCCTGCACCGGTCCGCGAAAGCGGGGACCAAAGGGCCGCCGCAGCAGCGACGATGCTCGCTCAGGTTCTAGGGGGGTCAGGCGTCACGTCGGTATTGGGTAAATCGCTCGTTCTAGAGCAGGACATCGCTTTGGCAGCGTCGTCTTGGCATTGGGATCAATCCTATGATCCCCAAACCTTGGCCTTTTACGCGGCTCCAAAGGCCGGCGTTTCGCTGGAAGACATGGAAGCTGCATTGGATGCGGCCATTCTCAACTTTATGGAAACCGGTGTCGATCCAGAACAGCTGGATCGGATAAAGGCGCAAATCCGGGCATCGCTTGTTTATGCGCTCGACAGTCAAAATGGCCTCGCCCGGAGTTTTGGCGAGGCATTAACGCAAGACCTGACGGTTGAGGATGTTCTGGCATGGCCTGAGATACTGCAATCCATAACCGAAGACGAGATTATGGCCGCCGCGCGAGACATCTTTGATCCGTCGAAGTCCACCACAAGCTATGCTCTTCAGCCGGAGACGAACTAATGCGATTTCTTTTTGCCGCTTTTCTGTCTGTTCTCGCCCTGCCGCTTTGGGCGCAGGTCAATGTCAAACCGTATACCAGCCCCGGCGGAATAGAGGCATGGTTCGTCCAAGAACCGTCCATTCCATTCGTTGCGATCGATGTTGCGTTCCGAGGCGGCGCCTCGCTTGATCCAGAAGGCAAGTATGGCGCTGTGGAATTCGTCATGGCCATGCTCGAGGAAGGCACCGGCGATTTGGATGCGGTGGCGTTCAAGAAGGAACAGGAACGCCTCGGCGCGCGGTTCTCATTTTCATCCAATCGTGACGCCGTAGAGATCAGCGCGCAAATTCTCAATGAGACGCGCGACGCATCCATTGATCTTCTGCACCGCGCGATGGTGGAGCCGCGTTTCGATGACGACGCCTTTGCCCGCGTTCGGGCCCAGTTTGAATCCGGGTATCGTTCCGACTTAGAGGATCCAGGCACCATTGCCGGTGTTGCAATGGCGGCTCTGGCCTTCCCGGGTCATCCCTATGGCCGTCCGCTGGAGGGGCGTTTGGAAGAGTTTCAGACGATCTCGATTGATGATCTGCGCGCCGCCCACAAAGGCGCGCTTGCCAAAGACCGTTTGCTGGTCTCGGTCGTTGGCGACATCTCTGAAGACGATTTGGGAGTGATGTTAGACACGCTTTTTGACGGCCTGCCTGAAACAGGCGCGCCGATGCCAGAGCGGGCGGAATACGCACTGTCAGGTGGTGTCACTGTGATTGACTTTGATAGTCCGCAATCCATCGCAATTTTTGCGCAAGAGGGCATCTCATTTGATGATCCCGACTTCTTCCCGGCTTTTGTGATGAACCGCGTCCTGGGCGGCGGGGGTTTGACCTCTCGCCTTGCCACAGAAATCCGCGAAAAACGGGGTCTGACCTATGGTGTCGGCAGCTATCTGGCCTCGTTCGATTATGGGGACCTGTATCAAGGCTCTGTGGCGTCTGCGAATGAAGACATCGCAGAGGCGATCGCTTTGGTTCGGTCGGAATGGGAGCGCCTTGCAACCGAGGGGATCACAGCCGAAGAGCTCGATGCCGCACAGCGGTTCCTAACGGGGTCGTATCCGCTGCGCTTCGACGGCAATGGGCGGATCGCGGGCGTTCTCACCGGCATGCAGCTGAACCGTTTGCCCATTGAATATATGGATACGCGCAACGACAAGGTGAACGCCGTGACGTTGGCTGATGTTTCGCGTGTTGCAGATCGACTATTGCGATCCGAAGACTTGCACTTTGTCGTCGTTGGTCAGCCAGAAGGATTGGCGACCCAATAGCGCTTTCAAGAATCAAGGTTGGGTGCTATCCCTTGTAGGATGAACGCGCCCAACCGCAATATACAGACAGATTTTCCTCCAATCCGCCAGCTGCCAGAGGATGCAGCGAACCGCATTGCGGCCGGAGAGGTGGTGGAACGCCCCGCCTCTGCCGTCAAAGAGCTGGTGGAAAATGCGCTGGACGCTGGTGCTACCATGATTTCCGTCGATATTGCCCATGGCGGCAAGTCCCTGATCCGCGTCACAGATAACGGCCATGGCATTGCCGCAGATCAATTGCCGCTTGCGTTGTCTCGCCATGCAACATCCAAGATCGATGGCACTGACTTGGTCAACATCCGCAGCTTTGGCTTCCGAGGGGAGGCGCTGCCTTCGCTTGGGGCCGTTGGCCGATTGACCATCACGTCCCGCGCGCTGGGCAGCACCGATGCTTATGCCATAGAAGTCGAAGGTGGGGCCGTCGGCGCGGTGCATCCTGCGGCGCTCCAGACGGGCACAGTGGTGGAGCTGACAGACCTGTTTTACGCCACACCAGCGCGGCTGAAATTCATGCGCACGGATCGCGCCGAAACCCAAGCCGTTGTCGAGATGCTCAAACGCCTTGCTATGGCAGAGCCCGCTGTCGGCTTCACTTTGTCGGAGCGCAGCGGTGATGATCCCCGCGTGCTTTTTGAAGCGCGCGCGGTGGCAGGTGATCTTTTCGATGCGCAAGCCGCTCGGATCGAGCAAATCTTGGGCGGTGATTTCGTGAAGAATGCTGTCCGCATTGATGCGCCAAAAGAGCAAGTGCAGATGAGCGGGCTCGCATCCCTGCCGACCTATTCTCGTGGGTCGGCCGTGCATCATTATTTCTTTGTAAATGGTCGCCCGGTGCGGGACAAACAACTGACCGGCGCGCTCCGTGGGGCTTACGCAGATTTCCTCTCCAAGGACCGCCATCCAGTTGTGGCGCTTTACCTGACATGTGATCCCAGTTTTGTGGATGTAAACGTGCATCCCGCGAAATCCGAAGTGCGCTTCCGCGAGCCGGGCCTTGTACGCGGCTTGATCGTATCTGGTATTCGGCACGCTTTGGCCGGGGCTGGGCATCGCGCGTCCACGACGGTGGCGGATGGGGTGCTGGGTGCATTCACAACACCCGAAGACACACCAAGGGTGTATCAAATGCCACTGGCGCCCCGCGCGGGCGAGGCCCGCCCGACTGCGCCCGCCGCCTCGCCGCACTTGGCGGAACCCCAATCAGGGTTCAGCGCGCGGGTCGAGATGGTCGAAGAGAGTGACCCGACCGACGCCCCTTTGGGTGCGGCTCGCGCCCAGGTCCATGAAAACTACATCATCGCGCAAACCGAGACGGGCATCGTGATCGTGGATCAGCACGCCGCGCATGAGCGTTTGGTCTATGAAAAACTCAAGGCCCGCATGGCAGAAACAGGGGTGCCCAAACAAACGCTTCTGATCCCAGATGTGATCGAGCTTTCCCCTTCGGATCGGGAGCTTTTGCTAACCCATCAAAGCGCGCTTGATCAGGCCGGCTTGGAAATTGAGCCCTTTGGTGGATCGGCGATCTGCGTACAAGCGATCCCCGCGATCCTGGGCCAGCCCGATCCCAAAGCCTTGGTTGCAGACATTCTGGATGAGTTGCTGGACCAATCCACAAGTACGGCTTTGACCGCGCGCATTGATGCGGTGCTGTCCCGCATGGCCTGTCAAGGCTCTGTCCGGTCGGGCCGCCAGATGCGCGGGGACGAGATGAATGCGCTGTTGCGCGAGATGGAGGCGACCCCCTATTCGGGGCAGTGCAACCATGGCCGCCCCACCTATGTGGAGCTGAAGCTTTCAGACATTGAACGATTGTTTGGCCGCACATGATCACGATTGGAACCACCGTTATCGACTTTAATGACCCCACAACGCAGCTAATTGCGGCCGGCGCGGTTGTTGCGCTCATTCTGTTGATCCTTATGGTTGTATCGTTACGAACAGCACGCAGCTCGGCCCAATCGCTTGATCCACTGGCGCGCAGCATGGCCGAGATGTCGCGCACTGTCGCAAGCCTTGGCGCTGCGCAGCACCAGTTGACCGGCAGCCTGCAAGCGGTGAGTGAAGCGCAAGCCGTGACCCAATCCCAAGTGGTCCAAACCATGGAACGCCGTTTAGAAGAGGTGCAGCGCGCCATGGGCGAAAGCCTTCATGGCACCGCCACGCGCACCGCCCGCTCGTTGGGCGAGCTGCACACCCGGCTAGAGACGATCGACAAAGCACAAACGAAGATCGAGAAACTCTCGGGCGATGTTCTCTCGCTGCAAGATATCTTGTCGAACAAGCAAACCCGCGGGGCGTTTGGCGAGATCCAATTAAATGATATCGTGTCCAAGGCACTGCCGCCCGATGCTTTTGCCTTTCAGACAACGCTTTCGAATGGGACGCGCGCGGATTGCATCATCCATTTGCCAAACCCACCAGGGTCCATCGTGATCGACAGCAAATTCCCGCTCGAGGCCTACGAGGCGATGCACCGGGCTGAGACGGAGCACGCGCTCAAGGCGGCGGTCTCGCTAATGCGGACGTCTATTCGCAAGCATATCAAAGATATATCGGAGAAATATATCATCGATGGTGAAACTGCGGATGGGGCACTGATGTTTCTGCCCTCCGAGGCGGTCTATGCCGAACTCCACGCCACCTTCCCCGAGATTGTGCGCGAAGGGTTCGATGCCCGCGTTTGGATCGTCTCTCCGACGACATGCATGGCGACGCTGA
This sequence comes from Pseudomonadota bacterium, assembly GCA_039821195.1. Classification (GTDB taxonomy): domain Bacteria; phylum Pseudomonadota; class Alphaproteobacteria; order Rhodobacterales; family Rhodobacteraceae; genus Amylibacter. Next base: position 5,627 of record JBCBON010000022.1, read on the forward strand.
ACACGATGCGTGCGATCCTTAAGGACGCGCGGATGCGCGAACAGGCCGGAGCGATCCGGCGTGAGCTTGCCCTCCTTTACAAGGACGTGGATCGCCTTGGCGACCGGGTCGGCAATTTGGACAGGCATTTCGTGCAAGCCTCCAAGGATATCGAAGACATCAAGATTTCAGCGACCAAAGCGGGCAGCCGTGCGCGCCGCCTCGATAGCTTTGACTTTGATGATGCGGCGTCCGAGGACAGCGCCGCTATTGTCCGATTGAAGCCCTGATCTCTTCAGGCGAAGGATTTGGCCAGCGCCGCTCGGGCGCGCGTTGCACCCAGTTCACCAGCGCGGAATTCACCGGCGTAGGCACTCCGAGTGATTGCCCAAGCGCCACGATCTCTCCATTGATGAAATCGATCTCTGTTGGTCGCTGGGCGGAGTAATCCTGTGCCATGGATGTCATGGTATGCGGTCCCAGTTTTTGCCGTGAAATGACAAGCGCTTTGACGAGCCAATTCGGACCTTTTAGCAGTTTTAAGGTCAGTGGCATCGGCAAAGCAGCTTGATTTTCGAACGACAGGCCAGCCGCTTTGTACACGACCAGTGCCTCGGCCACAGCATCCGCGTAGATCAACCGGTACCCCCGACTGGCAAGCATCTTCACAAGCGGCAAACCCGACAACGCATTCACGGGGTTAATCAGGTTAAGAAGCAGCTTACCGTTTTGGATTCCGTCGAGCGTGTCTTTGGTGTCGAACCATTCCGGACGACGCTGGCGAAGGAAATTGGTAACTTTATGCGCCTCCAACTCAATTTTGCCCAGCGATGATTGCTGTAAGTGAACATCGTCCAACCAAACCACATTGAACGGCACCATACCTGCGAGCACTTTGTGATCTGGCAAGGCCGCTTGCAAAAACCGAACAGGTGAGATCCCATTCAACAGGCAAACGATCAGCGCATCTGGTTTGCCATGCGCCTTAATGTCGGTCACCACTTGCTGAAGCGCGGTCGCCTTGGTCGCCACAAAAATCACGTCTTTCTCTGCTAAAGCCTCGGGCGAGGTTGCAATGCCAAACTGCACAGGCCGGATCATATGCGCATTCCCCGCCTCAAACGACAGGCCCTGCTGGCTCAACGGGTCGAGGACATGGGCCCTCCCGATCAAGACCGGGTGCAACCCCATCTCTGCGATAAAACCACCAACGATGCAGCCGATGGCACCGGCCCCTAGAACAGCAACTGAGAAATTTTGCGACATATCGGAGTTTTGAGTGATCATCGCTTAATCAGCAAGCCTTTACCCCCAGCGTAAAACTCGACAGTTGGTGCCTTTAGCCCATATGGACGTGCAACGAGATCGAACTGACTATGCCACTCAAAAATCATCCTCAACGATACGCACTATCCCATGAATTGCATGCGCGTCCCTTTCCGCAGGTGGAGACGCCGGGATCGGTATACTACATTGCCTTCACTTCCGACGGGGATGCCAAGAAAGATCGCAAGGCGTTGAACGATTTGCTGGCGTTCTATGATGCGCCACGCCCTCCCAATGACTCAAACCATCATTTCGCAGAGATTGGCCGATTTAAGCTCAAATGGGAGCGGCATACAGAATTTGTCACCTATACTCTGATCGCGGATACAAATTCGGACATTCCTTTTTCCGGCGAGGCGTTAGGACGATTTCCAGAGGAGTGGTTAAAAAAATTAAAAGGGCAGTTGATCACCTCGGTGACCCTTCGGATCGAGGGTCCGTTTACGGTCAAAACAGCCGAAAAGAGGGTCATCGACGAGTTCCGTAAATGGTTCGTCAGCGAAAGCATGGCCGTGTCATGGGTGTTGGAACAAGAAGCGGTCATTGGCACCGATTTCCGAATTGATGAAGCGGAAAATGTGCGCTTTGCAATTTTCGCCATTGGCCAAGTGGGGTCTGCGCGACTGGGCCGAATCGTGCAGCGTCTGCTGGAGATTGAGACTTATAAATCCATGGCCATGCTGACCTTGCCTGTCGCGCGACTTGTGTTTGCACGGGTTCAGAACCTGAATGATCAGCTCTCTCATCTGGTGTCAGGGATGACCGATGACAGCGTGACTGCCCTGGATAAATTGGACGAGCTCATGGCCATCTCGGCCGAACTTGAAACTTTGCAAGCGCAACACGGATACCGTTTCTCGGCAGCGAAAGCCTATAGCGCCATCGTCAATCAACGTGTGGATGTCTTGCGGGAACAACGCTTGTTGGGCCGTCAAACCTTTGGCGAGTTTATGACGCGGCGGTTTGATCCCGCTATGCGCACCTGCGTGGCTGCAGAAAACGCGCTGGAGGATCTGACGAACCGCGTGTCGCGGGCGGCTGACCTTCTTGGAACGCGTGTCAGTGTCCTGATGAATGATCAAAACCAGGCGCTCTTGTCACAAATGGATACGCGCGCGGCAATGCAGTTGCGCTTGCAACAGACGGTCGAGGGCCTGTCGGTCGTCGCGATCAGCTATTACGGGGTAAATCTGCTGGCCTATCTTGTGCTTCCATTTGCCGAGCAAAATGGAATGAACAAGCTCTGGGCAACAGGCGCGCTGGTTCCACCAGTTGTGCTGGGTGTGTGGTACATGGTGCGCCGCATCCGCCACGCACTCGATAAACGCATGGGTTAAGACCGGTTTTAAATCCGGAACAATGGCTGAAGCAATTTTGGAACGAAGCTGTTGAACCGCAATGGGTTCTCGGTCGCTGCCAAACAAATGCACACATCGCCATCTTCGGCTACAGGTTGATGGTCCATGTCATCAGTTGCAACCTCGATGTCTCCACGTGCAAATCTATCTTGGCCGTCTTTAAACGCACCTTGTAACACCAGAGTCACTTCCATGCCCTGGTGACCGTGTTCGGGCATCTCCACACCACCCGGGATGCTCAGCAACCGTACAGTTGCGCGTCCCTCGGTTTCGATAATCGCCTGTTTTACACCTCGGCCAATAGAGCGCCAGTTCACCGTATCAATGTCACCACCGATCATGTCCCGAAGCGGTTTTGGAAATACAGCGTTTACGGCATCTCCGCTCTTTGGACGTGGCGCTTGACCGTCCAAACGACCAAAACATCTGTCAAGCGCGCCGGGCGACATCGAAACAGGAATCTCCTTTTCGATAATCGTACCGCCGATCGCCTCGTACGCTTCAACGCCTATGCGACTTTCGTCGCACAGGGAAAGGTGGGACGCGATCACAAGGTCAAATGCCTCTGGCAGCGTGCCCGCAGCGTAGCTCAGCATGAGCTTTTCTGGTAGTGTATGTTTCGCAGTCATGTCTCTTCAACTCAATGAGTGGCGGAGCCTCTCGAGAGCCAATCTAATGCGAGATTTGATTGTGCCAAGAGGTAATCCGGTTTGGTCGGAAAGCTCCTGATGCGTCAGATCGCCGTAAAACGCGCGTGTGATGATCTCACGCTGTTTTTCGGGCAAATCCGCAATCGCAGCAGCCAGCCGATCGGTTTCCTGCTGTAACTCAATCACATCGCCCGGTTGTGGCTCCGGTTCCGGGCCCCAAGGAAGCTCCTCGGGTTCGGGTCGGTTGCGACGGCGAAGTATATCAATCTTCTTGTTCCGTGCGATGGTGAAAACCCATGTAGACACAGATGCACGTGACGGATCAAACAGTGCGGCTTTGTTCCACAGTGTTATCATCGCTTCCTGCGTGCACTCTTCGGCCATAGACGGCTCAGCGCCGCCTTTCATCAAAAAAGCCTTCACGCGGGGTGCGAAGTGGTTGAACACTTCCCCGAAGGCTTCTTTGTCTCGATGATCCCTGATCGCGATCATACGCTCCGTCCAGTAGGTTTGAGTTATGGTGTCCACCGGTTGAGAATCTTTCGAGTGTCTAGTTTTGTTGACAGATTCATAACTAGAACCTGACGGAAGTGCACCCGGAATCTCTTCGGCATTCGACCTAAGCATGGTTTTGCTACGTGAGTTATTTCGCCGCGGATCAAAATTTTACGAAATTTTATTCGTTGATCCAAAGGGCATCGGCACGCGTAATCTTCAAGACCAATCAAAAGAGTAAACATGCCGTTCGAGTATATTTCACAACCTCCCCTAAAAATTGCTGTCATAGGGTCTGGCGTATCCGGATTAGGGGCAGCACATCTTTTGGCGCAATCCCACAGAGTGACATTGTTCGAAGCGTCCGATCGTTTGGGTGGGCATGCGCGCACAGTGGTTGCTGGTAAGCGTGGTGATCAACCCGTCGATACTGGGTTTATCGTGCTCAATGATCACACATACCCACGACTAACGCGCTTGTTCGACACGTTGGACGTTCCTTTAAAAAACACCCGGATGGGGTTTGGCGTCTCTGCCGATGCGGGCTTCATAGAATATTCTTTCGAAAACTGGTATGACATTGTCGCGCAGAAGCGGAACCTGCTGCGGCCAAAATTCTACAAGATGATGTTGGATGCGCTGAAGTTCAATCGCGAAGGGTTGCAGGCTGCCACCGAAGATCCCTCCAAGTCACTTGGTCAACTGATCGATGATCTTGACCTCGGCGATTGGTTCAAACGCTATTATCTCTTGCCCTTTTCTGGCGCGATCTGGTCGACACCAACGGAACAAATGTTGGAGTTTCCCGCCGCATCCTTGCTGCGGTTCTTCAAAAACCACGGACTGTTGCAGCGCAACACACCGATCCAATGGAAGACGGTCGATGGTGGCTCGGTTCAATACGTAAACGCCCTTGAGAAAGAAATGCGTCAGCGCGGCGTGACAATCCGGCTTGGCACACCGGTACAATCAGTGCGCCGCTACGATGATGCCCTCTGGATTAAGAGCCCCTACGCCTTGGCCGAACAATTCGACCGCGTCGTCTTTGCCTGCCATTCCGACCAAGCCCTGAACATTCTTGAACAACCGACCGAAGAAGAGACCCGCCTAATAGGCGCAATCAAATACAGCCAAAACCGCTCAGTACTGCATGCAGACGCCTCGGTGATGCCCAAGCGTAAGGCCTGTTGGGCCGCCTGGACCTATGTCAGCGACAAGCCCCAGCCGGATCAGCCCATCGGTGTGACCTATTGGATGAATGCACTGCAAGGTATTCCAAACGACGATCTGCTTTTGAATTCCCTCAACCCAGAGCGACCCATTCGAGAAGAGTTGATTTATGATGAGGCGTCTTTCGCCCATCCCGTCTTTGATCGTGCCGCGATCGAAGCGCAGCCGAAAATCAAACACATTCAAGGCAAAAACAACACCTGGTATTGCGGAGCTTGGCTGAAGCATGGCTTCCACGAAGATGGCTATTCGAGCGCGGTTGATGTTGTCGAAGATATGGGAGCAATCGCTGCATGGGCGTAACGCTCGATCATATCCGGGGCAGTACCTTCCATGGTCGCCGCGGCGCGGTGCAAAACGCGTTTCGCTATGACGTGGACTACTTGCTGCTGGATGAAGATACGAGCACGCGGCCCTTTTGGTTGTTTTCGCGGGATCGCCGCAACATCATGGCGCTCCACAGCCGCGATCATGGTGGCACTCCCGGCGATGGATTTGGCTTTGATTGGGTTCGCGCCGTCATGATCGACAAAGGATTGATGCTATTCCTCGATAGCCGCATTCAGCTTTTGGCGCAGCCGCGCATCTGGGGGCGTGGTTTCAACCCCGTGAGCTTTTGGTTGATTTACGGTGCAGACGATACGCTGCGCATTGTGATTGCGGAAGTGAACAACACCTTTGGCGAGCGGCATTCCTATCTGTGTCATAAGGATGATTTCTCTGCGATCGAACCTGCCGATCACATTACCGCCGACAAAATCTTCTACGTGTCTCCATTTCAGCCAGTCGAGGGCGGCTATGGGTTCCGGTTTGAGGTCGACGAGGAGAGAGTTGGCATTTTCATTGACTACCGTTCGGGTGAAGACGGTGTTTTTGCGACCCTCACAGGACGTCGAGAGGCGCTCACAGATGCAGGGATCTTGCGCATTTTGCTCCGCCGTCCGCTGGGTTTCATGCGGGTGATGTCGCTTATTTACTGGCAGGCACTGCGGCTCAAGATCAAAGGCGCTTTGTTCCGACGCCGGGGTACTCCGCCATCCATGGGGGTGTCGTGATGCTGGTTCGTTTTGTATTGATGCTCACGCTATTCATGGCGCCGATGGCATCGGCAAACATGCCGTCCGAAGTGGCTAAAGCGATGCCAAACGCGGCACCGCTTGGATCGGCGACCACTCGAATTTTAGGTTTCGCCCTGTACGAGGCAGAGCTGTTTACCCCGAACGGGTCTGCATTTAGCATGGCGCAACCTTTCGCGTTGACCCTCACGTACAAACGCACCTTCCGCGGCGGCAAACTGGCCGAAGCCACCGTGGATGAAATTGCACGGATCGAAGGAATTGATGCGTCCGCTTTGGATGGGCTGTTGGCAGAATTTGAGGCCTGTTTCCGCGACGTAGCCCCCGGTGACCGCGTCATGGGCTATGGTCCGTCCGCCGACCGGGTGGATATTTATGTGCGCGGTGCGCGCACCTGCCAGATCAACGACAGCGGTATTCGGCAGCGCTTTTTCAATATCTGGCTGAGTGACGCGAGCCGCGACCCAGATGGCGCGCGCCAACTTCGGGGGCAGGGATGACATCCACCGCCGCAACAACCACAGCGCGCTTTCCACAGTTCAGCCTGTTTGCGGGCATGCTCGCTTTCGCGGGGCTGCCCCTTTATATTCACGCACCAAAATTTTTCGCCGATGAATACGGCGTCAGTCTGTCGCTCTTGGGGGTTGCTTTGTTGGCCGTGCGTGGCCTTGATTTTATCCAGGACCCCGCGCTGGGCTGGGTCGCGGACCGCCTCAACGGGTGGCAAGCGCCTGCTGCTGTATTGGCGGCCGTGACGATGGCCGTGGGTATGGTGGCACTATTTGCCGTTCCCGCATTCATTTCGCCCATTTGGTGGTTTGTGATATGCCTTGCGGTTCTCTTTACCGCCTACAGTTTTCTGACGATCCTTTTTTATGCGCAGGGGATCGCGACTGCATCGCGCTATGGGCCGCGTGGTCACAAAACCTTGGCGGCGTGGCGCGAAGGTGGGGCGCTTTTGGGGGTTTGCTTGGCGGCCGCTTTGCCCTCAGTGCTCCAAGGTTTTGGTCTCTCAGCGCCTATGGCTTTCTTTGCTTATATTTTTGCTGCGATTGCCCTTTTGGCGGCAGCGGCGATGTATTTTGATTGGACAGGCGTCGCGTCAGAGGCCGCACCCGTTTGGCAAGCCCTACGCGACCGCGGCATCAGACGCTTGATGATTCTGGGGGTCTTGAACTCTGCCCCGGTGGCGGTGTCGTCCACGCTCTTCTTGTTCTTTGTTGCTGACCGTCTGGGCTATGATTCCGACGCTGTCGGTGGGCCACTCTTTGTGGTTTTTTTCCTCTGCGCTGCAGCATCCGTTCCAGCATGGTCCGCGCTTGCGGATCGGATCGGTATGAAAAAGACGCTGTTGTCCGGGATGGGCCTGTCCATCGCGGCCTTTGCTTGGGCGCTTGGGTTGGGCGAAGGCGATGTGATTGCCTTTGGCATCATCTGCGCCCTTTCTGGTGCCGCGCTTGGCGCTGATATGACCTTCCTTCCCGCGCTCTTCGCCCGCCGCGTGGAAGAAATCCGAATGCCCGCGGGCTTGGGCTTTGGCCTTTGGAACTTTTGTGCGAAACTTTCTTTGGCGGTGGCTGCGGCCACCGTCTTGCCTGCGCTGGATATCTCTGGGTTTGAGACCGGCGTCCAGAATACTCCAGAAGCACTCTGGAGCCTTACACTTCTCTACGCAGGGTTGCCCTGCCTCCTTAAAATCATCGCGTTTTCCTTCCTCGCGCGTACCAACCTCGGAGGTCACTCATGACCATTTATCTCATTTCTGCTGGGATCGGGGCGTTCCTGGTTCTTATGATCATCTTTGTGGTCAATCGGACCATGTCGTTTATCGCCCAATCCCCGGACGACTATAAAGACCAGGGGACACCTTTCGATATTCGCGAAGCCTTGAACGGCGAGATGGTGTGCGAGGGTGTTATTTACGGACCCATGGGTCGCGTGACCTCTCGGTTTGTCGCCGATATGCATGCCAATTGGAACGGCGATGAAGGGTATATGACCGAAAACTTCCGCTATGATACGGGCAACAAGCTGGATCGCGAATGGACGTTGAAAGTGGTCGATGGCAATAAAATCATCGCCACAGCCCCCGATATCATTGGTGAGGGCGAAGGGGAGCAATCAGGCTCTTCAGTTCAGCTGAAATACGCGATCAAACTGCCAGAGCAGGCAGGTGGCCATGTCCTGAATACAACGGATTGGATGTACCTGACTGAAAACGGCACCATCATGAACCGCAGCCAGATGCGCAAATACGGCATCAAGGTTGCCGAGCTTGTCGCGACGATCCGCAAGGCCGCCTAATGGACCTCACAGGGAAGACGTATTGGCTGATCGGAGCCTCCGAAGGGCTGGGCCGTGCTTTGGCGAAAAAGCTCGATGCGCTGGGCGTGCGGGTTGTCGTTTCTGCACGCGGCGAAGACCGCCTCAAAGACCTCGCAGCCGAGATGTCCGAGCGCACAATCGTTTTGCCTGTTGATGTCTCGGACATTACAAAGGTCGAAGAGGCGGCAAGCAAGCTGCCGGACCTTGATGGTTTTATTTATGCTGCGGGCGCTTACAAACCGTTTTCGGCCAAAGACTACGACGCTGAAGCCGCTGAGATAATGTTCGAGGTGAACCTCCAAGGAGCGTCCCGCGTCGCGGCCACGCAAATCCCCGCCTTTGTGAAACGTAACAAAGGCCATATCGTCTTTATAGGCTCGCTGTCGTCTTATGGCGGCCTGCGCGCGTCCATCGGTTACAGCGCGTCTAAGGCCGGAATGAAATCGCTCGCAGAAAGCATCAAATGCGACCTGATCAATACCGACGTGAAGGTCAGTTTGATCCATCCGGGGTTCATCCGCACGCGTTTGACGGACAAGAATGATTTCGAAATGCCGCAAATTATCGAACCCGAAGAGGCCGCAGATTTCGTGATCAAGGGCATGCAAAAGCGGCAGTTTGAATACAGCTTTCCTAACCCGTTTGCGCTCTTGTTCCGCGCCAGCCGTTTTTTTCCAGAAAGCCTGTATTTCCGCATTTTCGGTGAAAAAAAGGCCTAGGCGAAGGTCACCAACTCTCGTTGATCGGCGCGATCCAAATGCGGGATCGAACAGTATTTCGTCAGGAAAATCCGGTCTCCACTCACTGTAAACCGATGGATGGATGTATGCGCGACCGGGATCACAAACTTGGTGGTCGCAGCCGGGCTAAGGTCCAACACATACGAACCCAAAAGCCCGATAATCCCGCCAGAGCTGATGACCAGAGTGTCTTCGTCAAGCCCCCGCAATACTTCCAGAACACCATACATGATCTCATCGCGCAGCTTGATCCCACGCGGCACAGCCAGTTCTGGCCAATGCGACAGCATCGCAGTAAAAAACGGTTCAAATTCCCCGTCATTTTGCGGAAAGGCAAAGCCTTTGTCTTCGACCAAAGCATTGCCAAGTTCAAAGAACGGCATCTCATTCAGCCGTGCATCCTGCTCATAGGGCATGTCCATTGCGGCATGCTCGACCGTTTGTCGGTGCCGGTTCAGTGTACCGCTCATAACTTTTTTGTACTTTTCAGTGTTGCGCAGATACGCCCCAACCAGCGCAGCCTGCTGCTGACCAATCTCTGAGAGATTGTCATAAGCGGTCTCATCTGTGGCACCCGTCATGGCTTTACCGTGGCGCACAATCGTAATCGTTTTCATCGGGGAATTCCGCCTGTTCTGTTGCGCATCGGAAACCTGAAACAGGTGCAAAGTGCAACCCTTGGCGGGAAATCGGGCGAAAATGTCGGGTTTTCGATTTGGTGCACGTGGCGTCTTGATTACCCTGCCTGCGAAGAGAGAGGTGCGCCCATGTCCGATTCCGTGAAATTCACACTCGATGACCGTGAGGTTACGGCCGAGGCGGGGGAAACCATTTGGGAGGTAGCCAAGCGTTTGGGCACCGATATCCCGCATCTCTGCCATTCGGGGCAAAAGGGCTATCGCTCGGACGGGAATTGTCGCGCCTGTATGGTGGAGATCGATGGCGAGCGAGTTCTAGCCGCAAGCTGCATCCGCACCCCGTCTGAGGGAATGAAGGTCACCTCGCAATCCGCGCGCGTAAAAACCGCCCGTAAAATGGTCATGGAAATGCTGGTTGCCGATCAGCCCGCGCGCGAAGAAGCCCGCGATAAGTCTTCGCATTTCTGGGATATGGCGGATGCCCAAGATGTCTCAGACAGCCGTTTTCCAAAATTGGAAAAAGATCGCGTGCCATTGCTCGATGACAGCCATGTCGCGATGAAAGTCAATCTCGACAGCTGCATCCAGTGTAATTTGTGTGTCCGCGCCTGCCGCGAGGTTCAGGTTAATGACGTGATCGGCATGGCGGGTCGCGGCCATGATGCAAAGATCGTTTTCGATATGGATGACCCGATGGGGAACTCCACCTGCGTGGCTTGCGGCGAATGCGTGCAGGCCTGCCCAACGGGTGCCTTGATGCCAGCAGGTGCAATGAGCGGCGATCACACGGGCGACAGTCAGGACTTTGATCGTGAGGTCAAATCCGTCTGTCCGTTCTGTGGTGTCGGCTGTCAGGTGAGCCTTAAGGTCAAAGACGACAAGATCGCATGGGTCGATGGCATTGACGGCCCGGCCAATGAAAACCGCCTTTGCGTCAAGGGGCGGTTTGGGTTTGACTACATCCACCACTCCCATCGCCTGACCAAGCCATTGATCCGCCGCGAGGATGCGCCGGAAAAGGGTCTGAATGTCGATCCCGGCAATCTTATGACCCATTTCCGCGAGGCCACATGGGACGAGGCGCTGGACGCCGCCGCGGGTGGCCTAAAGGGTCGCGGTCGCGAAGTGGCAGGTTTCGGATCGGCCAAATGCACAAATGAAGAGGCGTATCTCTTCCAGAAATTCATCCGTCAGGGGTTTGGCCACAACAATGTCGACCATTGTACGCGGCTGTGTCATGCGTCCTCTGTTGCTGCGCTGATGGAGAATGTCGGCTCGGGCGCTGTCACCGCGACCTTCAACGAGATTGAAAACGCCGATGTCGCCATCGTTATTGGCGCGAACCCGGTGGAAAACCACCCCGTTGCGGCGACATATTTTAAGCAATTCGCCAAGCGCGGTGGCAAGCTGATCGTCATGGACCCTCGGGGTCAGGCGCTGAAACGCCACGCAAACCATATGCTGCAATTCCGCCCCGGCGCGGATGTCTCGATGCTCAACGCAATCATGCATGTGATCATCGAAGAGGAACTCTACGACCGCCAATATATCGAAGCCTACACGGAAAACTTCGAGGCGCAGAAAGAACATCTGAAAGACTTCTCGCCCGAAAAAATGTCAGAGGTTTGCGGCATCGACGCAGAGACACTGCGCGCGGTGGCCCGCGATTTCGCCACCGCCAAAGCCGCTATGATCTTCTGGGGTATGGGCATCAGCCAGCATATCCATGGGACGGACAACTCCCGTTGCTTGATTTCGCTGGCCTTTATGTGCGGCCATGTGGGCCGTCCGGGCGCGGGCCTGCACCCGCTGCGCGGTCAAAACAACGTGCAAGGGGCCTCTGACGCGGGTCTGATCCCGATGTTCCTGCCCGATTACCAATCGGTCACGGATGACACGGTTTGGTCGGCATTCGCAAGCGCTTGGGGCCCGGGCAAATTCTCGAACGAAAAGGGCCTGACTGTGGTCGAGATTATGGACGCCATCCATGAGGACGAGATCAAGGCGATGTATATCCTTGGTGAAAATCCGGCCATGTCCGACCCCGATGTCGATCATGCCCGCGCCGCGCTGGCCAAGCTCGACCATCTGGTCGTTCAAGACATCTTCCTGACCGAAACAGCAAACTATGCCGATGTGATCCTGCCGGCCTCGGCGTTCGCGGAAAAGACGGGCACGGTGACGAACACAAACCGTCAGGTCCAAATGGGCCGTCCCGCCGTTGCCCCTCCGGGTGAGGCGCGCGAGGATTGGGCGATCACGACCGAGCTTGCGAAACGCTGTGGCCTCGATTGGTCCTACACGCATCCAAGCCAAGTGTTCGCTGAAATGAAGCTAAACATGAAATCGCTCAACAACATCACATGGGAGCGTCTGGAAGGGCAGAACGCCGTGACCTACCCCTCGCTCTCGCCCGAGGATCCCGGCCAGCCGATTGTCTTTGGTGATGGCTTCCCGCGTCCCGATGGCCGTGGCCGTTTCACGCCTGCCAATGTCATCGCACCTGATGATGTGCCGGATGCGGACTACCCTATGATCCTGACAACTGGCCGCCAGCTGGAACATTGGCATACCGGGTCGATGACGCGGCGCGCGAGCGTTTTGGATGCGGTCGAACCCGAAGCGAACTGCTCGCTGCACCCGAAGACGCTGCGCAAATTGGGGGTCGAGCCGGGCGGGCTGCTGCGCCTGACGACCAAGCGTGGCAGCATCGAGGTGATGGCCCGCGCCGACCGCGCCGTGGCCGAGGATATGGTGTTCCTGCCCTTTGCCTATGTCGAGGCGGCGGCGAACCTGCTGACCAATTCGGCGCTGGACCCGTATGGGAAAATTCCGGAGTTTAAATTCTCGGCTGTAAGGGTGGAGAAGGTGGAAAGTGCGATTGCAGCGGAGTAGGCCTTTTGAAGTCAAGAAATGTATATCCGCTTCGTAAGTGAAAGAAAGGCGAGCGACACAAGTGCTCGCCTTGGTATATTTGATGCCGCCTATAGCTTAAAGCTGACAGGTTCACTGCCATATTCAGATCAAGATCGACTGGAAGAATTACTACATTGGTTCGAAACCAATCTTCCGATTCCATCGAAGTTCAGCAGATCAACTTCTAAGGGCAAATATAGACGAAATTCGAAGGGTATTAGTTGGCTAAAGGACAGTTCTGAAGAAGTCGTATCTAGGTGTTTTGATCTGAAGACTTTTTTAGAAGACCATGACGAGCAGATTTCGGTTCTAAGAGAAAACCGCCTCGGCTACATCCTTTACGAAGATGAACATCAGATCGTAGCAGAACCTTTTTCGGATACAAAAAGTGCTTAGCCAATTTACGAATGTAAGCTGGACACTTGTGAACGACCGACCGAGGGCGGTTAGCAGGCGCTGTAAGCGCCCCGCCCCTTTGGTTGGGCGCTCGCTCGGATACGCGCATTTCCCTAAAAACAAAACACTATCCTTTTGACCGCAGGACAGGCATGCTTGTGTCAGCGATCCTCTGACTCCCGGGATCCGGAGCACGCATATGCACATGCAACTTGGCTGCCGACTGACCTTTGAACTGCCGAAACCAACGCCGATGATCTTGCTCTTGAATGTGCATTACTCGCGCGCGGGCGATCTGGAACATCCCGATATCTTGATGACCAATCCCGGCGTCGGCGTCGAAAGCTTCCGTGATGGTTTTGGGAATTGGGCCAATCGTCTGATGGCCCCGGCGGGGGTTTTTACCGTCTCCACCCAAGGGGTGATCCGTGATGCCGGCCTGCCGGACCCGATGAACATAAACGCCATGCAGGCCCCGGTCGAGCATTTGCCGGCAGAGGTTCTGACCTATCTTTTGCCCAGCCGCTATTGCGATACGGATGTCCTTTCGGATTTCGCATGGTCCACCTTTGGCGCGGGTCCCGCAGGTTGGCCGCTGGTCCAGACGATCTGCGACTTTGTCCATAACCATGTGAGTTTCGGTTATCAGCATTCGCGCCCGACGCGCACCGCATCTGAAACGCTGGCCGAGGGTGTCGGCGTGTGCCGTGACTACACGCATTTGGCGGTCGCACTGTGCCGCTGTCTTAATATCCCGGCGCGTTATTGCACCGGATATGTAAGCGACGTGAACCAGCCGCCGCCCTATGCGACCATGGATTTCGCCGCTTGGATGGAAGTGTATCTGGGCGGGCAATGGTGGATTTTCGATCCACGTAATAATGACACGCGCTATGGTCGCGTGTTGATCGCTCAAGGCCGCGATGCCGCCGATGTTCCGCTGACGCATAGTTTCGGCCATCACGAGTTGAAAAGCTTCGTTGTTTGGATCGACGAAATTGCGTCGCCCTCAGGCGTGCCCGTTTAGACGGTCACAAACGAGCAGACCTTTTTATTGAATCTCCACGCCGTCGCGACCGAAGCTGACCGTCTCCACTTCGCCATCATCATAGGTGATCTCGACAATGATCGTCTCAACCGAATTTAACGGCTGCGCAAAATAGGGCAGGTGATCCTCGGGGATCGCGTTCGGATTGCTCTCGTCGCACTCCGCCAATTCCCAATCCTGATCGGCTACATCTGAATTGATCCCGTATTTCACGCCATCTAACCCACAGCGCCAGGTTTCCAGATGGGTCAGATAAACCAAATCTTGGCCCTGAAATTCGCGCACCGCGACCCAGTTGCCCTTGGTCGCGTTCAAAATTGGGCGAATAGATGCGGCGTCTGTCATCTGGGCCGAAACGGGCGACGACAGAGAGGCAAAGGTAAGCGCAGTCAGAGCAAGTAAACGTCTCATGGTAACTCCCCCAAGTTTTTATCGCGACCACAGCCTAGAACGTGATTGTAACCAGCGAGTGACAGGTTCATCGTGCAGCAAATAAAAAAGCCGCCCAATGGGACGGCCGCTCTGTAGTAATCGTTTCCCTACGCAACTGAGTTCGGATCGCCCTGCGCATTTCCCGAAGCCATGTTCGTGTTTACCATAATTAGAAAACAGTGACCCAATACCTTGTTTTAAACAAATTTTAATCATAGCCATTTCCTGCGCAGAGTATCGCGCCAGGGGGGACTATGACTATTTTTGGTTGCTACTACGCCATGACGCGGTGCGTCCGGCGCGGTTGGTTGGTTTTCAACCGTTACTTTTCACTTTTGGGCACACCACTTGGGGCCATGCTCGCAACACTGTTCGCAGCAAGCCTCAGTTGGGCCGTCATCGCACAGGATTTTGGCCTCTGTGCGACCGAAGCCGAAGAGAACGACGTGACCGAAGTTGCCCACCGTGACCATAGCCTTGGCTATGTATCTTACGAGTCGCAGGTCAGCCAAAAATCAATCACGGAAATTACGTATACGTTTATGGACTGTGCGACAGGCGACACTGTTTATATTGAATTTCTGGAATCCCACCGGAAAAAGAAAAACTTTGGCGGTACGAATGTTGCTGCCATGGCCATCGCCGTTCGGGATTTAATCTCTGATACAGAACCGACCTGGGGCAATAATGTAGATCGGCTGATCGAAGAGCTGACCGCGATTGGCGCCGATTTTCAAAAGCAGACAGATGTACCGCTCTCTTGTGCGTGCCGAATGGCATATCCCGAGATCGAGCGTTGAACAGATTACAATTTGGTAGGGGGACCAAAATGATAACAAGACGCCTTGGCCTAGCGGCCTTCCTTTTAACGTTGCCAAGTCTAGCTGTCGCACAAGATGGCGGTATTTCGGACGAAGCCAGCTTTGTTTTCAACTCTCTGTTGTTGCTGGTCGGCGGATTGCTCGTCTTTTTCATGCATATAGGCTTTGCCATGCTGGAGGGGGGTCTTGTTCAGAAAAAGAACCTCACCATGCAAATGATCAAAAATGTCGGCCTCTTTGTTATCTCAATGGCCGCCTATTTCGCCGTGGGGTACAACCTGATGTATCCGCTCGGCGATTGGTTGATTGATGGATATCTGTCCGCAAATTGGATATGGACCAGTCTCGAGCCAGTGGCCGCGAGCGCAGAAGAGGTGGATATTTTCTACGCCACGACGGGATCGGATTTCTTTTTCCAGATTATGTTTTGTGCGGCGGCGGCAACAATCGTGTCGGGCACAATCGCCGAGCGGATGCGCCTCGGACCGTTTCTAGTCTTTGTGGCGATTTTGGCTGCGTTCATTTATCCGATCCAAGGTGCGTGGAAATGGGGCGGCGGTTTCCTAGATCGCGCTGGTTTCCTCGATTTTGCGGGTTCGACGATTGTGCATTCGGTTGGGGGTTGGGCCGCCCTGACAGCGGCCATTGTTCTTGGACCGCGCATGGGCCGTTTTAACCCTGATGGGACGTCGAATGAGATCCCCGCCTCCAGCCTGCCGCTCGCAACTCTTGGCGCTTTGCTTTTGTGGGTCGGGTGGTTCGGCTTCAACGGTGCGTCTCAACTGGCCCTCGGCTCCGTTTCGGATGCTGCCGACGTTTCGCGGATTTTCGCAAACACAAATGCGGCGGCGATTGGCGGGGGGCTGGTTGCCTTGCTTCTGACTGCCTTTGTCTACAAAAACCTCAGTCTACCTATGATCCTGAACGGCAGTTTGGGGGGCTTGGTGGCCATTACAGCCGAGCCGCTGTTTCCCTCGCTGATTACAGCCACGCTGATCGGTGGCTTTGGTGGAGCGTTCGTCGTGTTGGGCACAAACTTTCTGGAACGTATGAAAATCGACGATGTGGTCTCGGCCATTCCGGTCCACCTTTTTGCCGGGATATTCGGCACGTTCATGGTGCCGCTCTCGAATCCTGATGGTTCCTATGTGGCTCAAATGTTGGGCGTCGTCGTGTTTGGTGTCGTAACGGTCACGCTGTCACTGATCACTTGGCTTGCGATCAAAGCGATTTGGGGCCTGCGCGTGAGTGAAGAGGTCGAGTACCACGGGCTGGACAGTTTGCTTGGGCGGCAAACCTGAAATTAAAAAAGCCGCCCCAAGGGGCGGCTCTTTCAAAAACTTCAATTCAACTTACCCTTGGCGCGCTTTGAACCGACGCTGAGTTTTGTTGATCACGTAAACACGGCCCTTACGGCGCACAACGCGGCAATCGCGGTGACGCGCTTTCAAAGACCGAAGCGAGTTTCTGACCTTCATACTGGTCTCTCCTTGCAGTTCGACCTCTCGGCCGGTGGGTTGGTGGTGGGCGTAACTGGGATTGAACCAGTGACCCCTTCGATGTCAACGAAGTGCTCTCCCGCTGAGCTATACGCCCCACTACCAAAGCAAGCCGCCCTTTTGGGACGGCCTTCGCGAACCCGCGCTATACGAAGAGTCGCAGGAGCGTTCAAGTTCTTTTCCAACGCGCGAAATTGATCTAGCTTCTTCACAGAAAGGGCGCGTATGTCGAATGAAGTCTACAATTTGATCCGTCCAACTGCGCCCCGCGCAGGGATTGTGATCAATTCCCCCCACAGTGGGCGCGACTATCCCGATCATTTCGTGGCATCATCAGACCTCACTCTTGGGGCTTTGCGATCCTCCGAAGACGCATATGTAGACGAGCTTTTCGCGGATGCACCCGGCTTGGGTTTGCCGCTGATGGCCGCAAGGTTTCCCAGAGCATTTGTGGATCTCAACCGTGGCAGCGACGAGCTGGATCCGGCGTTGATCAGGGGGCTTTCGGGCGCCGGTGTGAACCCCCGCGTGGCATCTGGCCTCGGCGTGATCCCACGTGTGGTGGCCGAGGGGCGTGCTATTCGCTCTGGAAAGATGTCCTTGTTGGACGCACGCGCCCGTCTCGCGCGGTACTACTGGCCGTATCATCAGCAGCTTTCGCATCTTTTGGATCAGACGAGGTCCCGGTTTGGAACGGTGCTGTTGCTCGATTGCCATTCGATGCCCAGCTACGCTTCTGGCAATGACCGGATCGGATATGACGTGGTCCTTGGTGATCGCTTTGGGGCAAGTGCAGCAGGCGAATATGTGGATATGGCCGAGGCGATCCTGACCGATCTTGGGCTAAAGGTTGGACGGAACACACCCTTTGCGGGGGCTCATCTCGCACAGCGCTATGGGAACCCGGTGAAGGGGCAGCATGTCATCCAGATAGAGGTGAACCGCGGCCTTTACCTGAACGAGGAACTGGTCACCCTTTCAGAAGGGTTCATCCCCTTGCGACAAAAACTGTCCGCGCTGATGGGCGAGCTGATTGCATATATGTCACCTGATATGAGTTTGGCGGCGGAATAACCGCTAAAGTGCCAATGCGTTCAGCCACGCATCCAAGGATTTCAGTTCGGCATCCTCTATGATGCCTTCACGGGCCAGCGTCTCATAAGCCGCAAACAGATTATTTTCGATGCTTTCCGCGGGTCGCACGACATTTTTGACAAGCTCCACGACCTGGCGCGTCTGCAAATACATCGATATTTCCGAGGCAAAATCCTTCATGAAGTCATGATCATTACGATCTTGAAAAACCGTCGCCTCGGTGAACCCCAGCGAGTAGCCATGCACCCACATGATTGGCTGTGCCACAAGACCTCGCAAAATGTCGGTGAAGCGAAAGGTCACAAATGCGGGCAAATACAAGAGCGCAAACAACTCCCGCCGTGTCGCTGTGTTCTGCGAGTTAAACGGACACACCACGCCCTTTGGCAAAATGATCGGCGCGCGCGGTTCAAATGTAACTGGCGTGTTATTCGTCAAACGGTAAACGGCATCCACGTCCGGGTCCCCGTCTGCCAAACCTTGCCAGACGCCAACTTTCGCAGGCGTCTGTTCGGTTGCCTTACTATGCTGTGTTTGGATCAGATCAAGCGGGAGGCCCCGAGGCCAAACCGGAGCATCGGTAAACCATTGATAGATGTTTAAAAACGGCTCTTGGGTTCCAAGCTGGTCAAAATGTCCGTCAAACTCTGGAAAACCCCAATTCGGCTTTGGCAAATTGTCGTCATCTGTGTCGATAATAACTTCGGTACCGGATCGGATTGCTGCCAGGTAGGCAAACATTTTCCGGCAATAATGGTCAATTGGCAGCGCCTCTGCCAGTTTCGGTGCAATCTCGCCTTGATCCTTTAACGACAAGTACTCTGCGCCGTCAAAATGCCAGTCCTCAGGCGTCTTCCGATCACCAGCAACGAACAGGGGTACGCCATCGAAAGCGGCATAGCTTTTGACCGCCGGACTGGGGGTCAAAGATTGTGGTGATTACGACGGCATGTGTCATGACGTGTGATCAGCAACTTCATCTGCCCGGCCTTCGGCAAAGTACTCGTCCGCTTGCAAAAGGACATCTCGGACCAGCGACAGCCGCTGCCGTTCCTGGGTTTTCTCATAAAACGGATGCGCTTCGTTCAGCGTTGAAAGCGGAAATGCCTCCCCGGATTGGCGGGATGTCAGATACTGCAGATAAAGAGCAATCTTGTGGTAAGAGTTCCGCCGTTTACCCGACAATTTTTGGAGCTTTTCGATCTGCTCCACTTCAGTATCCGACGCTCCGATATACTCATGGGACACCAAAACCTGTTTGGCCCGACGCATGGCATCTGGAATGCTTGTGCTGTGGTAGTGGATCAATGTCAGAGGGGTGTTGATGAAACCCTCGTTTTGAATTGTTTTCCCAACATGGCATCCGAGATCGGTTTCGATGAAACTGCCTGCGTGAAAAAGCGCCTTCAAGATATCGGTTTCTTGCAACGGCGTGAAATCCACAATGTCACGAGCCGGGGCGGAAACATAATCCCGATGCGGCAAAGACCATTGGGTGAAGCCCGCACGATACCGTTGACCCGTCCTTGGCAGGTCCGACAACATCGCATCAATTCCTGTCGCCGTAACTTGCCGCTCCGTGTCTCCAACATCTGATGCCATGGCTAGAAACTCATCGGTATCAAGTTTTATCACGAAGTCATGGTCGCTTTTGCGCGCATGGATCAGTTCCGTCAGCTCCTTTGCAAGACCGTTCAGATTGGTTGATGTCCGCACGACGTCCAAACCCATTGGCTGATACTTGGCATAGATATCTTCGATCAAAGGATCGTTTGACCCATCCAAAACAGAGAGGTTTTGCAGCCCGAAGACGAACCCATGATACTTGATCCAATCTTCGAGAAGCTCTTTCTCATTCTTTGTCATAAGAAAGATTTTAAGTGGCAAACGATAGGTCCCGGAACAAAACACCTCGCGCGCAATGTTGGACAATTTTTGCCCATAAATGCCAGCGCTATTTTGCTTGGCACAGCTTTATCGCAGCGAGCGCCCTTTAATGATCGCATCCGAACCGAACTTCTTTCGAATTTCATCCGTGGCCCGTTCCGCATCCGCCTTGCGTCTCAAGTCGGCTTCCAACATGTCTGTCAGGTGATCGGCGTCCGTCGCGGGATACAAATGGCTGATGCCGACGCCAATAAGCCGAAACGGCGCTTCATTCATCACGTCTTCCAGCAAAGGCTCTGCGGTTTGGTAAATTCGCTCTGCGATCTGTGTCGGTTCATAAAGGGTACTGTTCCGCGTCAAACTGCGAAAATCCGCGCGCTTCACTTTCAGTGTGACGGTCTGCCCCGCCATCCCTTTATACTTCGCTCGGTCCGATACCTGCTCGGCCAAGCGCCAGAGATGCCCTTTCAGCTTGTCGATATCCCACTGATCGTCGCCAAACGTTGTTTCTTTGGAGATCGATTTCACAGGTGCATTGCGTGACACCTCTCGGCGATCTTCACCACGGCTAAGATGATAAAGCCGCAGACCCATAGATCCAAAGCGGGCGATTAGATCATCGCGATCCCAGCGGCGCAAATCCGCAAATGTTCGCACACCGTCACTTTCCAGCTTGGCTTGCATGACCTTTCCTGCGCCCCAGATCTTCTTGATCGGCAGCGGCGCTAACCTGTCCAAAGTTTCCGCTTTGCCAATCACCGAAAATCCTCGCGGCTTGTCCAAATCAGAGGCGAGCTTGGCGAGGAACTTGTTATGCGACAACCCGATAGACCCGGACAAGCCAATCTCGGTTTCCATCCGGCGGATCAGGCCCGCCAGAACCACCGCCGGCGGCTGACCATGCAGGCGCTCGGTGCCGGTCAGATCAATAAAGGCCTCATCCATAGACAGCGGTTCGATCGCAGGCGTTAAGTCCTCCATCATCGCCCTGATCTGTTTCGACGCTTCGGCATAGGCGGACATGCGCGGTTTGATCACAACCGCATCGGGGCATTTCTTGAGGGCTTGGAACATCGGCATCGCCGAATGCACCCCTTGAATGCGCGCCACATAACAGGCCGTAGACACAACGCCGCGGCGACCGCCGCCAATAATCACAGGCTTGTCACGCAGCTCCGGATTATCCCGCTTTTCCACACTCGCGTAAAACGCATCACAATCCATATGCGCAATCGACAGGTCAAAAAGCTCCGAATGGGGCAGAACGCGTGGACTGCCACAGCTGGGGCAACGCGTGCCCCCATCAAATGTCGTCAAACAGGAGCGGCACAGGGATGGCATACGCTACGCCTATCAAACCTGGGGCTGCAGGGAAACGAAGCTTATACGCCCGGCGCGCTCAGATCGGAAATTTCTTGCTGAACTCTACGCGCGGCCCCCGCCGGATCATTGGCCGCCCAGATCGGTCGGCCGACAACGATATGATCGGCTCCAGCACTCAAAGCCGACGCAGGTGTTGCCACCCGTTTCTGATCGCCAAGGGCGCTGCCCGCAGGCCGAACGCCCGGCGTCACGATCAGACGATCATCCGAACTGCCGAGCGCTCTTATCCGTGCCGCCTCTTGCGGGGAACAAATCACCCCATCAGCACCTGCAGAAAACGCGCGATCCGCCCGTTCGACAACCAGATCATCAACCGCCCCCTCTGTCAGCATACAGGCATCAAGATCGTCGCGATCCAAAGATGTTAGGATCGTCACGGCCAGTATTTTCATGGCAGAGCCGTCTGCCCCACGCTTCGCCGCTTCGACCACATGGGGGTCTCCATGCACGGTGAGAAAGTCGATTTCATAGGCCGCAATTCCGGCCACCGCGCGTTCGACCGTTGCGCCAATATCAAAGAATTTCATATCCAGAAAAACGCGTTTTCCGCGCTCGGTCTTCAGCTCATTCGCAAGCGCCAAGCCACCGCCCGTCAACATTCCCAAACCGATTTTGTAGAACGAGACCGTATCGCCAAGCCGGTCCACCAGATCCAGTCCGGTCAAAACATTCGGCACGTCGAGGGCAACTATCAAACGGTCATCGGCCATGAGCGATCTCCTATGGTTGATCGGCTCCTAGTCACAAAGCCCGCGCCCAGCAAGTCGGGCTAGTGCGCGCTTTTGAAAAGCACTACACCCCGGTCATGACGGATAAAAACTGGACCAAGTTTCAAGATGCAGAGGCCGCGGTCAGCGCGCTAGAAACACTCTATGCCAACTCTGTTGCTCATCTGCGCGAGGCGTTCGCAGCCGCAGGGCAGGGTCATCTGCCCCAAAAACGAGCGCGCGCCTTTTATCCTGCATTGCGCATTCAAACCGACAGCTATGACATTCACGAACCACGCCAGAGCTATGGTTACGTCTCTGGTCCTGGTGTCTATCAAACAAGTGTCACCCGCCCCGATCTGTTTCGGGATTATCTGATCAATCAAATCAATCAAGTTACCTCGGCACATCTGGCCGAGATCGAAGTGGGGTATTCCAACACGCCAATCCCCATCCATTTTGCGCTGGGCGACGCGGCTGCGGCCATGACCGGAAACATGTCAACGCAGTTCGATCTGCGCGACTATTTCGATGTCCCCGATCTGGCCGTCACAGATGATGACAT
This sequence comes from Pseudomonadota bacterium, assembly GCA_039821195.1. Taxonomy (GTDB): domain Bacteria; phylum Pseudomonadota; class Alphaproteobacteria; order Rhodobacterales; family Rhodobacteraceae; genus Amylibacter. Next base: position 28,193 of record JBCBON010000022.1, read on the forward strand.
CGTGAATGGCACTCATACCTCCGAAAATGTGGAGCCGCTCGCCCTGTTCTCTGCACAACGGGTGGATTACTCGCTCGCGCGGTTGTCCCATTATATGGCGACGGTGCCCGAACATTTTCAGCGTTTCGTCCTGTTCACGAACTATCAGTTCTATGTCTCGGAATTTGAAAACCTTGCGCGGGCAGCGCTCGCCGATCCGCAAAGTGGTTACACCAGTTTCGTAGGCCCCGGAAATGCAGAGATTACAGGGCCGGACCAAACACTGGAGAGCCCAGAGAAACTGCCGCAGATGCCCGCTTATCACCTCAAGCGGCCCGATGGGCTGGGCATTACTTTGGTTAACATCGGTGTCGGCCCGTCCAATGCGAAAACGGCAACCGACCACATCGCTGTCTTGCGACCCCATGCATGGGTCATGGTAGGCCATTGCGCAGGTCTGCGGAATTCTCAAGAACTCGGCGATTTTGTTTTGGCCCACGCCTATGTGCGCGAGGATCACGTCTTGGACGAAGACTTGCCTGTTTGGGTGCCGATCCCGGCGCTGGCCGAAATTCAGATCGCTTTGCAAGATGCCGTCGCCGAGGTATCGCAACTCGAAGGGTATGACCTCAAAAAGATCATGCGCACAGGAACGGTTGCCACGATTGATAATCGGAATTGGGAACTGCGCGATCATTCGGGCCCAGTGCATCGCCTGTCTTTGTCGCGTGCGATCGCACTCGATATGGAAAGCGCAACCATTGCTGCGAACGGGTTTCGGTTCCGCGTACCTTACGGGACCCTGCTCTGCGTTTCTGACAAACCCCTCCACGGGGAATTGAAACTTCCGGGTATGGCATCCGAGTTTTATACAACACAGGTTGCCCGTCATCTTCAGATCGGCGTGAAAGCAATGGAGCTTTTGCGCGCAACACCTCGCACTCAACTACATTCCCGAAAATTGCGCAGTTTTGCGGAAACTGCGTTCCGCTGATCGCTACTTTTGTGACCTTTCACACAGCAGGTTTCTGCGACTCCGACAAAAGCTGGTGCATGGTTCCGCGGCACTGACCGCGGTTAAAGCGCGAGGAAAATTATGAAATCTCTTTTAGGTCTACTTATTGGGGCAGGTTTGGCTTTTGGCATGCCGGCCCATGCCCAGCAAAAGCTGGATGGCTGGTTTATTGCTCAGGAAGCCTGCGAGGCATTCCAATCGAAGAACAATCTCACAAATCCAGGTGGTATGCGTCTGTTGGACAGCACCGCCTATGATATGATTGGGATTAACAAAATCGGTGGAGACTGGTATCAGGTGAAGATCCCCGGTGCGCCTGTGACACAAGATCGGTGGGTAGCAAAATCATGCGGTGTTCACGTGGTGGCGGCTGATCCGGATGCAACGACAGATGTCGTCACACCCGGAGAGATCACTGTACCAGATGGAACTGAGGCAACCGATCTTCTTATCGCACTCAGCTGGCAGCCCGCTTTTTGCGAGACGCGACCAAGCAAAACAGAGTGCCGCCAGATAAACGACGGCCTTCTTCCTATTACGGAAACGCAGCTGTCGCTTCATGGACTTTGGCCGCAACCAAACGGCAATTTCTATTGCGGTGTACCCGAAGCGATAAAACAGGTGGACAAGCAAAAACGCTGGATGGATCTCCCTGCGCCGGAGTTGGACGATGACACCTTGGAACGCTTGGCGGTCGCTATGCCGGGTGTAGCAAGTGGGTTGGATCGCCACGAATGGATCAAACACGGTACGTGCTTCTTTGGCGACCGCAATGGCGATGAATACTTCGATGACTCGCTTATTGTTCTGGATGCAATCAATGGCGCGGTTGCAAATCTGCTTTCGGGATCGGTAGGTGCGAGCCTTTCGGCGAACGACATCAAAGGTGCGTTCGATACCGCTTTCGGGGCCGGAGCAGGTGACCGTGTCCAAATCAAATGCACTGGCGATGGCGGCCGCGTTTTGATCCAAGAGCTTCGCATCGCGCTTTTGGGTGAGATTACTGAGGATGTCGACATTGGTGCTTTGATTCTCGCCGCTGATCCCCAAACAACCGGCTGCAATGGCGGAATTATTGACCCGGTCGGACTTCAGTAAACCGCAGTCGAGCGCAAGATCGATTTGAAGAATTTCAGGGCGGCCTTGAGCGTAGCGCGCCCTGTACTTATTTCTCCCATGTAGGCCTGCTCTAGGACGTGCCTCAAAGAGGGCGTTGGATACTCGCAGGTGCTCAAGAAGGAGAATTTGTGATGAACTTGGATCAGTTCACAGATCGGTCCCGTGGCTTCATTCAGGCCGCGCAGACCATCGCAATGCGGGACGGGCATCAACGCCTGATCCCCGACCACTTGCTCAAAGCGCTGCTCGACGATGATCAAGGACTGGCGGCAAACTTGATCAATGCTGCGGGCGGCAATGCCGGCCGCGTTGCCCAAGAGGTTGAAGCCAATCTGGCAAAACAACCCAAGGTCGAAGGGTCAGACCAGGTTTATTTAGATCCCGCTACAGGCAAAGTGATCGCAGAGGCTGAAAAACTCGCCAAGAAAGCGGGGGACAGTTTTGTGCCTGTGGAGCGTCTTTTGACGGCACTGGCGATTGTGAAATCCGACGCGGCCAAAGCCCTCAAGGCTGGGAATGTCACCGCGCAAGGTTTGAATGCGGCCATTAACGATGTCCGTAAGGGCCGTACCGCAGACAGTGCCAGCGCTGAGGATAACTATGATGCGCTGAAGAAATTCGCCCGTGATCTGACCGAGGCCGCTCGCGAGGGTAAGATCGATCCGATCATTGGTCGGGACGAAGAAATCCGCCGTGCAATGCAGGTCCTGTCGCGCCGGACGAAAAACAACCCTGTTCTGATCGGGGAACCCGGTGTGGGGAAAACCGCGATTGCCGAAGGCATGGCCCTGCGGATCGTCAATGGCGATGTGCCAGAAAGCTTGGAGAACAAACAACTGATGGCACTCGATATGGGTGCCCTGATTGCGGGTGCGAAATACCGCGGTGAATTCGAAGAACGTCTAAAGGCGGTCTTGAACGAGGTGACCTCGGCAGCTGGCGGCATCATTCTGTTCATTGACGAGATGCACACATTGGTCGGTGCCGGAAAAACCGATGGCGCCATGGATGCGTCCAACTTGCTCAAACCCGCCTTGGCGCGGGGAGAGCTCCACTGCGTCGGCGCGACCACGCTCGATGAGTATCGCAAGCATGTGGAAAAAGACGCGGCCTTGGCGCGGCGCTTCCAGCCCGTGATGGTCGAAGAGCCGACGGTCGAAGACACAATCTCGATCCTGCGCGGCATCAAAGAGAAATATGAACTCCATCACGGCATTCGGATTTCGGACAGCGCGCTTGTGTCTTCCGCAACTCTGTCCGAGCGTTACATCACAGACCGCTTCTTGCCCGATAAAGCTATCGACCTGATGGATGAGGCCGCATCGCGTCTGCGCATGGAAGTGGACAGCAAGCCTGAAGAACTTGACGCGATCGACCGCGAACTCTTGCAAAAGCAGATCGAGGCAGAGGCGCTGAAGAAAGAGACCGACGCGGCCTCCAAGGATCGTTTGGTGAACCTCGAAAAGGAACTCTCAGAGCTTCAACAAACATCGTCAGAGATGACCGCCCGCTGGCAGGCCGAACGCGACAAGCTCGCAGGCGCGCGCAACCTAAAAGAACAACTGGACCAAGCGCGGATCGATTTTGAAACTGCGCGCCGGGCAGGGGATCTCGCCAAAATGGGAGAGCTGCAATACGGCGTCATTCCCGGCTTAGAAAAACAACTTACTGAGGCGGAGGCGCGGGAAGGCGACGTCATGGTCGAAGAGGCCGTGCGCCCTGAACATATCGCCTCGGTGGTGGAGCGTTGGACTGGTATCCCCGTCGATAAGATGCTCGAAGGCGAGCGGGAGAAACTGCTGCGCATGGAAGAGGAAATCGGCAAACGTGTGATCGGTCAGTTCGATGCGATTCACGCGGTGTCGAACGCCGTGCGTCGCGCGCGTGCAGGGCTGAACGACCCCAAACGCCCGCTTGGGTCTTTCATGTTCTTGGGGCCAACAGGTGTGGGCAAGACCGAGCTGACCAAAGCACTCGCCGAATTCCTATTCGATGACGATACGGCCATGGTCCGGATCGATATGTCCGAATTCATGGAGAAACATTCGGTGGCCCGTCTGATCGGCGCGCCTCCGGGCTATGTCGGTTATGACGAAGGCGGTGTGCTGACCGAGGCGGTGCGCAGGCGCCCCTATCAGGTGCTTTTGTTCGACGAGGTCGAAAAGGCGCACCCGGATGTGTTCAACGTCCTGCTGCAGGTCCTCGATGATGGCCAACTGACCGATGGTCAGGGCCGCACGGTGGATTTCAAACAAACGCTGATTATACTTACGTCCAACTTGGGCGCGCAAGCTCTGAGTCTTCTGCCTGATGGCGCGGACACGTCTGACGCCAAAGAGGATGTGATGACGGCCGTGCGTGCGCATTTCCGTCCCGAATTCCTGAACCGCCTCGATGAGATTGTGATCTTTGATCGCCTCTCCCGTGGTGACATGGATGGGATTGTCGACATTCAGCTTGAAATTCTGGGCAAGCGCCTGGCGGGTCGGAAGATTGAGCTCAAAGTCAATGAGGATGCGCAAACCTGGCTGGCGAACCAAGGCTATGATCCCGTCTATGGTGCGCGGCCGCTGAAGCGTGTGATCCAAAAGGCGCTTCAGGACGAACTGGCAGAGCTGCTTTTGTCTGGTGATGTCTTGGACGGGTCAAAGGTGGAGGTGTCCACCGGCGAGGGCGGTTTGTTGATCAATGGCAAAGGCAAAACGCCCGAAGTCCCCAAAGGCGCACCACTGCATTAAAAAAATGGGGCCAAATCATTTGGCCCCATCTTGTTTCCAAGGTTTAGGACCCGGGAATGATCACTGCATCAATCACGTGGATCACGCCATTTGATGCTTCGATGTCAGCTGTGACAACATTGGCACCGTCGATCTTCACACCGTCTGTTGCGTCGACCATCGCTTCTGATCCTTCGACCGTTGCGACATTCATTGTCTTACCGGCGATGTCGCCAGACATCACTTTGCCCGATACGACGTGGTAGGTCAGAATGGACACGAGCTGATCTTTGTTCTCTGGCAACAGAAGGTTTTCAACTGTGCCTTCGGGCAGGGCCGCGAAGGCTTCATCCGTTGGCGCGAAAACTGTGAATGGGCCTTCACCTTTCAGTGTTTCAACAAGACCTGCCGCTTCAACAGCTGCGACAAGCGTTGTGAAGGAACCCGCCTCAACAGCTGTGTCCACGATATCTTTGGAATGACCGTCGGCAAAAGCCATTGGTGCGATAGCAAACGCAGCTGTTGCTGCCAAAATTGTACGACGTAGCATAAGTACATCTCCTCTTAAGTTGTTAACGCCTCAGCTACGAAGGGCAGGACGCTCTGGATGTCGGCGAAAAATTGCAGTCAGGGTTTGACGATTGGGCAAAAGACCTAAGCGGAGGCTATGAGCGTTTTCCAGTCACAGTTCGGTGAATCATTGTGAAAACTCGGCAAAATAAGGCGCACTTTACTGAGCACGCGGTCTGAAAGAAATCCAACAACAACGTGAGAAGGCTTGGCTAGCTTTGTGAAGCGAAGCTGTGGCAAGACGCCCTCAACTGAAGGAGCTTGCACATGCCTAAATACTCTTTGCCAGAAAACCTGGTGACGCCAAAAACGGATTGGTTGAACCGGCGGAGCTTTATTGCGAGCGCAGTTGCCGCAGGCATTGCAAGTCCTGCGATGGCAACCTCGATCGAAGGGTCCGAACTGGAACCCACATCATGGGACGCCATCACAAAGTACAACAACTTCTACGAGCTTGGCACTGGCAAGACAGACCCGTATCAAAACCGCGATTTGCTCACGACAGACCCATGGTCGGTGGAAATCGGTGGTCTCGTGAACAACCCTATGACCATCGCCTTTGAAGATCTTGAGAAAGAGATGCCGATGGTAGAACGCATCTATCGGTTCCGCTGCGTCGAGGCATGGTCGTCCGTCGTCCCTTGGAATGGATTTCAGCTCTCTGATCTGCTCGCGAAGGTAGAGCCGACATCTGACGCGAAATACGTCGCGTTTGAAACACTTTATCGTCCCGACGAAATGCCGGGTCAGCGCACAGACCTGTATCCATGGCCTTATGTCGAGGGCCTGCGTCTGGACGAGGCTATGAACCCGCTGACGCTGATGGCAACCGGCGTCTATGGAGAGCCGATGCCAAACCAGAAAGGCGCGCCTATCCGTCTGGTCGTGCCATGGAAATACGGCTTCAAGTCGATCAAGAGCATTGTGAAAATCACGCTGACTGCCGAAGAGCCACCGACAACTTGGAACCTGATCCAACCCCGCGAATACGGGTTCTATTCAAATGTAAACCCGACCGTCGATCATCCCCGCTGGTCACAGGCCACAGAGCGGCCCATCGGCAAGGGTATCTTCGCACCGCGCCAAGAAACGTTGATGTTCAACGGCTACGAAGAGCATGTCGCGAGCCTCTATGAGGGCATGGACCTCGCCGAATTCTACTGATGGACCTGACACCGTCGATAAACTCTGCCATGCGCGCTGTCCCTGCATGGCCCATCTACATCCTTGGGTTTCTACCTGCGGCATGGTGGACCTATCTTGCGCTGACCAATCAATTTGGGGCGGAGCCTGCGATCCGGCTGGAGCATCGGCTTGGGCTCTTTGCTCTGCAACTCTTGATCGTCAGCTTGCTAATCACACCCATCCGCGACTGGTTCAAAGTGAACCTTGTGAAATACCGACGCGCTATTGGGCTGATGGCGTTCTATTATGTCCTGCTGCATCTGGCCGTGTACCTTTTCCTTGATCATCAGGTGCAGTGGATCGGCTGGGACGCCGTCATAAAAGATGTGACCCGTCGGCCCTATATCTTCGTCGGAGTGGCAGCGCTGATCCTGCTTTTGCCACTCGCCCTCACGTCCAATAACTGGACCATCCGCAAGATCGGCCCACAGCGGTGGCGGATGCTTCATCAGCTGACTTATGTCATCATCCTAGCCGGGGCCGCGCATTTCGTCATGCTGAAGAAAACATGGCAGGTCGAACCGATCGTTTATTTTATCATTTGTGCCACCCTTGTGGGATACCGGTTTGTGCCGAATTTTGTTCGGCTCTCCGGCAGGCTCCGCAGGGCATAAACGATGCGGGATTGAAACTCGTCCCAATTTCAATAGGGACGCAGTATGACCGATACGCCTCAACTGACCACTGACGCGCTTCTTCCAATTGACCTCAAGGCTCTTGGCGCACATGACGGTTCACCGCCAAAAATCCTACTACTGTATGGGTCGTTGCGGGAAATGTCCTATTCACGATTGATGACGGAAGAGGCGGCACGCGTATTGTCCGTTTTGGGGGCAGAGTGCCGGACCTACAATCCCTCCGGAATGCCGCTTCCCGATGATGCGCCTGCCTCCCATCCCAAGATTGAAGAGCTTCGCGAACTGGTCACCTGGTGCGAAGGGATGGTCTGGTGCAGTCCAGAACGCCATGGCTCAATGACGGGCATCATGAAGGCGCAGATCGATTGGATCCCGCTTTCCATGGGCGGTGTCCGCCCAACCCAAGGCAAAACGCTGGCCGTTATGCAGGTCGAAGGCGGATCGCAATCCTTCAACACTATCAATCAACTGCGTGTATTGGGCCGCTGGATGCGCCTGTTGACGATCCCGAACCAAAGCTCTGTTCCCAAAGCATGGCTGGAGTTTGACAAAGACGGCCGGATGAAACCCAGCCCGTATTATAACAGAATGGTCGATGTGATGGAGGAACTGATAAAGTTCACGATCCTCACGCGCGACCGCAAAGACTACTTGGTCGATCGATATTCTGAACGCGTCGAAAGCCGGGAGGAGTTATCCAAGCGTGTGAACAAGAACCCGGCTGATCAAAATAACGCGTAAATTCGTGCGGATATGACGAAAAAATATCACACATTGGTAACACAACTGCCTTTCAATAATCAAAATTAGCTATCAGGTGCCGCCGCCAAAAAAGTGTGAGCGTTTGATAAAGCGCGACGGAACGGGCAGACATGGCGGACCTGACATATTCAAGCGGCTCAGCAACCGATTATGCACAGCGTTTGTTAGGCGACAAAGTCACGGTGGACAGCGATCCAAACGCCACCTTTTTCATCGGCACCGAGGATCAGCGCGCCATTTTCGAAGGCGGCGACACCAACGCCCCGGACCTGACTGCGGCTGACGATGGTTTGATTTTTTCCTCGGGCAATGTCGAAGCGTTCAACGACGACGATACGGATAACGACTTTGTATCGACAAATGTCGGTGGCGCAGGTGACGCCGATCTTGATGCGCTCGAAACCACAGACAATGCCACACAAGACGCCGCAGGCATCGTGATCACCTTTACAGCTGACTATACTGGCGAGCTGCAGTTTGCGCTGACCTTCACAACCGAAGAGTTTCCCGAATATGTCGACTCCGTCTTCGATGACAAGGCAGCTGTGTTTTTCGCCGAACAGGGCGATCCCCTTGCCCCTGTCGATATCGCAAATACCGAAAGCGGGTATTTCTCGGTGGACGAAATTGATGAAGATAACTTTGTCGACAACAACAGCGGTGCTGCGCCCTCTCAGGATCAAACCGACTTTAACGGCTATCAGGCCAATGAAGTGGTGTCTGTCTTTGTCGAAGAGGGAAAGACATATACTCTGAAAGTCGCGGTCGCCGATGTTTCTGACGGTGGTTTCGACTCTGCCATTTTGATCAGCGCGATTTGCTTTTGTGCAGGTACGCAGATCTTGACCTCTGGCGGGCCCGTGCCGGTAGAGGGCTTGCACGTCGGCGACACTGTTTTGACCCGTGACCATGGCATTCAGCAAATACGATGGATCGGCAAATCTGTTCACTCCGCCAGGGGCGACCTTGCCCCTATCCACTTCATGAAAGGCGCAATCGGAAATACGCGCGCCCTTCGGGTCTCACCCAATCACAAGGTGCTTTTGTCGGGCTGGCGGGTTCAACTGCTCTTCGGCGAAGACGAGGTTTTGGTCCCGGCGAAGTTTCTTGTGAACGGCGACACGATTTATGCATATCGCTCGGACGACGTTGAGTATTACCATATCCTCCTCGACGAGCATGCTTTGGTCCTCTCCAACGGTATCTGGTCCGAAAGCTTTCATCCCGGGCCAGAGGCGTTGCGCACGCTGGACCACCGTTCCCTGCTATCGCTTCAACAGGTTCTCGCGCATCGCCGGCAGGGCCATGCGAGGCCCACGAAAATCTCAATCCCAAAATCCTTTGAGGCAAGGGTTTTCAGCGCGGAATTTCAATCCCCATAATCTTTAAAGGCCGTTGATCGGGACTTTCAGTTCCGGATCACCTTTGGCGTTCTTCGGCATTTCGCCCGCCCGCATATTCACCTGCAGGGACGGAATGATCAGCTGGGGCATCGACAGCGTTGCATCACGGGCTTCGCGCATCGCCACAAACTCTTCCCGCGTCTTGCCCCCACCCACATGGATATTGGCTTCCCGCTCTTCAGCGACGGTCGTCTCCCACGCAATGTCGCGCCCACCGGGGCCATAATCATGGCACATAAAGAGGCGCGTCTCATCTGGAAGCGCGAGTACTCTTTGAATTGAATCATAAAGTTCGCCAGCATCGCCGCCGGGAAAATCTGCGCGCGCCGATCCACCGTCTGGCATAAAAAGTGTGTCGCCAACAAAAGCGGCGTCGCCAATCACATGAACCATACAGGCCGGAGTGTGCCCCGGCGTGGCCATGGCATAGGCCTCCATCTCGCCAATCATATAGGTGTCGCCATCGGATAAAAGCCGGTCGAACTGGCTGCCGTCACGCTGAAACTCAGTCCCTTCGTTGAAGACCTTGCCGAACACGTCTTGGACTTGCACAATCTTTTCGCTGATCATGATCTGCCCGCCAAGCCGCCCTTGAATGTAAGGCGCGGCCGAGAGGTGATCGGCGTGGACATGGGTCTCTACAATCCAGTTCAGCGTCAGTCCCCGTTCCTTGATAAATGCAATGATCTCGTCGGCACTGGTGCTGGTGATCCGCCCTGCAGCATAATCAATATCCATCACGCTATCTATGACGGCGCAATTTGGGTTGTTGGGATCCTGCACGACATAGCTGATCGTATTGGAAACCTCATCAAAGAACCCTGTAACAACTGGTGTAGCCATGATCCGTCTCCTCCTTAGAAGAAAGCTATGCGCGCGCACCGAAAAAAGGAAGCCTAAGCGCCGGTAAGCGCGTTTACGGCCAAGCGCAACAAAACGGTGGCGACAATTGCTGCGCACCAAATCGCACCAACCCATAACAAACCACGATAGTAAGCTGCGCGGTATTTTTGCTGTACCGGGTCGTCGCTTTTCGCGCCAGGGCTCAGATGCGTGACAAGAAATCCCGATGGCGTAACATAAGACCAAATGCGTGTTGGCCATTTACCTGCTTCATCCTCAAAAAGGGACATCCGCCACACCGCAAGGTCGCGCCAGAACTTGGCCGTGCGGAAACACGCAAATCCAAACAGGCACAACACAACAAAGCCCTGAAAGCCGCGGATGAACTCATCCAGCGAACTGTCGGATCGCGCGAGCGCATTTGTGAAAATGTCCCAGTAACTGTGGAGCAAGTCCTAAGCCCCCGTGTTGCCTATGGGCAGACTAGCGGCAAATCCCCGGCCCGTCTTCGACAAATGCTCAAAGGATTGCAACGACCCGTATCATAATCCGAGCTTTGCATGATTTGTGCGCCCGTCAGGTCTTCGAGTGAATCGTAGCTTAATTTCGGCGACGACCGGCATATCCACTGCGTGCAGCAGCCATTTAAGCGCTATCAAAAGGCCTAAGGTTTTTCGCGGCTTTGGTCGGTACCGGGACCTAAGTCGGCCTACAACTATAAATGCGGGTGATTTTCGTTCCTTTCGACAAGAAAATTCGTGCAATGCCCCCAAATCTGGTATACTTATCCACATAAGGCGGTGGATAACCGCCACATCTAGAGCAGGACTTGGGTGCGAGGTGCCTCGCGCTCAAAAAAGTTTCTTTTTCTTAAAAAAAGCGCTTGCGGCCTGCAGAGAGTTTACCTAGTTACGCCTTCACCGACAGCGACAAGGCCTTCACGGGAACCGGCGAGGTTGGTCAAACAGAAACATCGAGCGGGCGGCGCGCCCTAAATCAAAAGGGCGCTGCGGTTTGTTTTTGTCTCTGTGCTCTTTGAAATTGATAGTATCTGAAGAGATATGCGGGCGGTTTGGTCACATTTCGACGTGACGACCGACGCACATCAACCATCTAGGCTTCGGCCGATTATGATGGGTCAGCTTCACTGTTTGGCGGCTTTCGGTACCTTTGGTACCAAAGCACAACAAACAGAGACGGGGCCAATTTTTCAGTAAGATTGGTCACGATGTGCAGAGGTTCGAACGTCAAGGATAAGCAAGCAATTGCTTTTCAACTTGAGAGTTTGATCCTGGCTCAGAACGAACGCTGGCGGCAGGCCTAACACATGCAAGTCGAGCGCGCCTTCGGGTGAGCGGCGGACGGGTTAGTAACGCGTGGGAACGTGCCCTTTAGTTCAGAATAGCCCTTGGAAACGAGGAGTAATACTGGATACGCCCTTCGGGGGAATAAAGGATCGGCCCGCGTTAGATTAGGTAGTTGGTGGGGTAACGGCCTACCAAGCCTACGATCTATAGCTGGTTTGAGAGGATGATCAGCAACACTGGGAC
>JBCBON010000023.1:0-39705 GCA_039821195.1 Pseudomonadota bacterium
ATTTGAAGAACTTACGGGGAATATTCTACCAATATTGATCCACGAAGAAACACCGAAGTTCGAGGCAGGGTTTCCTGAATGGATTCAATTCCCTGAAATTCCTGTTTGTCCGAAATCTGGCGACGTAATGATCTTTGTTGGACAAGTCAGAAATGATTGGCAGGTTATAAATTGCCCAGACTATGTAAGAAACCAATACACTGGCGAATACGGTTTCGAATACTCATATACCTGTGACGAAATATATCTGGAAAATGGCGGCGACCTCTACGTTTTTTGCAACCCCGACGAGAGGACGGTTGGATTGATTGTGCAGTCAACATGAACTTCCAGTTCTCCAAGCACTATACAATCTTGCAGTTAGTTAGATATACCGCACAAGCTATCATGAATTGAGGTTGTTTATCATGGCCGACGAATTTGAACTTGATACCGATGATCTTGAGAAGCGCATGGATGGTGCGCTAAATTCCCTAAAGACGGAATTTGCGTCCTTGAGAACCGGGCGGGCCTCTGCCGCGATACTAGAGCCGGTCATGGTGGATGCCTACGGATCGCAAATGCCGTTGAACCAGTGCGGGACGGTAAATGTTCCCGAACCACGCATGATCACTGTTAATGTGTGGGACAAAGGGCTTGTCGGAGCCGTAGAGAAAGCGATCAGAAACTCGGGTCTTGGCATCAACCCGGTGGTCGACGGGACAATCCTTCGTCTTCCGATCCCGGAGTTAAACGAAGAACGGCGTCAAGAACTCGCGCGAGTAGCGGCACAATATGCCGAAAGTGCGCGCGTTGCCGTTCGTAACGTCCGTCGCGATGGGATGGATCAGGTCAAAAAAATGAAAGCCGACGGGATGAGTGAAGACGATCAGAAGTACTGGTCGGAAGTCATCCAAGAGTCGACAGATACCGCCATAGGAAACATCGATACTGCGCTTGCGAATAAGCAAGACGAAATTATGCAGGTCTAAGGAGCACATTTTCGGTGTCAGGTGACCTTCATATTGGGATCATTATGGACGGAAACGGGCGATGGGCAACACGCCGCGGACTTCCCCGCCTCAAAGGCCATTCGAAAGGTGCCGATACGGTGGAGCATATCGTAGAGAGTGCTCCAGGCCTCGGGATCACGCATCTTACGCTGTTTGCATTTTCGACTGAGAATTGGAAACGAAGCGAACGAGAAGTGAACGGTCTGATGACCTTGTTTAAGCGCTATATCACGTTGAAAGCAGAACGTTTAATCTCAGAGAATGTTAGGGTTCGGTTTATAGGCGGACAAGATAGATTAGAGCCAAAGCTTTTGGAATTGATGGGCTGGCTGGAAGCGGAGACACGCGACAATGGTGGTCTGCAACTGTCAGTTGCAATCAACTATGGGGGGCGCGACGAAATCGTGCGCGCAGTGCAAAAACTTGCGGCTAAGGTTCACATGGGAGAGCTGGAAGCGGAAAAGCTGACAGAAAAAGAGATCGCTGATACTTTGGACACGGCTGAAATACCTGACCCGGATTTGATTATTCGCACGAGTGGAGAACAGCGTTTATCAAATTTTCTCACGTGGCAGTTGGCCTATTCCGAGTTGGCATTCGTTGATACGTTATGGCCGGATTTCACAGCTGCAGAGCTTGATGGTCTTCTGGAGCAGTATTTCGGGCGGGAACGGCGTTTCGGAGCAGTTGCGGCCGGGTAATGGCAGCGGGGCGGTTTCATGATCTACCGCTGAGGTTGTTGGCAGCCTTTGTCCTGATCTTGATCTTTATAGCGGTCATTTACAGCGGAAGTGTCGCACTGGCGATTGTTCTTTTAGTGGCAAGTTTCTTTTTGGGATTTGAGGCGGTCACAATGTCCGCTGGAGATTTTTATGTTGCGTCGGCGTTTGGTGGTGCGGCAGCGGTTACAATTGTTGGTTTGATACTTTGGAATGGCTATGTGGGGGCTCTCGGGATTGGACTTCTGGGTTTTATTGCATTGACCTTTGTTCCGCTTCGTAAGGCATCCACAATGGTGTTTGGTCTCTACGGTCTATCCGGTCTCGCGGCGATCTACCTTTTGACAAGCGGCATTTCCAAAACGCTTTTACTTGAGCTGGTTTTGGTCGCCATCGCTACGGATACTGGCGCGTATCTTTCGGGCCGTATAATTGGAGGACCGAAACTTGTTCCGAAGATATCTCCTTCCAAAACCTGGGCCGGTTTTTTAGGTGCGTTGGTTATCGGATTTGGCACTGGTTTTTTACTGCTGGGCAATCACGGAATGACTTTGGAAGGCGTTGGTTGGGCGCAAGATTTGGCAACGATTTTCACGCTCGACGCCCGTGTGGTGTTCCCAGTTTGGGCGATTGGTGTTTTTGTCATCGCAGTGATTTCAGGTGATTTGTTGGTGTCTTATTACAAGCGGGTTTGTTCCGTGAAAGATAGCGGGAAATCGATCCCCGGTCACGGAGGGTTGTGGGATCGCTTTGACGGCTTGTGTTTCGGGGCGATCGTGGTTTTCTTGATTTCAGTGCCCGGCTGGGTTCCCGAAAACTTGTCAGCGGTTTAGACGATGCGAAAAATCTCGATATTTGGGTCTACCGGATCGATAGGGACGCAGACGCTAGACCTTATTGAACGTGATCGTGACAGTTTTGATGTATTTGCGATTTCAGGAGCGCGTAATATTGAGCTTTTGGCGGAACAAGCTCGCCGAATTCGCCCAAAGATTGCTGTCACCGCTGATGATACGGCGTATCACGCTTTAAAAGAACGATTGTCGGGTACCGATATTGATGTGGCGGCGGGACGATCCGCACTGCTTGATACGGCTTCCGAACCTATAGACTGGGGCATGAGCGGGATCGTTGGATTTGCTGGTTTAGAGGTCAGTCTTCAAATCGCCCAATCTGGAAAAGTGCTCGCACTTGCAAATAAAGAAAGCATGGTTTGCGGCGGTCCGTTGTTGCGTGCTGCGTGCAAACAGGCGCAGACGACCCTTTTGCCAGTCGACTCGGAACATTCAGCGCTTTTTCAGGCGATGCTGGGCGAGGCACGTGAAGATATCAGCGAAATTACCATCACCGCGTCGGGTGGACCATTCCGGTCTTGGACGAAAGACGCAATGTCTGGTGTCACACCGGCACAGGCCGCGAACCACCCGAAATGGTCTATGGGGCAACGGATTTCCATCGATAGTGCAACTTTGTTCAACAAGGCTCTAGAGCTAATCGAAGCAAAGGAACTCTTCGATTTTCACCCCTCGCAAATCAAAACGGTTATTCATCCGCAATCGATCATACACGCCTTAGTAACCCTTCGAGATCAGGCGGTTATAGCACATTTGGGAGTTCCAGATATGCGCGGCGTGATAGGTTACGCGCTGTTTTATCCAAAACGAGCGGACTTACCGGTCGCGCCTCTGGATTTGGCCGCATTGGCGCGGTTGGACTTCGAAGACCCAGACGAAGTTCGGTTTCCAGCACTCCGCCTGTCGAGAGAGGTGATGGAGGCGGGCGGTTTGGCCGGTGCGGTGTTGAATGGGGCGAAAGAAGCCGCGATGGACGCGTTTCTCGAAGGGCAGATTGGCTTTCTCGATATGGCCGTTTCCGTCGAAAAAGCCTTGCAAGACACCGCTTGGGATCACAACTCTGCGTGTCTCGAAATTGACGCAGTGAAGCAAGCTGATAAGTGGAGTAGGGATTTCGTCGAAAACCTAAAGAAAGACGCCTGATGATCGAGACATTGTATACGATTGGCATTTTTATCGTCGTTCTATCGATCGTCGTGTTTGTTCATGAATTTGGCCACTATATCGTTGGGCGTTGGTGTGGAATTCATGCAGATACCTTCTCTGTAGGTATGGGCCCAGCGTTATTTGGATGGACAGATCGACGAGGAACGCGCTGGCAGATAGCAGCGGTGCCGCTTGGGGGTTATGTAAAGTTTTTGGGCGACAGTAATGCCGCAAGTGCAGCGGGTCCCAACGGATTGTCGAATGTCGCTTCGGATGACGTAGAGAGGACCTTGCTAGGCGCGTCGCTTTGGAAACGGGCGCTGACAGTCGCCGCAGGACCTTTGGCAAATTTCCTGCTGTCTATTATTATCTTCGCTGGCCTTCTCTATGTCACGGGGATTGCCCGTGATGAGCTTAAAATCGGAGAGTTTCACAAAGACCCCATCGAGCTTCAGTCGGGCGACCGGATCGTGGGCTACAATGGACAGCCAGTAGAAAGATATTCTGATATTTTTGAGTATTCGGCTGAAACACCGGAGGGCGGAGATGTCACTTACACCGTAGAACGGGACGATCGTGTCATTGATGCCGTTGGTCCTTATCCTTATCCGGCTCTGATAGGTTATGTTCAGCCGCTTTCCTCTGCCGCCGATGCAGGGCTTGAAGCCAAGGATGAAATCATCCGGTTTAATGGCGAAGACGTTGCCAGTTTCGAAACACTACGTGATAGGATACTAGCACGTGGTGCAATCGATTCTGAGATCGTCGTGCTGCGCGACGGGGGAGAGCGAACATTCTCGATTACCCCGCAGATCGTAGACACTCAGGCCGCCGATGGTGGGTTTGAAGAGCGTGTGATGATTGGGGTTGGTGCGCAGCCTATTTATGATCTAGCCGTTGAGCGCCCAACTGTTGGAGAGGCCTTAAACCTTGGTGTGATCCGGACTTACGGGGTGATTACCACCAGCTTGGATGGATTGTATCATATGATCATCGGCGACATCGGCGCTGATAACCTCCAAGGTCCTGTAGGAATTGCGCGCGCCTCAGCTGACACGGCATCAAGTGGGGTGGTGAACCTGATTGCCTGGATTGCGCTTATCTCGACGGCCATCGGATTAATGAACCTTTTTCCGATCCCCGTTTTAGACGGCGGTCATCTGGTTCTGTACGCCTACGAGGCGATCAGAGGGCGTCCTCCGCGAGAGAAAGTTGCGGCGGCCCTGACCGCTGGTGGCCTGAGTTTGCTGCTTTGCCTAATGGTTTTTGCGACTTACAATGATGTTTTGCGCCTTCTAAACGCGTAAAAATCCAGCTACGAGTCGCGCAACTTAGGGGAAGACTATGGCAACAACTCTGTTTGCGCGGCTTATTCAACCGAATTTAATGTTTCTACAGGCTTTATTTGTTGGACTCGCCTGTTTGCTGTCCGTTCCTTCATATGCACAGACGTTTTCGAGCATTGAAGTTGAGGGCAACCAAAGAATTACAGAGGCAACGATCCGGTCGCTTGCTGGCATTCCCACCGGGACAGAAGTTACCCCTGCGCAAGTCAATAGGGCCCTTCAGAACCTTTACGACTCTGGCTTTTTTGAAGAAGTCAGGATTGAACCCGTCGGCTCGACCTTACGTATTGCCGTTTCGGAAAACCCCACAATCAACAGGATTTCCATTGAGGGAAATCGCCGGATTGATGACGATGCACTGTTACCAGTCATTGGCTCACGTCCAGGTCGGACTTTTTCAGTCTCCCAGACAGAAGCGGACGTGAGAGCAATTATAGAGACTTACTCTGCACAAGGCCGCATTGCAGCCGAGGTTCAACCACTCATTATTCGGCGAAGCGACAACCGCGTCGATCTGGTGTTCGAAGTTTTGGAAGGACAAGTCACTGAAATCGATAATATAAGCTTCGTTGGCAATTCAGACTTTAGCGATCGTCGCTTGCGCCGCGTGCTGGAAACAAAGGAAGCTCGGTTGTTCAGCGGTCTTTTTGCCAATGATACTTTCATTGAGGATCGTCTGGCCTTTGATGCACAACAACTTCGAGAATTTTACCAAAACAGAGGATACCTCGACTTTGCCGTGCTATCTTCCAGCGCAGAGCTGTCTCGGGAGCGCAACGCTTTCTTAGTCAACTTTCGTGTTCAAGAAGGTCAGCAGTACCGATTTGGAGAGGTTTCTTTTCGAGCAGACGTAGAGATTGAAGACTCATCTGTTTTTGAGAGGGTTATTTCCATTCGTTCTGGACAGATCCATGACCCAAGGCAGATCGACTTTGTTCTTCAAGACTTGGACAACGAGGCGGACGGGTTGGGTCTGGCCTTCGTTAGGTCAGATGTTGAAATTATCCGGGATGATGACGCACTGACAACGGATATTGTATTTGTGCTGACGCGCGGGCCACGGGCATTTGTAGAACGCATCGATATCGAGGGTAATAGTACCACACTTGACCGCGTCATTAGGAGACAATTCGAAACTGTAGAGGGTGACGTTTTGAATGAACGTCAGATCCGAGAAGCGACAGATAGGATTAGAGCTTTAGGGTATTTCAGTTCAGTGGATGTTTCGGCTCGCGAGGGCTCCAGCCCCGAGCAACAGGTAATCGACGTGGACGTCACAGAGCAGGCCACGGGCTCTTTAACTTTCGGGGGCTCTTTTTCGTCATCATCCGGCGCGGCTCTCACACTTTCGATTGTCGAACGAAATTTCTTGGGGCGCGGTCAGACTGTTGGTTTGGGTTTTTCAACATCATCTTCGAACCAGAATGTGACTTTGCAGTTTATCGAACCTTCCGTTCTCGATCGGGATTTGCGTTTTAGCACAAGCCTTGCGGCGAGGACGTTCAGACCCAGTCAGGTTCCGCTTGAGAATGAGTCGATCGATTTCTCGTTTGGAATTGAGTTCCCGGTTTCAGAGAACGCTTCCTTGTCGACGGCTTACTTTTACGAACGAGACGACATCACAATTGATGAAGACGATGAAGGAAGCGTAACTGAGTATGTTTCCAATGATGTAGGCGAGTACGATGCCTCAGGGCTTAGGTTCACATATACCAATGATCGCCGCAATTCAGTCGTGAACCCAACTTCGGGGTATGTGTTTAGAGCAACCCAGAGTTTTGCGGGACTGGGTGGATCTCAAAGGTATTCAGAATCTGTCGTGTCCTTCACAACCTTTAGATCCTTCTTTAACAACCAGCTTGTTTTTTCGGCCGAAATAGAAGGAGGTATACTGGAAAACTTGGGTGATGAAGACATCCCAATATTGAACCGTTTTAACCTTGGTGGAGATAACCTGAGAGGTTTCGAGGACTTCGGAGTTGGCCCAAGGGATTCTAACGATGACCCTCTTGGGGGCACGAAATATGCGGTTGCCCGCCTCGAGGCGAGTTTCCCTCTCGGGTTGCCAGAAGAGCTTGGGATATTTGGCGGCGTCTTCCTTGATGCTGGTACAATTTGGGATCTCGAAGACAATCCTGTTGGGGGGCTGCCAGCTGTGAATGACGACCCTGACATTCGCGCAGCGATTGGCTTTTCGATCTTCTGGGAAACAGTGATTGGACCACTTCGTTTCAACTTCTCAGAGGTTCTTGAGAAGCAACCGCAAGATAAAGAAGAAAACTTCAGGTTCACCATCGACGCGCGGTTCTAGTGCGCAACCTCTGTTTACTTTGCGTTCTTATTTTCTGGCCTGCGCTTTGCTTCGGTCAGGCGTTCCCGCTGTTCGAACCACTTGAGACTGGACAGGTTGCCACTTTGAACCAAGAGAGGCTCTTCTCTGAGAGTCGCTTTGGTCAGAGTTTCATTAAAGAGTTTGAGGCGCGTGCATCGCAGATTGCGCAGGAGAATAGGGAAATCGAGACAGCTTTGGAAGCTGAAGAGCTTGAGCTCACTCGACTTCGCGCGACAGAAAACCCTGAGACTTTTCAACGATTGGCCGAAGCCTTTGACCAAAAAGCAAATCGGATACGCGAAGAAAGGCGCCAAGAAGCTCAATCGTTGGTCGAATTTCAGGAAACGGCCCAGCAGCGATTTTTCCGGCAAGTCGGTCCTGTTCTTTTGGAACTTATGCGAGAGCAGGGGATATCAGTTATCATAAACAATGAGGCTGTCGTCTTGTCGCTACCGACCGTGGACCTTACCAATGACGCAATAGAGCGCATCGATAGTGTGTTCCCACAATAACGGTTGCTTGCCAAACTGACGTAGGCTTAGAACCAACCGAAAAAGAAGGAGGCTTAAAATGGCCGAGACAGCGGACCCGTCTTATGTCGACATCCAAGAGATCAAGCGACTGATCCCGCATCGATATCCATTTTTGCTGATTGACGCGGTAAAGGATGTGGAACTTGGTGAACGGGCTATCGGCGTTAAGAATGTCACCTTCAACGAACCGCATTTTCAGGGCCATTTCCCAGAAAGACCCGTTATGCCCGGTGTAACGATCGTGGAGGCCATGGCGCAAACCGCCGCTGTTTTGGTCGCAAAGACCTTGAACATGATTGATAGCGATATGCTGGTCTATTTCCTGACGATCGATAACTGTAAGTTCCGCCATGTGGTCTCGCCACCGGATCAACTTGAATTGCACGTGACGGTGGTGCGCGGTCGAGGGAAGCTGTGGAAGTTTCACGGTGAAGGCGTGGTAAAAGGAACGGTTGTGACCGAGGCTGACTTCACCGCAATGATGGTTCCGCCAGAAGAGGCATAAAATGGCTGTGGATCCTTCCGCTAAAGTTCACCCTACGGCGGTGATTGAAGATGGCGCCTCTATCGGAGCAAATGCCGAAATTGGTCCGTTTGCTGTTGTCGGCCCTGAAGTGGTCCTTGGAGCTGACGTAAAACTTCATAGCCATGCGGTTGTGCACGGTTGGACGGAGGTGGGTGACGGGACCGCAATTTTTCCTTTCGCTTCCATAGGCCATATGCCTCAGGACCTGAAATTTGGGGGCGAGCGGACCCAACTTACTATCGGCAAACGAAACCGGATCCGCGAGCATGTTACGATGAATCCGGGAACCGAAGGTGGCGGAGGGATTACTCGTGTGGGTGATGATGGTCTCTATATGATGGGGGTTCATGTCGGCCACGACTGCATCGTAGGAAACAACGTCATACTAGCAAATAATGCGTCGCTTGGCGGGCACTGCGTGATCGAGGATAATGTCGTGATCGGCGCTCTGGCGGGCGTGCACCAATTCACCCGTGTAGGTCGCGGTGCAATGATCGGCGGATTGGCCGCGGTGGTCGCAGATGTTATTCCGTATGGCACAGTGATTGGGGAGCGGGCCTATCTAGGCGGCTTGAACCTTGTTGGGTTGAAGCGCGCTGGCGTAGATCGGGACTTGGTTGACGGCCTCCGGCGCGCCTATAAAGACCTCTTTCAATCGAAGCAGCCTTTGGCGGAAGCCGTCGAAAGACTGCGTTCCGGCAAGGAAGAGAACGCTTTGATTGCTGAGGTTTTAGATTTCATTGATGGCTCGGGCAAACGCCGCATCACAACACCGGATGATAAGTGACCAAACGGGCGATCATCGCAGGCAAAGGGGTGCTGCCGCGCCTGTTGGCCGAAGCAACAAAGGGCGCAGGCGCTGACCCGGTTGTCGTTGATTTTGGGACAACTGATTTGGATTGGATTGACGGTTATTCAGTCATCCGAGCAAAGTTTGAAAAATCGGGTGCCTTCTTTCGTGCTTTACGACGGGAAGGCGTGACCGAGGTGGTTTTT
Source organism: Pseudomonadota bacterium (assembly GCA_039821195.1). GTDB lineage: Bacteria > Pseudomonadota > Alphaproteobacteria > Rhodobacterales > Rhodobacteraceae > Amylibacter. The sequence goes on from JBCBON010000023.1 coordinate 9,445, forward strand.
GGCGGCGGTATGGAACGGCCTAAGTTGAACCCGATTAAAATGGATAGACACTTTCTGTCGAAAGCACCTCAGTTACTTCGCGCCATAAGGGGCGGGGATGACGGCCTGTTGCGCTCAATTGCGGCGTGGTTCGAGGAGGAAGGCTTTACCATAGTTGCACCCCAAGACGTTGTCAGTGATTTGATCGCGCCAAATGGCGTGTGGGGTCGACATTATCCAAGCGAACAAGATGACCTTGATATGGATCGGGGTGTGCAGATTTTAGAAGCGCTTGCACCGCAGGATGTCGGTCAAGCCTGCGTTGTTTCTGGCGGGATCTGTTTTGGCATTGAGACCATTCAAGGCACAGATGCTTTGTTGAATTTCGTGATGCAAACTGAGCAACGGTTACAACCACCGCCCAGCACAAAGCAAGGTGTTCTTGTGAAGCTTCCTAAAGTCGGACAAGAGCAACGCATCGACTTGCCCAGCATTGGAACAGATACGGTGCACGCTGCCAAAGCAGCCGGGCTGAGCGGGATTGCAGTAATGGAAAACGGTGCACTGGTCCTCGGTTTACAGGATGTGGTTGCGGCGGCTGACGAGGCACAGATGTTCTTGATGGGCCTTCCCGATGTCGATGCCTCTTAAGGTTTTTGTCATAGCTGGCGAACCGTCGGGGGATCGACTAGGTGCGTCGCTCATTGAAGGTCTGAAAGATGAAGCCGAAATAGAGCTCTATGGTCTTGGCGGCCCTTTGATGGAGGCCGCAGGTTTACGTAGTCAGTTCGACATTTCCGATCTCGCTATTATGGGGCTCGCAGAAGTCTTGCCCAAAATTCCCAAGCTCTTGCGGCGAATTCGACAGGCGACACGCGCGATTTTGACGGTTCGTCCTGATGTCATTGTGACGATCGACTCTCCGGATTTTTGCTTGCGTGTCCTGAAGCGTGTTCGAAAAGTATGGACGGACGCGCTGACGGTACATTACGTTGCCCCTTCCGTTTGGGCATGGCGACCGGAGCGTGCTGAAAAGATGGCAAAACACGTGGATCACGTGTTAGCCCTATTACCATTCGAACCACCGCTTATGGAAAAGGCCGGGATGACGTGTGACTTTGTTGGTCACCCTATCGTCGATGACAAAAACCCCAACGCCGAAGAGGTCGCCACTTTCAAAAGCTCCCTTGCATCTGAAAACGTTTTGGCAGTGCTGCCAGGGTCTCGGCGGGGAGAAGTGAACCGGATGCTGCCGCTCTTTGGAGACGTCGTAGATCGTCTTTTGACCGCTTACCCTGACCTCGCGATAGTGATCCCAACTGTCTCGGGTTCGGAGGTCGATGTGAAACGTCAAACGGCTGGCTGGAAAGCTCCTGTCACATTCATCTCGCAGGGCGAGGGGCCAAATTGGGAACATAGAAAGCAAACGGCGATTGCCGCCTGTGACGCAGCTTTGGTCACATCGGGCACTGTATCATTGGAGGTGGCATCAACGGGATGTCCGCAAGTCGTGGCGTACAAGACCAACAAAGCCACCGCACGCATGATCAAAAAGATGATTTTGATCGACACTGCTACATTGGTGAACATCTTAACCGATACGCGGGACATCCCTGAGTTTATGCTTGAGTCTGCACAGGCAGATGCGATTACCCCTGTTCTCTCTACCCTTTTGGCGGGACAAGATGTGGCTGCGGCCCAAAAGGCGACCGCGAAACGGGCGATGGATCTTTTGACACCACCAGAGGCAAACGCGGCGGCGCGAAGCGTACTCAGATTTGTTGCAAAAAATCGCTCGGCTTAGCGGCAATCTTCTGAGCCAAAAGGCCCGGTTCGACCTCGAACAGATGATGGGGTGTTCCTGCTGCAACCCAAATCGTTTCAAAAGCAAGTATCTCGGAACAAACCCAAATCGGAATTTGTGTCAGATGTCCGATGGGTGACACCCCACCAATGGCAAATCCTGTGACACTGCGGACCTGCGCGGCATCCGCTTTAACTGTAGGTTCGTTCATCAGATGCGCGGCTTTGCTTAGGTCAACCTGGCGCGCGCCAGGTGTCAGGAAAAGGTGAAGCTGTCCCGTTTCAGCGCCTGCGATCAGGATCGATTTACCAATCTGGTTAACCTCGCAACCGACATAGTTCGCAGCATCCAAGGCGGTCCGGGTGCTTGTTTCTGTTTGAACGATTTCAACAGGAAGTTTTAAGTCAGCAGCCGATTGTAGAACGCGTTTGACGCTTTTGGACATTGAAACATCCCTTCAGTGATTGCCCAGTCTTTTGCGCGGCTCTAGATGCGGTGGGTGAGTTGGGAAAGAACGCAATGATAGATAAAGGTGACATGGCATGTGATCCCAGGGGCCTTATTTTTGAGGCCTACCGGATCGATGGCATCACAATCGAGGATTGTCGTGCGATTTTCTTCGACTGGGCACTTGGTGTCCCACCGCAAGACGATACGGTTGCCCATGTCAAAGACCTACTTGATCGCTATGGAACGTCAGAGCATCCGATGACGCAAGTCCTTGAGGAAGGGCTACAGGCATTGAACAGACCGAAAGGGCGTAAAGGCGGTCGGCGTGCCCGCGTGACAGATTAATGCTTAAAGTTGCGCGAGTTTATCGAGTATCCGCACCCAGCTTCGGATGCCCTTGTGAAAGCTGCGCAGGTCGTACTTTTCGTTCGGGCTGTGTATGGCGTCATCGTCCTGCCCAAATCCAATAAGCATAGGCTCTGATCCGACAATGGATTTGAAATGACCCGCGATTGGAATTGACCCGCCGCATCCAACAAAGGCGGCAGGCGCCTCCCATTCTTCGGTAAGTGCTAGCCGTGCGGCCTCAAACGCGGGGTGGTCGATATCAAAACTTGCGGCGCCTGCATTGCTGAAGTCTTTGAAGCTGGCTTTGCAGTCTTTGGGGAGGTGCGTGGCAATATGCTCCCGGAACGCAGCACGCACTTTCTCAGGGTCTTGGTCGCCAACCAATCGAAAGCTGACCTTTGCAGAGGCTTCAGACGGGATGACGGTTTTAAAACCTGCACCGCTATATCCGCCCCATATTCCGTTCACCTCGGCCGTCGGGCGCGCCCAGATTTGTTCCAAGACACTTAGTTCATGTTCACCCGCCGGGATGGACAGTCCAATGCTTTGCAAGAACGCATTTTCGTCAAATGGCAAGTTGTCCCACTGTTCGAGGACATCACCCGATATTTCGGGCACCCCGTCATAAAAACCGGGTAGGGTAACACGTCCTGACTCATCATGAAGTGCGCCAAGCGCTTTCGTCAGAGCGCGAATGGGGTTCATGGCTGCGCCCCCATAAAACCCCGAGTGAAGGTCAATGTCGGGGCCTGTAATCGTGACTTCCTCCGAAACCATACCTCGCAGCATCGTTACAATTGATGGTGTCTCGGGTGTGACCATGCCGGTATCGCAGATCAGCACAAGATCCGACTGAAGCTGGTCTATGTGGTCTTTCATGTAAGGGATGAGCGACGGAGAGCCGGACTCTTCTTCGCCTTCAAAGAAAAGACTGACTTTGACCGGAAGCGCGCCGTTAACCGCAACCCAGGCGCGACAGGCCTCTACAAAGGTCATGAGCTGACCTTTGTCGTCCGCTGTACCACGGCCGCGGATCACAGTTCCTTTTGGTGTATCTTCGAGTTGTGGATCGAAAGGATCGTTATTCCAAAGCTCAACTGGATCAACAGGTTGGACGTCGTAATGTCCGTAAAACTTCACATGTATACCGTCTGCCCCAAATTCAGGAGCCACGACCATTGGGTGGCCGGGTGTGTCGTGCCGCTCGGCCGCGAACCCGATGGAATTCAAATCTTCGCACAGCCAATCTGCAGCATCTTTGCAAGAAATGTCATAGGCAGGGTCAGTGGAAATGGACGGAATGCGCAGAAAACTCTTCAGGCGTTCAAGGGCTGCATCAAGGTTCTCATCAACATGGTTCAGAACATTCTCGACGGTCATTTGGTACCTCAACAGGTGATTGGTTTAGTGTCCACGCCAGATCCATCCGCCACCAAGGATCCGAGAGCCGCTGGGGTCATAGAAAACGCAGGCTTGCCCGGGTGCAACCCCTTCCTCTGGCTCCAACAGCTCCACCATCGCCGTTGCATCATCGGTTGGATGGATGACTGCAGGTTTTGGTGGACGTGTTGAACGCACCTTTACGGCAACCTCGTGAGGACCATGCCCAAACGCGCCGTCGCCAAGCCAATTCACCTCTTTGATTGGGACATGCACAGTCGTAAGCGCATCTTTTGGGCCAACAATAACCTGCTTTGTTTCTGCATCGAGTTTGACAACATAAAGTGGTTCGCCGCCCCCGATGCCAAGGCCACGTCTTTGCCCGACCGTGTAGTGGATGATGCCTTTATGCTCTCCAAGACGGCGACCATCGATATGCATAATCTCACCCGGTTCAGCGGCCTCGGGTCGTAACTTCTGAATGACATCCGCATAGGACCCGTTGGGAACAAAACAGATGTCCTGGCTGTCGGGTTTATCTGCGACCGCGAGGCCATATTTTTCAGCAAGCGCTCGGGTATCTCCTTTGGATTTCAGATGCCCAAGCGGGAACCGAAGGTAATCAAGCTGCTCCTGAGTGGTTGAAAATAAGAAATAACTTTGATCGCGAACAGGGTCCGCTGCGCGGTGGAGTTGCGCGCGCCCATCGATATTTTTACGTTGGATGTAATGGCCAGTGGCCATGCAATCGGCATCCAAGTCCTTCGCTGTTTCTAGCAAGTCCTTGAATTTCACTCGCTCATTGCACCGAATGCACGGAACCGGTGTCGCTCCGGCCAAATAGCTATCTACGAATTCATCGATTACACTTTCACGGAAGGTGTTCTCGTAATCCAAGACATAGTGAGGGAAGCCCATTTCTTCAGCCACGCGACGGGCGTCATGGATATCCTGTCCCGCGCAACACGCACCTTTTTTTGCCAAGGCTGCACCATGGTCGTAAAGTTGAAGAGTGATGCCAACCACATCATACCCTTCTTCGGCCAATTGAGCAGCCACGACAGAGCTATCGACACCGCCCGACATTGCGACGATGACACGCGTATCTTTCGGGGCTTTCGCAAAGCCAAGTGAGTTCACTGCTTCCATTGTTTTACCTAAAAACCAACTTAACGACCGGGTCCGTCTTTAACCTGCCTTAAAGGTGAGAGGGTACCCAAATGTCATGTATGTGAAGCGTCCAAATATGCCAGTTGCGGTCAGATTGCCAGATGGGACCTTGCTAAGCCGATCGGATTTACCGCCGAAGGATACAGTAAGATGGGTTGCACGTCGAAAGATGGTCATTGTTCTGGCTGTGGCCAGTGGTCTGGTCACGCGCGAAGAAATGTTGCAGCGATATGCAATCAGTGGTGAAGAGCTGGACGAGTGGGAAATCGCCTCCCAAAAGGGTGGAACTCACAGTTTAAAGGCGACTGTCAGAATTTGATGACATTAACGGATGTCTATTTTGAAATTATGACAAAAATCACTTTTTAATTGATTTTCGGCCATTAACGATAATCCCAGAAATATTTGATTAATTTTTATCACTGAATTGTTTTTTTCAGCGAAAAGAGGATTTTATGCGAATTCTACTCATTGAAGATGATCCCACCACCCGGAAAAGCGTCGATATGATGCTCTCAAATGCGAGTTTCAGCATATTTGCCACAGATTTGGGGGAGGATGGAATCGAGCTTGCGAAGCTTTACGACTATGACCTTATTATTTTAGACTTATCCCTCCCGGATATGAGCGGGCATGACGTGTTACGGCATCTCAGAAACGCCAAAGTAACGACACCAACACTCATTTTATCAGGTGATGGCCGAGCGGAAGAGAAAATCAAAGGTTTTGGGTCGGGCGCCGACGATTACTTGACCAAACCCTTCCACAGGGGGGAATTGATTGCCCGTATTCACGCGATCATTCGTCGCTCGAAAGGTCATGCAGCATCTGTCATTGAAACGGGGCTGGTGTGTGTGAACCTCGACAACAAGACGGCCTCGGCAAATGGTGAGGTGATTAACTTGACCGGAAAAGAATACCAGATGCTGGAACTTCTGTCTTTGCGGAAGGGAACAACCCTCACGAAAGAGATGTTTTTGAACCACCTTTACGGCGGCATGGATGAGCCTGAGTTGAAAATTATTGATGTGTTCATCTGCAAGCTGCGCAAGAAACTCGCCGAGGCAACCGGCGGGGAAAACTACATTGAAACGGTATGGGGCCGGGGTTATGTGCTTCGCGATCCACTTGATCGCGGGGAGTTTGCAGCGACAGCATAGCTGGACGTTAAGCCTCAGCAGTTTTAAGTCTTCCATGTGACTTTATGGGGGACAGAATGGCCCATGCCGCCGATAAGATATCCATCGAAGATGCGCAGAAAGAACTGCGAGAACTGGCGGTTCGGATTGGGGAAGCAAACGCGGCTTACCACACCCATGACGCTCCTAAAATTTCGGATGCTGAATATGATGCGCTCAAACGCAGACACAGCGAGCTAGAAGCGCAGTTTCCAGAACTTGTGAGCGAAGATAGCCCGAGTCAAAAAGTGGGTGCCGCTCCACTTCCTGGGTTTGAAAAAGTCAGACATCAGGTCCCGATGCTTTCCCTTGGGAATGCCTTCACAGAGGACGATGTCCGCGGGTTTGTCCAAGGGGTCATGAAATTCCTCAACCTGAGTGAATCTCCAGAATTTGTTGCAGAACCTAAAATTGATGGTCTGTCATTGGCGCTTCGCTACGAAAATGGAGAGTTGGTTTACGCAGCGACCCGCGGAGACGGACGAACAGGTGAAAACGTCACCGCAAATGCCCGCACGATTAACGAGATACCGAAATCGCTTCGGGGCGCACCTGATATTCTGGAAGTTCGTGGTGAGGTGTACATGCATCAAAGCGACTTCCTGAAGTTAAACGACGAGAACAAAGAAAAAGGCGCGAAAGTTTTTGCTAATCCGAGGAATGCTGCGGCTGGTGCATTGCGACAGTTGGATGCGCGGATCACTGCGGAACGTCCCTTACGGTTTTTCGCCTACAGTTGGGGTCAGGTTTCGGAACCTTTATCAGGATCTCAATTCGGGGCGCTTGAGCGTTTCCAAGAGTTAGGCTTTGTCACCAATGAATTGACCAAGCTGTGTCAATCGGTTGAAGACATGTTACGCGTCTATGACAGCATTACCCAAAAACGAGTCGAGCTTGGCTATGACATAGACGGGGTCGTCTACAAAGTGGACCCGCTGGCTCTGCAAGACCGACTTGGGTTTCGGTCAACCACTCCGCGTTGGGCCGTAGCGCACAAATTTCCAGCAGAAACCGCGTGGACGAGGTTGGAAAAAATTGACATTCAAGTTGGCAGGACCGGCGCTTTGTCCCCTGTTGCAAGGTTGACGCCAATCACAGTCGGGGGTGTTGTCGTCTCGAACGCCACCCTCCACAACAAAGACTATATCGAAGGGCGAGCATCAGACGGCTCGGAAATTCGAGAGGGAAAAGACTTCCGAGAAGGGGACTGGGTCGAGGTCTATCGCGCGGGCGATGTGATTCCCAAACTGAGAGATGTTGATCTGTCAAAACGAACCTCGGACGCCGCTCCTTTCGAGTTCCCAAAAGCGTGCCCGATCTGCAGCTCTCCCGCACTTCAAGAGGAAGGTGACAGTACAATCCGCTGCACAGGCGGGTTCATCTGCGATGCCCAAGTAATCGAGAAACTCAAGCATTTTGTTGCTCGAAATGCGTTTGATATCGAAGGGCTAGGCGCAAAGCAGGTTGAACAGTTTTTCAACGACGGATGGGTGCGAACTCCGGTCGATGTTTTCAAGCTTGGTGAGAATTATGGAGCCAAGGCAGAACGCCCGCTGGAGCGCCGCGATGGTTGGGGACCTAAATCCGCAGAAAACCTCTTCAGAGCGGTTGAGGCAAAACGGGAAATTCCCTTTCACAGGTTCCTTTTTGCACTTGGCATTCGACATATCGGAGAAAGCGCCGCAAAACTTCTTGCTCGCAACTTCGTAACTTGGGAAGCACTTCGTGAGACAATTCTTTCCGCTCAAAAACGTTCGGGCGATGCGTGGGAGACGCTTTTGGCTGTAGACGGAATTGGCGACCGCGCCGCAGAGGCTTTGGTCGAAAGTCTTGAAGATCCTCGAAGCAGGGCAGCCATCGATGAACTGGTTGGCGTACTTTTGGTTCTGCCGGATGAGGGAATTCAAAACTCAGGTTCGCCTGTCGCTGGCAAGACTGTCGTTTTCACTGGAACCTTAACGAAGATGACCCGGGCAGAGGCCAAGGCGAAAGCGGAAAGTCTTGGAGCAAAGGTATCGGGGTCTGTGTCCGCCAAAACCGATTATCTCGTAGCCGGTGAGGCGGCTGGATCAAAGCGTACAAAAGCACAAAGCTTGAATGTCACTATCCTGTCCGAAGACGACTGGTTGTCGTTGATCGCCACGTGAGCGTGCGAGACGAGCGGATTTTTCCGCTATGTGCGCCGCTGACCTCCTTGCCCAAGATTGGTCCCAAAAGCGCAGCGCAACTAAACGCGCGCGGGTTCCAACGCGTCATCGATCTACTGCTACATTTACCCAGAGATGGAATAGACCGAACTCCGAGTGACACTGTTAAGGGCGCGGAACTTCCGGGGACTGTAACTGTGAAAGTCAAAGTCGTCTCCCACCATCCAGGACGGGGAAAAACCTCTCCCTACAGGGTATTCGTGGACGATGCGGCCTTGCGTTTCCAACTCGTTTTTTTTCGCGCCAATTCCGACTACCTCAAACAGGCTTTGCCGGTCGGCGAAGACCGGATCGTCTCTGGCGAAGCCGAATTTTTTGAAAATCAGGTGCAGATGACGCATCCCGATTATATCCTGCGGCCGGGTCAGGATGCCTTGCCGGAGTTCGAGCCTGTTTATCCAGCGACGGCTGGGATGAGCACAAAAGTACTTCGAAGCGCGATTCAGGCTGGCCTTGAACGCATTTCCAGTTTGGAAGAGTGGATACCGCGAGCGGTGCAACAAGATCAAAACTGGCCAAGATGGCACGACGCACTCAAAACCATACACACGCCGAGAGGTAATTCAGACCTCTCATTGACGTCGCTGGCTCGTCTACGCCTCGCATTTGATGAGTTGTTCGCCCACGCACTTTCTGTTTCGCTCGGGCGACGGGCTCGTAAGAGGGAAGATGGGTTTTCCTACACAATAGACCGAGCACAAGTTGAACAAGCCAGCGCGGCATTGCCATTCGATATGACGACAGCGCAGAAGCTGGCTCTAGAGGAAATTCTAACGGATCTAGGCAAACCATTTCGAATGAACCGTTTGCTACAAGGCGATGTCGGTTCTGGGAAAACGGCTGTTGGTTTTTTATCTGCAGTGGCAATGGCCTCTTCAGGGTTTCAAACAGTTGTCATGGCCCCGACAGAGGTTCTCGCAAATCAGCTTGTTGTTGAATTTCGAACATGGGGCGAAAAAGTGGGGCTCAAGGTTTGTTGTTTGACGGGAAAAGTCACGGGAGCGCATCGCCGTGATACTTTAGACCGAGTGGCGCAAGGGCAGATTGATATTTTAATCGGAACTCATGCTGTCTTTCAGGACAAAGTCCAATTCCACAGGCTTGGTCTGGCCATCATCGATGAACAACACCGTTTCGGGGTCATGCAACGTCAAAAACTCGGCGCGAAAGGGGAAGCGGTTGATATTCTGATTATGACGGCGACGCCTATTCCCCGATCGCTTGCGCTCAGCCATTTCGGCGACATGAGCGTAAGTAACTTATTTGAAAAACCCGCCGGCCGTCATCCCATACAAACAGTGATTTTGCCCGCATCCCGAATAGATGACGTTGTCGAACGATTGCGCGCCGCCGTGGCCGAGGGGCGTCAGGCCTATTGGGTTTGCCCCTTGGTGCAGCAATCAGCAGTTTCTGAACGCATGGCAGCCGAAACACGATACACGTTTCTGAAGAAGGCGCTTGGTGCCGACAACGTTGCGTTGATCCACGGTCAAATGTCGACGCAAGAAAAAGAACAGGCTTTGGAAAGTTTTCTGAATGGCGCAAAGGGTGTTTTGGTTGCAACCACCGTTATAGAGGTTGGAGTGAATGTTCCGAACGCAACTATTATCGTGATCGAGGGCGCGAATGGTTTTGGCCTTGCCCAGCTTCATCAGTTACGGGGACGTGTCGGGCGGAGTGATCAGGCATCTGTTTGTGTTCTTTTATATGACAACGACCTCACCAAAACCGCCGAGGCTCGATTGCGCGCGTTGCGTGACACAAATGACGGTTTTGAATTGGCGGAGCTTGACCTCCAACAAAGGGGGGCTGGCGATGTCGTGGGACTAGCGCAATCCGGCTTCCCCCGCTTTCGGGTTGCGGTGCCGGAGGCTCATGGCGCGCTTTTTGCCTTGGCGCAGGATGCTGCAAAGCTTTTGCTGGAAACAGATCCAGACCTTTCGTCTGCTGAAGGACAAGCTGCGCAAACTCTTTTACATCTCACCGCCTACGAAGACGCGATCAAACTTTTAAATGTTGGGTAAAAAATAGTTCTCCTTTGTTCTCATTTGTTCTTTACATGTTCTTGAGAACCTAATAGGAACATATGTGAACAACGGAGAACACATATGCTTGACCGCCTGATTGAGACTTTACGCGAAGACCCTCAGCGCATTGCCCAAGATGTTGTTGGCATGACTGCCGTGGTGATCGTTTTTTTTGTAGGGCTGCACTTGCCCCTGTTCCTGTAAGCGACTGTTACCTGCCTCAGTTGCACCCACTGGCGAGCGTTCATGCGCTCGCTTTTTTTTGTGCCTGTTCCATCGCATCCAGAGTGGCGTTGAAAACAAGCAGAATACTTTCATGACGATTGGTGAAGTCTTTTGCCGCTTCGAGATACTTTAATTCGTCAAAGGCGCCCTTTGGTGCTTCACCGTTATGCTTCAGCATATCAACCATTTGATCCCGTAGCCCTTTGACCTCTTCAACGCTCAAACCCAAAGCATTGGCACCGAAAACTGACGCTGATGCCTGTCCGAGCGCACATGCTTTGACATCTTGGTAAAACTCGGAAATCCGTCCGTTATTCACTTTTAAACTTACCGTGACATGCGATCCGCACAGCGGTGCGCGACGCTTCACGTCTGCGTCCGCGTGCTCAAGTGGCCGCAAGTCTGGCATATTTGCTGCCAAACCAATCAGCTTCTGAGAATACAATGTGATCAAACTGTCCTGAGCCATTCTCGTGCCTTTATGGACTCTCACGTTGACCTTAGATGCGAGACAAGATCAATGCCCCTATGACTGGTCAATTTATCACATCTCTAAAGTTTGATGAGCGAGGCTTAATCCCTGCGATCGCGCAACAGCACGACACTGGTGAAGTGTTGATGCAAGCATTTATGAATGCAGCTTCCATAGAAGAAACCTTAAAGACGGGTAGGGTCACTTATTGGTCGAGGTCGCGCGCAGCGCTTTGGAAAAAGGGCGAAACCTCAGGTCACATTCAGAAATTGATTGATTTCCGAGTGGATTGTGATCGAGATAGCGTGCTGGTCCTTGTCGATCAGGTCGGACCGGCCTGTCACACGAAACGTCGAACCTGCTACTATACGGCTTTTCGCGATGGATCCGAAGTTGAACTTCTCACGCCGCCGAAAAAATAAGCCTTTCTTGAACTTCGGCCGGTTGGCTAGCGCTCAGCCTGTGGATGGCAACCCAACCATTTCACGTATGTCAGTCGGTGTAGCTCCATCTTCTCTAAGTTTTTTTAGGGACAACGCATCATGCCTTTTGGCTAGTCGTTTGCCGTCTTGATCACGAATTAAACAATGGTGGCGATAAATCGGGGTGGGTAAGCTCAGAAGCATCTGCAAGAGGACATGAACGGGCGTAACATCTACCATATCTTCGCCTCTCGTGACATGGGTGACATTCTGATAGGCATCATCGACTACTACAGACAGGTTGTAGGATGTTTTTATGTCCTTTCGCGCAATCACGAAGTCGCCGATGGTCTCTACCAGAGATTTTGCGGTTTTGGTAATAAGCCGATCTGACCCGTCGCCAATTTCGCAATAGGCTAAGTACGTATAACCAGCCACTGCGCGCGCCATATCCAATCGCAGTGCGTCCCCATCTTGATAGCTGGCCATTTTTCTGTTGCGGCAGGTGCCGGGGTAAACTGATGCCGCTGCATCACCGTCTTGCGGCGCACTGAGCGCTCGATTGATATCACCCCGGGTACACGAACAAGGATACAGAAGGTCGAGCCGAGCGAGGTGATCAAAGGCAGCTTGGTATTCGTTCATCCGATCTGATTGTCGAAGAACCGGAGCCTCCCATGCAACGCCCAGCCAAGTAAGGTCTTCCAGCATTTGATTCTCGTGCGCTCGGGAAGCGCGCGGCGCGTCAATATCCTCAATTCTTAGGATAAAACGCCCCTTCGCGGCTTTGGCCGCGTCATAAGCCGTAAGTGCCGAAAAAGCATGCCCGAGATGCAGTAAGCCCGTGGGCGAGGGCGCAAAACGTTCAGTAATCACAGTCTTTCAAAAATATAGATGTCCGAATTCAAGTTCTGTCCCGTTAGATGCGGTCCGTAATTGCGGTACCGTTCGGTCGCCAGACCTTTTGCCAGAACGTCATCTCGCGCCGCAGGAAAGGCTGGTTCGTCGAGGGCGTGGTCGTTAAACGAAAATGCCAACAGTCCACCCGGCTTCAATTTATGCAAAACGGCTTCCAGTGTTTCCGGAGGAGCAGCGCCGGTGCTGATAACACCGATGGCTGTAATGACATGATAGGCACCTATCTCAAACGTTAAGGGGTCGCTCAAATCTGTCTTCCATACACTCGTATAAACTGACCGTTGGCGTGCAACCTCCAGCATCTCGTCGTTGGGGTCGGTCCCATGAATATTAGAAAATCCTTGCGCCGCGAGGTGCTCGCCGGAAAACCCGGTCCCACACCCAATATCCAGTATTTTTTGGTTTTTAGCGGCGAATTCCACCAACGCCTTCGACAGGCGCTCAGGTGTTTTATAGCCGTTCGCTATGACCTCTGCATCATAGGTAGCCGCCCAATCGGAGTAGAACGCATCTGTCTCTTCTTGCGTGTCTAAACCGTAGACCCGTGAGAGATGGTTTCTGTGCTCGGCCATGCCGCGACGCTAGCTGTAGAACTTGTTTCCTGCAACCATGACAACCAGTCGGATTTCGCACGGTCCGTATAGGCTTTGTAGCGGTCTTTGCGGTTTCGGCGCCCCCCCTTAGCATCGATCGGAGGGAACAATCCGAAATTTACGTTCATAGGCTGGAATGTTTTTGCGTGAGCGCCGCCAGTAATATGGGAGAGTAAGGCCCCCATGGCGGTTGTGTTGGGTGGGGGCACAGCAAGCGAACCGGAGAGTTCGGCAATCCATAACCGTGCAGCCAACAGCCCCATAGCTGCACTTTCGACATAGCCTTCAACACCTGTGATCTGACCGGCCATACGAATATTCGGCAATGCTTTGAGCCGCATTTGTGCGTCGAGCAACGTCGGAGAGTTAATAAACGTGTTCCGGTGGATGCCGCCCAGACGCGCGAACTTTGCGTTTTCAAGACCAGGGATCATAGACAGAATACGAGATTGCTCGGCATACTTCATCTTTGTCTGGAAACCGACAATGTTGAAAAGCGTACCCAAAGCGTTATCCCGCCGAAGCTGCACCACCGCGTAGGGTTTGATATCAGGTTGATGAGGGTTGGTAAGCCCTACAGGCTTCATCGGACCAAAGCGCAAGGTCTCACGCCCACGTTCCACCATGACTTCAATGGGAAGGCAGCCGTCGAAATAGGGTGTATCCTTTTCCCATTCTTTAAATTCAGTTTTTTCAGAGCTTAAAATGGCATCGATGAACGCATTGTACTGCTCTTCATCCATTGGGCAATTGAGATAGGCCCGCCGTTCTTCTTCGGTGTCCCCTTTATCATAGCGTGACTGAAACCATGCTTTGGACAAATCAATGCTGTCCGCATAAACGATTGGCGCGATTGCATCGAAAAAGGAAAGGTGATCCCCACCTGTAACGCGCCGGATGGCCTGCGCCAACGGCCCTGTGGTCAATGGGCCAGTCGCCACGATTGCGGGCCCCTCAACAGGTAGGTCAGCAATTTCTTCGGCTAAATGTTTTATATTGGGGTGGCTTTTCAATTTCGAAGTCACGGCGGCGGAAAAGGCATCACGGTCCACCGCCAGAGCAGAGCCTGCCGGAACGCTGTGCTTTGCCCCAAAATCCATAATGATTGAGTTCGCTTGGCGCATTTCCCAATGCAAAAGGCCCACGGCATTTCCTTCGTCATCATCGGACCGGAACGAATTCGAACAGACGAGTTCTGCATAATCACCGGTCTGATGCGCAAACGTTGCCGTTTTGGGTCGCATTTCTTTGAGGACGACATCAAATCCAGCCTCGGCCAACTGCCAAGCGGCCTCTGAACCGGCCATTCCTCCACCAATGATCGTGATCGTTTTTCCCATGGATGCGACCTACGCATGCACCATGGAAAAGAAAAGGGGGCGAAAGCCCCCTTTGAGTTGTACAAGCTGTGAGGCCGTTTAACGTTTATCTACACATAGTGCGACGCCACCTTTTGAGAACAACAGAAGGTAACCGCCTGCCAGTGCAATGTTTTTTAACATTCCCGTCGTATCAGCTGTGCCGTGGTAAACAATACCCGTAAAAACGCAGAAGACTGCAGCAAGAAGCGCGACAATGCGTGTCTGCCATCCGACGATCAGAAGCGCGCCTACTGCCAATTCGAAAATGATAACTGGCCATGCGAGGAACCCAAGCGGGAGCTGTGTTTCGATAAAACCGGCCAAGCCACTCGCGCCGAGTTGGAGTTTCCCAAACCCAGCCATGAGAAACAATATGCCCAGTAAAACGCGGCCTACCGGGTAGCTGTATTTTTCCAAAGTATCGCCAAAACTGCCAAGCTTTGACCCAGATTGTTCGATAGATGCCATCAGACTTTCCTTTTTTGAACTTTCAACGGCGTCACCGCCAATTGCACCGTGAAATAGATCACCGGGCGACAATTGCTACAGGAAGCTGTGGAACACTTCGTTCTTGCTTAAGAAACAGAGCCGTCAGGTTCGTCTTCGTTTTGCTCTGCGATATAGGCGACTGACACGACGTATTCATCCTCTCCAACGTCGAACACGCGCACCCCGGACGAAGCGCGCCCCTGTCGCGAAATGCCATCAACCGGGCATCGGATAGACTGACCAGTTGATGTTGCCAGCATGATTTGATCATCATCTTCGACGGTGAAAGCCGCAACGATCTGATCATCCCGACGTGAAAGGTTTGCGGCCGCGACGCCCTGACCACCCCGGCCAGAAACGCGGTACTCATGCGCCGAGGTTCGTTTTCCAAAGCCCCCAGAGGTAATCGTGAGGATCCACTGTTCCATCGCACCCAGAGCGGCGTAACGCTCTTGGGATATTGAGATGTCGGCAACGTCTTCCGCGTCACCACCTTCTTCACCAGTGATCGCTCTGCGCATTTTAAAGTATGCTGCGCGCTCTTCGGGGGATGCGTCTACATGGCGGATAACAGCCATCGATACGACAGAATCTTCTTCGACCAGTTTTATTCCCCGCACACCCGTCGAGTCGCGACCTTTGAATACTCGTACATCCGTAAGAGGGAAGCGAATCGCCTTCCCGTTGGCCGTGGTAAGAAGGAAATCATCCGCTTCGCTTGCCGTTCGGACATTTACGATATGCACGCCCTCGGGCAGCTTCATTGCGATTTTGCCATTCGCTTTGACATTTGTGAAGTCAGACAGCGCGTTGCGGCGCACATCGCCCGCCGTCGTCGCAAAAACAATGTGGAGGTTTTCCCAGTCTTCCTCAGGCGCATCTACTGGCATAATGGCCGCGATCGAAACCCCAGATTCAATCGGGAGGATGTTTACAATTGCCTTCCCTTTCGAGTTTCGCCCCGCAAGCGGCAGACGCCAAGTCTTTAACTTGTAAACCATGCCGTCGGTCGTGAAGAACAGAAGTGCCGTATGCGTGTTCGCAACAAACAGGTTTGTCACGAAGTCTTCGTCCTTGGTATTCATACCTTGAAGGCCTTTGCCCCCGCGTTTTTGCTCACGGAACTCCGCCAAGGACGTGCGTTTGATATATCCCGCATTTGTAACGGTGACGACCATATCCTCCCGTTCGATAAGGTCCTCATCTTCCAGATCACCCGCCCACTCAACAATTTCGGTACGCCGTTGAACTGCGTATTCCTCTCGAACCGATCGAAGCTCATCCGCGATAATTGCCATAATGCGTTCGCGAGAGGCGAGGATCGCTAAGAAATCTTTTATTTTTAACGCGAGTTCCTGAAGCTCGTCGGTGACCTCTTTCACGCCAATCTGGGTCAAACGTTGGAGTCGAAGGTCTAAGATGGCCCGTGCCTGTGTCTCGGACAGGTTGTACGTGCCATCGTCATTCAGGGTGTGGCTTGGGTCATCAACAAGGCGGATGTAATCTGCGATCTCCTCGGCTGGCCAACGACGTGTCATCAGCTTTTCGCGTGCTTCTGCTGCATCAGCTGATTGACGAATGGTGGTGACAACTTCATCAACATTCGAGACAGCAACAGCAAGACCACAAAGAACATGGCTGCGATCCCGCGCCTTGTTCAATTCATACGCGGTCCGTCGAGCAACCACATCTTCGCGGAACTTGATAAACAGCGACAGAAACTGAAGCAGCGTCAGTTGCTCTGGTTTGCCGCCGTTCAGGGCCAGCATATTGCACCCAAAACTGGTCTGCATAGAGGTGAAACGGAACAACTGGTTTAGGACGACATCAGCTGTAGCCTCGCGCTTCAGCTCGACCACAACGCGAACACCATGGCGGTCGGACTCGTCCTGAACATTGGCAATGCCCTCAATCTTTTTGTCGCGTGATAATTCTGCGATTTTTTCAACGAGTGTTGCCTTGTTCACCTGATAGGGAATTTCGTCCAGAATGATGGCCCAACGGTCCTTTCGAATTTCTTCAACCCGGGTCTTTGCCCGAACAATCACCGACCCACGACCTGTCGAATAGGCCTTCATCGCGCCAGATTGACCCAAAATGACGCCGCCGGTTGGGAAATCCGGTCCGGGGATGTATTCCATCAGTTGAAGGCTATCGAGGTCGGGATTTTCGATCAGTGCAAGTGTTGCATCGACAACTTCGCCAAGGTTGTGGGGCGGAATATTTGTCGCCATCCCAACGGCAATGCCGCCCGCGCCATTGACCAACATATTAGGGAAACGGGCAGGAAGGACCGTTGGTTCCTTTTCCTTGCCGTCGTAATTATCCTGAAAATTAACGGTGTCTTTGTCGAGATCGGTTAAAAGCTCTGTCGCTGCTTTTTCTAGCCGCGCTTCGGTGTAGCGCATCGCAGCGGCATTGTCTCCGTCCATAGAACCGAAATTGCCTTGTCCATCAATGAGAGGCAAAGACATCGAAAAGTCTTGAGCCATACGTACAAGCGCTTCGTAGATTGCTGCATCACCATGGGGGTGGAAAGACCCCATGACATCGCCGACAGACTTCGCCGCTTTTCGGTATGTCTTGTCGTGGGTATAGCCGCCAACATTCATCGCATACAGGATGCGCCGGTGCACGGGTTTCAAACCATCGCGGAGGTCCGGGATAGCCCGGCTGACGATGACCGACATAGCATAATCGAGATACGCTGAGCGCATTTCGTCTTCGATTGAAATCTGCGGACCTGTCGGTTCTGGTATAGCCGGAAGCTCGTCGTCCGGCTGATCGATATCGTCGCTCACTGAGTGCCTGCTATTTTATCTATATATTGCGCAATTGTTATCCAAATTAGGCGCAAACCTCAAGCATTGGTGTTCTTGAGCATCTATTTACTGATTTAGAATGGAATCTCATCGTCCAGATCAGATGCACCCCCCATAGGCGCGGGCGTACTACCACCATAGCTGTCGCCATAGTTGGAGTTTCCACCGCCAAAGTCACCGCCGCCAGCGCTATCTCCGCGACCATCGAGGAGTGTAAGGTTGCCCGAATAGGGACGCAAAACAACCTCCGTCGTATAGCGATCCTGACCCGATTGGTCCTGCCATTTGCGGGTCTCAAGTTGACCTTCGACAAAAACCTTGGAGCCTTTGCGCAGATACTGTTCGGCAATGCGGCCAACTGGTTCATTGAACACGGCTATGTTGTGCCATTGCGTGCGTTCCCGCTGCTCTCCGCTGGCCTTGTCGCGCCAGCGTTCTGATGTCGCGATAGAAAAGTTTACGACCTTTCCACCGTTCTGAAAGGTCCGCACCTCGGGATCGCGCCCAAGGTTTCCGATTAACATCACTTTGTTCAAGCTTCCGGCCATGTACAATCTCCGACATCGTGGCTGTGATTAACCATATATGATAGTGCTTAATATCCT
Source organism: Pseudomonadota bacterium (assembly GCA_039821195.1). GTDB lineage: Bacteria > Pseudomonadota > Alphaproteobacteria > Rhodobacterales > Rhodobacteraceae > Amylibacter. The sequence goes on from JBCBON010000023.1 coordinate 27,895, forward strand.
CTAAAGGAAAGGCGAAAACCGTCTTCTAAGGCATGAGATTCCCAAAAATGATGGACCGGTTGCTGCTTCTCGGATAGGCGATCTGAGATGGAGGAACGGACTATGCAGCGTCAGCTGATAACTCTTTGTATTGTTACGCTTGTTGCTTCGATGCCTGTACACGCCAGCGGCCTGTTGAATTCCTCTCATCTAAACCTCATCGATAAGCGTCTTTCCAAGCAGTACAGTAACTCTGCCAAATTGGTCATGCCGAAAGAGGAAAGCCGGTATATTCCTCGATATACAGGGCCCAACAAATCCAAATATCTGCCCATGGCCGAGGCTGCCGCAGCACGTCATGGGATTCCTTTGGATTTGTTCAAGCGGCTGGTTCAGCAGGAAAGCGCGTGGAACCAGTCGGCGAAATCGCACAAAGGTGCAATCGGTTTGGCACAGTTGATGCCAGGAACGGCTGAATATCTCGGTGTAAACCCTTATGATGCTTATCAAAATCTAGATGGCGGCGCCCGCTACTTGGCAGAGCAATACCGAAAGTTTGGATCGTGGCGTCTTGCTTTGGCCGCCTACAATGCGGGCCCGAAAGCGGTCGAGAGATATAACGGCGTTCCACCTTTTAAAGAGACGCAAAATTACGTCAAAGCGATCCTCGGCGCATAAAATTTCCACGCGACAAATCTTGGTAGCCGCACTAAGTAATAGCGGAACAGAGGTAGAACATGGCCGAGCTCAAGCATATCGAAATTCGCGGCGCGCGGGAACACAACCTTAAAGGGGTCGATGTCGACATTCCGCGCGACAAGCTGGTGGTGATCACGGGATTATCCGGGTCAGGAAAATCATCCCTCGCGTTTGATACAATCTATGCCGAAGGGCAACGCCGTTATGTCGAATCGCTGTCGGCTTACGCGCGTCAATTCTTGGACATGATGCAAAAGCCGGATGTGGATCACATTGCGGGATTGTCGCCGGCGATTTCAATTGAGCAAAAGACAACGTCGAAAAACCCGCGATCCACTGTCGGGACGGTGACCGAGATTTACGATTATATGCGGCTTCTGTTTGCTCGGGTTGGAACGCCGTACTCGCCAGCAACGGGTCTGCCGATTGAGGCGCAGCAGGTTTCTGAAATGGTGGACCGGGTCATGGCCATGGAAGAGGGGACACGCGCGTATCTTCTTGCGCCCATCGTGCGCGATCGGAAAGGCGAGTATCGGAAAGAATTTCAGGATTTAAAAAAACAGGGGTTTCAGCGTGTCAAAGTGGACGGCGCGTTTTACGAGCTCGATGAGCCGCCCACATTGGATAAGAAATTTCGCCACAACATCGATGTCGTCGTCGACCGGATCGTCATTAAAGACGGCTTGGAGACACGGCTGGCCGATAGCTTCCGGACGGCCCTCGATTTGGCCGATGGTATCGCAATTTTTGAAAGCGCTTCGGATGACCCAACTCGGATTACATTTTCCGAGAATTTTGCCTGTCCAGTAAGCGGTTTCACTATTCCCGAAATTGAACCGCGCCTGTTCTCTTTCAATGCGCCGTTTGGCGCTTGTCCTGATTGTGATGGCCTCGGCGTTGAGCTCTTCTTTGATGAACGTCTGGTTGTGCCTGACACGCGACTTTCGTTGTTGGAAGGGGCGCTTGCCCCTTGGGCAAAAGGTAAATCACCGTATTTTCGCCAAACAGTAGAGGCCATTGCAGAGCATTACGGATTTGATCAGCATACACCTTGGTCGAAGCTTCCGAAAACCGCACAGCAGATCATGCTGCATGGGTCTGGCAACGAAGAGATCAAGTTTCGTTATGACGAAGGTGGACGCGTCTACGAGGTGTCTCGCGCCTTTGAAGGTGTGATTCCTAACATGGAGCGACGCTACCGCGAAACCGACAGCGCTTGGATACGTGAAGAGTTTGAGCGCTATCAAAATAACCGCCCTTGCGGGACCTGTGGAGGATACCGCCTACGCGAAGAGGCTCTGGCTGTTAAAATTGCGGATCTCCACGTGGGCCAGGTCGTGGAAATGTCGATCAAAGCGGCGCTCGACTGGATCGAGACGGTTCCTGATCACCTCACCAAGCAAAAGAATGAAATTGCTCGGGCGATCCTAAAAGAGATTCGTGAACGCCTTGGTTTTTTGGTGAATGTTGGCCTCGACTATCTCACGCTATCACGCTCTGCCGGCACACTGTCTGGCGGCGAAAGCCAGCGCATCCGCCTGGCCAGCCAAATCGGATCAGGGTTAACAGGCGTTCTTTATGTGTTGGACGAGCCTTCTATCGGTCTGCATCAGCGGGATAATGATCGGCTGCTCGCGACGCTGGAAAACCTCCGGGATCAAGGCAACACAGTGATTGTCGTGGAACATGACGAAGAGGCTATTCGAACGGCGGATTATGTTCTCGATATAGGTCCAGGCGCCGGGGTGCATGGGGGGCAGATTATCGCCAGGGGAACTCCCTCGGATATCGCCGCAGAAGAAAACTCCGTCACTGGACAATATCTGACGGGGAAGCGCGAAATCGCTGTGCCCCTGGAGCGACGTACAGGAAATGGCAAAAAGATTACAATATCCGGTGCAACGGGCAACAATTTGAAAAACATCACAGCCGCGTTTCCGCTCGGTACCTTTACCTGCGTCACCGGCGTGTCGGGCGGGGGCAAGTCAACCCTTACGATCGAGACATTGTTCAAAACAGCATCAATGCGTCTGAACGGGGCAAAGCAGACGCCTGCACCGTGCGAAAAGATCGAGGGCCTCACCCAATTGGACAAGGTCATTGATATTGATCAACGCCCCATCGGACGCACCCCACGATCGAACCCGGCTACTTATACCGGAGCCTTTACTCCAATCCGGGATTGGTTCGCTGGATTGCCAGAAGCCAAAGCCCGTGGATATAAGCCGGGCCGCTTTAGTTTTAACGTGAAGGGTGGTCGCTGCGAAGCCTGCCAAGGGGACGGTGTTATCAAAATCGAAATGCACTTCCTTCCCGATGTCTATGTCGAGTGCGAGACCTGCAAAGGGAAAAGATACAACCGAGAGACACTGGAAATTCTCTTTAAAGGCAAAAGCATAGCAGATGTTTTGGATATGACCGTTGAGGACGCAGAAGAGTTCTTTGCTGCAGTTCCCTCCATCCGCGAAAAGATGACGGCCCTGATGAGAGTTGGTTTGGGCTATATCAAAGTCGGACAGCAGGCGACGACGCTATCGGGTGGCGAAGCACAGCGTGTCAAACTGTCTAAAGAGCTCGCCAAGCGGTCAACGGGCCAGACGCTTTATATTCTCGACGAACCCACTACGGGTCTCCACTTCGAAGATGTGCGAAAATTGTTGGAAGTGCTTCACGAGCTGGTTGATCAGGGAAATACAGTGATTGTGATTGAACACAATTTGGACGTCATCAAAACCGCCGACCAAATCATCGACATTGGTCCAGAAGGCGGCGATGGCGGGGGAAACATTGTTGCAATTGGTACGCCGGAAGATGTCACGAAAGTCGCTGAAAGTCACACAGGACGGTATTTGGCAGACATGTTGAACCCAAAGCGCGTCGCAGCAGAATAAAAAAAGTCGATCAGTTAGGGCAACAATTGCATAATATTGATTAACTAAGTTCGTTGAATTCTACCGTTATGCGACGACAAGGTTTCATTGGCATCCTGCACCGAATTGCCCTTCGTTTGATTGTTTTCAGCGTCCTTGGACTGCTGAGTTTTGACTTTGTTGGACAAGCGGCGGCGGAGACGCGCATTGAATTCGTTGAGTCCGTGTCTGATGGCGATGTCAAAGTTCTAACTTTTGCTTTTCGTGACCACGATCAACCGTTGTGTGTTTACACGTCACTTCCGGCAGCCTTGCCGGCGGTCGAGTATTCTGAAGATGGACATGTAGTGCTCGGTTTGGAAATTGAGGTTCTAAACGCATTCGGTAAAGTGGTTCGACCGTTTTCCGCTGACACATACACAATCGGATTTGATGTTCCGGAGGTGCAGATTTCCGAACTCAGACAGGCAATGATCCATGTCGAAGTCCCGAAAGCGTCTATGATTATTGAAACCGCTCAAAAACTACGTGTCAAAGGCTTCTATTTTGAGTGTCCAGCAGACTTTGAGATATTTTCGTCGCGCGTAACGGACATTGATAACGCTCGGAGCCAGCTTGACCGTCTAGGGTACCCGCAAACGAGGTTCAAGTCGTCATGGCTCGTGCGCTCGCTTGGGGAATGGCAAGAAGAAGACTAAGCTCTTTGAGTGCCATCTTAAACTTGACACAATTAGGCTGTCTCGCCGACCATACCCACCTCGGGACGTGCTAACCTGTACATCCCGACAAACGGGAGGACGTTATGAAAATAGGAGCAATACTAGACCAGAAAACGATCTCTGGAGTGTCATGGATCGAACCAAATTCAACAATTAAAGACGCTTTGGCGGCACTTGCTGATAAAGGCATCGGAACCTTGATCGTGTCAGCCGACGGACAGAAGCCAAAAGGTATTCTTTCTGAACGCGATATCGTACGCTCGTTGGCAAGGGTAGGTGTGACAGCAATGGGAACACCAGTCGACGAGGTAATGACGCCAAACCCTGTGTGCTGTTCACGCGAAGACGACAGTTCGACAGTGCTTTCCAAAATGAGCGAAGGGCGTTTTCGCCACGTTCCGGTGATAGACGGCAATTCAACGTTAATTGGCCTCGTCTCCATCGGAGATATCGTAAAGGCACGTATGGCAGATCTCGAAAACGAGAAAGAAGCACTCGTGGACATGATCGCAGGTCGGTAGCCCGAAACTTGACAGTTAAATGCCGATAGGCAAAGGGTCGCGGCCAAAGGATGCGTGGTCAAGGAGGGGCTCATGCGTATTGGGCTTTACCCCGGAACCTTTGACCCGGTCACGCTGGGTCATCTCGACATAATCAAACGCGCAGCACCCTTGGTTGATAGACTTGTTATTGGCGTTGCGATCAACCGAAACAAAGGCCCATTGTTTTCACTTGAAGAGCGAAGCGAGATGCTTGCGCGCGCGATCGCTGATATCGATACGCCAACCGAAATCGTTGTGGTCCCGTTTGAAAACTTGTTGATCGAATTTGCGCATCAACAGGGCGCACAAGTGATTATTCGCGGCTTACGCGCCGTCAGTGATTTTGAATACGAGTTTCAGCTCGTGGGCATGAATCGTGCAATCGACCCCACTGTGGAGACGGTATTCCTAATGGCCGATGCGAACCATCAGGCAATTGCGTCCCGCCTTGTGAAAGAAATTGCACGGCTGAAGGGCGACATACGGTCCTTTGTAACTTCCGAAGTAGAGCAGGCGTTAAAAGCCAAGTTCGACCAGTCAAACCAGTAACAACAGGAGGCCAGAATGGCAGACCCCGAAAACACGATCATCATGGAAACTTCTAAAGGCACAGTTGAGATAGAACTTCTTTCGGATGTGGCCCCCGGGCATTGCGCTCGGATGAAGGAATTGGCGGCTTCGGGCGCTTACGACAACGTGGTTTTTCATCGTGTGATTGATGGTTTCATGGCACAGACGGGTGACGTTCAGCATGGAAAACGGGATCTCCCAAGTTTGTCCCGTGCAGGAACCGGTGGTTCCGACCTTCCAAATCTGAAAGCCGAATTCTCTGGCGTTCCTCATGATCGTGGCACGCTGGGTGCGGCGCGATCTCAAAACCCAGACTCGGCCAACTCACAGTTCTTTATCAATTTTTCTGACAACCATTTTCTGAACCGACAGTACACCGTTTATGGTCGTGTCACGAAGGGCATGGACGTGATTGATGAAATCTCACGCGGCGAACCGCCCGCAAACCCGGACTTTATCGTGTCAGCACGCGTGGGCTCCGAATGATTTTGCGCCTTCTCTCATTCTTGGCCGCGCTTTGGTTCGCCGGAGTGGCCACAGCCGCCTCGCCAGAGGACACTCTTGTGATCGAGGTCTCGGGACAGGCGAATGGCGTGATCGAAATTGAACTGCTTCCGGAAATCGCACCTCAGCATGTGACACGGATCAAGCGCCTTGCTCGAGAAGGGTACTACAATGACATCGCCTTCCACCGCGTTATCGGTAGTTTTATGGCACAAACGGGCGATGTCGAGTTTGGAAAACGGGAAACTTTTATCCCAAGATATGCCGGGCAGGGTGGTTCGGTTTATCCCGACCTGCAGGCTGAATTTTCAGATATCTCGTTCCAGAACGGAATTGTCGGAATGGCGCGCGGTCGCAGTGAAAACTCTGCAAACTCTCAATTCTTCATAACTCTTGGTGACGCATCTTTCCTTGATGGAGACTATACAGTTTTTGGACGCGTAGTATCCGGCATGGATGTCGTTGAGGACATTCGTTTCGAAGAAACACTGCAAAGCATCCGCGAAGCGGCACAGGCTGGGATCAGTCACAACAACGGCGCCGTTGCTGAACCCGATTACATGACGCGTGTCTATGTCAAATCAGACGAATAATGGCCAACCGCTCACGTTCGCGTGTCATGGGATAGGTGAGTCGACGAAACCGCTGTAAACTGAGCGCAACAGCGGAGGTTAACATGCGGTTTTGGGTATATATTGCAGTGCTTAGTCTTATTGCCACACAGGCTCTGACTTCCCCGAGCCTTTGGGACAATGTTTGGACAACAGACTTTGAGAAAACGTCGGTCGACTTTGACGAAATCATGTCTGGCGGACCTGGCAAGGATGGCATTCCGGCAATCGACAACCCCAGTTTCAATGGGATCGTCGCCGAGGGCCGGTTGGATGATCAAGAGCCGGTCATGACCGTTGAAATCAATGGTGAGACCAAGGCCTATCCCATCCGATACCTAATGTGGCATGAGATTGTGAACGATACCGTGGGTGGCACTCCCGTAAGTGTTACGTTTTGCCCTTTGTGTAACTCGGGCATCATTTTCGATCGGCGGGTGAACGGTCGGGAAATCACCTTGGGTGTTTCTGGGATGCTCCGCAACTCGGACATGATTATGTATGATCGCCAGACCGAAACCTGGTGGCAACAATTCACCGGCGAGGCGATCGTCGGCGAGCTTCTTGGTTCGGAATTGACAAAACTGCCGGGCTGGATGGAAAGCTGGGCGTCGTTTAAAGCGCGCAATCCAGACGGGCTTGTCATGGACGAGCCGAATTTTCGCAGACGCTATGGCGTCAATCCCTATCGCGGGTATGACAGTCTAGATCGACCGTTCCTTTTCAACGGGGAACTGCCACCCAACGGGATCGAGCCATTGTTACGCGTTGTGGTGGTCGATGACCGGGCTTGGCCATTAACCCGCTTCAGCTATGAAAATCCAGTGATCACAGAGGCCGGTATCGAAATTTCGTGGGAAGCGGGAAAAGCCTCTGCACTAGATACCGCGCGCATTTCAGATGGACGCGATGTTGGGCAAATACGGGTTCGGGATGCCGCAACCGGTGCTGATCTACCCCATGATGTGGCGTTTGCTTTTGCCTTTTACGCGTTCCATCCCGACGGTACGTGGATGCTGGGCAACTAAGTCATTTAAGAATTGCGTGGCGTTTTTTACTACTCGACAGCTTCACTGGTTCGACCACCAGATCGCGTGTGATCAACATTCCTGCATCTGAAACGGGTTTATCATTCAAACGCGCCCCACCACCAGCGATAATTCTTTTTGCCTCTTTGCCAGACGGCGCAAGTCCAGACTGAACCAAAGCTTGGGTCAGACTTATGCCGTCTTTGGGCACTTCCAAGCTTGGAAGGTCATCGCCGAGACCGCCTTTTTCAAACACTTCTTGAGCCGTTGACTTTGCGGCTTTGGTTGCCTCGATGCCATGTGTCAACGCTGTCACAGCATCAGCTAAAGCGATTTTTGCCTCATTGATCTCAGAGCCCTCGAGGGACGACAACTTGCCAACTTCCTGAAGCGGGATCTCTGTGAAAAGGCGTAGGAACTTGCCGACATCTGCGTCCAGCGTGTTGCGCCAAAATTGCCAGTATTCATAGACTGAAAGCTTATCGTCGTTGAGCCATATCGCACCGCCAACAGACTTCCCCATTTTAGAGCCATCTGCCTTCGTCAAAAGCGGCGTCGTCAGACCAAAAACTTGTGCCCCATTGATGCGCCGCGTCAGGTCAATACCGTTTACAATATTTCCCCATTGATCGGATCCACCCATCTGCAGCGCACACCCATACCGGTCGTTGAGTTGCATAAAATCATAAGATTGCAAAAGCATGTAGTTAAACTCAAGGAACGTGAGAGGCTGTTCCCGCTCAAGACGCTGCTTCACACTTTCCATGGTAAGCATTCGGTTGATGGTAAAGTGGCGACCGTAATCTCGTAGGAATGGAATGTACTCCAGCGCATCCAACCAGTCTGCGTTGTTGGGTTGAATTGCGTCTGTCGGGCCATCCCCAAAGTCCAGAAATTTCACAAAGACACGACGGATCCCGGCAATGTTAGCCTCGATCAGTTCTGGAGTGATCAGTTGACGGCTTTCGTCTTTGCCAGAGGGGTCACCGATCTTGGTCGTACCGCCGCCCATCAACGCTATGGGTTTGTGGCCTGTTTTCTGAAGCCACCGCAGCATCATAATCTGAATAAGGGAGCCGACATGCAGGCTGTCAGCGGTTGCATCAAATCCGATATAGGTAGGCGTTATCCCCGACTGCAACTGCGCGTCCAATCCTTCGAGGTCGGTACAATCCTGCATGAAGCCGCGGGATTGCATGACGTGTAGGAACTCTGATTTTGGGGTGTAGGTCATGTCGCTTTGTCCTGCTTTGCCGCAGGGCTATAAGAGGGTCGAAAAGCAAAGGAAAGAGATGCCGCGAGAGAATGCAATTTGGGCAACAGGGGTAATGTCGGGCACATCACTGGATGGGGTTGATTGGGCCGATATCCTGACCGATGGACACGAGATTTTTGAGTTCGGAGCAAATGGTTTCCGACCGTATTCGAACGAAGAGCAGAGTATTTTGCACTCGGCGCTCGGGTCATGGCCCAATGAAAATTCGAACAGCCTAGGCGCTGCAATGGATGTGGTTATGGGATCGCATGTTGAAGCGCTAGAAGACTGCACGGGCGAAGTAGTCGGGTTTCACGGTCAAACATTGAACCACGATCCTTTGTCATCTCGGACATTTCAACTTGGAAATGGTGCAGCTCTTGCGCGCGCGCTAGATCGGACCGTCGTTTGGGATTTCAGGACGGCAGATGTTACAGTCGGTGGACAAGGGGCCCCTTTGGCCCCGTTTTATCATCACGCACTGGCCCGACGGGCAAACATCACCGAGCCGGTTGCGTTTCTAAACTTAGGCGGTGTCGGCAACATCACTTGGATCGAGAATCCAAGCCTACCTCCGGAAGAAGAGGGCAATCTGATCGCTTTTGATACCGGACCTGCGAATGCCCCGATAAATGATTTGATGCTCAGACATTATAATATGGCTTTCGATATGGGTGGTGAAGTTGCAACAAGCGGTGCGGCATCTCAAGAGACGATTCAGCGGTTTACAGAAATGGCGTACTTTCAAAAAGTACCGCCGAAATCGCTGGACCGAAACGAATTTGAACCGTTCTTGATGGAACTGCAAGATTTGGAGCCTGCGGATGCCGTCGCCACTGCGACGCATTTATGTGCCGTAAGTGTTGTCAAGGCGCTGTCATTTTTACCCAAGCCCCCAACCACCATCTTCATGTGCGGAGGTGGACGCAAAAACCGTAGCCTTGTGGGAGCAATAATTGAACGCCTCATGGAGGTGACTCAACTGCTTATCGTGCCTGTTGAACGTCTTAAGATTGATGGCGATATGCTTGAAGCTCAAGCTTTTGCCTACTTGGCGGTACGTGTTCTGAACGGGCTGCCGATTTCGGCTCCTGGCACGACTGGTGTTCCCGAGCCGATGACCGGCGGTCAGATCAGCAAACCTTAACGCGTGGTTTCCGTAAGACGCCTGCGAACATAAGCGTCAACGCTACTTGTCAGAGTATCCATATGATCGTTTTCAAAGAAGTGCCCTGCGCCGTCCACGACTTCATGAGTGATAGTGATGCCTTTTTGCTCGTGCAGTTTTTCAACCAAGCCCTCGACGGAGGGAGGGGGAACAACACGATCCTTTGACCCATTGATGATCAGCCCCGATGATGGGCAGGGCGCAAGGAAGCTGAAGTCGTAACTGTTGGCAGGTGGAGCAACAGAAATGAAACCCGAAATTTCGGGCCGGCGCATCAACAACTGCATGCCGATCCAAGCCCCAAAGGAGAACCCGGCCACCCAACAGTGCTTCGCATTTTGGTTCATGGACTGAAGGTAATCGAGTGCTGAGGCAGCATCTGACAGCTCCCCAACGCCTTGATCGTACTCACCTTGGCTGCGTCCAACACCACGGAAGTTAAAGCGTAGAACAGTGAACCCCATGTTAAAGAAGGTGTAGTGCAGGTTATACACGACCTTATTGTTCATTGTTCCACCGAATTGGGGATGCGGATGCAAAATGACCGCAATCGGTGCGTCTTTTTCTTTCTGCGGGTGATACCGACCTTCGAGGCGGCCTTCAGGGCCGGGGAAGATGACCTCTGGCATTCAGTCTCCAAACTGTATGGCTCTGTGCGGCGAGTTATGAATTGACCGGTCAGAGCTCTTATTTTAGAACCATTCTAAATTAGCGGGGGCAGGAAAACCCTGATTGCACCTATGGAATGCAGGGGCCCGCGTCAATGAATTAAGAGCGGAGTACGCATTCAATGAAGCTATCTACCAAAGGGCGTTACGCGATGATCGCGCTGGTGGATTTAGCAATCGAATCCAAAGGCGAGCCAGTGTCGCTTGCGGCGATCTCTCAGCGCCAGGGCATATCGGTTGCCTACTTGGAGCAGCTGTTCGTGAAACTTCGCAGATCAGGCATTGTAAATTCCGTACGCGGTCCAGCCGGCGGCTACGTTCTGCAACAGTCTCCGGATGCGATCCGCGTATCTGACGTACTAGGCGCGGTCGATGAGGCCATTGATGCAACTGAGAAGGGGGCAGGGGCCAAAGGCGCTCTTACGGGCTCGCGCGCTCAATCTTTGTCGAACCGTCTTTGGCAAAGCCTGTCTTCGAACGTTTATGTTTTTCTCCATCAGGTTCGCCTGTCAGATGTCATGGACAATGATCTAGCGCCCTGTCCGGCCGTCCCGGCCCTTTTTTCAATCGAGGACGAGTGATGGCGACGCGTACCTATCTTGACTGGAATGCGACTGCGCCGCTGCGGCCAGAGGCGCGAGAGGCCATGATTGCGGCGATGGAACCCGTTGGCAACCCAAGCAGCGTGCACGCAGAAGGGCGCGCCGCCACAGCAATCAAAGAACGCGCTCGGGCCCAAATCGCAAAAGCCTTTGGGGCGGAAGCTTCGGATATTATTTTCACCTCTGGCGCCACAGAGGCCGCAGCGCTCGCGATGGCGGGTGAACGCTGGGCTGGGGCTGAAATTGAACATGATTGCGTTGATGTCTGGACAGATACAAAACTGCCGGTCAGTCCGACGGGACTTGTGACGATTTCAAATGCACAAACATCTGTTCTTCAGGCTGCAAACAGTGAAACAGGCATATTGCAAACCCTCCCAGAGGGGATCGCGTTGTGTGACGCCGTACAAGTTGCGGGAAAGCGGCCCTTCGCATTTGAATGGTCCGGCGCGCAACGCGCGATGATCTCGGCCCATAAATTCGGTGGACCAAAAGGGATCGGAGCCTTGATCGTTCAAAAAGGTACGGAGGTTACAGCCCTTCTGAAAGGCGGAGGGCAAGAACAAGGTCGTCGATCTGGCACCGAAGACCTTTTG
>JBCBON010000024.1:0-38495 GCA_039821195.1 Pseudomonadota bacterium
GCTTACAACCCTTCTTTGCGATATTTGTCAGGATCACATGATTGCCCAGCTCAGCGTGCTGGGGACATCCTGCGGGACGACGGGATCAATCATCCTGCTTCCGATGGAAGATCACGAAGGCTCGGTCGTGCGTATCTTAGGGGGTGTTGATATCCAAAGTCAGGCCATGCCACCCAATCGGTTTGCAATCAGCAAGATAACAACCGCTTCGATTGCTACGCTCCCCGAACTAGAACCCGATCCGGATGACACTGCACCAGAGAATGCACAGGCATTTCAAGTAGTGTATGGGGGCCGATCCGCCGGCGCGCCAAAAACGCGTCGGCGGGGAAGCCTCTCGCTGGTACGTTAAACCGCGATCTTTTGGCGTTCAGCGTGACGCTGGCCCAGTTCTTCAGCCACAAGAAACGCAAGCTCAAGCGCTTGGCTGGCGTTCAGGCGCGGGTCACAGGCCGTATGATACCGGTCGGACAAATCCTCATCAGTAACATCCCGCAGACCGCCCGTGCACTCGGTGACGTCTTTGCCGGTCATTTCAAAATGCACGCCACCCGGGATGGACCCTTCGGCTGCATGCACTTGGAAGAACTCTTGCACTTCGCGTTTCACGCTATCGACCGTCCGCGTTTTATAGCCGGTGGACGATTTAATCGTGTTGCCATGCATCGGATCACAGGTCCAAACAACGTTTGCGCCTTCTTCCTGAACGGTTTTGATCAGACGCGGGAGGTTATCGCCCACGTTGCCTGCGCCAAACCGTGCAATCAGAACCAGTCGACCCGCTTCATTCTCTGGGTTCAGCTTGTTCAACAAAACCTTCAGATCATCTTCGCTCAGCGATGGACCGCATTTCAATCCAATCGGATTGGCGACCCCTTGGCAAAACTCCACATGGGCGCCGTCCGGCTGGCGTGTCCGATCCCCAATCCAGATCATATGACCTGAACCCGCAATCGGTAGGCCGGTCGTGCTGTCCACACGGCACAACGCCTCTTCATACTCCAGCAACAACGCCTCATGGCTTGTGTAAAAGTTCACCGTGTGCAGCGTTTCTGTCTGCGCCGGGTCAAGGCCGGCCGCCCGCATGAAATTCAACGAGTCTGAGATCTGGTTCGCCAGATCTCTGTACTGTTGGGTCACACCGGCGGAGTTCGTGAAATCAAGCGTCCACTCATGCACGCGCTCGATATCTGCAAAACCACCATGAGAATAGGCGCGCAGCAGGTTCAGGGATGCCGCCGCTTGCGTGTACGCCTTGAGCATCCGCGCAGGATCGGGGATCCGCGCCTCTGGCGTGAAATCCAAACCATTGATGATGTCACCGCGGTATGATGGCAGCTCCACACCCTCTTTCGCTTCCATGGGTGCCGAGCGCGGCTTTGCAAATTGCCCCGCTACACGGCCAACTTTGATCACGGGAACCTTCGCTGCGTATGTCAAAACGACCGCCATTTGCAGCATCACCTTGTAGGTGTCGCGGATCATGTTCGCCCCGAACTCTTCAAAGCTTTCTGCGCAGTCTCCACCTTGCAAAAGGAATGCATCGCCCTTTGCTGCCGCCGCCAAACGAGACCGCAGGCCCATAACCTCACCTGCAAAAACCAATGGTGGATATGACGCGAGCTGATCTTCCGCCGCTTTCAAAGCGGCGTCATCGATATAATCCGGCATTTGAACCCGAGGTTTTTGCCGCCAATCTGACTTCGACCATGCTTGTGCCATAACAATCTCCATGAATCTGGCTTGAAAGCTGTCCCCTACAGCGGATCGTGAAAAGTTGAAAGTGTATTGGGGCCATCTGGGGCTTGAATTCCGCTCGGGATTATTTTCTTTGGATGTTACTAAATTGTTACGCACCCTACGAGTCGCGGACCTATCTATGAACACACACGGCAATCTTTATCGCACAAGCGAAGCCGCTTTAGACGTAAAGCGCTACGTGTTTTTGCTCTTGGATAAGTTTTCCATGATGTCGTTCTCTGCAGCGATTGAGCCCTTACGGCTGGCAAATTTGCGTATTGGGCAGCAGATTTATGATTGGAAAACGGTTTCTGAAGACGGCGAAACCGTTCGGGCGTCGAATGGCATCAAAATTAACGTGGATGGCGGGCTGGAGGATTTGGGCCGCAATATTACGATCATTGTTTGCGGCGGCGTCGACATTCAAGAAACCTCGACGAAGCCGGTCTTGAACTGGCTGCGTCGTGAGGCCCGTAAAGGGTACGAGATCGGCGGGATCTGTACCGCGGCCTATACCTTGGCCCGTGCGGGTCTTCTGGATGGAAAGCGTGCGACCATCCATTGGGAAAACTCCGACAGTTTTGCAGAAGAGTTCCCTGACATCGACCTGACCAAGTCGGTGTTTTGCGTGGACGGCAAACGGTTCACATCATCCGGTGGAACATCGTCATTGGACATGATGTTGAAGGTGATTGCCACGGAACAAGGGCAAGACGCCGCAAATTGGGTGGCGGATCAGGCGGTTTACTCCGCGGTCCGCTCCGAGCGTGACGAACAGCGCCTCTCGGTGCCGACCCGCATCGGCGTGCGTCACCCCAAGCTGTCCGCCGTCATCAAAATGATGGAAGCCTCCATCGAAGAGCCGGTCTCACCGTCGATCCTCGCCGAAGAGGTTGGCATGTCGACACGCCAGCTAGAGCGTTTGTTCCGTAAATATCTCGATCGCTCACCCAAGCGATATTACATGGAGCTGCGATTGCAAAAAGCGCGGAACCTGCTGCTGCAAACTGATATGAGCGTCATCAACGTGGCCCTTGCCTGCGGGTTCTATTCCCCATCGCATTTCTCAAAATGTTACCGCGCCCAGTACGAAATAACACCCTACCGGGAACGCGGCGCTCAACCAACGCGCAAGGCCGAAGTCATCAGCTCGCAGGCGTGATCCGGTACAGCGCGCCGTCACCCACGGACAAAAAGTAAATCTCGCCGTTTGGGCCCTCGCGGACATCCCGGATGCGGGAAAAGACATCCCGGAACAGCTCTTCTTCGCCGTTGATCCGCGTGCCGTTGCGATCAAGGCGGCTGATATAGCTGAACTTCAGCGAGCCGACAAAAATATCACCGCGCCATTGCGGGAACATGTCACCATCGTAGATCATCATGCCCGACGGCGCCATGGACGGATCCCAGAAGAAGATCGGCTGCTCCATACCCTCGGCTTCTGTGCCTTGGCCAATCCGCAAACCGGAATAATGGGTGCCGTAAGAAATCACCGGCCACCCATAGTTTCGTCCCGGCTCGGGGCGATTGATCTCATCCCCGCCGCGCGCACCATGCGACACGGTCCAAAGCTGTCCAGAGGGATCAAGCGCCGCGCCCTGCGCATTTCGATGACCATAGGTGTAAATACCTTCCGCTGCGCCAGGAATGTCAGGGTTGTTCGCCGGGATCGATCCATCCCGCGCCACGCGAATTACCGAGCCATTATGGTTCGATAAATTCTGAGCAGAGGGGCGATTCCCCCGATCCCCTATCGTCAAAAAGAGCGTGCCATCATTGGCCTCTACAACCCGAGAGCCGAAATGCCGCCCACCATTGGAGACATCATTGGACACAAAGATATCCCGGACATTGCGAAGCATTCGCGCGCTTTCATCGAATTCGGCGACGGCCAGCGCCGTGCCTGCGCCGCGACCTTCAGGGCGCGAATAAGTGATGAACACTTCATTGGTTGATGAGAAATCTCGCGCCAACACAATGTCGAGCAACCCACCTTGGCCTTCTGCATACACCTCTGGTACGCCGGACAAGGCGCGTTTTTGGCCATTTTCAACAAACCAGATACGCCCATCCCGTTCCGTAATCAGATATTTTCCGCTTTCCAAAATCGCAACGGCCCAAGGCGTGTTCAAATCACCCACCACGTTTGTCACTTCGACCGGTCCGGCCGAGGTTTCGATCGTCTCCGAATACGCGGCCGAAATTCCGATCCCAACGAAAAAAGCGAGACTTACAATCGCACTCGACAGATAACGCATTTACATCTCCTGAAATTCACGGCTCTGTTGTTCTTTAACTTAGGTCGGTGAGCGAAATTTCAATTGCCCCAACCAAGGGAGAGCGGGATGAAAACACAAACACGCGTGGTTGTGATCGGGGGCGGCGTTGTTGGATGTTCGGTGCTCTATCACCTCACGAAACTGGGTTGGTCGGATGTGATGCTGGTCGAACGCTCGGAACTCACCTCCGGCTCCACTTGGCACGCGGCGGGCGGTTTCCATACGCTAAACGGCGACACGAATATGGCCGCGCTGCAAGGCTATACGATCCGCCTCTATAAAGAACTTGAGGAAATCACTGGCATGTCCTGCGGCCTGCATCATGTGGGTGGTGTGACGCTGGCCGACACGCCAGAACGCATGGACATGTTCAAAGCCGAGCGCGCCAAGCATCGGTTCATGGGGTTGGAAACCAGCATCGTCACACCAGACGAAATCCGCGACCTCTCCCCCATCACCAACACGGATGGCGTGATCGGTGGGCTTTATGATCCCCTAGACGGACACCTTGATCCATCCGGCACCACACATGCCTATGCCAAGGCGGCCCGCATGGGTGGGGCGGAAATTGTCCTCCGCAATCCCGTCGTCGAGACCAATCAACGCGCCGATGGCACATGGGATGTCGTGACCGAACAGGGCACAATCCACGCCGAACATATCGTCAATGCAGGCGGCCTTTGGGCGCGCGAGGTTGGTGCGCTGGCGGGTGTCTACCTGCCGTTGCATCCGATGGAGCACCAATATCTGGTCACCGAAGAAACGCCTGAGGTTTACGAACGCGACGAGGAACTGCCCCATGTCATGGACCCGGGCGGCGAAAGCTACCTTCGGCAAGAAGGCCGCGGGATCTGCATCGGCTTTTACGAACAGCGCTGCGATCCATGGGCGGTGGACGGGACACCACAAGACTTCGGCCATGAACTGTTGGAAAACCAACTCGACCGGATCAGCGACAGCGTCGAATTCGCGTATAAACGCTTCCCCGTCCTCGAACGTGCCGGCATCAAATCCGTCATCAACGGCCCCTTCACCTTTGCCCCCGACGGCAACCCGCTGGTCGGCCCCGTGCCCGGCCTGCGCAATTACTGGTCAGCCTGCGGCGTGATGGCGGGCTTCTCGCAGGGGGGCGGCGTCGGGCTATCCCTCGCCCAATGGATGATCGAGGGCGAACCGGAACGCGATGTCTTTGCCATGGATGTCGCCCGTTTCGGCAAATGGATTTCGCCTGCCTACACATTGCCCAAAGTCACCGAAAATTATCAACGCCGCTTTTCGGTCACCTTCCCGAACGAAGAACTGCCGGCGGCCCGCCCCAGTGCCACCACGCCGATGTACGATATCTTCGATGAAATGGGCGCGGTCTGGGGCCATCAATACGGGCTCGAAGTACCCAACTATTTCGCCGAAGGGGATGAGCCGCGCTTGGAGACGCCCAGCTTCCGCCGCTCCAACGCATGGGACGCCACCGCGCGCGAGGTTCACGCCGTCCGGGAAAACCTGGGCATCAACGAGGTCCACAATTTCGGCAAGTACAAGGTCACAGGCGCAAAGGCCCGCGACTGGCTCGACCGGATCATGGCAGGCCGCGTGCCCAAACCGGGCCGCGTCAGCCTGACACCCATGCTGTCGCCGAAAGGCCGCCTGATCGGCGACTTCACGATCTCGACCCTATCCGAAACCGAATTCCAACTGACCGCCAGCTATGGGTCGCAAGACTTCCACATGCGCTGGTTCGAACAGCATGCCGATCCGGATGTAAGCGTCGAAAACATCTCGGACCGCTTGAACGGGTTCCAGATCGCCGGACCCAAGGCCAAGACACTGCTCGCGGCTGTCACGGGCCGCCCCGTCACAATGAGCTTTCTTGATGTGTCGCGGATGACGATCGGCAATATCGACTGCATCGTCCAACGCGTCAGCTACACGGGCGATCTTGGGTTTGAGATTTACACCGACGCGATGAAGCAACGCGCACTTTGGCATATCCTTTGGAATGCGGGCGAACCGATGGGGCTAAAACCCTTTGGCATGCGCGCCATGATGTCCCTGCGCCTGGATCGCTTCTTCGGGTCCTGGCTGTCTGAATTCTCGCCGGATTACACTGCCACGGAAACAGGTCTCGACCGGTTCATCAACTTCAAAAAGAACACGGACTTTATCGGACGCGCGGCGGCGGAAAAAGAACGGGCCGCGGGCACAGCGCGCAAACTTGTCGCGTTTGAGGTCGACGCAGATGACGCCGACGTCAACGCCTATGAACCGATTTGGCTGGACGGGGACGTCGTGGGCTTCTGCACCTCGGGCGGCTATTCGCACCATTTGGCCAAATCCATCGCGATGGGCTTTGTGCCCACGAACCGCGCCACCGAGGGCCTGGCCGTCGAGATCGAGATCCTGGGCGACATGCGCCCTGCGCGGTTGATCACATCAACCGATTTCGATCCTGACATGACACGGCTGCGGGGATAACATGATCAAGTTCATCTACCCCGACGACACCTATTGCTTTCGCGCGCTCCACACCGTGCATGCCATCTTTTACAATGACGATGGCAAGCTGATCGCGAGGGCAGAGAAAGGCGATCTATCGGGCATGTACGAGTTCGAGATTAAGGCTTTTGAATTGTTGGAAGTTGGTAAAGTATATTCTTGAACGAAAATTCTTGACTTGGATTGACCGTTGGCTCTCAGTTCTTACTGATGATCGCATGACAGGCTGTCCGCCAAAAAAATTCGAAGCAAGGTGCTTTTATGTTTTTGTTCTTTTTCATCGGGGGCTTTCTGGCTTTTGCTCAGTTATGTTTTCGACACCGCCATACATTTGCTTTGATGTTACAAGGCCAATTTGGCGCACCAATAACGGCTTTCGTTCTGGGCGGGTTGGTCTACGGTGGTATACTCTGGCTAATATTTGGCTAACTAGTGCGTAAATCTGTTAATCCGTCGGATACGACTTTACCGCGCCTAATAGATATCCAGCGTCCGACCGTGGGCGGTTAACAGGCGCAAACGAAGTGAAGCGCCCCGCCCAATGGGACGGGCGGGCGCTTGGATACGCGCGATAAGCTCCGCTTCGCTACGCCGACGCGCATCCTTAGCTTCTTCAGAAAATGCTGATTATATAAAGATATGGTTAGTTTGGTTTCTCGTTAACCTTTACGCTGTTTCCAAAAAACTCGCAAAATCCGTCCCACGGATGTCCCACGCTTGTCCCACGGATATCTCACGGTTGGTGGCACCGCCCCAGTATCATACTTTCGAAAAGGTAACACAGCGCACGCTGCCCCTTGAAACCCCTCCGCTTTCCCGCTTTCCTGCGCCCAGAACACAGGGGTCGGATCATGCTTGCAGGAACATCAGCTGTCATCACAGGCTCTACTTCGGGCATCGGCTTGGGCATTGCCAAAAAACTCGCCGCGGAAGGCTGCCGCGTCATGATCAACGGCTTTGGTGATGCAGATGAGGTTGAGGCGATCCGCGCCTCCCTCCCTAATGATGCGCTTTATGATCCCGCCGACATGACCAAACCCGATCAGATCGAGGCGATGATCCAACGGGCCGAAACAGAATTCGATGGGCTGGATATCGTGGTGAACAATGCGGGCATTCAGTTCGTCTCGCCAGTCGAGGACTTCCCGACCGACAAATGGGATGCGATCATCGCGATTAACCTGTCTTCAAGTTTTCACACGATCAAAGCGGCTGTTCCGGGCATGAAAGCCCGCAAATGGGGCCGGATCGTCAATATTGCGTCCGCCCACGCGCTGGTCGCCTCGCCTTTCAAAACGGCCTATGTCGCCGCGAAACACGGCATTGCGGGTCTCACGAAATCCACAGCCTTAGAAGTGGCCGAAGACGGCATCACGGTAAATGCCATCTGCCCGGGCTATGTTCTCACGCCACTGGTCGAAGCGCAAATCCCCGCCACGGCGCAAGCCCGCGGTATCAGCGAAGATGAAGTCATCACCGAAGTCATGCTTGCCCCGCAACCGACCAAGCAGTTCGTCCCGATCGAAGATGTCGCGGCCTACGCGGCCTTCCTGTGTACGGATGCCGCCAAGTCGATCACAGGCGCTATGCAACAGATTGATGGCGGATGGGTGGCGAAATAATCACCATCTTTCAACAGGATCGCTGAAAACCTGTTCGGCGAAGCCGAAACGGGGCCAAAATGTAACAATTTTTTTGCATTACTGCGACGCTTGGTTCAAGCTTCGCCGAAGGTGTTGCCAGAGCGTTGGCAGTTCCATCCGGACAGAGAGAGTCCTTACAGGGAGAATAAAATGAAGATCACCAAAACACTCAGCGCAGTTGCGGTTGCACTATCCGCAATGACAGGTGCAGCGCATGCACTTGATGAAATCGTTGTTGCGTATTTCTTGGAGTGGCCAACGCCAAACCAATTCGCTCAGCATAACCAATTGTATTCTGAAAAGATGGGCATCCCAGTGAAGTGGGTTTCTTTTGATGCGGGAACAGCCATGTCCGCCGCGATGGCATCGGGCGATGTGCACATTTCCTATTCACAAGGTGTAACACCGTTCTTGGTGGCAACTGCTGCGGGTCAAGACCTGCAAGTTGTGGATATCGCGGTTGGCTATTCCGACAATGACAACTGTGTTGTTCGGTCAGAGCTGGAAATCGACGCGTCGAATGTTGCCGAAGAACTTGTCGGTAAGAAAGTAGCGGTTCCATTGGGCACAGCTGCGCATTCCGGTTTCCTGGCGCAAATGGCGCATTTCGGCATCAGCGAAGCAGATCTGACGATTGTTGACATGGCGCCATCAGACTCTGCTGCTGCCTTCAGCCAGCCAAGCACGGATCTTGCAATGGCATGTGGTTGGGGCGGTTCGCTTCGCACGATGAAACAGCACGGCAATGTCTTGCTCTCTGGGGCGGAAAAAGAAGCCGTCGTCGGTAAAGTGTTTGATGTCACGTCTATCCCGACAGAGTTTGGCGAGGAAAACCCAGATGTTCTGGCCAAGTTCCTTGCGATCACTGCCGAGATGAATGAGATGTATGCAGCTGACCGCGCACCGATGATGGAAGCGATTGCGACCGAAGCGGGCATGGACCTTGAAGGCACCACGGCCGTCATGGATGTTTTCTCTTTCCCAACAGTCGCCGAGCAATTGTCGGATGAGTGGATGGGTGGCTTTGTTACTCAGTATCTCGCTGACTCTGCAGCGTCGCTTGAAGCGTCAGGGAAGATCACAGCGCTTGGTGACTACGCCCCGCTGGTAAACACGTCTTATCTGGAAGCTGCCGCTAACATGTAAATATCACGGAATGGCCGCCCAACCGGGCGGCCATTTTCTTTGAGGGGACCCGCATGTCTGGTTTGGAAATCAAAGACGTCTCCATGACGTTTCAGCTGCCAAACGGCGGCAAAGTCGAAGCACTGAAAAACATCAACCTCTCGATCAAAGAGGGGGAATTGATGTCGGTTCTCGGACCATCGGGATGTGGGAAGACAACTCTGTTAAACATTGTTGCAGGGTTCCTCGCCCCGACCGAAGGGCATCTTGAACTCGGCGGAAACACCGTCACCGGCCCCAGCTCAGAACGCGGAATGGTTTTCCAGCAGGGTGCACTTTTTGAATGGATGAATGTCTCCAACAATATCGGCTTCGGACCAAGCATGAAGGGGACACCGCCAAAGGAAATCAAAGAAACCGTTGAGGACCTACTTGGCACAGTCGGCCTTCAGGATTTCGGCGAGAAGATGATCTACGAGCTTTCGGGCGGGATGCAACAGCGTGTGGCACTGGCCCGCTGCCTTGCGAACGATCCCGACGTCATCCTGATGGATGAACCGCTGGGCGCGCTCGACGCGCTGACCCGCGAAAAAATGCAAAGTCTTGTTCTCGATATTTGGAAAAAAACCGGAAAAACGATCATTTTGATCACGCATTCTGTTGAAGAAGCGCTGCTTCTGGGGGAGCGCCTGTTGGTTATGGCTCCGCGCCCAGGGCGGGTGCACAAGGAATACAACCTGCCTTTTGCCGAACTGGGCGTCGGTGCTGACCTTCGCGATGTCAAACGCCACAAGAAATTTGGCCCGACACGAGATGAAATCCTCTCCATGATCTGGGATATGGAAGAGGAAATTATGGGCCGGACGGAGAACGCCTAATGGGACAAGAACTTCTCGATCTGGTTAGTACGACGTTTTGGATGGTCCTTGGGATCGCGCTAATCTTTGCACTTTACCTCGCAATTTCAGCCGCCTGTTGGTTTGGGTATTCGCTCTATAACCGCGGACGTGAAGTCTCGGGCTTTAACAGTTTAAAGACGGTCACTTTTGGTGACGAAAGCGCGGTTGTAGCAAACCGGATCGCCTCGGTTGCATCCGTCATCGCGATCTTCTTTCTATGGGGGCTGGCGACAGGGTCCAACCTGATCCCTTTTGGACTTCCCGCACCATTTGTCGGCGACACAACGATTGAATATGTGGCGGAAAACGCAGCTGGAGATACAGATACGGCAACCGTTTTCATTCGCGTTAATGCGCTTGACGATACCGACACAGAAGAGCCTGAAGTCGATCTCGGTGATGGGTTCGCTAAAGACGATGTACTTTTGGTTTCTAAGCGCCGTTCCAAAATCATTAAGGCGCAAGACAATGACGATGGTGGCGACGAAGACGGCTACCGAGTGATTTCTGTCAACGGTCAGGCAATTTCACCCGAAGAGACCGTGCAAGCAGGCGACGTCGAAGTTTTCATGACAAAACGCGGCAGTCTTTCGATCCGTCCGAATGTGGGCCTTACGATGGAGGCATTGTATTTGCCCCCACCCGAACAGGTCTGGTCCCGTTTCATTGAGCTGAACCGCGAGGGTTATCAAGGCGTTGGCCTATGGGAAAACGTGTTCTGGTCTTTGATCCGCGTGATCCTCGGCTTTGCACTTGGCTGTTTGTTCGGCATCCCGCTTGGATTTGCGATGGGTCTCAACGGATGGTTTCGCGGCTGGTTCGATCCACTGGTGGAATTCATGCGTCCAGTGCCACCCTTGGCGCTGATCCCGCTTGTGATCATCTGGTTCGGCATTGGTGAGCAAGGCAAGATCAGTCTGCTCTTCCTTGCAGCCCTTTGGATTATGACCATCGCCGCACGTGCGGGTGTTTCAGGAGTGAATATATCCAAGGTTCATGCGGCCTATTCACTTGGGGCCGCAAAGCGCCAGATCCTAACGAAGGTCATCCTGCCGAACTCTCTTCCCGAGATTTTTACAGGGGCGCGCGTTGCTATGGGCGTGTGTTGGGGCACGGTTGTGGCAGCCGAACTTGTTGCAGCTGAAAAAGGTGCGGGCAAGATGATCATTGCAGCGTCGAAATTTCAGCTGACGGACATTGTGATCATTGGGATCATCATCATTGGCATCATCGGCTATGGGATCGACGTGTTGATGCGGATGGCAGAAAATCGTTTGGTTCCGTGGAAGGGTCGCGGCTAGGCTTGCGCTCTGACGAATGCGGACTAATGTTTGCCGCGTCGGAGGAACTGAAATGCGCAATTTAATTGCCGGGTTTTTGATCTGCTGCTTGTTGGTGAGCTGCGTGGAGGTGACGCAATCTCCGCCACCCGAGAGCAATCCCGAACCCAGCACTCAAACTCAACAACAGGGTGTTCGATATTTCAGATCCGCAGCCGATGGCGAGTCGCGTTACAGATCGCTTTCGCGTGCTCTGGAACCGCGCATTGAACGGACATGCCGCCAGTATCATGCGAACAAGCGTGCAAGTTTCTGCGATTTTCAGTTCAAGCTGAACCGCGATACGCGCCAAGCGCCAAACGCCTTTCAGTCCTTGGACAATCAGGGACGCCCGGTGATCACATTCAATATCAACTTACTGAGATCGATGGCCAATAACGACGAGATCGCCTTTGTCATTGGCCACGAAGCGGGCCACCAGATTGCAAGTCACTTGATCCAAGCGCGCGGCAATATTCAGGCGGGCGCAGCCGCGGGCAGTATTCTCGCTGGCATTATCGGGGCCGATCCACAAATCGGCGCTGACCTGGGTGGGTTCATCGGAAGCCGCGCCTATTCAAAAGAGTTTGAATTGGAGGCGGATACAATTGGAACCCATATCGCATATCGCGCAGGCTACAGCCCCATAAAAGGCATTGGATATTTCCAACGCACCCAAACCGGATCAAGTGCAGTATTGGCGACACACCCACCATCAAATGATCGCATCCGGCGTGTGCAGAACGAGTATAACCGCATCTTACAATCGAGCGGAACGGCGCCGCTGCGCTGGTGAAACGGCGTATCTTTGGCTTTGGATCGTTGGTTACGCGGGCAACGCATGACCTTGGCTGGCTGGGCACCGCGAAACTGAAGGGGTATCGGCGTGCTTGGGTCCCCTCGCCTGATTGGGACATTTCGCTTCTGTCGGTGGAACCCGATCCCAACGCTGAAATCGATGGGTCTATCCTTGAGGTCGCGGCCGAAGCGTGGCCAGCACTTTTGGAGCGGGAAAAAGGATATGACGTTCACAGTTTGAAAGCTTTGGATCTGGAGCCGAGTTTTGAGGACGTCGCACTTTTTGTAGGGCGGCCAACCGAAGTCGCCGAAGATGAAAGCCGGCCTATTGTGCTCAGCTATCTGGATACCGTGGTCACAGGCTTTGTCGAAAGCTATGGCAGTGACCGCGCGCGGGATTTCTTTAAATCAACAGTTGGGTGGCGTGCAGGCATCCTTAGGGATCGTGAAAATCCGAAATACCCTCGAACAGTGCCGTTGAAGCCGGAAATCAAAGCTATCGTAGACGAAGAGCTCAAGAACTTGGGTCTTTAGCTACCGGACTTAACCACCGCGCCTCATGTGGAAAAGCCGCATGGCTTTGGTCTCGGCAACGAAGGCGGGGCCGCGCAGATTTGGAACATCCTCCAATTCGATTTGACGGAAAAGTCGTCGTGCAAGCCACCAACTGACTAATGCAATAAATACGCCACCAACCATCTGTCCGGCCAGAACACCTTCGGCACCAAACCACAGCGCACCGACCCAAACGAAGGGAATTGTGCCGATTGTGTTGCGGCCCCAATTTATCCAAGTGGAGTAAAACGGGTGGCCGAGATTGTTAAAAGACGCGTTGCCAACAAAAATGACAGCGTTGAAAAACCACGCCAAGGATAGCGGCCCACAAAACAAAAACACCAAGTCGCGCGCTTCGCCTTCCGCGCCAAAAGCATCGGCAATAAATCCTCGGCACAGCCAAAGGATCGCAACCACGACGACCGTGTAGAGGCCCGCAAACAAAAGCGCCTCGTCAAAACCCTTGCGGACGCGGTCATATAACTTGGCTCCGTAATTCTGCCCCAAGATGGGACCTATGGCACCTGAGAGGGCAAGGATCATTCCAAAGGCAACTGGCGTCAGCCTGCCTATGATGGCCATCCCTGCCACAGCCTGCTCGCTGAATTCGGATGCAACGCGCGTGACAAATGCGGAGCCGACGGGTGTCGCCAGGTTTGTTAAGGTTGCTGGGAAGGCAAGGTCGGAAATAGGCTTTAAATCTGCCTTCAATTTTTGAAGACGAAGCGGCGCGAAACCACCATGATGCTTTATCACCGGGTAGATGCCCATCACGGCCATAACACAACGCGACAGCACGGTCGCAATTGCGGCCCCGTCCAGACCGAGGCCTAACGCGAAAATAAAGATTGGGTCTAAAACGGCATTCGCACCAGCCGCGGACATAGTGGCCACCATGGACCGGTTCGCGTCGCCATGCGCCCGAAGTATGGCACCCCCTCCCATACCAACCATCATCAAAGGAAGGCTGGGAACGATTATCGAAAGGTAACGAATGGCAAGCTCTTGCGTCTCTCCTGTCGCACCGACCAGTGCAGTCAAAGGCTCGAGATTGAACCATGTCAAAACCGTCACGATCAGCATGACGACAAGGCCGACCGCAAAGACGTGACTGCGCACCTCTTTGGCGCGCTCTCCGTCACCTTGACCCAGGGCGCGCGCAACCAGCGCCCCTGTTGTGATCCCCATCGCGATTGAAAACGCCATCATGAAGAAAGAAATCGCGCCAGCAAAACCAACCGCCGCGGCTAGCGCCTGATTGCCCAAAAGGGAGATGAAGAACATGTCGACGAGATCGACAAAAAATACGGCGACCAAACCGACACTTGTGGTTGACGACATCACCACCACGTGGCGCATCAGGTTCCCTTCGGTGAACTTGGCGCCTTGGACCATCCTATTTGACGTTCTCAAGGAGCGGCATGAACGCAGCCATATCGGGCCCATGTTCTCGTCCAGTAAGGGCCTTTCGAAGCGGCATGAACAGCGCGCGGCCCTTACGACCGGTTGCGTCTTTCACCGCACCCGTCCACGAGCCCCAGGTGGACGTATCCCATGGGCGTAACGGTAGCATCTCGTAGGCGGTTTTGACGAATTCTTCGTCATCTTTGTCAATCAATGGGTCTGCGCCGTTTTGGCAGATCGACCACCACGCGGCGACGTCACTTCGGCGGCTCAAGTTGCCTTTCACGGCGTCCCAAAAAGCTTGGCGCTTTTCGGCGGGAACGCCTGCTGCATCGAACTCAGGTGCCATCTCTTCGATAGGCAAGGCTGCCACTGCGCGGGCGGATAGCGGTACCAAATCCTCTGCATCCAACTTGGTAGGTGCCGCACCAAACTTCGCCAGTTCGAAGTTTTCCGCGATGTCATCGATGGTACCGCGAAGCTCGATAGGATCGCTGGACCCAAGACGCGCCATCAACGACAAAAGCGCCATCGGCTCGACCCCGTTCTCTCGCAAATCACGCAGAGCGAGTGTTCCCAGCCGTTTCGACAGCGCTTCACCTTGAGGGCCCGTCAGCAACGAATGGTGTGCAAAGGCCGGTGGCTTTGCCCCCAGCGCCTCGATAATTTGGATTTGAGTGGCTGTGTTCGTCACGTGGTCAGAGCCCCGAACAACGTGAGTGATCCCGTAGTCAACATCATCACAAACGCTGGCGAGGGTGTACAAAAACTGTCCATCGCCGCGGATCAGGACCGGGTCCGAAACACTCGCGGCATCAATGCTTTGATCGCCTAGGATGCCATCGGTCCAGGTGATCCGGCTCTGATCCAGCAAAAAACGCCAAACACCGTTGCCGCGTTCGGCACGCAGGGCAGCCTTGTCCTCATCGGACAGGTTCAATGCTGACCGATCATAAACCGGTGGCTTGCCCATATTGAGCTGCTTTTTGCGTTTAAGGTCCAGTTCCGTTGGCGTTTCAAATGCCTCGTAAAACCGTCCCTTATCCCTAAGCATCTCTGCCGCCGCCTCGTACCGATCTAGGCGCGAGGACTGCGTTTCAACCCGGTCCCATTCCAGGCCCATCCACTCCAGATCCTCTTTGATTGCGTCCGCGTATTCAGGTTTGGAGCGCTCGGGATCGGTATCGTCCATCCGAAGGATAAACGTGCCACCCGATTGCTTGGCGATCAAAAAGTTAAAGAGCGCTGTGCGAAGGTTTCCCACATGGAGGTACCCCGTAGGCGACGGAGCAAAACGGGTGACAGTCATTGTATTTCCTTTTGCGGTGTCTCTACTCTTCGATGACAGCAAGGCCAAGCCGCTAATGCGCGCCTAGCTTGCGTCACGCCACCGATTTACAATCGGATACCGTCGATCAAGCCAAAAGGCCCTTGGCGTGAGGCGCGGGCCTGGTGCCGACTGAAAACGCTTGTACTCGCTGATAAAGATAAGATGCTCGACCCGTTTTACGGTGTCCCGGTCGTAACCCTCTGCGATGATTTCTTCGGCGCACAATTCACGGTCCACAAGCCGCTCTAGAATGGCATCCAAAATCTCATATGGTGGAAGGCTGTCCTCGTCTTTTTGATCATCGCGCAGTTCTGCCGACGGGGGTTTGTCGATGATTGTGTTTGGGATCACCTCTCCCACAGGGCCGTTCATCCAATCGAAGTGATTGCGATTACGCCACCGACACGTCTCAAACACTCGCATTTTATAGAGATCTTTGATCGGGTTGTAGCCTCCCGACATATCGCCATAGATCGTGGCATAGCCTACAGCGACCTCCGATTTGTTGCCTGTCGTTAAAAGCATCTCTCCGAATTTATTGGAGAGCGCCATCAGCAATAAGCCGCGCAACCGGGATTGAATATTCTCTTCCGTAATATCTGCATCGCGCCCTTCGAACAGCGGGGCGAGCGTTTCGGTCACGGCAGCTCGCGGACCGGAAATTGGCACAGTATCGAGAGTTGCACCCAGAGCCTTGGCACAGGCCGTGGCATCATCGAGCGAAGACTGTGATGTATACTCCGATGGGAGCATCACACAGCGGACATTTTCAGCCCCAATCGCATCAACGGCTATGGTCGCAACGAGCGCAGAGTCTATCCCCCCCGACATACCCAGTAGAACTTTAGCAAACCCAGACTTTGCGAGGTAGTCACGCAGACCTTCCACCATGACGCGGTAATCCTGCATCCATTCGTCACCCAACGGGGCCATCGGACCATCCTGAACGCTCCACCCGTCGTCGCCTTCAATAAAATCGATATGCGCGATGGTCTCATCGAACAGCGGCAGTTGAGCGGCCAAATCCCCGCCCCGGTTCAAAACAAAAGAGCCCCCGTCAAACACTTGATCGTCTTGTCCGCCAGTCAGGTTCAGATACGCCAAGGGAAGGCCCGTCTCGACAACCCTAGAGACCATTTCACTTTTCCGGCGATCCTGTTTGTGCCGAAAATACGGCGACCCGTTTGGCACCAAAAGCAACTCGGCACCGGATTCAGCGAGCGTTTCACACACTTCTGAATGCCAAGCGTCCTCGCAAATCGGGAGGCCGACACGCACGTTGCCAATCGAGATCGGACCGCCCAACGGACCGGAAGTGTAGTGCCGCTTTTCATCGAAAACAGTGAAATTTGGCAGCTCATGCTTACGGATGACATGAGCGACGCGACCACCTGAGAGGACGTAATAGCCGTTAAACAGCTCGTCCGTGTCCGGATCTAAAAACGGTGCGCCGATACCCAAAGAAGCTTCTTGCCCCTCGGTGATTTTGGCCAGGGCTTCAACTTCCGCCTGCGCTTGTCGATGAAACGCCGGCCGCATCACCAGATCCTGAACCTGATAGCCCGTCAGAAACATCTCCGGCAGCATAACGAAATGCGACCCTGCACGCACGCCATCATGATAGGCTGATTTGGCCTTTGCTGCGTTGGATCCAAAATCGCCAACGGTCGGGTTTAGCTGCGCCAGGGTGACGGTGAATTTACGCACAGGAACGCTCCTATTCTTGTGTGTGATGTAACAAAGATGTGCCCGAAAGAAAGTCTAATACCGTCGCAGCGCGAAACGGTTGCGAGAATACGTCTCTGCGTCTACGCTGGCAGCGAAATCGGCAGAGGGACCACACTATGGTCGGGACAGTTCGAACTTTCGCAGCGGCAGCGGTGCTGGCGCTGTCGGCGTTTTCCGTACATGCCCAAGGGGATGTACAAACCGTCGAGTACGATGATGGGGGCATTTATGTCGGCACTTTCTTGGATGGAGAGCGCCATGGAACCGGCAAATACACTTTGCCCAACGGTTATGAATATGAAGGCGAATGGGCAAACGGCGTTGCCGAAGGTCAGGGGCGCGCCAGGTTTGTAACCGGAGCCGTTTACGAAGGTGATTTCGCAAACGGGGAACCCAATGGCATCGGGCGCATTACATATTCTGATGGCTCCACGTTCGAGGGCACTTGGGTCGATGGCAACTCAGAGGGCGAAGGCACGGCCACTTTTGCCAATGGCGCCGTATACGTTGGTGAATGGTCCGATAACGAACGAAATGGTGTCGGTCGATTAGAAGCACCCAGCGGCTTTGTGTACGAAGGCGAATGGCTCGACGGGATGCAGCACGGCCAAGGGACGGCAACTTTTCCGGATGGCACCGTTTACGTAGGGAGTTTCGCAGAAGGCCAGTACGAGGGCCAAGGGCAACTGACCCAATCTGACGGCGGTGTGTACGAAGGCGCGTTCCGTGACGGCCAGCGCAATGGTAAAGGGAGTCAAGTTTACGCTGATGGCAGCGTCTATGTCGGCGACTTCATTTCGGATGAAAGGTTCGGTCAGGGTGAGTTTACGGGCGTCGATGGCACCCGGTTTTCGGGCGATTGGGCCGTTGGAAAAATCAACGGCTTTGGGACTGCGACCTACCCTGATGGCTCTGTCTACGAAGGGCAGTTTCTGGACAGACGGCCATCTGGCCCTGGCACAATGACTTACCCCGATGGCAGCACGTTCAAGGGGCTTTGGATCGATGGTATGATCGATGGCAAAGGAACACTGACGTATTCCAACGGTGCTGTTTACGAGGGGTTGTTCGACAATTCTCAGCTCAGTGGGGAGGGCAAAATGACCTACCCCGATGGCAGCACATATGAAGGCGAATGGTACGAGGGGGAACGATACGGTCGCGGCATTCTCACATTTCCGAACGGTGAAACCTATGAGGGCAACTTTGTCGCGGGCTTCTTGCAGGGTCGTGGCACCTTCACAGTTCCGGGCACCTTCACTTACGAGGGATCGTTCCGTGCCGGTCAGATTACGGGCTCTGGGAAAATGACATTTGAAAATGGC
This sequence comes from Pseudomonadota bacterium, assembly GCA_039821195.1. Lineage (GTDB taxonomy): Bacteria > Pseudomonadota > Alphaproteobacteria > Rhodobacterales > Rhodobacteraceae > Amylibacter. Next base: position 18,639 of record JBCBON010000024.1, read on the forward strand.
GACGTGTATGAGGGCGAGTTTGAAAACGGCGTGCGCCAAGGCGAGGGAACCTTCACCGCCGCTGATGGCACCGTCGTCTCCGGTGTTTGGGAGAACGGCGAACTCGCGTCAAACTAAAGCGCTTCGAGAAACGCCTGCGCCTCGTCGAGGATGGTTTTCTTGTCCTCCGCGTTGCGGCGCCGCCAGTTTGCATAGATTTGGTTCATTCGACCATTGGCCGCGAATTTTTCCTCGTGCCGGTCGAGAAACACCCAGTACAACAGGTTGAACGGGCACGCCCCCTCGCCCGTTTTCTTTTTAACCGAGTAGGCACAATTTTTGCAGTAGTCAGACATTCGGTCGATATAGGCGCCCGAGCTCACATAGGGCTTTGAGGCGATGATACCGTTATCTGCGAATTGACTCATCCCGATCACATTGGGTGCTTCCACCCACTCAAACGCATCCCAGTAAATCGCCAGATACCATTCGTGCACCTCTTTTGGGTTGAGGCCCGCAAGCAATGCGAAGTTACCGATCACCATAAGGCGCTGAATATGGTGGGCATAAGCCTCGTCCAATGTTTGACTGATTGCGCGTTTCAGACAGTTCATCTCGGTATCTGCCGTCCAGAAAAAATCCGGAAGCTTGCGTTGAGCGTTCAATGCATTTCGCCGCGTGTAGTCTGGCCCTTCGTGAAAATAGATACCACGCATGTACTCGCGCCACCCGATAATCTGTCGAATAAATCCCTCTACCGCGTTCAAGGGTGCATCCCCATTTTTGTAGGCGGTTTCAACGCGCCGACACACGTCCAGCGGGTCCAACAGACCGATATTAATGTAAGCGGACACCAGTGAGTGATGGAGGAAGGCATCGCCTTCTAACATGGCGTCCTGAAAGTCGCCGAAACTCGGCAAGTGATGTTTCAGAAAATACGCGACCACCTGATCCGCTTGTTCGTGATCGGTCGCAAACCAAAACCCGTCTAGGGAACCGGGGTGATCCGCAAATTGATCTTCGACAAGATCAATAACTTCGCGGGTAATTTCGTCGGTTTGAAAACGTAAGGGCTCGGGCCGCAAAAGATCATCTTTGGCCGGTTTGCGATTTTCGCTGTCATAGTTCCATTTACCGCCCTCCGGCTGATTGCCGTCCATTAGCAGGTCGGTTTTCTTCCGCATGTCGCGGTAGAAGTATTCCATACGCAGGGTTTTTCGGCCCTCGGCCCAGCGCTCGAACTCATGATGACTAGCGATGAAGCGGTCGTCATTCAGAATCTGCGTTTCAAGCGGCAAATCTTCCAACGCTTCGATCAATCGAAACTCACCCGGCTCTGTTGCAACAACGCAGTCTGAGCCGTGTTCATCGGCTCGGCGCAACAGCTCTGCGGGAATAGACCCGGCATTTTCCGGGTCATCCAATTTGGTGTAGGCGACAGTCCAACCATCCTGGTCTAGGGCTTGCGCAAATTTGCGCATGGCAGATAGGATCAACGCGATTTTTTTCTTATGATGTTTGACGTATGTCCCCTCGGAGTGAACTTCAGCCATCACAACGGTGTCTTTGGATTTGTCGGCAGCTTTCAAAGCAGAGAGCTCGAACGACAGCTGATCGCCCAGCACTAAAACCAGGTTCGGCTTTACCACGGTACCCGCTCCCCTTTCCAATCGAAGAAGCCGCCGCTGTCATTTGGATGCAAGCCATCTAGAACCTTCATCATATGGACGGCGGCGGCGCTCGGCTCAACGGCTGGGTGATTGCCGACGTATTTTTCCGTTAGTTCGGTGCGAACAGTGCCGGGGTGGTATGCGACAATGATCGCATCTTTGTGCTTTCGGTTGATCTCGATCGCGGCGGAATGCACGATTTGGTTTAGCGCGGCTTTCGCTGCGCGATAACTCACCCATCCACCTAGACGGTTGTCCCCAATGGACCCAACTCGCGCCGAAAGTGTTGCCATCACAGATCTGCCATCTTTAGGCAAAAACCCGTGCAAATGCTTCAAGAGCAAAGCAGGACCAATGGCGTTGGTCGCGAACTGACCGGCCATAGTTCCGGACGCTAAAGCCATAATTGTCTTTTCGGGCCCATGCCCGTCCAACGTCAGGGCGCCAGTTATGATGAGGATACGATCAAAACTTCCAGACAGCGTTTTAGCGAAGGACTCCACCGATGCCTCGTCCCGGATATCCAAACCATCCCGACTGCGAGAGGCTGTGACCACCTCTTCACCAGTGCTTATCAAATGTTGAACAACCGCTCGTCCAATGCCCCCTGATGCTCCGATTACCAGATTCCGCAAACCACAACTCCTTTGACGAATTTGGAGCTAGCGCCATCCTGTCTTCTGACGACAGCCGAAAAGGACGCAGCCATGAAAAACCGCTTTGCCTGTCTTTTTGCATTCTTCGCCGCACTCCCCGCCCAGGCGGTAGAGATCAGCCTGCGCGACACTTGGGAATTGAACCGCCCCGGCAGTTTGGCCTTCGATCACGAGATGTGCGTGCTCTGGGTTGCCAATGAAAGCCGCGAGCTGGTTCAGATGTCAGTTTTTGGGGAAATCATCCAAAGAATTGAGACAGACTTAAGCATGGTAAAAACGGTCACACCCACAGCGGATGGCGTGCTTGTCAGCGACTGGAAGGGCTTGTTTCAAAATGTGTCCCGCGACGGCACATTGGACGGGGAGCCATTTGGCCTGAACCTAAAGCTTTATGACACCGAGGGTGTAGCGAAAGATGCTGACGGCAATCTGTTGATCGTTCAGGATACTCCGGCCCATATGCTCCATCTGACACCCTCCGGTGACATCATCGGTGAGCTAGACGGAATGTCCATGACACCGCGCATGGTGGAACCCCAAGGCATCGCTGTAGACCCTCAGTCAGGGCATATTTTCATCACTGATGATCTGGAGGGTTCCAACTCTCTCTATGAATTTGCACCCGATTGGTCATTACTCTCGGTGACGCCGCTGCGGGAATACGGCATCGATCCAGAGGCGATTGCAGTCAGCCCGCAACTTCGGACGATATATATCGGTTTCGACCAAGGAGCGAAAATCGCCGTGTTTGAATACGAACCAGAAGGTGATCCTTTTGAGCCCGCAATAGAGACGTCTTTTGGATGTGGGCTTTCCGCCTTTTCAAACGGGAAAAGCCCTGTATAAAATGGGGCATGTCTGATGGATTTGTGACATCTCGGTCCGCCGCTGCGCTGGACCTACTGCTTCTAAGCCTGCGCTGAGCGTGTCCCCCGGCGCGGACCGCTCCTGACGGACAAGCGTCGGATCACAAACTAACAGAAACACTCTCAGAGATACTGAAATGACAATAGCAGCAAACCAAGATCACGTGTTGATCTTTGACACGACGTTGCGCGACGGCGAGCAGTCGCCCGGCGCAACTATGACCCATGATGAAAAGCTCGAGATAGCCGCGCTTTTGGATGAGATGGGCGTCGACATCATTGAGGCAGGATTTCCAATAGCCTCCGAAGGGGATTTCGCAGCCGTCAGCGAAATCGCCAAGAACTCGAAATCAGCACAGATTTGCGGACTGGCCCGAGCGAACTTCAAAGACATCGATAGATGTTGGGAGGCCGTGAAACACGCAGTGAACCCGCGCATCCATACCTTTATTGGCACATCCCCACTTCACCGTGACATCACAGCCCTCGACCAAGAACAAATGGTGGAGCGAATTCATGATACGGTCACGCATGCGCGAAACCTTTGCGAGAATGTGCAATGGTCTCCGATGGACGCCACACGCACCGAAGAAGATTACCTCAAACGGGTGGTCGAAACCGCGATCAAAGCGGGCGCAACAACGATCAATATCCCTGACACAGTTGGGTACACCGCTCCGCGGGAGAGCGCAGATATCATCCGCATGTTGATCGAAGAGGTGCCAGGAGCGGACGAAGTTATTTTCGCGACCCACTGCCATAACGACCTTGGCATGGCCACGGCAAACGCTTTGGCCGCCGTTGAGGGGGGTGCCCGTCAAATCGAATGTACGATTAATGGACTTGGCGAACGTGCCGGCAATACAGCACTTGAAGAAGTCGTGATGGCTCTGAAAGTGCGCAACGACATCATGCCCTATCACACTGGCGTCGACTCTCAGAAGATCATGCACATCTCCCGTCGCGTCGCATCCGTGTCCGGCTTTCCGGTACAATTCAACAAAGCGATCGTCGGCAAAAATGCCTTCGCCCACGAGTCGGGCATTCACCAGGATGGCATGCTTAAAAATGCAGAGACATTTGAAATCATGCGGCCTGCGGATGTTGGACTTTCCGCTACCAATTTGGTTCTCGGCAAGCATTCAGGTCGGGCCGCACTTCGCGCGAAGTTGGAAGAGCTTGGTTATGAGCTTGGCGACAACCAACTGAAAGATGTTTTTGTTCGTTTCAAGGAATTGGCAGACCGGAAGAAGGAAGTCTTCGATGACGACCTGATTGCGCTGATGACCGCTGAGACGGCAGATTCTGCTAACGACCATTTGAAGGTCAAATTCTTGCGGGTGATCTGCGGCACCGAAGCGCCGCAATCCGCGGATTTGACGCTGACCATCGACGGAGAGGACCATCAGGTGACCGCGCAAGGCGACGGGCCTGTTGATGCGGCCTTCAACGCTGTCAAAGCGCTTTTCCCGCACGAAGCAAGGCTGCAGCTCTATCAGGTGCATGCCGTAACGGAAGGGACCGACGCCCAGGCGACTGTGTCTGTCCGCATGGAAGAAAACGGCAAGATCGTTAACGGTCAATCCGCCGATACGGACACCGTTGTGGCATCGGTCAAAGCCTATGTTGGTGCACTCAACCGGTTGATTGTGCGTCGCGAAAAGGCGGGCAGTGATCGCAAAGAGATCACCTACAAAGATGTCGGCTAAACTTGCTGCCCCGCTTCAAGCGGGGCAACGCCGATGCCATGAAAATCGGCAAAATTAGGCCACGGTGAGGTTGCTCTTTATTTAGGGGTATGCGCACTCTATACCGCGACAAAACGGGCAAACAGACCCGTGGAATAGGTGCAGAAATGTTTGACGCAGTGACCGGCCTTTTTGCAGTCGATATGGCCATCGACCTGGGGACCGCCAACACGCTTGTATATGTGAAGGGCAAAGGGATCGTTTTGAACGAACCTTCAGTTGTCGCGTTTTCTATAAAAGATGGCAAAAAAGAAGTTCTCGCAGTCGGCGAAGATGCAAAACTGATGCTGGGCCGAACGCCCGGTAGCATCGAGGCGATCCGTCCTATGCGAGATGGTGTCATTGCCGACTTTGACGTCGCCGAGGCGATGATCAAACACTTCATCCGCAAGGTTCACCGTTCGTCTTCACTGGCGAAGCCACGTGTTTTAGTGTGTGTGCCCCATGGCGCGACACCCGTAGAAAAGCGGGCCATTCGTCAGTCGGTTCTGTCTGCGGGCGCGCGCAAAGCAGGCCTGATATCCGAACCTATTGCCGCCGCGATTGGCGCCGGCATGCCCATCACCGATCCGACCGGAAACATGGTCGTCGATATCGGAGGTGGGACCACCGAAGTTGCGGTTCTTTCTCTAGGCGACATTGTCTATGCGCGGTCCGTGCGTGTGGGCGGCGACCGTATGGATCAGGCTTTGATTTCGTTTTTGCGCCGCCAATACAATTTGCTTATCGGCGAAAGCACTGCAGAGCGGATCAAGACAACTATTGGAACTGCGCGGCCACCCGCATCAGGGTCTGGAGAGAGCATGGATATCCGAGGTCGCGACCTCCTGAACGGTGTTCCTAAAGAGATTACCATCACACAAGCCGATGTGGCCGAAGCCCTCGCGGAACCGGTCACTCAGATTTGTGAAGCCGTCCTAACCGCCTTGGAAGCGACACCACCGGATTTGGCAGCTGATATCGTTGATCGTGGTGTAATGCTGACGGGGGGCGGTGCACTTTTGGGGGATTTGGACCTTGCACTGCGCGAGCAAACTGGTCTTGCAGTCTCTATTGCCGATGAAAGCTTGAACTGTGTGGCCCTCGGCACAGGCAAGTCGCTGGAATACGAAAAGCAGCTTTCCCACATCATCGACTTCAGCAGCTAAAAATGTAAACAAAGGCCATGGCAGAGATCGCTCGCGACGGCTTTTACAAACGCAAGCTGAAACGGCTCAGCCTGTTTCTTCTATGCGTTTTTCTGATTGCCATCACACTGGTTTGGCGCATCGATAACACACGTGGAGAGCGGATCAGACTGGCGATCATGGACCAAGTGGTTCCCGTGGCAAACTTCATCAATGCACCGCTGGTCCGCTTCTCAAATTTGATGTTGAACCTGCAATCCTACGAGCGCTTGCAAGCGCAAAACGAAGAACTTCGGAGGGAGCTGCAGCAAATGCGCGCATGGAGAGAGGCTGCAATCCAGCTGGAACAAGAGAACGCGCGTCTTTTGGATCTGAACAACGTCAAACTCGACCCCGAACTGACCTTTGTGACAGGCGAAGTTGTGATCGATGCGACAAGCCCTTTCCGGCAGTCTGCCCTAGTCAATCTCGGGACAAGCGACCGTATTCAGGACGGATGGGCCGTGATGGACGGCTTGGGGCTTATTGGACGGATTTCCGGCGTGGGCACTGATCATTCGCGGATTTTGATGATTACGGATTCTCAAAGTCGGATCCCGATTCAAATCAAGCCGTCCGAGCAAAAGGCGTTGATGCTGGGCGACAACACGGCACTACCAGCGTTAGAATTCATTGAGCGCGAGGATCAGATTCAACCCGGCGACCGCGTTTTTTCTTCAGGTGATGGCGGTGTATTTCCGCCTGATTTGCTGGTCGGAACTGTGGTTCGCGCCACCGATGGACGCCTTCGGATAAGGCCAGCGGCTGACTTGCTGCGCCTTGAATTTGTACGGATCGTGCGGCACTCGCCTTCTGCACCGATAACTCTGCCTGATCGGCTGATTGGCCCGACACTGCCCTCCGTGACACGTGGACCCAATAAGGTAAACGATGGTTGAGTTCAGCCGCGCTCGACGGTTTTTCGCGCAGATATCATACGTGGCTTTGAGCGGCCTCGTTATCCTCATAAGCCTCGTGCCGATCGACACTTTTATTGGCCGCGCTTTCCCGTTGACGCTTTTCGCGATTACCTTTGCCACCATGCTTCGCTCACCCAAAATCGTTCCTTTGGGAGCCGTAGCGTTAGTGTTCTTGTTCAGAGACATTTTGTACTTTCAACCCATCGGACTTGAGGCCTTTTTGGTCGTTGCCATTATTTATGTTGTAAGAAATGCCCGCCGCGGCTTGGGCGAAACACTCGGCAAAGAATGGGGCGGTTTCGCAGTCGCTGTTTGCACTCTCGCAATTTTAAAGGTCATTTTGACCATGGCCCTCATGTTGCCGCCGCCATCGTTAGGCGTCATGGCGGTTTCGGTCCTCGCAACCATCATCATTTATCCTTTGGTTACGGCTGCGCTGGCGTTTCAGTTTGGCTTACGAAAACCGATCATGGCATAGGCTGTAGGCATGTCGAAGAAGAACCATAACGCATCGCAAAAGCTTTCGCGCCGTGTGGCGCTGCTTGCGTTGGCGCAGTTCGGCGTAATCGGCGCGCTAGGCTGGCGGATGCGGCAACTTGGCGTTGAGGAGTCAGAAAACTTTCGACTGCTCGCAGAAGAAAACAGGGTTAACGTCAATCTGGTGCCTCCTATTCGTGGTGTGATCTTTGATCGCCGGGGGGAGCCTTTGGCGATCAATACGCTGAGCTATCAGATTGAAATTGTTAGGGAGCAAACCGCAGATCCGGCGGCGACCTTGGACAAACTCTCGGAAATCGTTCCAATTTCGGATCAGGAAAAAGAAAACGTTCTGAAAGAGATGTCTGTAAGGCGGGCTTTCGTTCCGGTTACTGTCGCCTCTGACTTGGCTTGGGAACACGTGGCTGCCGTGTCAGCCAATGCGCCTTCCCTGCCGGGCGTGACAGCACAACGGGGTTTCAAACGCAGTTACCCGAAGGGCAATGATTTCGCGCATGTTGTGGGTTATGTGGGTCCTGTCAGCGACTATGATCTCTCAAAGATTGAGGATCCAGATCCACTGCTGATGATCCCAAAATTTTTGATCGGCAAAAACGGTATCGAAGTACGCACCGACGAGGCGCTGCGCGGTTCTGCGGGATATCGCAAAATCGAAGTAAACGCTTTGGGTCGCGTGATGCGCGAGCTGGAGCATAACTCGGGTGAACCCGGACAAGACATTCAGCTGACACTGGATGCACGCGTTCAACATCAATGCATCGAAATTCTCTCGCGCGAACAAAGCGCGTCTGCTGTTTTAATGGATGTGCATTCTGGAGATGTGATCGCATGCGCAAGCGTGCCGACATTCGACCCTAACAAATTTGTAAACGGTATCTCAGCATCGGATTGGAACAGTTTAAACACCAACCGGTTCCGCCCGCTTCTGAATAAAACTGTGTCCGGCCAGTATCCGCCGGGCTCAACCTTCAAGATGCTCGTAGGATTGGCCGCTTTGGAAGACGATGTGGTCGGCGCCTCTGAACGTGTATTCTGCCCCGGGCACACGACCGAAGGGGGCCGCAGATTCCATTGCTGGAAACGAGGGGGTCATGGCAGCGTTAATCTGACCGAGGCGATCCGATATTCGTGTGACGTTTACTTTTATGAAATTGCAAAACGCGTCGGGATCAACCGCATCACCGAGATTGCCAAGACCTTCGGACTTGGTGTTCGACATGACGTTCCTTTGCCTGCAGTTTACGCGGGGATCACGCCCACCACTGATTGGAAGCAAGAGCGGTTCAATGATATTTGGCGGGTTGGTGACACGCTGAACGCCGGGATTGGTCAGGGATACGTCCTTTCGACGCCGTTGCAGCTTGCCGTTATGACGGCGCGCCTTGCGACCGGTAAAGCGGTCAACCCAAGGTTTATACGCCCCGAAAGCGGTGCCGAGGACCAAGCCAACTCGGCTGAGGAAATTGTCGTTCAACCGCAGCATCTGAGCCTCATCAAGCGTGGGATGTTCGAGGTGTCTAACAATCCACGCGGCACGGCGTATGGATACCGACCCTGGGGCGCCCCCTTTGAGATCGCTGGCAAAACCGGAACCGCGCAAGTGCGCTATATCTCTATGGAAGAGCGTGCAGGCGGTGTGATCAGAAACGAGGATTTGCCATGGGAACGGCGCGACCACGGGTTGTTTGTGGCCTATGCACCTTATGACAATCCTAAATATGCATTGTCCGTCGTGGTGGAACATGGTGGTGGATCCGGCGCGGCTGCACCGCTTGCCCGGGACATCATGAACTACGTGATGTCTTTGGATTCCGTAGATTACCTTCCGCCGCTCAAAGGCCGTTCAATCGTGGCCAGTGAAGAGATATAATGGCTCATCTCACAGAAACACCTCACGAGCCGCCACGGGGCCTGCAAAAGGTTCTCGCGTTGAATTGGGGGCTGGCGCTGCTGGTGGTTGCAGTTGCCGTTACCGGATTTTTGATGCTGTTTTCTGTCGCTGGCGGCAGCTACACGCCTTGGGCACAACCCCAAATCCTTCGGTTTACTTTGGGTTTTGCAATCATGTTCACCATTGCCATGATCCCAATTCGGTTCTGGCTCATCATGGCCATTCCAGCCTATCTGCTATGCATTTGTCTTTTGGTTTTGGTTGAATTCATTGGTGTCACCGGTATGGGTGCCCAACGCTGGATCGATTTGGGCTTTATGCGCCTACAACCATCAGAACTGGCAAAAATCGGCGTCGTCATGGTGATTGCCGCTTATTACCACTGGTTGCCGGAGGAAAAGGTATCTCGGCCCCTCTATGTTATTCCACCACTTGCAACGATCGCGCTGCCCATGGCGCTGACGGTAATACAGCCTGATCTCGGCACTGCTCTTTTGTTGGGTCTTGGCGGTGCAATCGTGATGTTTTTGGCCGGTGTCAGCTGGTGGTATTGGGGTACGGCAATTACCGCGGGCGTTGGCACAATCGTTGCCGTGTTTCAAACGCGCGGCACAGAATTGCAACTGCTGAAAGACTACCAATATCGGCGCATTGAGACCTTTCTCGACCCATCGCAGGATCCATTGGGTGCCGGCTACCACATTACGCAATCACAAATCGCCCTCGGGTCCGGAGGTTGGACTGGGCGCGGCTTCATGCAGGGCACGCAAAGCCGCCTAAACTTTCTGCCGGAAAAGCACACCGATTTTATCTTTACGACCCTAGGTGAAGAGTTTGGCGTGTTAGGCGGTCTTGTCTTACTCGGCCTTTACGCCCTGATCGTTATATTCTGTCTTGTGAGTGCTTTGACGAATGCACATCGCTTTGGTGCTTTGCTTACCCTTGGTATTGCCGTCACATTCTTTTTCTATTTCGCCGTAAATATGGGGATGGTGATGGGGCTCTTGCCGGTCGTCGGTGTACCATTGCCGCTTGTGTCCTACGGTGGGTCGGCCATGATTGTTTTGATGGGTGCCTTTGGTCTTGTCCAAAGTGCACATATCCATAGGGTACCGCGATGACTAAGATTTTATGGGCTGCCAGCGACGAGGTTTGGAGTAAATTCGAAGCGCCATTGCGCCGGGAAATCGCGGCTCAGATGCCAGAGGCCGAACTTGTCGTTGGGCCACATGACCCCGCTGAGATTGAGTATATGGTCTATGCTCCCAACGGTCCGGTTAAGAGCTTCGACGATTATACCAGACTGAAGCTGGTTCAGAACATTTGGGCTGGTGTCGACTTGATTTTGGCCAACCCGGACAAGCCCAATTGCCCGGTGGCCCGCATGGCCGATACCGGCATGGCCGAAGGAATGTCAGACTACGTGCTGGGACACGTGCTCCGCCATCATCTTCAAACAGACTACTTCGCAAGTATGAGTCCAGGTGAGTGGTTCCATGATGACCCCCCGCCTTTGGCGCGTGACAGAAAAGTTGCCATACTCGGATTGGGCAACCTTGGCATTTATTGCGGGCAGCGCATCGCGTCCCAAGGGTTCGAGGTTCATGGGTGGTCCCGCAGCGAAAAGCATGTTGAAGGAATAAAGACCTATGCCGGAGATCAAGGGTTCTTGGATATCCTTGGAAAGGCAGAAATTTTTGTCTTACTGCTCCCGAACACTCCTCAGACCCAAAACATCATCAATGCTGATACGCTTGCCCGCATGCCCAAAGGTGCGTCTATCATCAATGCAGGGCGGGGCGATGCGATTGTTGATGCCGACTTGATCTCGGCACTTACGTCCGGACACATTTCTCAGGCAACGCTGGACGTCTTTCGCCAAGAGCCTTTGCCTAAAGATGATCCCTATTGGACAACGCCGAATGTTCTAATCACACCTCATGTCGCCGCAGAAACGCGGGCGTCTACAGCGTGTATATTTGCGCTGCAGAATTTCGTACGCGGAGAAAAAGGTGAGCCGTTCTTAGCGTTGGTTGATATGGAAAAAGGGTACTGATCCTTTAGTGGAGAATGGGCGGTTTACTCGGGTCGCTTCCCGGGGCCGACGGTTCCATGATCTCTGGCTCTTCTAACTCTGGCAGATCAAACCGGAGACCAGCCTTGGCAAAATCGGCTGCAATCCCATCGCTGGAACGGATGAACATCACATCTAGTGCACCCGCCTCTACACCACTGAAGCTAAGCGCCTCAGAAATCGTGCGGGCCAACGCATCTTCAGCCCCCTCCAATGCGTTCACAAACGCAACAACATGGGAGCGTGGGCCGCTCTCATACTCTGCTTCGGCCAAATACGCGAAACGTGCCATGCCCGCCGCTGCGGAAAGGCGCGCATCAATTGCGATCAGCAGTTCATCCGGAATGCCAACAGGCGCGTTTAGCGCAGTCGGTTTTGCCTCTGCCTCTTGTGGGCGTTGATCAAGTACATTTGCGATCCAATCCACATCGGAAGGTTCCAAAAGGGTCCCGGACGGTGCCACAACAAGGTTTACGCCAAGGCCAATCCCCTGCCCTCGCAGCATTTCAATCACTGTACGACCGGAGAGGGCTGCAAATGCAGTGGGGCCATTTCCAAATTCCGCCAAACGCTCTTCGGTATCGAAAGCGATGGCAAATTTGCCCTGCCCAGTATCAAATACCCACGGCTTAATTTTGTCCTGATCGGGTTCTTCGGTCAGGGCCACAAACAGCTCTGCCTGAGCAAGTTGACCATAGAAAGCAAGGCGCTCAGTATCTCCGCCAACTTCCATAGCGGCATATGCTGTATCCAAAACCGTCATCGCAAAACCTCTTCTACTCTCTCGCGCAAGGCTGGCAGAACCTCTTCTTGGAACCAAGGGTGTTTTTTAAGCCAGCTGGTGTTCCGCCAACTAGGATGTGGCAGCACAAAGGTATCTGGGACGAATTGCCGCCAAGCCCTCACAGTTTCAGTGACCCCGGTCATGCCCAGATGATGTTTCAATGCATAGCCACCGACCAAAACCTTCAGCTTCACTTGAGGCATCGCCTGAAAGACCTCGCTATGCCAAGTGGTTGCACAAATTTTTGGTGGGGGAAGATCCGACCCTTTCGCATCGTATCCGGGGAAACAAAACGCCATCGGAACAATTGCAAACTGCGTTCGATCGTAAAACCAATCTCGGTTCACGCCCAACCACTCCCTTAAACGATCGCCAGAAGGGTCATCAAACGGGATACCACTTTCATGAACCCGTGCACCCGGTGCCTGTCCAGAGATCAAGACAGGCGCGGTTGCTGACCCCCAAAATACCGGACGGGGTGCATGCGCCGTTCTGGTCTTTGCAAAGCGCTCGACGCAAATTTTGCAAGCCGTGATGCGTGCCGCGAGACGATCAAAGTCAGATTGAGACATAAAACTTCGATATCTATCGAAATAAATCTTGCAAGTGCATATTAATTCTATATTTCTCGAAATATGGAAAGATTCACAGATATTTCACTCTCAGTTTCGGAAGCGGCGTCTGCGTTTGCGGCACTTGGCTCGGAACAACGACTGCTTCTCGTTCAAACGCTGGTGCGCGCGGGCCATGACGGCCTTTCCGTCGGGGCGTTGAGCGAACGCACTGACATCGGTGGATCGACGTTAACACACCATCTGAAAATTCTCGCAGCGGCTGGTTTGATTGAGCAATCAAAAGCCGGTCGCGTCATTGCCTGCACAGTGGCCTATGGCCATTTGGAGGCGCTCTCGGATTATCTTCTGCGCAATTGTTGCGCTGACACTGATGAAGGACACAATTATGGCTGAACTCAGCTCTTCTCAATTCTCAGTAAAATCGCTTTGGGCCCGCATGGATGGTGCTTGGACCGTACTCGCCCTTCTCGTGGCAGGTTTGGCGATCTTTGTGCCTCAAGATTGGATTATGTTGATGCAAGACGCTTTGGGCAATCTGGCCCATACTGGTGTCTTTATTATGATTGCTGTCGGCCTAATTGCCTATCTTCGCGCAGCTGGAGCCGAGGCAGTTGTGTCCAAAGCATTCCAAGGAAACCAGTACCGGATGGTCGTCTTCGCGGCGCTTGTCGGTGGCTTAGCGCCGTTTTGTTCCTGTGAAGTGATCCCATTCATTGCTGCCCTTCTTGCGCTTGGTACGCCGATTGCTGCTGTGATGGCATTCTGGTTAGCGTCACCTATCATGGATCCGGCCATGTTCGCCGTCACAACAGGTGCCCTTGGTTTCGACTTTGCATTGGCTAAAACAATCGCGGCGGTGTTTTTTGGTATCTTCGGCGGTATGGCCGTCCTCGCGCTGACGCCAACCGGCCTGTTCGCTGACCCACTCAAAGAGGCGAAGTTTTCAGGATGCGGTTGCGGTCCGTCAAACCCGTTTGAGGGAAAACCAAAATGGACTTTCTGGACCGAGGCAGAGCGTGTGAAAACCTTTAAAGACACCGCCATCGAAAACGCTCTCTTTTTGCTCAAATGGTTGGCTCTAGCCTATGTAATCGAAGCCATGATGATTGCATATGTTCCCGCCTCTTTCATTGCGAACCTTTTGGGTGGTGATGGCTTTGGCACAACGGTTCTGGCAGCTTTCGTCGGTGCGCCTGCATATTTGAACGGCTTTGCGGCGGCTCCGTTAATCGCCGGGCTTATCGATCAGGGGATGGGGCAGTCGCCAGCGATGGCGTTTATGCTGGCAGGTTCGGTGACATCAATCCCGGCAATGCTCGCAGTCTGGGCGTTGGTAAAACCGCGGGTTTTTGTGGCTTACATCGTGTTCGGGTTTACAGCTGCCACTTTGTCGGGGCTCGCTTGGGGCTACGCATCGGCCCTGTTGTAACCCCTTCTCCCATGGCCGCTCCGCCTGGCGTCACGAGTTAGGTCTCTTGGCGCCACTCTTTTAAACTAGACGAAATTGACGACCAATGTCAGTGCCAGCAGCAACGCAATTGACAAAACCATCGCGCCGGTCGGCCACTCTCGTGCCATTCTTCCCTCGGGACCATGGGTGTGCATCAACCCATCAACAAAATTCTGGTAGGTTCGCATGAGGAAGTCGACAACACCGCCCCAAACGGCAGATACCAACGCCGAAGTTTTTGCCAAAAGAAACGCGCCAAGCTTTCGATAGGTCCAATCAAAATCCAGCAATATGCCCTTACGCTCTTCCGGCATCAAACCCGTTAGCGCAAAGAGGGCGTAAGCCAGCAAAGCAAACAACAGAAGCTGCACCTGACCCACGATGTGGCCTAGAGTATACGCATTGTAGTCTAGGTTCGGGCTGATCTGCGCATAAAGCAGGTTTGGAAATATCCCGATCACCAAGCACAACCCGGCGGTCAAACCCATAGCCCACAACATATGCGGGGGCGCTTCGCTAGGGCGCTTGCCACTGTCTTTAGAAAAGAATGCCTTGAGTGGCACGCGCAACCCCGAATGCGCCAAGACTGCCGCCCCGGCAAAGACTAGAGCAACCCAAACCAATTGATACTGAGCCTTTGCCGCTTCATCCAAAATCATAGTTTTTGTTACAAAGCCCGAAAACAACGGGAAGGCCGCACTGCTGATCGCCCCGATGACACAGAATAAAGTTGTCCAAGGCATAGTCCGATGCAACCCACCAAGATCCGTCGCCTTGGCCGAACCGGTGCGGAACATCACAGCACCGATCGCCATGAACAAAAGCGACTTATACAGAATGTGAACAACCGCGTGTCCAGCAACACCGTATAGTGCAAGCTCGGTGCCCAATCCGACACCCACAACCATAAACCCAAGTTGCACGAGAACGGCGTGACACAGAACGCGACGAAGATCGTTTTCCACCAGCGCAAAAAACGCAGGAAGTACGGCCATGATCGCGCCGATATAGATCAAGAGCTCGGTCCCGGCAAAACCCCGTGCCAGAGCGTAAATGGCCAGTTTGGTTGTGAAAGCAGATAGGATGACTGTCCCCGTGATCGTGCCTGCGGGGTAACTATCGAGCAACCACGAATGGAAAAACGGGAATGCGCATTTGATCCCGAGTGCGACAAAAATCATCCACGTTGCGATCGACCCCAGGGTCATCGTATCGAAAGCGATGCTGCCGGTCTCGAAGTAAAACAAAACCACCCCGGCAATCAGGATGACCCCAGAACCAATCTGGACCGCGAGGTATCTCAAACCCGTCCAGTAAGCGCCTTCGGTGCCGCGCGCCCAGATCAAAAAGACCGACGCGATTGCCGTCCCTTCCCAATAGAAAAAGAAGGTTATCAGGTCCCCAGCCAGAGCTGCACCAACGGCGCTTCCCGCATAAAATAGGGTTGCGACCTGTTGGATAGTGTCCTTCAGATGCCATGCGTAGATGGCGGCAAGGAATGCAGCCAAACAGAAAACGAGCGCAAATATACGCGAGCGTTCATCAACGCGCATAAGCTCCAGCTCTAGCCCATAAAATGTGACCTGGAAGAAGTTGCCAAGTCCGACATGCCACAGCACGCCCGCCGCTACGGCAGGCACGAGTAAAGTGACGACACCACGGGCGATACCCGTAGGTATCAACGGCACAAGCAAAGCGCCGATAAAGAAAATGAATGGCGGGATCAAAAGCTCAAGCATCGGTTTCATCCGATACAGTTTCTCCATCTACAGAACGCTCACCATAATAATCTTCAGCGCGTCCAATCAGCTCGCGCCATCCTTTGGCCGTTACAATCACGGTCAAGAAAGCAATCAAACCAAATGCGGCATAAGCCCCTATCAGGGTTTCTTCCATAAAGTAGCCGTACTTTTCATAGGTGAAGTCCCAGCCAACAGAGACTGCACAGGCGATCACAAGGGTGGTGATCAGTACTGTCATAGAACCAGGTTTTTCAACCCAACCCCAGATTTTGGCCAACCCGGTCACTCCTGTTGTATCTTTATCCGCCATCAGAGCCCCACGATTGCCATTAAGAAGGTTTGAATGTGGCCCGCAAAGAAAAAGACCAGAACGCACAGGAATGCTGTTATCGCCGGCGGCACCCAAAGGAGCACTGGCGCTTCGGCGTAGGCCATTTTTTCACCTACAAAGAATCCGCGACCCACAATCGGCAGGAGGTAAATCACATTCAGGATTGAAGAGAGCATCAGTACACCGATCATGATCAACTGATCGGCTTCGGCTGCACCCAACATCAATGAAAATTTGGACCAACTCCCTGCCAGCGGAGGCAGGCCGATAATGCTCAACGCACCGATCAAAAAAGCGGTAAACGTTATCGGCATTGCCCGACCCAGACCGTCCAGCTCGGAGACCAGCGTCTTATGCGTTGCCACATAAATTGCACCTGCACACATAAAGAGAGTAATTTTCCCAACAGCATGGGTCGCAATATGGACGCCACCGCCGATCACGCCCATGTCAGTCGCGAGTGCCATGCCCAAAGTGATGTAGGACAACTGAGACACAGTAGAATATGCGAGCCGCGCTTTGAGATTGTCTTTGGTCATCGCCACAATTGAAGCAGCCAGTAACGAGTACGCCGCAACCCACATCAGCCACTCGCTTGCGTTTGTTTCGGCCAGAAAATCGATCCCAAAGATATAGACACCCACTTTGAGCATTGTGAAGACACCGGCCTTCACGACCGCAACCGCATGCAGCAACGCCGACACGGGCGTCGGGGCCACCATCGCGTTCGGCAACCATTTGTGGAATGGCATCAGTGCCGCTTTGCCGATTCCGAAAGCAAAAAGCGCAAGTAGGATCGGAACAAGGATACCTTCGACCTGACCAGCCAGAACGCCACCGGGTGTGAAGTCAACAGTGCCCGCAAGAACATTGGTCCAAACAATCGCCGTCAAGAACAATGCAATCGATGTGCCCATAAGGATCGCAAGGTAGATGCGAGCGCCCCTGATCGCCTCTTTGGTGCCTTTATGTGCCACAAGAGGGTAAGTCGACACGGTCAGAATTTCATAGAAGAGGAACAAAGAAAACAGGTTGGCGGAAAAGGCCAGCGCCATCACAGCCGAAATCGCGACAGCGAAACACGCAAAGAAGCGTGCATGCGCTTTCTCGTTATTGCCACGCATATAGCCTACGCCATAGATATGGGTCAGGATCCAAAGGCCGGACGCGATGACCGCGAACATCATGCCCAGCGGCTCAACGTGGAAGGCAATTTCAACGCTGGGTAAGACCTCTATCAGGGTCATTGGCGCCAAAGTGGCGCTGCCCACCTGGGAGAGCAGTGTCAAAACCAAGGCGAATGTCGCGATTGCAACGACGAGGGTCAGGCTATCGCGCAGGTTTGGACGATGTGCGAAAATCCAGTTTGCGAGTACGCCTAACAGAGGCACCAAAATGATTGCGCAGATGAGTTCCAGCCAACCCATTATTCAACCCCGGTCAAAGTAAACGGTCCAGACAACAAAACCTCAGCCGCAGTTTGGGCTACACCCAAGGTAAAGGTCGTATCGACACCAAAATAGATACAGGCGGCGGCGAGAATCACAGCAGGAACCACCATAGAAAGCGGTTCGTTCAATCGCGCCGAATTCTCTCCATCCAGATACAACGTCTCAACAATTTTCCAAACATAGGCGATCGCGAGCAACGAACTCATAAGGATCAGTGCAGCCAGCCACCAGTAGCCCAGTTCGAATGCGCCTTGCACCAGTTGCCATTTGGAAATGAAGCCAACGGTCCCGGGAACACCAATCAGGCTGAGACCGGAGACCACGATGACCGCACCCGTGATGGGCATTCGACGGCCAAACCCCGCAATCTGATCATAAAATGAGTTTCTGGTGTGCAAGAGCAATAATCCAACCCCCATAAAAAGGGCGGCTTTCGTTAGCCCATGGTTTACCAAATGCACCAAAGATCCCGTCAGACCGGATGCGTTGATATAGGCGATCCCCAAAAGCATGTATCCGATCTGGGCAATGGACGAGTAGGCCAGCATCCTTTTAAAATTGTTCTGGAAGATCGCGATAAAGCTTGCGGCGAACATGGCGATCAAAGCGAAGGGGATAAAGATAAACGTCAGCGTGTGCGTGACAAATTCAAAGGCGGGTACAAAAACCGAATACGTAAACCGGATCAGCACATACACAGCTGCTTTTGTGGCTGTTGCAGCCAAGAAAACTGTGATCGCGGTGGGTGCATGCGTATACGCGTTTGGCAACCAATAATGCAGTGGATAGATCGCAACCTTCAGGCCAATGCCTACAACGATAAACGCAAACGCGGCCTGAACCGTTCGGTTTGCACCTTCGTCAGCGATCCGATCTGCAATGTCACCAAGGTTCAGCGTCCCGGTCGTCATATAGAGAAAGCCAATGCCAATCACATAAAAGGTGGCACCGATCGTCCCATTGATGAGGTAATCATATGCAGCCGTTAGCGCGCGTCGATCACGCTCTGCTCCCATTGCGACCAAAACATATGTCGACAGGGACGAGATCTCTAGGAAAACGAAAATGTGGAACGCATCGCCTGAAATTGTGATCCCAAGCAAACCAACCAAGACAAGTAGAAAGCAGGAATACATCAATGTGTGATGTTTAAGGGAAACCTGACTTCTTAAGCTCTGATAGGCAAACGGAAGCACAATCGTACTGATCCCGGATATCAGCACTAGAACCAACGCGTTCGCAGCGTCGATGCGATACTCGATGCCAAACGGCGGCTCCCAGCCGCCAAGATAGTATAGAAGCTCTGAGCCATCTCTGACTTCTAGCATCAGGGCGACCGACGCAGCGAAAGACAAAAGGCTTGCCACAAACGCGATCGGCCAAGCCAAAGCGCGTACGCCAATGACGGCAATGAGCGGTGCGGCTAAAAACGGAATAAGAACTGGCAGGACCGGCAGTTGCTCTGACAGTGTCAAAGCCTGATGGGACAAAATTGGGTCAGCCATTAAGCCCGGCCTCCCATCGCAGGACCGTGCTGCCGGTTTTCGGCTTCGGTGATGCCGCGCTCAATCCCGATCAACTCTTCTTCCTCGATGCTGCCAAACGCTTCTCTAATTCGAATGATCAGCGCGAGACCCAAAGCGGTCGTCGCCACGCCCACAACAATCGCGGTCAAAATGAGAACATGTGGAAGCGGATTCGAATAAACCACGTCTGGATCCACTTCGAGTGACAGAGGGTATATCGGAGCGGTACCGCCAGAGACTTTACCAATGCTGATGTAAAGCATGAAAACCGCCATCTGAAACACGTTCAGGCCGATGATCTTTTTGACCAAGTTCCCACGCGCCACAACGATGAACAAACCGCACATCATCAAGACGATGAACATCCAATAGTTCGCATGTCCGATCAGGAACTCCCAATCGAAAATCGCCTCAGGCGGCGGCGTACCTTCTGCGGGTTTGTCAGCCATTACCAGTCACTGTCTTTCAAAGTCGCAGGCGTTATGATTTCAGTTTACTACGCATTCGCCTCTCGCCCTCCGACTTTGAAA
>JBCBON010000025.1:0-36352 GCA_039821195.1 Pseudomonadota bacterium
GTCATTTTAACAGCCTTCGTTTTGGTACCAACGGCCACATGAAATGAATTGGACAGTGCCGTCAGATGGGCAATAGCTGGAGATTGCCGTCTGCAGTGTTCGAAAAACATCAGCGCCAATAATCGGCGGCGTTTCCAGCAGAAAGCCCACGGTGCCATCGTTGTGAAACAGGTTTTCCTCCGGATCATAGACGCGATACGACAACAGATCGGAAAAGACGTGATCAACGAAGGTCTCACGATCTTCCATCGTGAACGGAGCATCATCGAGCAGCGACGACATGAAGTTGGCAAAGGCACCCATTATCTCGCCCCCCACCGCGCTTCGCGAACAACAAAGTGGGCATAAGTGCCCTCATGAAGGATTTCCGCTTCATCGAGATACGGCGGCAGCCACAGGCGGCCCGTCTTTTCAGGGATGCGATACTGCGCAGACTGATATGCCGCACCACCGGCAGGCACGCCAACCACGGCAGATCCAGGCTTGCCGCCAGTGAGGATGGGCTGCGTCAGTTGATCATTCTGGCTGTCTTGCGCACTTTCGGCAACGGTACTACCACCGAAAGCGCCGGTTCCATCAATCTCACCCATTGTTCTGCAGGGTTGGCCGGTTTGGGCGCCACACAGGAAGTTCTTTTCGGTGTTACTTTCACCACAGGCCGATAGGGCGAGGGCGACGACAAAAATGAGTTGGCGTTTCATTCTGATTTCTCCAGATAGGAAGGGAGCATTGGGCCGCAAAACGGGTCATGCTCTGCGCAGGCGCTGACAAAAGCGCACAGGATCAGGAGGCAGAGCCTATTCAAGGTTCACGCCTTCCATGAAGACAAGTTCGACCTGCGTGCCACCGTAGAGCGACACAACCGGCTGATATTGCTCAGCGCGTTCGATGTAATACTCGCTCAGACGGTTCGCAGCGCCGCTGACACCCCCGGCGGCGGAAGAAGCACCGGCGCTGTTGAGGACATCTTCGAAAGAGGCGACATCTGAGCCAGAGGCCGCATCACCAACACTCTTGATGCCGTCAGCCAGACCGCCAAGCGCTCCCGCAATGGCGGCGTTGTTGATCAGACGTCCCTCGCGAGTAACGACCAAACCGCGTGCACCAGCCTTGCCAGCTCCGCTCATGTATCCGGCAACATCGCGTTCAAAGACACGGCCACCAGACTGAACGCAGGACAGCTTTAGCAAACGGACATAGACGCGCTCAGAGCTAAGGTCGCCACGAGCCGATCCGGTGACAGTGCAACCAGTCAGATCAATCGTATGTCCCTGCGTTGAACGGGTACCAGCGGTAACTGCGGGTGCTGTGATCCGAAACACCACCGGCACGGGTTCCGCCTGACTGGTGACCGATGTTGACGCATCAACGCCAGAAAGAACAATCGCGGGAGCGTAAGAACCAGCCGGCAAATAGTTCGACAGATATGCTGGCTGATCATCTTCATTTGCAGGCGACCCTGAAGACGTCAAAGTGAACTGACGCGAAAACGGGATCGGTTCGAAACCTGGTGCCGTTCCAGTGGCCGCCGCACCTGTACCGGGCTGCCCCTGTATCTGAAAGGTGCCACCAGAATTGTTGTTTGACCCTGTTTGTGGGCCGAGTGGGCCGTTCGCAGGGGGACGCACGGCAGCGGGTGAAAGGAAATCGGCCACCAAATCGCTGCCAGGGAGATTAAAGCCGGTACTTTGGGTCGTACCAGTTGTGGGATTGATTGCGCCCCCCTGCCCTGCCTCAAGCTGTTGCTGCAAAGCGTTGATTGTCTCTTCGTATCGCGAGAGTATCGCGTCGTATTCCGAAGCGGTTTGTGCCTTCTCCGCTTCATGAAGCTCGACCATTGTCTGGACCGAAGTCTCCAGGTTCACGTATTTGTCGCGCAGATCCTCCAGCTCTGTTGCAGCATCCTTAATCCACGACATTTCCGGCGCGGCCGCGCGTGTCCGGTCTGCAATCATCGTGGTCGTCACGCCGCTTTCAGCCTGACCAGTTGGAATACCCGATCCGCCAGTGTTGAGCGTCTGACTGACAACGTACATCGCGCCAAGTGCGACTACTCCGATCATCCCAGCGATGGTGAGTTGCTTCTTTCTCCGTGACGTATTGCTCATCTTGTGTCCTCCACAACAATGACCCAGACTTTGCCACCGGAAATCACGCGATCGACGTAGACAGCGAGCGTGCGGCTGGACCGGTAAAACTGGCGTTCAGCAGGGATCTGGCCGCTCCGAGCGCTGACCACTGAAATCCTCGCAATGAGGCCGCCAGCGGAATACGACGCAAAATTCCCAACACGCTGCCCGGATGCCGAACGATTACCGATCCGCGCCGCATAGGCTTGGCGCGTGAAACTCACCAAGTTCGCAGTACGTGAAGACCCGCTTCCACCGGAATTGACGGCAAAGCCAGGCGACGAAGTTGCAGAATTGGCCTGTTGGGAAGCTGCGGCGGACGAAGAAACCCCGCGCAAGGTGACCAGGACGGTGTGATTGTCCAAATCGGTTTTCGGGTTCATCGTGAAGCCGATTGTGTGGCCGCTTTCCGTGACGATGTAGCCACTCTCCGGTGTTGGTTGACCGCCCGCGAAGCGGAGAAAGACATCGCCTGTGCTTTCGTCATTGACCATCTCAAAGTTGCTCGAACTTTGCAGGATCTTCGAAATCCTGTTGTCAACGACCGAAATCCGGGTCGGCCCGGTCACAGAGACATCAAACGAGATATTCTGGTCAGGACGTGTTGTGATGCGCGCGGTATCGGCGAAAGCCGAACCGGCAGCGATAAACAAAAGAGCGACAAAGGCTGATAAGAAAGAACGGATCATGACGATGTCTCCTCGACAGTCATCGAGGCGAGACGGACCGAGGATGCCTCCTCGACAAAAATAAGGGTGATAACCCGTTCCTCCTGGGTTACGCGCTGCGTCTCGATGAAGGTTGCAAGGTTGCCAGTCACGACAATCCGTAAACCGTTCTGATCATGATCCAGGCGTTCGGGAAAAAACGTTGTCGTAATGCGGCGTTCGCGAATGTCCTCAGCAACCGCATCAAATGAATCGAGCAGACGCGGACGGTCACGGACGCTTGAAAGCCGCTCTACGACACGGCGACCATAGGCAGCCGTCTCTGGAGATACATTGTAGAAGGCGTAGACTGCATCCAGCGCAAGTGATTCAACGTAGCGCGAGTCAACTGCACCGGCTGCCACCATGCCATCGCTGATGCGCGAAGGGACAAGAACAGTGGTCCGCTGGATCTGCGTGTAAGAGCCGACCAGCATAAGATTAGCGACTAGAAGTGCCAGCGCTATCAGGATGAACACATTGCGGGTTCCACGCGCCGAACGCAATTGACGTCCTTGTTGTTGCGGGCTCATGACTATCCCCTCCAATGCACCACATCGGATCGCGGAAACGACCGATATGGAGAAATCTCGGGAGGCAAAAACCAGTATGCAGCCGCTTTAAGCCGCTCAATTCCACCTTCCCCTTTGAGACGACGCCAGAGGCCAAAGAGTATGAGGCCAATGACAACACCGGCGATGAGATTGCGACCCAGGAACCCCACAAAGCAGGGACCAAGGAACATCGCAGCATCGTCAGCAGTGAAGAAAAACAGGCGCCCGGGTACTTCGAGCTTTTGTTCAATAAGAATAATGTTAGAGTTGTCAGACACCTTGATCCCCCATGATCAATGTTGATGTGAGCCCCGCCGCCAACTGCGGAGCCCACGGACCCAGCTCTAGACTGGGCCAGCACCGTCAAGGGTGACGGATGGAACCTCGGAAGCGGCTGTCAGCATATCGACAGTCGCTGTCACACCACCGATGCCGTTGATAATGTCGACGCCGTAGCCGATCAGGAAGGCGATCATCACGCTTGAGATGACCCACTTCCAATTCGAAGTCACAGCGTAAACGCCGATACCGATGATCAGTGAAACCAGCAGCATCAGGGCACCAAAGTTGCCGCCAAGCATGGTGTTCAGGTCACCGAGCATTGTCGTGAACGATGCGTCGATACCGGTTGCACCGGCGCCGGCCGCCGCAGCGAACGAAGGCGCCATGACCACCGCCGCTGCAAGGGCCAAGCGGCCAAAGTTGGAAAGGATGAGTTTCTTGAACATAGTTTATACCTCTGTTGGGAGGACAATGCGCCCTCGCCCTAGGGTAGAAAAATCAAAGGTCAAGATGCAAGAGAAAAAGTGACTAAGAAATTATTTTACACTTTTACAATTATTAGCTGAGTGAAAAAAACCTGAAAAATGTAATGACTCCGCTGTTCAGATCAGCGACATTGGAGGTCAACAAAAGCAGGCGAACAGAGCCGGTATGAAGGCAAACACTTTGAAACCTGGAGACTTAGACCAGATACTGGCCGTCAATGCAGTGTTTTGGGATCAAGCAGCAGACCTTGTTGCGGATGGGTATGAGCTGACGGCATACCTGCGGGAAGGTGCTAAAGGCTATCATGTCACATTCTCGAAAAACAGCGAGGCCAAGACACTTGTTGCAATCGACAAAAAATCAACGATCGCGGTGCCGGCAGAAGTAGATGGCATCTCTCTCTTTCAAATCATGGCAACCCACAGCGAAGCAGACAGTCTGACGCTACCTCTAGTGCCTTACGGTCACGAACCAAAAGAGGAAAAGAAAAGCGTCATCAGGATGCAACGACCCAACCCGAAGATTCTATGGACATTGGAGATCGAGGGGAAGTCACTGACTGGCGACAGGAACAAACCTTTACGCATCGAGTCATTCGGCGCAGTGATCGAGACAGCTCAATTTGCTACGGCGACAATCGCGGAACTAATCATCAGCCCCGCCATGAGACAGTATTTTCGGGCAAGACTTCAAAGAAGCCAGTGGGTCAACGAAGAACTGGCAAAAAAGGACCTGAACCTGCGCACCTGGTGCTTAGAGAAAGGTCATAAATATCACGCCTTCTACCACACCCTTCAAAGGGGTGATGATATGCCTGAAGTAAAAAACCAGTTGGCAAGGGTCGCCAAAAGAAAAGTCCAAGAAATGTGGCCGAAAATCGATTGGGACTAGGTGTTATTCTGCACTGAGCCGGTATCTACCCCGTTGTCATTAGGCCGGTCCTATTTTGTCATGGAAGTAATCAAGATAGGCAGGCGAACGTTACGAAGCAGTTTAACTCGCACGTTTATCAAAGAAATCAAAAACTCGGCTCATCACATCGCCTCCGATTTCAGGGATCTCTGTCAGCACATCATGCTTTGCATTCCTGATCATCGAAAATTCACCGTTTCTCCATCCTGCCATGCGGGCCTTGATAGAGTCATTGTCAACCAAGCGGTCAAGCTCTCCGCAGAATGTAATGCAAGGCGTTTTCGGTGACGGAACTGACGAGAGTTTGCGACACTCTAACAAGGCTTCAAAGAGCCACGTCATAGTTGGGCCCCCGATCTGCAGTTCTGGCGCTATCTTCGCTTGACGAACCCAATACTCGTACATCGCCGCATTGTGCGTGAGATTGTTGTCCTCGAAAGGTGTCTCAAGCACGTAAATCTCACCGCTTTCGCCGGGCACGTATCGATGACCCTGCCCGATAGCTTTTGCAGACCATGAGAGCGGCCAAGCAGCCATCCGTTGGACCGGTGACATTTTGATACCCCACATAGGCGAAATAAAAGCAGCAGAAACTACCGGAAGCCCTTCAAGCATAGCGCGCAAACCGATACACGCCCCCATGGAAACACCAACAAGAAAGCAGGGTTTCGGCATATCCAGCTCTTCAACAACTTGCATCATAGCAGATACGTCCTTTTGGTAGTCGGAGAAATCATGAATGTGGCCGGCCTGTGGATCGGTCGCCATCCGGTCCGAAAGGCCCTGACTCCGCCAGTCCACCACAACCGTTGAATAACCCTTGTCAGCAAAGCCTTGCGCCACGCGACCATATCGCTCAATGTAGCCAAAACGACCGAGCATCAGTAAGATCGTGCCGTTGCTCTCACCATCTGTATGGTAGGCACCAACCCGGACACGCACCTCGTCCTCGGTTTGCATCCAGTAAGCGGCCGCTTTTGAGGGACCCTCTGCTATCTCATCGTAGAATTTTGCTTCTTCCATAACCCACCTAGAGTGTTCGCAATCTTGGACCGGCAAGAACATACACAGTGGCGAGGGCACTCGCCGCGAGTATTAACGAAAACCCGCTCATACGCCCTACCGACACCAGATTGACTAACAAAAGCATGATCACCAGAAACATGGTGGCAATAGCTCGTTTGTTACGCGTGAAAGGGTAGTCGCTGTCGTAAAGCGCCAACCTATCGAAGATACTGCTGATTTTCATGACACAAACAATGAAAATCGTCATTGTCACAACCATCATCATAAAAGTAGTGAAATGGCTGATCGAACTATTATCTAACCAACCATTTGGCGGAACATTTGCCCCAAATACTGTTGCGGCGTCGATGCGCAACCAGGTGACAAAATCTGTGCTGTCCGATTGGAGATACGTGATCTGCAACTTCACAAGCGTCGCCAGCCATAAAGCGAAAACACTGACACGAAAAACCGCCCAAGCGATTTTCTCTCCTTCTTTCCGAAGCTGTTTGCGATCAATCGTGGTACCTTCCAGCTCCGACGTCGTACAAATATCTACGTAGTCAAGCGTCACAATGATCGAAAAAAGCAGTCCAAACATGAAAATCGAGATGTAGGAGGCAGTGTACATGTAACCCACGGCCGAAAGGAAAATAGCTTCCGGGATGGTGATGACCTCCGGACGCACGAGGGCAACGAGATATCGGTCGATCTGAACACCGTTCGTGTCGCCCGACAGATACGCAGGCAGATAAATACCAGCCCACTGAAACCCAAAGACGAACAGAAGACAGAAGAGCGTGATGGCCCAGAAAGATGCCCTGAATTCGTTCACCTTGGCGTACCAAGCAGCGTCGCTCTTCGCGTTGACAGAAGTAACGCGATCAGAAACACACCTCAGTCGCCCGACGCGTCGCCAATAGGTGTTCATGTTGCTAACGAAGAATATGTACGCGGGAAGCGCAATGAGTGGCAGTATCGTCAGGGTCGGTGCCCAAATGAAGCCGACTTGCTTATCCAAACCCTCCCGAGGGTTGTACGTGACGCTCAAAGTCCCCAGAACATAATTCATCAAACCTAAACCGCAAAACAAAAGCCAATATCCAAATTGAAGATTTAGCGCCGCAGCGCCGCTAAGCATCCTTTCGCATCTTTCTGCAAAGGTACTCGAAGGCGGCAATAGGCGGTTACTTGCACCATTCGCAACGGCACCAATGACTGAGCTTGAACTGTCTGTACGCAACTGGTCGAGTTCATCCAAATCCAAAGAGTGCTCATTGCCCTTCAGACGCGATCGTCTTTTATCTCGACGACTCGCTACAAGACGTGCTTGAGCGGCAACTAACTCCGACTGCCAAGCGACTGTTCGATCC
The DNA here is from genome assembly GCA_039821195.1 of Pseudomonadota bacterium. Lineage (GTDB taxonomy): Bacteria > Pseudomonadota > Alphaproteobacteria > Rhodobacterales > Rhodobacteraceae > Amylibacter. Next base: position 7,449 of record JBCBON010000025.1, read on the forward strand.
GGATCACCGCAACCAAAAATGCGCGCCAACCAACGTATATTGTCCTGACCAATACCCTTATCGTTGTCTTGGAGCCATAACTGTACAGCGCGCAGTTCCACACCCCGGCGGCTGACGTCTATTTCTGAAATCGCCTCAGTCAACAGTGCCGCAGTCCATGGTCCGACGACTATGCCGTTGGCATCCACTGGCCGGCCAGCGCCTTCAGCAACCATCTTCTGAAACAACCGCTTGATGGTGCTGCCATCGTTAGGTGGCTCCACAAAATACTTATTATTTATTATCATGAACTTATAGTCTCGCATTACGCTTCATTTCGCCATATTGCGTACTATATCGTGACATCGAGACCAGAGATAGATCAACAATAGGTTGCGCCAATTCTACTAGTCAAATCGTTCCCAGTTTTCGGTGCAGTAGCCAAAACCCAGGGGTAGACGAATTGGAATTTGAGAGAATCATACCGAACGCCTCCATGAGGCTTGCTGGTACAGCTTTCACGTCGGCAACTGATCGGCAAATAACATCGAGAATTGGAGCAGTAATGGAGACAGATGCTGATTGTCTGATATTATGGTTGCATGCCTACCCGCTCGCTGGACACCACGTTGATCTTTCACTACACCGCGATTACGGAGCGGGCAAATCTGACGTATCTGTAATCACTGACCACTACGCGCTAGAGCCGGAGTTCTCGGTAGGTGAAGCCGAATTTTTTGGTAAAAATGCGACGGTCCGTCTTTTCAGTGTACCGGTGTTCCAAGCAACCCTGAAACTTTTGCCCCCAACAACTTCGCGACGCACCTAAAGATCTGGATCACTGATCCTAAGCGAGGAGCATGATCACGCCTAGGTGCCGTCCGGCAAGTCGGCGAACAGCCAGGACTCCGCCCTATCTGTTTCATAGAGGGAATAGGGGGGTCCATTGCGGGAGATGTTGAATCCTAGGTTGAGCAAAAGCCGCCGTTCGTCTTTAGCGCGGCGAATTCAATGAGAATGCCCCACGTCGATCAACGGGTTTTCGTGCTGCGCGCGCCCACAGAACAATTGCCGCCGCAGGAGCTCGGTTTAAGACGCTGCGATTCGGCAGAACTAGCTGAAATTCGTTTGTCGCGTAGTGAAGATCCGAGCAAGAAAGATCAAGTCGCGGACATTGCAATCATTCAACTCGACCCAGCAATTGTCCGGCCTTGCGCAGCGCAACATGAGCCTAATCCCTACCACTCCGGCCCGTTTGACAATTGTCAATGCGTAGCTTCGCTGCTTGCATACGCTGGCTGACCACACGCTCTCACTAGGCTTTGCGCGAATCGGAGGGTTCCGAAGACGGGGAGGCGTCGAAATGAGTGACCCACAGGACAGCAGTAAAGCACCTGACTATTTGCGACCGTAAAGGAAAGAAAGGAACTAACAAGCTATCCCAATCATCAGATGAATTCCCCGCTATCTACGCGCAGTTCGAAGGTGTCACCCGTGTCTATGCCGCGAACATTCACAAGAACATTGAGCTTTTGGAAAGTATGGCCGACGGTCGAACGGTAGGTGGCCAGATTCCGCCTGTGGACCGAATGGCATCCGTCTTGCCGCCTTGCTGGTCGCCCGTCAGTCCAATTGCTGAATGTAATTGTCAGGCTTTTGAGCAATAATTTACGCCATCCGAAAAAATTATTCCAAGCCCGCACTACAGAGTATTCGGGAACGTACAAGCTGAAGCATACGACTAGATACTATAATCCATTCCTACTACTCCTTGCTGATCAGCATCATCTGAATTACTATTATGAGAAATGCGATAGCGACTAGGGATTGCGCAGTGGAGCTGAATATAACAGTCTTCTCGGACTAGATCTTTTTGACATATTGAACGCAAAAGGGAAAAATATGGCAGATGAAGAATATATAAATCTAACTCATCAGAGCCGTCGGGAAAATCCTATGGCGTCAAGTAAAAATAAGATGAAGCTCGCCGTTTTTTCATTAAATACAGATGGCGGGATGGCCGTAACTAAAGCACCAGAACGCCTTCATGGAGATGACTGGGTGCGTAATCTTGCAGTAGCTCAGAAAGCCGACCGTTCAGGGTTTGAGGCCATCATAGCTTCCGGCCGTTGGAAAGGCTTTGGGGGAGAACGCAATTCCGGCGGGATAACTTATGAGACTTACGCATGGGCTGCAGGTCTTGCAGCACTTACAAAAAGAGTTGGCATTGTTACGACATCACATCTAACTACCGTTCATCCAGTGTTTGCTGCGAAGCAGGCAGCAACAATCGACCATATCAGCGGGGGGCGCTTTGGTCTTAATATTTTGGTTGGCTGGAATATCCCAGAAATGCTGATGTTTAACAACTCCGTATTGGAGCATGAGGAACGTTACGATTATGCTGATGAGTGGATAGAAGTCATAATGCGTGCGTGGTCAGATAAGAATCCGTTTGATTTTAAAGGCAGTTATTTTGACTTAAAGCAAGTTATTTCGGAACCAAAGCCACTCAATAAGCCGTACCTAATAAATGCAGGTAGCTCTCCTAGGGGCAAACAGTTTTGTATGGAGCATTGTGACGCTGCATTTCTGCGAGTAAAGCACCTAGACGGAGATGAAGTGGTTAAGCACCAGATCAATGCCTACAAGGATTTTGCTAGAAGAGAACTTAATAAAGACTTGAAAATTTGGTGCTACGGTTATGTAGTTCAAGGCGATACTGAGAAAGAGGCATTCGACTACCTCGACTACTATGTGAACAAAATGGGGGACAATGATGAAGCCAACGCGGTGATGAAAGAACTAGGTTTTAAGAATTACGACCTGTCCAAGAAGGAGTGGGCGACATATCTTTTTCAGTTCAAAGCTGGATTTCTTGGTGTGCCACTCATAGGTACTCCGGATAAAATTACGAAGCAATTTCAGCATTACTCAAATCTAGGCATAGATGGAATAGCTTTAGGATGGCTGGATTATCATGCTGGCATCAATGAGTTTTGCGAAAAAGTATTGCCAAGAATGGAGGAAATGGAGCTTAGGCGACCTTTTAGAAATGATGTTTGACGTCAGCGGCAATGAGACAGTTCAGGATCAAGGCTTCGGTAAAGCAGCTGGCCCTGTCAAGCTAACCTGCACAAAATCATTGTGTCGCCTGGGCGGTGCCTCTTATGTTTTTGGCGTGCCCAGCCTTTTGTCGCGGCTTTTATTTGAGATCCTTCGGGTACTGTCCGTCGTCAGAGTTTTTCGGAATGCTGAGGCGACGTCGTAACGGAGGCTCTGGTTCGGTTTCTGATTGAGTTTATGCGGCAGCGGCTTTGTGCAGCAACCTGCGTTTTCTGATTGTCTGTTTTTTGATTTCCTCTCTCATCTTCAGGATTTTCGTGCCTCGTCCATGATAGACGTCGGCAAGGGTCAGGTTGGCCAGGCTCTCGTGGTAGCGGTAGTTGTTGTAGTGATCGACGAAGGCATCGATCTGCCTCTCAAGATCACCGGGTAAGAAGTAATTCTCTAGCAAAACTCGGTTCTTCATCGTCTGATGCCAGCGTTTGATTTTGCCCTGGGTTTGGGGGTGATGTGGCGCACCGCGAACGTGATCCATGCCCTTGGCATCGAGGTAGTCAGCCAGGTCGGCGGCGACGTAGGACGCGCCGTTATCGCTAAGCAGCCTTGGCTTGTGCACGACTGTGGCCTGATCACAGCCTGAGGCTTGCAATGCCAAGTCCAGCGTGTTGGTCACGTCTCTGGCCTTCATCGTTGTGCAAAGCTTCCAGGCGATGATGTAGCGGCTGTAGTCATCCAGGATCGTACTGAGATAGAACCAGCCCCAGCCAATCACCTTCAGATATGTGAAGTCGGTCTGCCAGAGCTCGTTCGGCCTGAGTGTCTTGTCCCGGAACTCATCGGCCGCGCAGATCACTACATGAGCCGGTGCCGTGATAAGATCCTCAGCGCTGAGAATGCGATACACAGAGGATTCTGAGACGAAGTAGCGCTTTTCATCGTTGTATTTGACTGCCAGTTCCCGGGGCGTCACGTCTTCGTGCTCGAGAGCAAAGTCGACAAAATCGTCGCGAACCCTGTCAGGGATGCGGTTCCAGACCGACCTTGGCCGGGGAGACGTATCAGCGAGCGCATCGATACCACCATCGCTCCACCGGGCATAACAGTCGTAATAGGTGCTGCTGGGAATGCCGATCATGGCCAGCGTCTGCTTCACCGGCAGATGCGAAGCCTCCACCGTACGGATAATCTCAAGCTTCTCAGAGGCCGGGTATCTCATTCTTCGAACTGCCCACCCCCGATTGTGCTTTTTTTCAGCAAACGGTTCTCCAGTGTTAGCTCGGCAACCATTTCCTTCAGCTCGGCCGACACTGAACGCAGTTCTTTGACTTCGGGGGATGTCGCCCGGCGTGCTGTGTCACCTGCCAGCCGACTTTTGCCAGCTTCGAGGAACTCCTTTGACCAAGAGTAATACAGGCTCTCTGCAATCCCCTCGCGACGGCAGAGCGCGGCAATGCTCTCCTCACCACGAAGACCCGCCAGGACGATCCTGATCTTCTCTTCGGCCGAGTAGTGTTTGCACGTCTTGCGTTTGATGCCCCTGACCAACTTGTCAGCGGCGTCTTTCGATGTTCCGGATTTCTTGTTCATCTTCGCTCCATAACGACTGCGATGAACCAGAAATCCTCCGTTGCTCAGTCGCGAATGCCTGGTGCAGGTCGCAGACACGTCGCTTTTGGGACGGCGTGTCACCTGCGACCTGACGGCGATCATGGCACGACGGGGGCGACTCAAGACTACTGTCAGCGATAACGGCACAGAACTGAGCAAAATGGCCGTATTCAGATGGTGTCAGGAAATCCAGATCGACTGGCATTACATCGCTACCGGTAAGCCAATGCAGAACGCATTCGTCGAGCCGTTCAACGGCGGTGTCCGAGATGAGCTTTTGAACGAAGCCCTGTTCGCCTCGCTGACGGAAACCCGGGAAAAGATCAAAGGCTGAAAGGAGGACTACAATTGAAACAGACCGCGTTCATACCTCGGCAACCTCACGCCGCAGGAATCTGCAATGAAATCGAGACCGGAAACTGAGGCCGCATGAGGCCAAAAACCAACCGACGGATTCTTCCAAAGACTGGAGGGAAGTCGGGTCTCAGGTCAGCAGGAACCGGTCGCTGTGCGGTACGCTTTCTGTTAGGCGCGTCAATTATCACCGTCTTCTGTTCCCGGTGCTCTGCAGCGAGACCAACCATCGTCCGAGCGCAGAAGCCCTTTTCGCTTCCACGCTTCCAGCAGTGTAGTGCGACTTATGAGGCCCAAGGTAGGGGGTGCATCGCGCCACCTTAAGCCATTGCGAAAATATAAACATTATCAGATACATCACGCGCCGGTCATCGACAAATGGCTTACCACGAGGCTTTGGGAAGAAGTGCTCAAGCCATACACATTGCCTTTTGACAGATGAGGAGCTAGTACAATTAATGGTTGAAACCCATTATCCCGTGGAGCTGCTATGCCGAAGCGAACCTACATTCGTCACATCGTATTTTTTAGCGCTTCAGATGAAGCAGATATCCCGATCATAGTAGATGGATTGAAGCTCTTGAAGGATATACCCTATTCGAAATGTTTTGAGGTTGTCGAAAATAAGTGTGTCGATAACCTGTCAAGTGAGGTTGACGTAGTCGTGTACGCAGAGTTCGAAACAATTCGTGAGCTTGAAGCGTATAAAGCCCATCCGATTTATCAAAAGTCAATCGATGTGGTTCGTCCACTACGAGAACTGCGGATCGTGGCAGACATCTGATCCATGGTCTAATCCACTACTCATTTGCCCGGGAGCTAGCAGCAAGTATAATGGGTTATGGGAAAGAAAAAATGTAGATACCGATATACACCTGAGGTACTTAAGCGTGCCATGAGGATGTTGTTCGGACATCAGGGCCAAACTCATGCTGATGACAGGGATCGTTTGCCAAATTTCGGAATACGTAAACTCGGCGCGCTAACACCGACGAAGTATACTTTGTATGCTGGACTCAGAAGACGAGTCTTTAGACCTATCGTGACACCTCGGAAACCAAGCGTTGATCAGCCATGGCAGACACTCACCGACCTGATTTGAATGATATTCCGACTGGCAATTGGGTTGATCGGTTCATCCCTAGGCCTGCGCGCCCATTTTTGCGCCTTGCACGTGCGGATCGGCCTTTGCCAATCCTCTTGGTTTTACTCCCGTGCTGGGCTGCAATGTTCCAAGCCGCCGGTGGTGTTCCGGCATTTGGTGACCTTGTTGTCTTTACCTTGGGAGCAATATTGATGCGCAGCGCAGGTTGCACAATCAATGATATCGCAGACAGAAGATTCGACGGACAAGTGGAACGTACGCGGTACCGCCCCTTAGCCAGCGGGCAGGTCAAGCTTCGACACGCGCTAATCTTCTTTCTCGTCCAACTTCTAGCGGCAGCGCTTTTGCTCGTCTTTTTGACACCACTCACACGGTTAGTCGCACTGGTGGTGATCCCATTATCGATCATTTACCCTTTTTGTAAGCGTTTCACCTACTGGCCCCAGGTTGTTTTGGGGATATCCTTCAACTGGGGAATGTTGATGGCATGGGCTCAGATCCAAGGAGACATCCCCTTAGGTGCCATTTTGATGTGGCTGGGCGCAGCAGCATGGCAAGTCGGTTATGACACGATTTATGCATATGTTGATGCTCAAGATGACGCGCAATTGGGACTTAAATCAACCGCCCTCTTGTTTGGTGAAAACGGAAAGTTAGCAATCGCGGGGTTTTATGTCGTGTCAGCAGTCTGTTGGGCGTCGGGTGGATGGTTGGTTGAGATGTCCAATGCCTACTTGATCGGGATTGCTCTCATCTTAACTCATTTCATGTTCCAAGTGTATCGCTTTGACCTCAGTCTTCGGCACGCCAATTACAAACTGTTTATTGAAAACGTGTTGACCGGAGTGCTTTTGGCCGTTGCATCCTTTTTGGGAACGCTATGAACAATCGAAATGAACGAAATCCATGAACATACAAAGTTCGCACGTCATCGATCTTGCAGGACGTGAACCAATGGTTGATGCCCTTGCACAAGGCTGCATGATAGTTTGGACCCGGGTACGGGAAGTTGCTCTGCTGGATTACACCGCCGTTCTATCGCACGATGAAGTTGCGCGTGCCTCTCGAATTCGGTCGAGTGAAGCAAGGTATGAGTTCATGGTCGCCCGCAATATCGTGAGGACAATTGCAGGCGGTGTGCTGGATTGCTCGGGCGCCGAGGTTGACATCGTGATTGGCCCAAAGGGCAAACCCGCGTTTGGTCCTCGCCACCAAACCGACCTAACCTTTAATATCTCCCACTCTGCTGGTTATGTAGCTGTAGCCTTTGCCTATGGTGTAGATCTTGGGCTGGATATCGAGCTCTCGGGTTCAACTATGCACCGACTTGCTCGCCATTTTTTGACGACAGAGGAGAACTCTCGCATATTGACAATTCTACCTGCGGAACGTGATCCGGTATTGCTGCGGACCTGGTGCGCGAAAGAGGCGCTTTTGAAGGCAGCTGGCGTTGGCTTTACCTTAGACCCCCGGTGCATTGAGGTTCTGCAGGGTATTGATCCATTCCGCCTAGGTCCGGTAACGTTGCGAGACAAGGTATGGTACTTGGAAGAGAAAGAATTGGGCGATCAAGTTTATGTTGTGATCGCTTGGTCAACTGCCTAAGGCATCAGCGCAATTGTCAGCACTTGGCAGGCTTTACGCACTGGTGAGAAATCCGTTTTGAACTCGCAAAGACGAGCATCTGGGAATCGCTGATTCAAGATCTTGAGCGTCTCCTCGATTTCGATAAGGGCCACGAATTGACCGAGACAACTAAAGTTGCCTCCGCCAAAGGTTAAGTTGGCCGCAGGATTGTTTCGATCCAGCCGAAACAGCTCAGGCTGCTGAAAGACTGTAGCGTCCCGGTGGGCAGCCCACGATCCCAAAATCACGGAGGTGTCTGGGGGTATCATGACCCCGTCGATAGACACGGCTTCCCGTGTGTAACGTTTCAGGCGGCCCACCCGAGAGTTCAGGCGAATGGCCTCATTAACTGCGGGCCCAATGTAGTTAGGCGACCGCAAAAGCTGCGACTTGATTTCTGCGTCCCCTAACACGGCACCCAAAACAAGGGCCAGTTGCTGTGCACTGTTTTCGATGGAAGCTTCAAGCAGCATCACAGCAAAATCCTGCGCCTGAAGTGGAGTCATGACGCCCCTATCCACCTCCGACATCAATAGGCCCAGCAAGTTGTCTTGGGGTGTCTGTCGCGCTTGAGCCATCTGGCGTTCGATATACGGAAAGAGCTCCTCATAAGCCTCGACAATGATTGGCACATCCGAGGGATCTTGAAGGAAAACCCGCATGACCGCTTCGGACAGACGTGCCGCGAACGGGGCATCTGCGTCAGGTGCCCCTACCCAATAGCAATACAACCGTGCAGGAAGCAAAACACAAAAGGCATTTAAGAACTCGGCCGGACCGGAAGGGGTGTGGGCCACGATGTCATCCAAAAGCGCATGGATAATGCTTCGAATCGCGGGACGCATATCCTCGGCCCCAACGCGACCAACCGTGCGTCCAAGGGTTTGACGAATGGCGGTGCGATCTTTTGTGAAACCTTGCCCCAGAATCATCCGACGCTTGAAATCCATTACCGGGCCTTCGGGAAAACCCAACGCTTCAACATCACGCAGATTGTTGACCCACAAACGCCGATCACGAGACGCGGTTAGGCAGGAACGATACGGTAGAACCTCCAATCCGCGGGCGCTGCGCCAAATCGGTGCCTGCTCAAGTGCGAATTGCAAGGCTGCCGGTGGGTCACCGAGAAAATCGGTCGCCGTGATATCGAGTTCTGGCAGAGCGTCAAAATCTTTCATGGATTCAGTCCTCGTAGCGAATTGATCTTTTTGGTAGTTACAACAGTTGCGACAGTGTGAGCTATGATAACCCTTGAATCTGAGCGATCAGCCGGGTCAGAGTTTTGCCATGTCCGATCTCGACAATGTCTAACGGTCCATTTGTAGACAGGGCTGAAATCGTCTGTGTCCACAATACCGGACGGAAGAGGTGTTCGGATAAGATTGAGCGGATGCTGTCGCTATCCTGTGGGTATTCTGAGGCAGTGAGATTGGATATCACGGTAAGGCGCGGCGGCGCGAAGTTTATCCCGGCAATATGTTCGGCGAAGACCCGCGCCGCTGGCTGCATATACCTGGAATGGAACGCAGCGCTAACAGGCAAAACAATGTATTGCTTCGCACCTGCTTGGGTAATAGTGCGCTTAGCCTTCTCAATCGATGTCTTGGGGCCAGAGATTACGATCTGCGCTTGTGCGTTAAGATTGGCGATGTCGATGTCAGGGTGGTGTCGATCCAATGCCTTCGCAACTTGTTCGGCGTCAAGCCCAATGACCGCAGCCATGGCGCCGTCTTTGGCTTGGCTCATTGCATCTGCGCGGGCCTTTACGATTTTAAGCCCGGTAAAGAAGTCGAAGACACCTGCAACCAAAAGTGCGTTGTATTCGCCAAGACTATGGCCAGCAACGTGTGTCGGCATCGCTGCAGACCTTATGTGCGCCGCATAGTGAAGAGCATTTAGCACATAAAGGCATGGCTGAGTATAACGGGTTTGATCCAGCGTTTCCTTCGGTCCATTCAAACATATGTCTCTGACCGAGAAGCCAAGGATCGAGTCGATTTGTTGTTCTTGGTCGGCAAAGTCCGAGTCATTCTCAAATAACGCTGCTCCCATACCCACCGCTTGGGATCCTTGGCCGGGGAATACCACGGCCTTGCCGACAGAATCCATCCTGTGTGACTTAGGTGACCCAGACGTAGGTTCGTAAACTCCCTTTTCGGAGATGAAGGTCGAAATCTTTGCATGATTAGTTCTCTCAAAGGCGATGCGATCAAAACCATCAGGATCTTTAATAGAAAACTCTTGTTGGCTTGGTTGCACAGAGTCAGCGGATGGCAGCGACATAAAACTGAAATGCCCCGCGCCTCGAATAGTCTGATGTTCTGCATTGGGCATGTGACCCAGGTAGAACCCTTCAGATCTTGGGTCTTCCCGATACTCGTCGCGTTCCGCCGTCAGTATAAGGAGTGGAGTGGCGATGCCTGACAGGGACTTCGGCGAAAACGAAATGGCCATGGGTGCCATCAACACGGCTGCTGAGAGACGAGTCTCGGGCATTTGCTCAAGGGTAGGAGCCCCCTCTATCGCTGCCCCAAGCATAGAAAGGATCGTAGCCCCTCCGCCGGAGTGCCCGACGGCGACGATGGGACGGTCATGCAAAAGCGCAGCCCAATCAGGGTCCTCGGTGATCAACTCAATCGTCTTGCGCAACTGGCGCGTACGCACATCAAAATCCGCAGGCGTCATACGATCGGCTTCTTTGTGCAAAGTGTCGGTGGTGTGATGAGGTGTTGCGACTAAGTAGCCTTCAGACACCAAGTGCCGGGCAAGAGCATGATGTGAGTACCCAGTGCCACCAAACCCGTGCGAGATCAAAATCAGGCCTCTCACACCTGAAACATCGGGTTTGGAATTTATCGCAGCGGTAAAACTATACCCGCCAACAGTGATCGTTTGAGCCGCCATTCGCGTTGGGTAGAAAAGCGACACTGGGCAGCCATCCGACCCTTGCACCCGCATTTGGCGCAGGCCGATCTGCGCTTCGCGCCGGTCGAAGCATGTATCATGTCGCGCGACATCCTGTTGTAGGTCGCGCAAATGCTCGGCCAGTGTAGCTGCCGTTGGAAAATCAAAGGGCGCGGAGGGACTAAGCTCTACTTGCAGTACTTCACACAGGTATGCGTGTAAATCAAGCGCATGAATTGAATCCACTCCATATTCGCGGAACGGCGCATCAGGTTCGATGGAGTCCAACGGCACGTCGGTGACCACAGCAATGGCTCTTAAGACGGCAATATCGGGGTCGGTTTCTGACAACGGCAGGCGGTCACTGTCCGTCATTGTGCAATCTTGCGAGGGTTCGGCGGCCGTCGTCAACGCGCGCGGTGCCCAATAGCGATCTTGTGCGAAGCGATATGTCGGCAAGTGCAATCGTTGGGGTATTTCATTGGGATAAAGCACGCCCCAATTTAGCTCCACTCCTTGCACCCAGGCTGCCAAAGGCTCTGCAAAACTGCGAGCCGCCAGCTGTTCGTTCAATACCCTCGGCTGGTCCGGGTCTGACAATAGGTGTGCAACAAACACTCGTCCCGAACGCGTGTCTCCGGTGTGAACCGCCCTATTCTCGAGCGTTCCGTTGCTTATAGACAAAAGTGTATCCATCAATTCTTCGCGGGAGCCTGACACCCATGCCAATCGCAACGACATTGCTCGACGGCCGGTTTGCAACGTAAACGCAATTTGTTCTAGCGTTGCAGTTCCGCCCTTCATCCACGTCAAAAGATCACGAGCGCGCGCCTTTAGCGCCTTGGGCGTTTGAGCTGAAAGGACAAACGCCTGCGACGCAGGCAACCTTGTAGGTATGATCTGCGGTGCACTGGCCACCCACTCCTCAACCACGGCGTGGACATTGGTCCCGCCAGCGCCGAAGGACGAAATCCCAGCCCTGCGGGGGCCTGAGGTTTCGACCTGTTCCCAGGGTGACAGTTTCGTTTGCACCTGAAACGGACCGGATCCGAACTCTATATTTTTGTTTAGTATCTCCGCATGCAAACTCGGAGCGATCTGGCGGGCTTGAAACTGTAGGATCACCTTGGTCAGAGCAGCAATTCCCGCGGCGGCCTCGCAATGACCGATGTTGGATTTCACGGAGCCCAGTGCTATCGAACCCTGAGGCCGGTTGCTGGTTCCATACACCTTCATCAGGCCTGCCACTTCTATCGGATCGCCCAATGCCGTCCCCGTCCCGTGAGCTTCCACATAGCTTACCGACGCTGGATCGATCCGTCCGTGATCGAGCGCTGCGCGAATCACCTCGGCTTGGGCATTAGGGTTCGGGACCGAGTACCCGTTCGTTTTACCCCCGTTATTAATCGCGCTGCCGCGGATAACTGCATATATGCTATCCTTGTCTAGCAATGCTTTGTTGAGGGGTTTCAGGATCACAGCGCCGACGCCTTCGGCGGGCACGTATCCGTCTCCGCCCGCTCCGAAGCTCTTGCATCGTCCCGATGTCGACAGGAAATTGCCTTGGGCTAGGCCCAGATATTTGTTGGGGTGAAGTGACAAGTTGACACCGCCTGCTATGGCTACAGCGCATTCGCCCTGATCTAAGGCCTGACAGGCCATGTGCACCGCCGCAAGTGACGAAGAACACATCGTATCCACCGTCACACTTGGGCCCCTGAAATCAAAGCAATAGGACACTCGGTTTGCTATAGAGGCCAAAATCCCGTTCAACGCCACCCTACGGCCTGCGACCTGCTCTTGGGCACCAAAAAGCTGGTACTCGCTGTACATTGCCCCCGCAAAAACACCGACAGCGGATGCCGGCGAACTCCCGGCCAGCGCCTCTGGTATGTATCCTGAGTCTTCGATCGCGCTGTCGACGCATTGTAGAAACAACCGCTCTTGCGGGTCCATTAGACGGGCATCACGAGGGGAGATATTATACAAGAGTGGGTCAAATTGGTCGTATCCTTCAATGAATCCGCCCCATTTGCCGTAAGTTTTCCCTTTGGCAGCACGGTTGTGATCGTAAAAGAGAGAGTGATCCCAGCGGGAGTTGGGGACTTCGATGATACTGTCGACACCGCTTTGGAGGTTGGACCAGAATTTGTCCAGCGATGGAGCCCCGGGATAGGTGCCAGCTATTCCTATGATCGCAATGGGCATCTGGGTGCCAGAACGCGTGACAGGCTGAGCTTCCCGTTGCGACATGGGATCGTTTCCTTGGATTGCGGCAGGTGCCGCTAAGGAAGGTTCCTTAGGGCGAAGTTCGCGACAATGGTTGTCCAAAAGGTCAGTAACCACGCCCCGCAGCGTGCTGTGCTCGTAAAACAGAGATTTTGGCAGCGGGCCCAAGACGAGCTCAAGATCATCGATCAGCTTCATGATCATAAGGGAATTGAGCCCGTAGACCTCAAGGTTCTCATCCAAATCCAGGTTTGCGATTGGTAAATCCAAACTCTTTGCCAAGACCCCTACGAGATAGGCTTTAGGGTCACCAACACCAACCACAGTATTCCTCTGCCCTTGAGGTTGCGGGGCGTTTGCTATGTGGGTTCGAGAAAGCAGCTCTTCAAATCGGGCCGTATCGCCATGGGCGACCAGGACTTGCGTTTTATCGGTGGCCAAAACGGCCTTCAGTGCGTTGAGGCCTCTGTCGATGGGCAGGGGCACTAAGCCGGTTCTGTCAAAAATCTCCGCGAGCGTCGAGGCATCAATCTGCATCCCTCCACCATCCCAAACGGGCCAATTAATGGACACAGTGCGCCCGGCACGGAGACCTTGTGCCCGCAACGTCTCCCGATGGGCCGCGAAGTGATCTAAAAATGAATTTGCCGCCGCATAATCCGTTTGCCCGATATTGCCCAATATCGCCACCAGAGACGAAAAGCAGACGAATAGGTCCAATGAGATATTTTGCGTTGCGGCATCCAAGTTGCGTGTGCCCGCAACTTTGGCCGCTAGCACGGCCTGAATGTCTTCTGAGGTCTTGGTGTGAATGAGGCTGTCACGGATGACGCCTGCGGTATGGACGATCCCCGTTAGGCCACCATAGCGATGCACCATAATGCCGATCAAGCGATCTAGTGCTTCACCGTCTGTGATATCGACGGCATGGTATTCGACCTTGCCCATGCGTTCCGAGCCATCCAGCTTGCGCAATTCTTCCAGCTTGTCTGACATTTGTGACGAAAGCGGCGACCGGCCCACGAGGATAACATTGGCCGTTGAAGCCCTACCGCAGATGTCTTGAGCAATCGCATAGCCAAGCCCGCCCAGCCCACCGGTGATCAGGTAGGTGCCGCCCGCGATCCAGGGTTGGGGATTGGTCTTGCTTTGAGGGATTTCAGACCAAATCGGTCGCGCCGCCGCGCCAGCATTCCATGCTACATAGCTTTCAGCAGGTGTTTTTGCGACCTCTTGCAAACGTTGGTCGAGGTATTCGGCCTCAGTCGGGTCCACGGCGAACACTTGACCGAAGAGGTTCGGTCGCTCTTGGTGCATGGCCCTAAACCAGCCATCTACAGCAGCCAGAAGCCGTCCTTGACCTGATGCAGGCACAACGAGTTGGAGTAGCGTTGGTGTTGTGCTGTTGTCCAGTTCGCTTTGGATCAGCGCGGTCAATTCTCCAATGGCTTTGATGAGTGTCAATGCCACATCCCCATCAATCGGAGCCAGGGCGACAACACTCAGTGAGGTCGGTATCTGGGGGAGGGCATCGCCGTGGCCAAGCAGGATAACCCTGCGTTTCATCTCGAGTGGTTTTATCTCGGGTGCCGCCGAGTCTAGCGGCTCCCAAGTAAGCGCCTTAAGTACTAGGTCGGTCGGGGGAGCTTCCAGGGACCGCGCTGCACAGTTCTGATCGAATTGGGGCCAAAACCGTTGCATCGCAAACGGCGAGGGCGGCAGGTGGATCCGTCTTGGTGTCTGTCCAGAGCGAAGGTCAGCCCAATCGATGTCTGCGCCATCGACCCAAGCCTTTGCGGCAGCACGGAGCGTCGCCACAGTATCGCTTGCTTCAACTCGCAACCATTTGGCAGCAGGGTTAGCGGAGCGAGTTGCCTCAGCGCGCGCCGCAAAAATCGCACCACCTTCCAGCTCATTTGCTAAAACCTGTTTCAATCGCGACTGCAAATCGCCCGTCGACCTTGCTATGATTGCCAATCGATTTGAACGATGTTCCCGCCCAACCTGAAGTGTGTGGGCCAAGTCTGACAGTTCGACCGCATCATTTTGGGACAAGCAATCAAGCAGTAATCGGACTGAGGTTGTGAGCTGTTCCGGACTACGGGCCGACAAAACAACAAGTTCCGCGTCAGCTGGAGCCGCCGGAGGTTTCGGTGTGCAAGTATAGTCCTGCAATAGCACGTGAGCATTCACGCCACCGGCCCCGAAGGAACTGACGCCAGCGCGCAGTGGGTGCTCTACGGTCGCATCTGGTGCCCACGGTCGCGCTTCGTCCACTACATAAAAGGGCGATCCCTCCATGTCGATTTTGGGGTTGATTGGCTTGTTGTGCAAACTGGGCACCAGCGTTTTGTGTCGCATTTGCATTAAAACCTTGATGACACCTGCAACCCCGGCGGCTAGTTCCAAGTGACCGATATTGGTCTTGACCGAACCAAGGCCGCAGGCGTTGGTAACACCTGCTCGGTCGGCACCATAAACGGCTCTGAGCCCTTCGAACTCAATAGGATCTCCGAGCGGGGTGCCCGTGCCGTGGAGTTCCAGATAGCTGACGGATTTTGGATTCCAACGCGCATCCTTTAGGGCAGCGTCGATCAATTCGGCTTGGGCCCGCGGATTAGGAGCGGTGAGCGAGGCAGACTTACCCCCATGGTTGAGCGCAGCTCCCTCAATAGTTCCATAAATAGAGTCACCGTCAGCTTCTGCGCTGCTCAAAGGTTTAAGTACAAGAATGCCGACACCTTCGCCACGCACATACCCATTGGCGTCTGCAGAAAAAGTCTTGCAGCTGCCGTCGGGGCTCAGCATCCTGGCTTTGGTAAAGCCTGTGTGAAGCTCTTTCGAGACAAGTGTATTAACACCGCCGACCAAGGCCAAATCCGAGACTCCTTGGCGCAACAGTTCAACGGACCGCTGAATTGCAACCAACGAGCTCGAACACGCCGTTTCAATGGGTTCGCTAGGCCCGTGGAAATCCAACATGTGGCTTACGCGATTGGGTCCCATGGAGGCGACCATGCCAATTGCACTATAGCTTTCGATCGGGTGGCCAGACTCTACCAGAAGTTCCGTGTAGCCGCTGCGCTCAGAACCAACAATAACCGCGGTGTTGGACCCAGCCAACGATGTCGGTGCGTATCCTGCATCCTCCAGCGCTTGCCAACAGTGCGTCAACAGAAGCCGCTGTTGTGGGTCCATGCTTAGTGCTTCGCGTGGGGAAATACCAAAGAAGGTCGGGTCAAACTGGTCAATATCGTCCAGAATGCCAGCATGCGGGATATCCTCTGTGCCCAAGCCTCCCCACCTCGTTGAGGGAATGGAAGAGATGCAGTCGCGGCCTTCCGAAAGATTGTGCCAAAAAGCTGAAATATCAGGGGACTGCGGGAATGCGCCACTCATCCCGATAATCGCGATCGACCGCGACGCGGCAGCCGCTGGAAGGGTCGAAATGTGTGTGCGATCCTTACTGTGCCCAGGGGGCGTGGCGGGTACGGGTTGGGAATGATGAAAAGTACGCCGAACGTAGTCCAAGAATTCTTTGGTTGTAGTTTGTTCGTAGAAAACGGTCGGGCTGACATCCCAGCCAAAAACCTGATTGAGGTGTTCACTGAAGTTCATGATCCCCACAGAATCCAAGCCGATTTCAGCAAAGGGCGCTTCTTGGTTTATCTCCTCCGAACGTGCCTTTAGAAACGCTCCCAACTCCACCAGAACTAGTGCCGCTAGGTCGCTCGAAGCAGTATGTGGCACGGGTGCCTTTATCTCCGTTGGTGTTGGGACTGCGATGGGTGCTGCCCCTAAGGATACCGGTGAGGGCGGTTGCGGCAACCAGATGGGATCTGTGGCAAAAGGATATCCCGGCAAACCGGTCTGTGCGACGGAACAATCGGGCCAAAGCGCTGACCAATCGATTGTCAAACCCTGGACCCAAAGCTCCAATATGGGCCCGAGATTTCCATTCGCAATCCAAGCCTGCATCGTTTTCGAGAATGTGTCGTCCGCCAAGAGCGCATGAAAGGCGGTTGGTTGAGTGACGCTGCTCCCACGAATGATACCCGTATGCTCCGCACCGCTCTCCAAATAAGTCTGCAGAGCTTGCCGTGCGTTGGCTACAGATTCAGTGACCAGGCCAAGACGAAAAGCCATCTCCTCACGCCCTAACTGCAAGGCTTGAGCGACGGCGGGTAGAGTACAGTGTTTCCCACTGGGTCCATCCAGCCATGAGAGCAGTTGACGCACACGTTCGGTCAGCGCGGCCTCAGTCTTGGCTGATAGAATTAGGATTTGTGCGCTGTTGGACGTCGAGTGTGATCGCGCCGCCTCATAGCCGTCCACAATGGCATGGGCGTTCACTCCACCAAACCCAAAGGAACTGATGCCGGCCCGCAAAGGGGACTGGACCGTCATCGGATGCCAAGGTTCGTTTGTCCGTAAAGGACGAAACGGGGCACGCTTGAAATCGATGTTCGGATTTAGCATGGTCAAGTTCGGGGTCTTAACCAAAGTCTTGTGCCGCATACACAAAAGTACTTTGATTAAACCAACCAAACCCGCAGCAGCTTCCGTATGGCCGATATTCGACTTCACCGATCCAATTGGGCAAGCTCCAACCTTTAGTGTTGGGTCTAGTTGCCTAAATGCGTCCGACAGAGCGTGGACCTCAATCGGGTCGCCCAATACGGTCCCGGTCCCGTGCAATTCGACAAAAGAAACCGATGCTGGATCCACATTCGCTTGCGCGTAAAGCGAATGAATCAAATCGCGTTGGGTCCCCCCGTTCGGAGCCCTAAGGGAATTTGATCGCCCATCGTGATTTATCGCCGTTGCGCGGAGTATACCATGAACAGTGTCACCATCGGCAAGCGCCTGCAGCAAGGGTTTTAGTATTACACCTGCTAACGCCTCAGACCGCACGAACCCATCCGCCGAAGCATCCAGAGTGCGACAGGCCCCCTGCTTGGATAACATTCCGGCCTGCGCACTCGACAAAAACGCGACAGGGCCGGAGATTAAGTTCACCCCCAGAACAAGAGCCGATGTGCAATCCCCCCCCCGCACGGCGTTGGCCGCGTGGTGGAGGGCTACCAAAGAACTGGAACACGCGGTATTTATGACCTCACTCGGACCTTTAAGATTGAACCAGCGTGAAGCTCGATTGGGGATCATTGCCAAATGGGTACCCGAGTCGATGTAGGCCCCCGACGAAACCATCATGTCCGGACGCGCCGCCAATAGATCAGCGTAGTCTTTCGAATGAGCGCCCACAAAAAGACCGATTCGCTCACCGTCCCAGCTGCTCGGCTTTTGGCCAGAAACTTCGGCAAGATCCCAGATGAACTGAAGAACTTTGCGCTGTTGGGGATCCATGCATTCCGCTTCGCGCCGGGAAATTCCAAAGAACTCTGCGTCGAAATGGTCGATCTCAGCCAATAGGCCTGCATAGCGGGGCAGATGATCCTCTGGCATCGGGGCAAAGCTCTTTAGTGCAGCCCAAAGGGCGGGACGATGATCGGCAATCAGACCCACACCATTCTTTCCTGCCGACAACAAATCCCAAAATGCATCTACCCCCGGACCGACAGCGGGAATGTCACAATGCAGGCCGACAATCGCGATTGCATCCTCTGCTTTCGCTGGATGCGTCTTGTTTGAAGAGTTTGATTGGTCGGATGGCGAAGATGCCACGTCCAAAGTCAGATAGCGCGCTACCTGACGGAGCGTAGTATGCACAAAAAGTATAGACGGACTAAAATCACAATCAAACGTATCTTCGATCGCGCCGGCAATCCGCGCACATTGCAACGAGGTCAGGCCGACAGTTCCGAAATCGGAGTCCGCCGCTAAAGTATCGGCTGTGGCTCCCAAAACCGGGCGAAACGCCTGTTCGCGGAGCTTTGAGATCAAGGAAGAATGATCTTGGGCGGCTGGTTCGGGTGGGGGCAACCGCGCAGAATCATCTCGCCAAACAACGGGCAATTTGCCGTCGCGATAGGCGGCTTTTATTGGACCACGCTTAAGTTTGGAAGTGGCAGACCCAAACACCGCATCGCGATCAACCACAACTACAACATCAAGCTTCACGTGGTGGACCTCTGACACAGCTTTCCGCGCCTCTTCGGCTAGTCTCGCCGCATTGTCGGTTGCCGATGACGCATCCAAGCCAAGGACCAAGATGACCTCCTCCGCAGATTGTTCAGACACAGTAATCACCGCGCAGGCAACCGCGAACTGCGTCATGAGGGCGGCAGTCACCGTGTTTTCAAGGGACGCTGGATAGTATTTTTTTCCGTGCTGAATGATGACATCCTTGCTGCGCCCAGTGACACAGAGCTGCCCATCCAGCACAAATCCCAGGTCCCCTGTGCGAAAGGCGTGGCGTGTCCCATTTGCGAGATCCAGGAACGTTTCCGCCCTGTTGTGCTCGTCCTCACTCCAATAGTCCGCCATCACAGCATCCGAGGTCACGAAGATCTCGCCAATTTGTCCATCTGCAAGAGGTCCGTTCCGGTCATGATCCCAAATGGTGATCGCAAGACCATTTGGCGGTTGCCCAACAGATGCAAATACGGTGCCTCTTTTTTCGCCCGCTGTCGGCACTGCGCGACCTGCTGCTAGCGCATCAGTCTCCAGATAGATAAAAGGATCGCGTCCCGCATGTAGGGTGGCAATAGATCCGCATTCTGACATTCCATAGTGCGGCTGAAGCGTCTCATACAGCGCTCCAAGCCGGGCAAAGTGGTCAAAAAACCGGTTGGCTGCCGCAAATTGTAAGGGCTCTCCGCCGCAAACAACATGCGAGACATCTGCAAAGGCCATATCCGGGACCGCGGCCACATCCACAGTGTCACAACACAAATCAAAGGCAAAATTCGGCATCGCAAGGTGCGTTCCGCAATGATCCGCGATTGCGCGGACCCAATGGCCGGGACGCATAGTAAAAGCTTGTGGTGTCATGACCCGACATGGTGCCGCCGCCAAAAAAGGTACAAGCGCTCCAAAGTGCAGTCCGAAGTTGTGGTTCGGAGAAAGCCAAGACACTGGTCGACTCCCCCTTTTGACCGACCATTGGACTTGGCCAGCGCGCGCTTGAAGCCAAATGTTCCCGTGGCTCAATGGAACACCTTTTGGCCTCCCCTCAGACCCAGAGGTCCACAAAAGGACGGCAGTAGCCGCCTCCTTCACCCGAGGCGCTTGGCGGCTCGGAGCGATTTCTTTCAGAAAACTGTTCAGAGGCTTTATGTCGCCAACAACCGCATCCGCAGAGGCAGAGAGGAGGTATTGCATGGCAGGATCGCAAAGCACGATACACTGTCGCCCCAGGGAAGCGCACATCTGATAATGCGCCCACACCATGTCTGCATCTTGTGTGTCTGCAGGCCACGCCCGTGGCGTTGCAGGGACCGCAACCACGTCGGCGACGCAACAGGCCAAGAATGCTGAAACGAAATCAGCGCCGTGTGGCAGGGCGAGAACTACGCATGTCCCTGGATCGACCGTTTTTCGCATGTTGCCAGCCAAAGCAACGGCGCAAATGGCAATTTCTTTTTGACTGGCGCGATCGCTATCCAAATGATCGCTTGCCCCACCAGGGAATAATGCATGCGCCGTATCACCGTCAACGGCTAACTTTCGAATTGCACGTACAAGTGATGACATGTTTGAAAACCTAACCGTGATGCCGCAAAACGACTGCTACAGTTAATTCATCTGTTAATTAACCACATGGTAGCGGTTTGTTGGTCTATCCGCGCGCTGACTCACATTTGCACCCAACTGTTTCTTGCACAACATACAAACCGATATACCACTGCTAATCACTACAAATACCAAAGCGCATGGTCATATGCGATTGTAAAAACTTTACGTGATGAGTCCAGCGGATTCTCGCGGCATATGTCTTGGCTGATCTTTAAGCAAGCAGCACTCGTATTTCCAATTAAAAAACCTGTTTCTTTTGCGAATTGATGCTGGGTGTAAAGCATGTCATCAACCGTTACGGTGCGGTGTTCGTCCACCAAAGACCAATCCAATAGAGGCGGCTCCATTACAGAAATGCCTTCAAATGGATGCTCCACAAACGTCCCTGCGCAACTGTCACAACCGTCTGGATCCACAAGCACTGCCCGGGACAGCATGCCGGTTTTCGCGAGAGCTTTGGAGATTCCAGCCATATGAGCTCCAGTGCCCGCACAACTGACAAAAATAACCTCCTCTAGACCGTTAATACATTGTAGTTGTTTTATAATTTCACGTCCTGTCTCGAATTCATGCGCATCTGTCCCATCTATGTTGCTGTGTTGATTAGTGAAATAGTACGTTTTGTCCACGCTGGATTGATTGGCCAACATCCAATCAATGGTTTCCGGTGGCGTCATACCGCCCTTCATCAGATCGTCGCCAACACATGTTACTCCATAAGTCTCCAGCATACGGCGCTTCTTTTGGCTGAAGGATGGCCCCACAACGAGGTCAATCGGCAAGTTGTACCTGGCACAGGCCAATGCCAGACCAAATCCGAAATTTCCCCCGGTTTTTTCCAGTACTGTGGTTTTGCCTAGAATGATGTCGCCGCGCTCCACAGCTAAATCAATTATACGCCGAGCAGCTCGCCACTTATGGCTACCACCTGGATTGTCCAGTTCAAACTTCATTAACAATCCGGGCGAGACTTCGCGAATTGGCGTTGGTATTAGGACCAATGGTGATTTACTGAAAGTAAGATTCATTACAGCTCCTAACTAATTGCAGAAAACGATCTGAGAAACATCTAAGCGCAATAAAATTTCGAAGATTGTCTAGAACTGCAACCATGAAGGTTTCTTGGACATTCCTCACCCCCCGACACCTTCGAATTTTCGGAGGCAAAATCGCCAAAAAAGCACGGCAAGGCCACCGAACACCGGGCCCGCTAGCATGCCAGCCGTACTTGCCCAATCCCCCCAAAACGGCACCTCTTTTCCTAGAACCGCCGCAGCCGGAACAAAAGCCGTATATCCCATGGGCAACGCTGTCAGCAAAAGCGCTTGGAGAGGCCAAGGAAAGATCACTAAAGGGTAGCGCCCAAGTTCCCAAAAATCATAGAATAAACCAAAAAAGAACCGCGTGCGCGTGATCAGGAGCGCGCTGGCTCCCAGCATCGTCAGGAGGGCCGTCGTCAGCATAGCCGCGCTGACAACGCTGAACACCAGCTGAAAAGTGACCAAAGGAGAAAGCACCAAATCCAAATTAGAAAGTGCCCAGATCATCAGGCTGAAGCCCAACACTAGATGGCCCAAATACTGGAGGTTCAAACCCGATACAACGAGGTAGGCCCACGTGTTTACCGGGCGGACCAACAGAACCTCGAACTGTCCCTGGCGTACCATCTCTTCAAGTTGGCGCATTTGAATGAATGTCAATGCTGCACCGATGGCATAAGCGAACATATGAAATCCTAACAGGAACGCGATTTCAACCCAAACCCAACCGCCGATCATCTCAAAGCGCTCAACAATGATCCAGATCGCGATGTAAAGGCAGACATAACTCAAAATTCGTGCACACCAGCCAAGAACCATGTCGGCTCTGTATTCAAACCTGCTACGTACCTGGAGCGTAAAAATATGCCAGTAAAGGTCGATCAGGCTGCTCATATGTCAACCACCCTGTAATGCAATAGTTTGACAGATACGCCGCCATAGAAGAAACAGGATACTTAGTAAAACCGACACCCAAATTAATCCCCCTGCCACTGTCAATACGGCGGCACCGTGGTCTATTTCACCAAGATAAATAGCCATTGGATAGAACGTAATCCAACAGAAAGGAAGATTCTCGACAACTCGCGCCAGACCCTCTGGAAAGAACCACAGCGGGACTAATTCTCCAGATAGGAGAACCAATATCCCTCGCAACATCAATTCCGCAGAAATAGCGTTGAACAACCAAAAGCAAATCAAAGCAAAAATAGTGGACAAGGAAAATAGAATAGCAAAAGAGATCGCGCAAGAAATGATAAAGAGGCCCAAAGCGAACATCGAAGCTGGTGGTAGCAAGCCTGTAAAAAGACTTACGAGAATTATTACTGGTAGTCCTGTTGTTAGAACGTAGTGGACCCGCGCGCCAAACTGCAGTGCTAGCGAAAATAGAGGGAATTGATATGGTAATAGTAACTTGTTGGCAATGTGACCAGATCGAATCTCGGCCCCAAGATCGCGAATGGTCAACCCGGAGTCCCATGTCAAAAGAAGGCAGGTCCCTATTATACTATAGGTCACCATTTGGTTCAATTCGACGCCAGAAACCGAACTTTGCTCATCATAGACAGAAGTCCAGATGGCAACCCTTGCCACGACGTTTATTAGCGCCCCAATGATTAGGACAAAGACTTGTCTGGAAAAGCTAGCCTGAACTCTAAAAGATGCTTCAGCGAACACAAAAAAAATCCGCATTAGGTACTCCAGTTCGCATAAATCTTGCGGATAATATCTTCAACACCAGGGTCTTCTATTTTGATGTCAACCAGCTGGGCAGATGTGTCGAGCGATTTGAGGGACGACAGTATCGACGGCGCAGCATCGTCAAAGAGGAAATGGCGCACCGGCCCAGACGCATTCTTTTCTTGGGCGCCCAACAAATTGATGTTACCCGGATCACGGTCAAATGTCACCTGAACCTTTTTCGTGTATCCCAATTTGGCGGTAATGCTTGAAATCGGCCCATCAAACACGATGGATCCTTCGTTCACAACAACAATACGGGTGCAGACTTCCTCGATATCCTTGAGGTCGTGGGAGGTAATAATGACAGTAACAGCCAAATCACGATTTGCGCGGCGGACATAGGTGCGCAGACGATCCTTGGCGACCAGGTCCAGGCCGATCGTCGGCTCATCCAGAAATAGTAACTTGGGGTTGTGCATAAGGGCCATGGCAATTTCAGCCCGCATTCGCTGACCAAGGCTGAGTAACCGAACAGGTCGGTCCAGAATATCCAGTAAATCGAAGGCTTCGATCAGCTCGCCGCGCCGCATGCGAAATTCCAAGGGATCTACACCATAAATCCGGCGATGCAATTCAAAGCTGTGATGCAACTGCAGGTCCCACCACAATTGACTCCGTTGTCCAAACACCGATCCAAATTGGCGTGCATTTTCAACACGATTTTCATGCGGGGTACGGCCCAGAACCGAAATGGAGCCCGAGGTCGGTACTAAAATCCCCGTCATAATCTTGATCATAGTCGACTTTCCGGCACCATTGGGGCCAAGATAGCCAACGCATTCTCCCTCCTGCACCGTTAGGGATACGTCATCAATTGCCGAGATCATATTCGTAGTTTGGGTCGAAATGGCTTGGCGCAGGCCAGTCCAATCAGCCATTAGCAAGCCTTGCCATACACCAGACATGACCTTGGGTCGCCAGTTGCGCGCCGTGCGTTTTGGGAAGGACTTGCTAAGATTGCGCGTCTGGATAATTGCGTTCATGTGCTGTACTCAACTTTAGACGGTCCTTTGACTAGTGCTATACGCGGAAGGTATACCGTTTGCCTTCCTCGCGTTCGATGTCGGGTGGAAAGCTCGCCCTTTTATCGCGGTAGTATTCGGCCCGTTTATCGCCGTAAGACGCCGCGTTATAAGTCAGGTACAATAGACGGCGCGGTAAGTCCGAGTGATTGGGCTTTGATGCATGAGGCACAAAACTGTCAAATAATACTACATCGCCTGGCCGCGTGGGCACCGGCTTGAGGGCATAATCGATGAGATCTTCGGCATCGAGCGGCTTCCAATCAGATCCCATGATATCCGTGGCCCGCCCTTGCGTGGACAGTTCAAGACATCCGTTTTCTTCGGTTGCTTCATCGATGCAAACCAAGGCAGAAATAAATACAGGCGCATATTTCGACCAACCTGCCTGCTGATCTTGGTGGGGTTCAAATCCCGACCCGCCGGAGAATTTGAAATTGATCTTATCTTTAAACAGGGTTGGCTCTTGCCCCCGCATTATGATCGAAAGAGCATGGGTCAAGCGACTATCTCTGCACATGCTATCAAATCCAGAGTGAAATGAGCAAAAGTTCTCTACCCGTTGTATGATCTTGCCACTTTCGGTCAGACTGTCTTCGTAGTACACCATGTAGGATCCAGGTGCCTCGTCCTCTACTAGAATATCGTCTACCCACTGGCCCATTTCAGCAATATCTTGAGTGGAATAGAATCCTGAAAGAAGAACCCATCCGAGCGCATTAAAGTGGTCTAATTGGTCTTGAGTGACCACAACATCCGAAGTCGATTGAAGCCTGGACATTATTGCGCACCTTCATGCCGACGTTGTAACTGGGGAACGATCGTGGAATTAGCTCGATTCACGTCATGATCAAAATCAATTTCGGTCCAAGGTAGACCACTGATATCTTCGGCACCAAAATCACCGGGCATTTCAAGAATAAGACTCCGGATTGCCTCTTCGTACTCGTAGTTACTGTTACCTTCCGCTATTAATTTCTTGGCGCGGTCGGCCAAGCGGTATGCGATATCCGGGGCAAACTTGAAAAAGCCCACCGATTCGCCTGCCCATTCGTAGGGGCGTTTGGGCACTTTATGGAAATCAACAATCTGTTCTTGAACGAAGCAAATTTTCACTGGCTCTTCATCATCCTCCAACTCCCTGTCCACGAGCAGAGCATTGGGCCGATTAGACTGAACTAGCCGTTGTAAGATCGCCCGTGCGTACAGCACATCCCCATCCATCAACAGTATCGATTGCCCAGACCGTAGTAGAGCGTCGTGGCAGGCCAAAGACAGCAGGCTACCGGCTTGATAATTCGGGTTCTCAATGAGCGTGACACGGCAGTCCGGCCCTAATCGATCCACCTCTGCTCGCAGCTCATCCGCACAATGACCAGCGGTAATTTCAACATTTTCAATTCCAAGGTCCGCCAAAAACCTCAAATGGCGTTCAAGAAGCGACTGACCATCGAAAGTCAGAAGAGTTTTGGGTCCCTCCCAACTAGTCAATCGCCGGCCAACGCCGGCAGCCAGTATAATTGCTGATTTATTTCTGGTGGGGTTTTTCATTGATTCGACACCTAGTTATAAGATTGAAATGCGAAAAACAAAACTAATCAGTGAACTGGATGAACAATCAATGGATGGGCCGCACAGGCCTCCACATGGCTTGCAAAACTGTCGGAATAGGCCCCTTTGCGATACGCTCTCTGCAACATGGACAAACTGCCTCCCCAATTAAACTCAATCAATACTGGACCGTAGGACGAAATGGCGAGATCCCACGATTGTACCCGTACATCGGGAAACAACCGTGCTGCGTTGCAAGCCAGTTTGCATGCGTCCTCCCAATTCGGTAGACACACGCCCTCGACCCTGGTGTCCGTCTCAGTATTACTGCGCACGGGATTGAATTCGCCGACAGCGTCATGGCGCACAGTATTGAAAATGCGCCCAGTTTCCATCTCAATGGCGGCAAAGGTATTCCCAAGTTGCCACCGGTGATCAGCAGCGTGTTCGCCTCCGGCGCTACGAATAAACGCGGCCTCAATTTTTGGGGCTGCGTCCATCAGGGTCAGCATACGTAAGGTTGCAAGACCGTTGCCAAACATGTCCGTAACCCTTTCATCTTGCGAGATGCAGTCTTGAAACAAGAACCCTGCATCGGTCAGCGTTGCCATATAATTGCAAAACCGATCAACCGAGACCTGTTGCCGGCCGGCGATTTCGACTGCTCGTGCGCTGTAGCCGGTGAGCGTCATTGCGCCGATGCCCAGCATACCGTCATTGGGTTTGCAAAAGATCGGAAAAACTTGTGAAGTCAGGAACTGATCTACATCTGCGACCGAAGACAGCGTCGCCCCAAACCCGTGCCGCTGTGCCCGTGAAAAGACCGCCCTTGTGCGGGTTGCTGGCAAATTCGCTCCTTTCAATAGCAACTCAAGCAGCGCTTTATCCTCGGATAGAGACAAGCTGTAAGGACTGTTCAATAACTTGTAGAGTTCTTTTTGCCGAGTGCGGCCCACAAAGCGATCGATCTCTTCAACCGAAAAAAAAGGATCATATAATTCAAAGGAAAAGAATTCGGTCTCTGTGAGTTTGGCCGGACCATGAAGAGCAATTTCTAATTTATGTTCCCAGGTTCCACTCCCCGCCACTACATCTGCGCGTCGGCGGAATGTCTCAATGTCCAGTTTTGGCGGAGCAAGACCGTTTCGCCGAGCCTTGAGATCACTTTTTGCGTCAATTGAACTCAAATCTTGAATTCCCATTTTTCGTTGTTCATTTTTTATGGCAAACAAATGCATCAGGATTATGAAGTCATTCCACCACCTCGAGCGTATCAATGATCTTCCCCTTCGCACGTAATCCTAAATGAACTTCACCTATATGACATGTAATACTGGCGGCGCTAGTTTGGCGCGGCATATAAAGGATCGCATTTTTGTCTTTTGCGACGAGTGGAACAGAGAGTGCGGTGCAAAGAAGCGGCTGTAAGTCAGATGGGTAT
This sequence comes from Pseudomonadota bacterium, assembly GCA_039821195.1. Taxonomy (GTDB): domain Bacteria; phylum Pseudomonadota; class Alphaproteobacteria; order Rhodobacterales; family Rhodobacteraceae; genus Amylibacter. Next base: position 34,815 of record JBCBON010000025.1, read on the forward strand.
ATTAGGTGGTCGCGGAACCTATCTAAAAACACCAACTTGTTTGTCACCACAGAGCTTCTGAACTCCCTGTGGCGCGGCAAAATCCGACTCAAGGATTGGACTGCATGATACGGACCAGTGGTTTTTTTCTCAGCATAAGTAGACAGGGCTGCAATCATATCTTCCACCTCGTTTTGCGGAGGCGATGAAAATGAAATGAAGCCTGCTCCAGTTAGACCAAACAGGCCTTTGCATGAGCTAAAAGCACACACATCTGCTACGCCGTGGTCTGATTCCAACCCGATGGACGCTGTTGCGTCCAAGGCCAGTTTGGCCCCGCAGCGTTTTACGAGGTTGTCTAAACGGTTAATGGGGACCAATGTGGCTTCACTAGTTTCTGTGTATACGGCTAGAACCCAATCAAACGGCTGTGTGAGGTCGTCGATATCGTGCCAACTAGCAACCTCAATTCCAGAGATATGGGAATCCCGCCTAGCGCGACTCTTTGCAATTGTGTACAATCGTTTCGCATAATAGCCTGAGTCCACGATCAGTACCGACCCATACACGAAATTTGCGATCATCACCTCGATTGCACTAGTGCCGGATCCCTGCATAGCAACGGTGGTACTCTGTTCAGCAAGTTCAGAAATTGCCGACAAAACAGCCGACAGGCTGTCCAGATACTCTGCGTCTCCGCGGCCAAAGCATGGGCGGAGCGCGAGTGCATTCTCCGCCACAAGACTTGCCGGGCCAGCTGTGAAAAGGGGCTTTGAGGCGTTCCAGCCATCAAAAACCTGCGCAAGATCTTCAGTTAACAGTGACTGATCAGACATTGGACGCTCCCAGTTTCGCCATAAATTTGGATTTGTTTTCCGTTGGACTGGTTTTGGGGCGCCCCAAGTCCGATCGCGCCCCAGGCGATACCATGATCTCAATAAAGGCTGCGCCACGACGTCCAAAGACTGAGCGCACAGCGGGGCCTATGTCGGCTGCGCTCATTAAACATGTCGCGGAGGCATAGCCAGCCACACGAGCAAGTGCGGCTAGATCCAAGTTAGGCGCAGATGTGGGCAACCCACCAACAGAGTCGTGCACACGATTGTTGAATACGATGTGCACTAAGTTGGGTAACTGGGCGCAGGTGGCTAAATTTCCTGTGTGCATTAGGATGGCACCGTCCCCATCCAAGCAGGCGACAGGTCTTTCAGGGTTTTGAAGCGCAATACCCCCCGCTATCATGTTGGCATGTCCCATGCCTCCTACCGTCAAGAACGGGGTCGGCGCTTGCGAACGTGTGGCGCAATAGGCATCGATTTCACGGGATATTTTTCCAGTTGTTCCGACAACAGGTATGTCATTGGGGAGCGCTTTTAGAACCTCAATGACAGCCAATTCCCTGTTTGGATAAGCCGTCTTTTTGGCAAATGCTTCTGCCGAAGCCGGAAAGGTTCCTCTACGCAATAACAATGCCGTCGGTGTTCTGAGACGGTTGGCCGTGTCTATCATTTGACATGCCGCTGCTTCTGCTGTCTCACGCTGTGTTTCGGGGCCAAGCT
>JBCBON010000026.1:0-35983 GCA_039821195.1 Pseudomonadota bacterium
GGCATAGTCACGCCAGGCCGCCGTTGCATTCTCGCGGTTCAACTCTGGCAGGTCGTCGATCAGTTTGGGGACGATATTCATCACCTCTTGGCCGAGTTTTTCACTGTCGGTCACAAGCCAAACCGGAGAGTTATATCCGTGTTCGGCCTGAGACACCAAATCGGTTGCGACGATCATCGGATCCGCGTCGGCATCCGCAAGAACCAAACTGTCGGTCGGGCCCGCAATCATGTCGATACCAACGCTACCATAGAGGATACGTTTCGCCTCGGCCACGAACTGATTGCCGGGGCCGACAATGATATTCGCCTTTGGCAGGCCAAAGAGACCGTACGCCATAGAGGCGACACCCTGCACGCCCCCAATTGCCAGGATCTTGTCCGCGCCACAGACATTTGCTGCATATGCGATTGCGGGGGCGACGCCTGTGTCGGGACGCGGCGGTGATGCCACGGCGATATGGCGGCAGCCCGCGACATGAGCGGTGGTGACGGTCATCATGGCGCTGGCGATATGCGTGTAACGACCCGCAGGTACGTAGCACCCTGCCGCGTCAATTGGGATAATCTTCTGACCGGCAACAAGGCCCGGCTGCACTTCCATATCGAAGTCGGACACGGTTGCCTTTTGTGCCTCGGCAAAACGGCGGACATTGTCGCGAGCGAACAGAATATCGTCTTTTAGTTTCTGGGGAACTTTGGACGCTGCTGCCTCGATCTCTTCTTCGGTCAAGACGGTGTTTCCGTCATACTTGTCGAACTTCATCGCATATTCGAGGGCTTTGGCGTCACCGCCCGCCTCGATATCCGCAAGAATACCTTTGACGATTTCATGCGTTTCCGAGGCATCGGATTTCGATGTCAGCGTTGCCTTTTTCAAATACTTCCGTGCCATTTAGACAGGGTCCTTTCAGCGAGTCTTGTATGCCAGGTCTTATATAAGTTTAGATAGAGCTTGGCCGGTTGGGTCAAGGCTCGCGACACAGTTTCGCGAACCCCAAATTATGGATGTTGAAAAGGTTAACCTCCGGCGAGAATCCGAGGCAGCCACAGCACGATTTGCGGGAAGGTAAGGATCAAAATGAGACCGATCAGCTGTACCAGCATGAACTGCATCATCCCCAGATAAATGTCCTTGAGATCCCAATTCGGTACCACGCCCTTCAGGAAGTAGGCCGACAGAGCCACGGGTGGTGACAGCCAAGCCGTTTGCAGGTTCACGGCCACGAGGATGCCGAACCAGACAAGCAAGTCATAGCTGTTGTCAAAGCCAAGCCCCTCTCCCAATGAAATGACCGTTGGAATCATAATCGGCACCACGATCAAGACGATCGGCACCCATTCCAGCGGCCAGCCCAAAAGGAAGATCAATGCCATGATCAGGATCAGGACAAAGTACGGTGCCATATCGAGAGCCAAAAGTCCTTCGGTCAACATGCCCGGCGTTCCAAGGTTCGAGAATTCCGCACCGAAGAAGTTGGACGCCGCCACCAAGAACATGATCAGGACCGTGATTTCCAAAGACTTAATCAAGCTGTCCTGGAAACCAGACCATGTGAACTTGCGGTAGATCAGCGACAAGAGGATCGAGCCGAATGCACCACATGCAGCCGCCTCGGCCGGAGTGGCAAGCCCAAGCAAGATCGAGCCAAGTGCGAAACTGATCAAGATCGTCGGTGGCATCAAACCTTGGAAGAACTCGTTCCAGAGATCCGAGAAGTGGAAATTGTCTTGAGCGTTCTTCGCAAAAAGCGGCAAGCAGAGATACCCCGCCACACCCATCAATAGCAGCCACATCGCAGACATCGCCGTGCCTGTCGGGGTTATGTCGGCCGACATGAGATGAGTTGCTGACAACGCAACTTGTCCTAAGATCACAATCGGCGCCACAATCCGAAGGACTGTAAAATTGTTATAGGCGACATAGGCCACTGCAATCGCAGCAAGGGTCGCCAGTGTTCCGCCAAATGGAACGAACTCTCCGAAGACCCCGCTCAGCGACCATCCGAACACCCGGCAGAGCGCAAGAATACCGATAGAGACAAGGACCACTTCCATACCATAACGGTTAGATGTTTCTGGCCGTTCCTCCTCTGGCAATATCGGACCCAACTCTGGGTTCAGCCAGCAACGCCCAAGGGTGTAGATGAGATACAAGGATGCCAGTAGCGCACCGGGGAGGAATGCACCGCGGAAGAGATCGAGGACTGATACTTCCAGAACCGGACCCAAAACGATCAACATGATCGAGGGCGGGATCAGAATTCCAAGCGTCCCGCCTGCGGTAATTGTACCCGCTGCAAGCTGGACGTTATATCCTGCCCGGCTCATTGTGGCACCGGCCATAATGCCCAGCAAGGTCACAGAAGCACCCACGATACCGGTTGCCGCCGCAAAGATTGTGGAGACAATCAAAACAGCAATAAAGAGCGAGCCGCGAATACGGACCATGATCATCTGGATCGAGTTAAACAGACGCTCCATAAGGCCCGCCTGCTCCATCACGATGCCCATAAGTATAAAGAGCGGCACCGCCATCAGCTGATCATTGAGCATGGTGTCATTGATCTGGAACGTCATCAAAAGGGTCGTGACCTTCAGGTTGAAACCCCAAATCCCGAAGACAAAGCCAAGAAAGATCAGCGTGAAAGAGATCGGGAAACCGATGAAGATCACGAAGAGCATTACACCCAGCATAATGAGGCCGATCATTGGACGCGACAGGTCGAGCCCACCGCCACCTGTCAGGGTCGCCAACCAGTCACCCAAAGGAACAATATCTGGCACGACAACTGACAGAACAAGAACCGTAAGCAGCGGCAGATACACAATCATGGACCACAGGAACATCTGTTCCCGCTCGCGGCCCATTTTGTGGAAGGCGCGGAAAATCTCGGGGATCCCTTGCAAGAACAAAAGCGCTCCGCCAATAGGCATAGCTGAGCGTGCGGGCCACAATAGAGGCGCCCAAGCGCTGTCGATGGCCATAGTTTCTTTACGGGAAAATGCGGTCCACCAGTAATCGGCGGAAATATAGGTGAACAACACCATCGAGGGGATAAAGAACAAAAGGTAGAGTGTGGCATCGACAGTCGCCTGCGTTTTGTCTGACCAATTTCGATAAAGGAAGTCCGCCCTGATATGGACACCCCTCATCAGGCCGTAACCAGCGGCCGCCATAAACATCACGCCGGCGATCATCCGGCTCATATCATAGGCAAATAGCGTCGGGCCAAGTCCTAACGAACGGGCCAAGTCACCCATATCATTTGCAACCAGAATGGCGAAAGAATTTCGCGAAAAGACCTCGTAGACCACAATCGCGATGAGCGGGATCATGAGATAAGAGATCAGCTGCCCTGCCCGCCAGTTCAACTTGTCTATGAACGCAACAATCGGGCGTTGCCAGGCGCGCATATCTTCGGGCGTTTCACCGGGTACGAAATTTGCGCGTTCCGCAATCAGCTCGTCAGTGATTTCGAGCTCTTCAATTTTTACGTCTTCTGCCATGATCCCCTCCTCCCCAGAAGGAAGACGCCCTGTGCGTGAGCGCCTTTCCGATAGGGAGCAGGATGCAGCGGCAGAACCGCTGCATCCCAGGAGGTATTACTTCAGTGTGTCAGCAAACGCGCGACCAAGGTTCGCGTTTGATGTCTGAGCACCTGACCAGAATGGTACTGCGATTTCAGCGAAGGCACGCTGAGATGCCCATACTTCTGCAAAGAACTCGTTTTCGTCCGCAGCAGCCTGAAGGGCTTTTGCTGCAGCAGCAGAGTACTCTGTGAAGTAGTCCGCTGGTGTATCCTCAAGAATAACACCTTGATTGTCGACGAGGTCCTTCAGAGCCTTACCGTTTTCAAAAATACGGTAAGACATGGACTTGGACAGAGACGCGTTTGCAGCAACTTCGAGAGCTTTCTTCTCGACGTCTGTCAGTGAGTCATAGAAATCGCCATTCACATACATATCGGCGTTCACGACAACTTGGTGCAGACCCTGCAGGTAGTAGTGCTTCAGCACTTTTTGGAAACCAAACACAGAGTCAGGCTTAGGGCAGCACCACTCAGCCGCGTCGATTGTGTCATTTTCCAAAGCTGGCAGAATGTCACCGCCACCCATCGCAACAGCCGCGATGCCAATGTCGGAATACGCCGCACCAACCATACCTGGAGGCGCCCGGAACCGCATCTTGCGGAAGTCATCCATGGATGTGATTGGCTCTGGGAACCAGCCTAAGGCCTCTGGGCCAACTGGCTGAAGCATGAAGCCTTTTACGTTTACGCCCATTTCGTCCCAAAGACGGTCGTAAAGCTCTTTACCGCCGCCATACTGGAACCACGACAAGAACGCGATGTTATCAAGGCCGACACCTGCGCCCGCAACTGGTGCACCAAAGAGGTTCGCCGCAACGTGCTTACCACCCCAGTAATGTGTCCAAGCAAAACCACCTTCGACAAGACCCGCATCAACCGCGTCCATAATGTCACGTGGGCCGACAACGGCACCCGCAGGCAGAACTTCGATTGTCAGAGAGCCCTCTGTCAGGGCAGCGACGTCTTTGCCGAACTCATTCAGCATGAACACCTCGTCCGCCGTTGCCGGCAGAACTGATTGAATGCGCAGAACCTTCTCCGCGAAGGCCGCTGACGCCGTCAAAGCAAGTGCAACCGCACCGGCCGTGACCGTCTTCATATTTAACATGATTTTTCCTCCCTTAATCATGTTTGCCTTCTTTTTGTTCTGCACCAAACCGCGAAGGCTTGAAGGTCTGGTGAAGGTATTCGAGCCCTCTTCTGGCCCCGAATTTCAGTGTCTCATATCCTCCAAAATCAGATCGGAGGCTTTCTCGCCGATCATGATGCACGGAGCATTCGTATTGCCGCTTACGATTTGCGGCATGATCGATGCGTCCGCTACGCGAAGCCCCCGCACCCCTTTCACTTTCAAGCGTGGATCAACTACGGCCATGGGATCAATCCCCATTTTGCAGGTTCCAGTGGGATGATAGATAGTAACGGATGTCCGACGCGCCCAATCGAGGATCGCAGTGTCGTCTACTTTGGACACTCCGTGACCGGGAGCATACTCTTCTGTCACGTGAGATTTAAGCGGCTCAAACTCTGCGATTTTGCGAGCCACCTTGATCCCTTTCACAATGGTTCGGCAATCGGTGTCGGTCGCGAGGTAATTTGGATGAATTTTCGGATGGTCATCCATCTTGTTTGACGCCAATTCGAGGTGGCCTGCACTCTCTGGGCGCAACTGTAGAACCGACGCAGTAAAGGCAGAAAATTTATGCGGGCCATCCACGGCGTTATCCGCGCTGAAGGGCTGGATGTGGAACTGAATATCCGGCGTTTCCATGTGCTCTTCGGTCTTTAGGAAACCGGTTCCCAGGCTTGCCGCCATGGTCATTGGGCCTTTTCCTGTGAGAGCATAGCGCAATGCAATGCCAGCTTGCTTGAGCAGGTTATTGGTCTCGACATTGATGGTGCTGAGATTGGTTTTGAAAATCGGCCGGGCCTGCAAATGATCCTGAAGGTTTTTACCCACACCTTTCACATTTGACTTCACATGGATCCCGTGGCGGCGAAGCTCGTTCCCGTCCCCAACACCTGAAAGCATAAGGATCTGTGGAGAGCCAATTGCGCCTGCACTCAAGATCACTTCGTGATGTGCATGGATATCTACCAGTTTGCCGTTAACGCGGGCTCGGACGCCCATGGCGCGGCCACCCTCGATGATGACCTTTTCGGTTTGCGCATTTGTGATGACCGTGAGGTTTTTGCGCGATCTGTTCGGATGCAGATATGCGACGGCGGAAGAGCATCGTTTACCACCTGCCATTGTGAGTTGGAAATATCCGACGCCTTCTTGATCAAGCCCGTTGTAATCTTCTGTCCGCTTGTATCCTGCGGCGACCGCGGCATCGACCCAATGGTCAACGATTTCACGGCTGAGCCGAGATGTCTGTACCGAAAGTGGTCCTTTGGTTCCGCGGTATTCGGACCCGTTCGGTCCTTTCCAAGTCTCGGCGCGTTTGAAAATCGGGGCGACATCATCCCATGACCAGCCCCTGCATCCCATTTGAGCCCAAGTGTTATAGTCCTGCGGTTGACCCCGCACATAGAGCAGCCCGTTGATCGAACTAGACCCGCCAAGCACACGTCCCCGAGGCCATTTGATAGCGCGCCCTGCTATCCCTGGGTCTTCTTCCGTCACATATTGCCAATCGGATCGCGGGTTGCCCATCGTCCGGAAGTACCCGACCGGAATGTGTATCCAAGGGTTAAGGTCCTTTGGTCCAGCTTCCAACAAAGCCACAGAATAACGACCATCCTCGGAAAGACGGCTGGCAAGCGCACAGCCCGCGGAACCCGCTCCGACGACGATCATATCAAACTGCATTGACCCTCCCAGATCAAAAAATGAGACTTTTAGTCCCATTAATGTGATAGACGACGCTACACGGATTCGGCGAAGAAACAACTCCCAAAATGGCGAGGATTATGGACCAAACGACTAGGATACCGACCAACCTGCGGACTTTGCGCATTCTAGAGGTGCTGGGATCCAGCGAAAAACCAATGACGGCGACAGAGATCAATGCGCATTTGGGATTGCCCAAACAAACCGTACATCGCCTGTGCAAAACCCTTGAAGAAGACGGGTTTTTGACCCGCTATGGGACGTCGCTTAAGTTTCAGGCCTCGCGTCGATTGCGACGGCTGGGGGCAGGTCTTTTGAACCATTCGCACACGCATGTGGCGCGGCGACAAATTCTGGTTGGGGTCGCAAAAGAAGTCAAAGAAACCGTGAACTTTGCCGTACCCGCAGATGACGGAATGCGATATGCAGACCGCGTTGAGACGGATTGGGCCTTTCGTGTGCAATTGCCAATCGGATCAAGCGTTCCCTTTCACTGCACCGCCAGTGGAAAGTGCTTCCTCAAGAGCCTTTCTGAGACCGCTCAATCATCATTGCTGCAGACCATGCGTTTTGAACAGAAAACGGCAAACACACATAGTGATCCTGATGCGTTGTTAAAAGAGCTTAAGCTGTCCCAAGACCGGGGCTATGCTGTTGATAATGAGGAATTTATTGACGGGATGGTCGCGATTGCGGTGCCCGTTTATGATGACGTTGGAAACTTTATGGCTGCGCTTGCGTTCCACGGGCCAACACAACGTCTGTCCCTAGATTTGGCCGCTGAGCATCTGGAGACGCTCAAAGCGGCATCTGAAAAATTGACGGAAGCCATGTTTGCAGAAGGTGCGATTTAGCCCACGATAGGGACTTTGAGCCGCTTCTGCGACCGCCTTTAGGCAGATTTTCCGGAAGCGAGCAGGTTCGCGAAAGCTTGAGCAACCGCTGCTTTTGCGCCCGCGAAAACACCAGGCAGAGATTGTGCACGAAGGCGACGCGCTTCGGTTTCAATACGGATCAAGTCGAGTTTCTCGTAGTTCATTTTGTGGCTTTCTGTGGAAGGATTTGTGCACTGCATATAAAACGCCGACCCCTTCTCTGGTAGGATTAGGAAGAGAAAGCTGTTATGCGTTTTTGGAATGGCTGGGCTTATGCCCAAGAAACAGGATCCAGACGGAAGAACTCTGACAGTTGCGCATACACCTCTGGCTCTTCTTTCCTAAGCGCTTTGGGGCGCTCGAAAAAGACCTCAACCGCGACTGCAAAATGTTCGACGGGATCTTCGGCACCATACGCATCTAAAACGGTCTCGTTGCCGGATTGAACATGCTCGACATGGCGCGCGAAAGCCGCGTCGAATACCTGTTTCCAAGTGTCGTAACACTGACCATTCTCCAGTAAAGGAATCGCATCGGTTGACCCTGACAGATCGTCGATTTGATGCGCAAATTCATGAAGAACAAGGTTGTGACCATCACTTGGGTCATTTGCCCCTTCTTCGCTGTGCTCCCAAGACAAAACCACGGGCCCCCCAAGCCAGCTTTCACCAAGACGCACACAGTCATATTCGTGCATAACAGTGCCATCAAACTCAAACACGCGGGATTTAAAGGCACCTGGATATACCAGTACGGTGCGCAAGCGATGATACCAAGCGGATGTGTTGACGACGAGCAAACAGGCCTGTGCGGCAATCACCAGCTCCATCTCTCGCGAGACCTCTTGGCCATCGCAGCCATAGTAGGTGATCTGTCGCAAAAAGCGCTGGATATTTGTGTCCAGCTTTGGCCAGAGATCTTCGGGCAAAAGCCGAAGAATAGGCACGTGCGCTACGAGAAATGCTTTTTCCGCGTCCGACAGAGGCTCCTGAACCGTGTGAGACAGGCTCCGCCGGGACAAAAACCAAAACAAACCACCGATGGGGAGTGTGAGAAGCGCAGCGAGGGCAAACTTAAACTGGGTCACTAATGCTGACATATGTAAGTGCGTTTATATTTCAAGATGATCAAGCAAGGTTGCATGTGCCATGCAAGGCTTGGCCCGGCCAATGCCACAAAGTGACGTAACGTTGACTTATCCGTGATAAATGCCAGTTTTCTCAGACGCGCTGGAATCGGCGCTTCTCTGATGGCGGATCAGAACACACGACAAGCTGCCATTTGGGAAAACTAAGTGGAGGAAAAAATGACCGTTATGACAAAAATCGCTGCTCTCGCGGCAGCGACACTCATTGCCGTACCTGTGGCAGCCCAAGATCGCACAGGTTGGCCGGAAAGCTTTACCGTTGGTACAGCGTCGCAAGGTGGAACGTATTTTGCCTATGGTTCGGGTTGGGCAAATTTGGTTGCCGAGGAGCTTGGATTGTCCGGTGGCGGCGAAGTTACCGGCGGCCCGATGCAGAACATGGCTTTGGTGCACACTGGTGAAGCCCAATTTGGTATGACCACAATGGGTCCCGCGGCTGAATCCTTGGCCGGTACAAACCCGATCGCACCCGGCCTGCAAATGACCGGCGCCTGTGCGATGTTCCCGATGTATCAGACACCGTTCTCAGTGACCGCACTGTCATCATCTGGTATCGAGTCCGTCTCTGACATTCCAGCGGGCGCGCGCATTGGCTTTGGCCCTGCGGGATCTACATCGGACACATACTTCCCTCGTATGATGGAAGAGCTGGGTGTTGAGTTCGATCGCCGGAATGGTGGTTGGTCCGATCTGGGAAGCCAGTTGCAGGATGGTTTGCTGGACGTGATCGCGTTCGCAGCAGGCGTGCCTGTGCCTGCTGTCAGCCAACTTGAAGTTCAGACGGACGTAAACATCATCGAGTTTACAGAAGAAGAGCAAGCGCAAATCCTTGGCGCTTTCCCAGTGTCTGAGTTTGCCATCGCAGCTGACACATATGCGACACTGGAGGCCGATGCGCGTTCCGTGTCGATGTGGAACTTTGCGATCGCTGGCTGTGATCTGCCAGAGTCCTTGGTTTACGAGGTCGTAAATGTGGTGATGTCCGACAATGAGCGGATGATGAATATCCACAAAGCGGCGCGCTCTACCCTGCCTGAAAACTGGGACAAAAATGGCGTGCTGATGTGGCACCCAGGTGCGGCGCGTTGGTTTGCTGAGAATGCAGGCGCGGACATCCCAGCGGACATGATCCACGGCGGCTAAGCCCGACTGCCCCAACGGGCAGCGCTAATGATAACGGCCTGTGCCTTTCGGGGCGCGGGCCTCACGCGCCTAGGGAGATGAGGCGCTTTTCAGCGGGGAGAGACATGGCAGACAACGCCTCACCAAAATCCGATGGCCAGGACCAAATCGACGATATGTCGCTGGTAGATGGCGTCGATGAAGAGATCATTGAATCCAATCGCCGATTATTTGAAGGCAACGCCTATTTGGTAATGGCCGCGATCGCCACGATCTATGCCGCTTTCCACATGATAGCGCTCAACGGGGTTTCCATTTCAGCGCTGACAGGGATTACCATCCCGTTCTTGCCGCAATTCCCACTTGAGACATGGAATTTTAGGATCATCCACGTGGCAGGCGCTTTGGGCCTCGGTTTCTTACTCTTCTCCGCCCATACGTTCAGCGACGGAGAGGATGCTCCTGCCGAGACGCGGCTTTTGTCCATCTTGGCTGCGTTGTTGGCGATCCCAGCCCTTATTGCAGGCGGAACGGCAATCCGTTTTGCGAACTTGGTCGGCTCTGGGACGCTGCCCGAAATGGGCGGACTTACGACTTGGGCCGCGTTTGAGGGTACTGAGATTTATCAGCAGGAAATCTATTGGTTTGGATTGCCTCTGTTGGTTGCAAGTCTGGGTGCGATTGCCCTTGGATGGTTTGAACGGCGGGGTCGCAGCAAGTTCACCGCCGCGGATGTAACGCTGGCCCTTTGTGGTCTCGTGGTCGCAATTTACTTGGTTTCGATCTATGGCACGGCGGCCCGAAACTCTGTTGGGACACCTTTCGTGCCGATTGGTGTTGCGTTTGCGGCGACCGCGGGATCCGCGCTCATCCTAGAATTGACGCGACGTGTTGCTGGCCTCGCACTTGTGATCATTACCGGTATTTTTCTGGCCTATACGTTCACGGCCCATTTGTTGCCGGGCATTCTAGCTGTTCAAAACGCCTACAGCTGGCAGCGCTTTTTTGGACATGTGTATTCAGATGCGGGCATTTTGGGACCAACCACGGCCGTATCCTCCACATACATTATCCTGTTCATTATTTTTGCAGCATTCCTCCAGGCGTCCAAAGTGGGTGATTATTTTGTAAACTTCGCCTTTGCGGCAGCCGGACGAGCCCGAGGCGGGCCGGCAAAAGTTGCAATCTTTGCCTCTGGTTTGATGGGGATGATTAACGGGACCTCGGCGGGCAACGTGGTGGCAACTGGATCGCTGACGATCCCGCTTATGAAAAAGGTCGGTTACGAGCGCAAAACAGCAGGCGCGATCGAGGCTGCGGCGTCAACAGGTGGGCAGATTATGCCACCGATCATGGGAGCCGGCGCCTTTATTATGGCCGAGATCACAGGCATCCCGTATCAGGAGATTGCGATTGCGGCGATCATCCCGGCCGTTCTCTACTTCGGTTCCATCTATTTCATGGTGGATTTCGAAGCAGCCAAGCTCGACATGCGGGGCATGAAGGAGGATGAGCTTCCGAAATTCGCCGTGCTTGTGCGCCAGATTTACCTTTTTATCCCGATCATCATTCTAATCGCTGCTCTGTTTATGGGCTATTCGGTGATTAGGGCGGGCACTTTGGCGACCGTCGCTGCCGCCGTCGTCTCTTGGCTGACACCTTACCGGATGGGTATTCGTTCAATCATCAAAGCGTTCGAACTGGCAGGCGTGATGTCTATTCAGATTATCGCCGTTTGTGCCTGTGCGGGTATCATCGTTGGCGTGATCTCTTTGACGGGCGTTGGCGCGCGCTTCTCCGCTGTTCTTTTGGACTTGGCAGAGGCATCACAGCTGATCGCTTTGTTCTTTGCGATGTGTATCGCCATTTTGTTGGGCATGGGCATGCCGACAACAGCTGCTTATGCGGTAGCGGCCTCTGTGGTTGCGCCCGGCCTGATCCAATTGGGAATTCCGACGCTCACGGCGCACTTCTTTGTGTTCTACTTTGCCGTTGTCTCGGCCATTACACCGCCGGTCGCCCTGGCAAGTTATGCTGCGGCGGGGATATCGGGGGCCAATCCGATGGAGACCTCGGTGGCGTCGTTCAAAATCGGGATCGCAGCCTTCATCGTGCCCTTCATGTTTTTCTACAACAGCGCGTTGTTGATGGAAGGCACATGGTTTGAGATCGCACGCGCAGCGCTGACGGCCTTTGTGGGTGTGTTCCTGCTCTCGTCCGGGGTGCAGGGTTGGTTCATGGGCACACGGTCGGTGTGGTATTTGCGCCTCGGTTTGGTGGCCGCGGCACTCTTTATGATTGAAGGCGGCCTGATCAGCGACGCGATCGGTATCAGTATCGCGGTTGGCGTCTACCTCATCCAGAAGATCTTCAAACCGAAGCTCGGAACCACATTGCCGGTTCGCGGGGCGGACTAAACACAGACATACGGACAAAGAAAAAGGGCGGCCAGGATATCCCAGCCGCCCTTAAAGGTCTTCTCACCTTTTTCCTATTGTCCTGCGTGACACGCTGTCAGCGTCTTGATGCAGATATCTGTCGCCGTCGCCTGCGTCATTGGACCCAGTCTTAGGATCGTGTTGCCACCGGACGTTGCATAGCGTGGACGATAGCCGTTGAGCACATCAGGGTTACGGCTCTTGAGGGATCTCCACCGCTCGCGCGCCTCTGCCCGAGTGCCGTATTCACCAAGATAGGCGTAGTACTCACCATCTACTGCATTGGCGCTAGCGAATGCTGCTGACGTCGTCCCGCTTGAAGAGCTGGATGACGATGTCGGGGCCAGAGCCGTCTGTGTCACAGTGCCACTAGAGCCTGATGTTGGCGTATCTTGAGAGATAATGATCGCCCCACTGGTCGTGTCGGGAGTTGATGCGGGCGCTGCCGCTGGCGTGCCCGCCCCTGCAGCTTTGCCAGTATTGTCGACAGAGTCGTTTAGAATGATGGCCGCATTGTCACTGTGCAATTCAGGTACTTGGATCGCCGTGGACAGTGACGCGTCGTCAAGTTTAACCGCCTGCACTCGGTTTCTGAGCATGCGTGTCACTTTCCGTGCGTCGATTGTGCCATTTACAATCCGTGGTGTGATCAGAACCAACAGCTCTGTCCGTTCAGCCGAGTTCGAGGTACGACCGAAGGCTGCACCCAATACCGGGATATCCTTAAGGATTGGAACACCAGAGTTCCCCCGCTCTTTGCGCGTCTCAAACAGACCGCCGAGGGCAATCGTTTCTCCGCTATCAACAGAAATCGAAGATTGAATTGTGCGTTCAGTGATTGTCGGGTTCTGGAAAGCGTCCGCAGTCGCAGCCGCCTCAGCCACATCTGAAACCTCTTGCTGGATATCCAGTACAACCGACCCGCTTGAGTTGATCCGTGGTGTTACCTCAAAGATCACACCTGTTTCGCGGTATTCGATGTCATTTGTAAATACCTGGTCGTTGTTGCTGGCATCTGTTGCCGTGCGTGTTGCGATCGGAATTTGATCACCAACCACAAGACGGGCGCTTTGATTGTTCAAGATCATCAGGTTTGGCGACGAAATCACATTCACTTCGGTGACGTCATCTAAGGCATCAATGACCACTTCGGCAGGATCACCCAGGACTGCAGAGAAGCCAGGTAGTGTTGGCGAAATCGCCTGCGTCGAGCCTGATGTCAGACCAAAGGTACTGTCACCTTCTTCAAAGAAGTACTGGACACCGTAGCGCAGCGTATCGTTCAAGCTGACCTCAAGGATCGTTGCCTCAACCATTACCTGACGTGGGGGCACGTCGAGACGGTGCAACAAACCTAGGATACGCTCGTATTCGGACTGCGTTCCGAAGATCAGCAAGGTATTCGTAGCACTCGATGCCACAATCCGCGTTCCATTAAATTCCTGAAACGGGTCTGTGATCGACGCTTGGATCGCCTGCACGTCCTCTTCGTTAGATGTTTCCACCGTGATACCAAGAACTGACGATAGCGTTGGCGCCACGTCCTCCGCATTGGCGTATTTCATGTCATAGCTGTAGATTTGACCGTCATTTGCGCTGTCTTGCGTCAGACGTTTGATCCATGTGGAGACGTTTTCCAACGCGCTTGGCGTCTTTGACACGGCCAGGATCGAATTGTTTTCCGGAATGACTGCGAAAACTGCGATCGGCTCGAAGCTCTCATCGGTTTCGACGATGGACTCCAGACCGTTCACGATGGATTGCGCAGAGCGGCCACGGATTGGGAAAATCCCAACTGAGCGGTTCGCCAGCCAATCCACATCGAAACTATCGATTGTTTGCTGCCAGGAGCGCTGATCGGCGCTTGTCCCAGCCAAAACGATGATGTTGCGCTGTGCATCAATTCCAACAACGCCGGAACCTGCGAAAGGTTGCAAAATCGCAGCCATTTCCTGTGCACCGATATTGCGCAGCGTCACGACGCGGATCGAATACCCTACGGGGATATCTGGTCCAGCGGAAGCCCCGATGGTCAGATCGCCAGTCAGCGGCGTGATCGCAAACAGCTCACCACGACGCACAAGCGCTGCGCCGTTTTGCTTCAGTGCGAGTTCCAGCACCTCGATCACCGTGGTGCGGCTGATCGGACGGCTGGAGCGAATATTAACCGTTCCGGTGACACCCGGATCGATGACGTAATTTTCGTTGAGCAGTTCTCCGAGGACGGCAGCAGCAGCCTCTTCGATGGAGACGCCAACAAGGTTGAGAGATACTGTCCGCTCACCACTATTGTTCACAAAATCGGTTGGTTGGACGATTGACTCGCGTCCGGGGAAGATTGTCCCCTCGCCCGCTTCAACATCACGCGCGCCCAGAACAAGGCCCTGCTGGCGATTGGTTGTGACGCCATCTCCGCCACCACGAATTGTCTCTGCGCGCCAAGGCTCTAACTCAAGGCCGCTGGTTTCTGTTCCTGCGAATTCTTCGCATGCGGTCAGTCCGCATAGCGCAGCTAGTACAAGGAGCCGTCTCATTAACCACCTCAATGCCGCTTATTGTTTTTTTTTACTGCTCGCGGCTTTTTGTTGTTTTGATTTTGTCTAACCACGGCGATTCGACTTGTACAGTTTTTATTTCTCTGAGTGTGATTTTAGAATCATTTCTCTAAATGCTGTATAGAATCGCAAAAACGACCGCTATATGTGCCCCAAATGGCACCCCTAATCGCTTGAATTTGGTAGTGGAACTCAAAAAATTCAAAATAACGTGGGAAATCAATGCACTAATTGAAGCGGCCGTAAGCGCCCAAACCAGCGTTAACAAGTCAGTATGGAGGCCAATTGTAGCGGCCAAAATGACATCTCCGAGCCCCATCACCTCGTAGCCGCGCAGATACTGCAGCACCGTGCGCGGGATCCCCAGCAAAGCCGCTCCGACGAGGGACGCCTGCAGCGAAATCGCCCAGCTCTCCCCCGCGATGGCAACAACCAGCCCACTCACCGCTAAGGCAATCATCCATTCCAGTGGCAGCCAGCGCCATGCGAAGTCCATCAGAGCAAGAGCACCAAGAGTTGTAACAATGGTGAAGGTGAACCCCGCTTGCGACCCAAGGGTGACGGCAATCCCGATCCAGAGCAGTAGCAAAGCGCCCGTGATATAAAGAGCGACCCTGGGCGCAAGCACACGCACCTGTGGCGCAGACCCGAACCTCCGCAAAACGGCCCGTATCAGGATCAAGCGTGGTCCAGACAAGAACAGCGTTGCCATCAATGCGGCACTCAAAATCCAATGAATCAAAATTGAATGCTCGTATTCAGCACTTCATACAGCATTTTGCCGCCTCGGAAGCTCAACCCCTCTTGGGCGACGCGGACTTGCACCGATGCGGTCGCACCACCTGTCAATCTTGCTTCGGCTTCGATGGTATAGACGGGACCATCGCGTGCCTGAAGCCAAAGGGACGCTGTACCAAAGCGTGGCACAGGACCGCCGGTTTCGCGCACTGTCATCAGCGTTTCAACATCGCTTGGGCCCAAACCCGGAACAGCGCTAAGAACTGTGCGGGATGCCGTGTTTGGATTGACCTGAGCAGAGAAGTTGAAGCTCGTCAGGTATCTGCGAGCAATCGTGACGGTGGGCGCGTTCAAGCCGATCTCTTCTAACAGCTGCTCTAATGTAAGTTGCCCGCGCTGCTCCCGAATACCCACGACCCCCTCGGCAAGGTTGGAGGCATCAAACGCGTCAAAGCCCGCCTCCTGGCCGATGGACTCAAAAACCGGGCGGAGCAGTTGCACTGGGGCAACATTAACGTCAACTTTGCCGTTTTCGTCGCTAATCGCGTAGCGCACCGTGCCTTCGGCCATTCTCAACTCGACCCAGCTTCCATCCCGTCGCGATTTTGGCGCGCTGGGATCAACGCGCCCCAGATCGGCCAATGCCACATTCACGCCGCTGCGCGCCAACTCCAGTGCACGGGCCGCCTCAATTTCTGCGCGCGCGCCAAGTGCGTTTTGACGGGCCTCGGACAAAAACGCCGCCGCCCCCAGCAAGAGACCAAGACCCATCCACAGGACGGTCACGAGGGCATACCCTTTGATCCTGCGCATCATCGGATTTCGCATCTGTTGTCACTCACTCCAGCGGGTCCCAACGCGCCAACGCAAGACGCACTGACGGAATTAAGCGAACGCGCGGTTATGATCCGCTCGGAGCCGCGCTCGATGCCAATCGCGATGGGGATGCCGTCGCTGGCTTGCGTCTCGTAGCGCCAAATTGACCCTGCCCCTGTCCGCGCGGGCAACAAGTAAACCAGCCGGATCGGCTCGTCTGATATCAGAATAGTCGAGACTTGCGGGTTTTCGCCATCGATCCGGGTATCTCGCACGCTGAAGTGGCGGCGCGCCTCCAGCGTATAAATTCCGTCTTCGACTTTTATCTGCAGGTCACCGACGAAGAGTTGTGGCGAGCTTGTTGCATAAGGTTCGATCACCATCTGCGCGCGATTGGACGTGCCTTCGAACCGACCATCGGCATCGCTGTTTCCACGCGAGGACAGCCCCGCCGTCCACGCATGCAATGCGCGACGGGCCGCCATCCAATCCGCGGCACTGTCATTTAACCCAGCTGAGTTGTCGGCGATCAGCCGCAGACCCCAAATTCCCCCAGTGAGCATCAGAATGGTCATGCTGGCGACGCCGATGCTGACCAAGGCCTCAACCAATGAAAACCCTTTGGAAAGACTGCGACGCTTCATAGCGGCACCTGAGTATATTTTATGGACCGTAAAATCACAGGCGGAGCACCGCCCGGGTCGCTGACCGTGACAGCGACAAATAAAAGCTCTCCGGGTAAAATCGGGCCGATTTCCATGTCAGGCGGTGGAACCTCCCCGACTACGACCTCCCAGTCGAAACCGTTGATTTGCCCATTATCCGAAAAACCAGTGCGCAGAGGAAAATCGACACCCATGCGATCTAGTATCTGGGTCGCGACCAAGACTTGACTTGCTTGGTCGTCCGCGCGTTTTTCAAGACGGGACCCGGTGGAGAGCGCCTCATAAAAACCGCCGAGCACCATCCCGGCAATACCGAGCGACACGAGTGCCTCTAACAGGCTGAATCCTTTGGTTTTTATGCGACGCATCATGTGCCGAGCCTCACGCGACCGGTGAGCCAATCGAGCTCAACCAGCAGTGTCTCGGACCCACGAAAAAGTTGAAGGCGTAACCCCTCGCTGGTGCCAGAGGGTTGAAGCACGACATAGGACCGGTCGGCGTCTACGCCCACGTTGCGTCCCAGTTCATAAAGCTCCCCGTTGATCATGATCTGGGATCGTTCTTCGTTGACTGTGATCTCGACATTGCGGCCACTTTCGAGTGCGGTCAAACGCGCTGCCTGCAAAGCCAGCGCGATGTCAGCGCCATCGGCCTTGAGCCGGGCGCGATCACCACCAGAAAACAAAGCGATACCAACGGTTCCAACAAGCAAGAAGACCGCAAGCGCAACCAGCACCTCGATGGTGGTGTACCCGGCCGTTTGCGTGCGACGCCGAGACTGTAATGGTCGCCTCGATTTAACCTGTGATATCAGCATCCAGCCCTGTTCCTCCGGGCTGTCCATCTGCGCCAAGGGACATGACGCGCACTTGGCCATTCTCCAGAATGTACCGATAGCTGCCGCCCCATGGATCCGTCGGAATCTCCCCGTCACGCAAATACGGCCCATTCCAGCCCGGTACAGCGGATGGGTTGCTGACGAGGGCACCAAGACCTTCATTTGAGTTTGGATAACGTCCAGTGTCGATCAGATAGATATCCAAAGCTGCGCGGAGCTGTGAAATTTGCGCCTCTGTGGTTTGGACGCGGCTTGACTGAAGTTGGCGCATGGCCGCGGGACCGACCAGGCCGATCAACAGCCCGACGATGGCGACGGCTACCAACATCTCAACCAAAGAGATACCCCGCGTAACACCGGAACGACGGCGCAACACAAAAAACCTAGAACGTGATTTGGTTGACCGAAACGATTGCCGAGAAAAGCGCATAGAGACTGACTCCTATCAAGAACCCAACAACAATAATCAAAATCGGTTGCAGCAGCATCAAAGCCCGTTCCAGATCGCGATCCGCCTGATCCTTCATATCTTCGGCACTGCGCGCCACCATGTCCGCCAGTTCCCCGGCTTCTTCACCTATCCGGATAACCTCGATCACTTGACCGGTAAAGGCATTGGTTTCCTTTAACGCCTGATAAAGTGGTTTGCCGCCTTCAACCTCGCGTGTCGCGGTTTCAAGTGAGGCTTGAAGCGCACTGGATTGAGTTGTGCGCGTCATAACACGCAACGCAACGCTGAGGATGACATCGCGCTGAAGCAAGGCCGCAAGGCCCGACAAAAACATTGTGACACGGTTTCGGCGGATCACACGTTCGATAAACGGCGTGCGTTCTGCAATTTTTTGCAAAAACTCGGTGAGTAATCCACGCCGCGCCATAAAGACCAAAGCGCCAATAAACGCGACCATGCCCAAAAGGATCAGCGGCCACAGGGTTGCAAGTATATTTGACAGACCGAATACCATCCGACCAAGCGGTGGCACGAGGTCAAAGCGATCCTCCACCAGCGGGCGAAACTGCGGTATGATGAAGATCATGATGAAGCCCACGGAAATCACCGCGAGCAGAAGCAAGAGTGTAGGATACGCAAGTCCGGAGATAACCCGTCTGTTCAACTCCAACCGTTCGCGCAAAATATCAGCCGCCGTCGATAGAGCCGTCCCTAAGTCGCCCGACTCTTCGGAGCCCCGAACGAGCGCAAGCGTGGTACCGTCTGTAATCCCGGCCTCATTGAGCACTTCCGAAAAGGGTATACCCTCTCGCAAACGCGTGCGCATATCAGATGCCTTCGTTGAGATAACGCCGTCATCGCCTTCGGCCATGATACCCAAAGCGCGGTCGAGGGTGATCCGCCGGCCCATAAGCACAGCGAGCCGCGCAATCATGTCCGCTATCAGCTTGTTGGTTAACTTCGACGAGGTCGGCAATTGAAACAGAGTTGATGCCGAGGTCTCTGTTGTGACTTCTGCTGCTTTTATTTCTGCCGCCACAGGGAAAAGACCCTGCTGCCGCAGTTTATCGATGACCTCTTGCTTGTCGCGTGCAGCGATGGACCCTGACTTCTTGGCGCCAAGCGCATCGCGCGCTACAAAGCGGAAGTTTTGCGTTTTACCGGCGTCAAACTGATCGGTTGAGGTCATTGAAATTCTTGCACCCCAAAGACCCTTACAACCTCTGAGAGGGTGGTCTCACCCCGAGAGACCATCTTTAGACCTTGCTGCGCCATGGTCTCTTGGGTGACGCCCTCGCCGACAGCGATTTTCCGCGCCTCATCGCCATTTAAAGCCTCGAACAAAGCGACACGCCCGGAATACCCGGTACGGTTACAATGATCGCAACCTACAGCCTTTTTAAGGGTCCAGTCCTGAAGCGGTGCTGACCCCGGTAAGTTTTTCGCAAGCCGTTGATAAATAAGCGCATTTTGGCTTTTGGGAACCAATAGATCGTCTGCTGCGCAATGCGGGCATAGCCGCCGGATCAAGCGCTGAGCACCGACCATGCGCACAACAGAGTATAATAAGTAGTCAGGCACACCCATATCGCGGAGCCGGACAATCGCCTCGGAGGACTTATTCGTATGAAGCGATGACACCACGAGGTGACCGGTGAGTGCGGCACGAATCGCCAGCTCTGCCGTCTCGGAGTCTCGGATCTCGCCCACCATAATCACATCAGGGTCGTGACGCAAAACCGAGCGGAGTGCGTTCGCGAACCCCCACCCAAGATCAGGATTAACCTCGAGCTGTACGAGCCCCTCGGTGCGGACTTCTACCGGGTTTTCTATAGTTATGATCTTGCGACCGGCTGTATTGATCGCCCCCAGGGCCGCGTGGAGCGTTGTCGTCTTACCCGAACCTGTGGGGCCCGTCATGAGGATGAGACCATTGGGTGCTGTGAGAGCCGTGCGCAAGCGATCCTCGACATCGCGTGGAAGCGCCAAACTGTCGAGACGGCTGAGTTTTTGAGAGTTATCAAGCAAACGAAGCACCAGTGCCTCGCCGTGGATGCTGGGTGCAGAAGCAACCCGAATATCAATGGCGCGTCCCGCCATTCGGTAACGAATGCGACCATCCTGGGGCAAGCGCCGTTCGCTGATGTCCATTTCGCCCAAAATTTTGATGCGGCTAACAACGCCTTCGTAGTGGCTTTTCTCGGGCGCCGGCGCGGACTCTAGGATGCCGTCAATCCGCAGCCGCACGCGTGGTTGATTTTCCAAGACTTCGAGATGAATGTCAGTCGCGCCCAATTCTACGGCGCGCGCGAAAAGCCCTTCGAGATATTTGATCGTGGGCGCGTTATTCGCCAGGTCGCGCAGCCGTTCGGCATCCAGATCGCCAGTAACATTCGGAGACGTGTCGTTAAGATCGGTGTCAGGCGTACGGGAAAACACCGCCTCGATTGTGCGGTCAGTTGCAACACAAAGTTCCAATCGGGAACCAAACAACATACGAAGAGCCCGCTTGACCTCATCATTATAAGGGTCCGCGACAGCCAGAACCGACTTGGTCTTCTCGATCAGGATCGGAGCAACACCGTTGCGGCGCATATAATCCGGCGACAACCGCTCGTCGGTTGGCAGCGGGGATGGAAAGTCGCCCTCTTCGACCAGCTTCATACCCAACTCTTCAGAGGCGGCCTTGGCCCATTCCGCCTGAGAGAATATGCCCAATCGGTCCAAAACAACTCGGATCGGCTGCCCGGTGGATTGCGAAACCTCTTTAATACGGTCGATTTGCTCAGCCGAAATGGCGTGGCGCTCCATCAAATGCTTGGGAAAGCCTGAGGTATCTGTCGCCATATTTGCTTCAGCGAATGCCATTACGAAATGCCTGTTATTGGTGGATGCCCGCGCATCCGGTTCTGCCGTTGATAAGGTATGTTCGTTAAAGGAAATATGCCAGAAAAATCAGTCGTTAGGCTGTGGATATGTAAAATATCACACTATGAGCAAGAAGGTGCAAAATTTGACACGATTTATGCATATTTTAGACCACAATTTTATAGGAATTACTTTGCCAACGGGTCAGGTAGTGCTACGAAAACGTCAGAAATGTGGCAGTGTGGGTCTACTGTCCTAACCAGCTGAGGATTCATCTGATCAGCGTTGATGCGCTGTGAGTTAAGAGGGTTGTGTAAATGAATATTGTATCTGGTCGCGGAATTTTTCTTGTAAGTTCCTTCTTGATAACTGTTGGCGCTGGCTTCGCCATTGGGTCTGAAAGGATCCAAAATGCCCAAGAGGCGATGGAGCAAGTCGCTTCGGCCGCAACAATGGACGAAGAGCAAGTCGCAACAGCACCCGCCATGGATGCAGATGATGCCGGCCTCGAGATCTTACCGTCTACTCCGACAGCTAACACTGCCGTCGTGCCAACGCCCGTGTCGGGATCTGGCACTTACATGAAATTCTCAGCGCGTCAGGGCGGTACTTATGTTGTAACAGCACCTGCTCTTCCGGGCGGTCAGATCCGCGTGAACGGCGACGTCGTGGTTGACGGTTCCAGTTTGACACAGGCTCAGGCAGATCCAAACGCGCCGTTCAAAGCGTTTGTGGCGTTGGGTGTAGGTGATCATATTATTGAGCTGAGCGGCGCTTACAGTAACGGAACTTCGATTGGCCGGATTTCTATCGGTTTGCTCGGCATGCAAAGCACGTCTCTCGCCAGCTCTGCTGTTCAGGTTCCGTCGCAAGAAGCGCAGCAGCTGGTCGCGAGCTTGAACGGACAGCTGCTGACAGGAAACCAGCCTGGTGGACAAGGAAACTTCGCACTTGGTGGTGGTCGCACGCCGTTTATGATCGGCGGCAGCAGTAGCTCTCAACCAAACTATGGCTCCGCTGGCGGACAAGGCGCAGGCGGTAACGGCCCTTCAATGAACGGCGGGGGCGCTCAAGTTGCCGCGATGAGCCCAAATATGGGTGGCGGTTCCATTTCTGGAGGTGGAAGTGTTGCATCCGGCGCGACGTCATCTACAGGTACGACGTCTACAACAGGGACGAGTGGAGGAACGACTGGAACAACCGGTGGCGGCGGTACAGTCTCCAATCCAATTACTGTGGCTTCGCCCTCGCCAACTACTCCTACACCGGTTACACCGACGCCGGTAGCCCCGACACCCGGAGCGCCGGCACCGGCGCCAGTGACGCCGATCACTCCCGACCCGATGATGGCAACCTCCAGCCCGCTGACACCGCCAACAAATGTTGTACTTACAGAGGCGGTACAGTTGACGGCGGCTGGTTCTGAAATGGGCATCGTATCGAACACTGGCACCACAATGTTTGGACAGGTTCAAGACCCGCAGGCATTCGACATTGTCACTGTTTCTGTTGCTCCAACCGGCCGCACATCCACTGTGGATATTGGCGCAACTAACGGTCAGTTTGCCGTTCGCGTGTTTCCTGAAGACTTCAGCATGGGGAGCGACATTTCGGTAACACTGCAGCCAGGCAACAGTGCGAACAGCGAAGTGCAAGCAAATCCAGTAACGTACGCATTCTCTGGCCAACAACCTGCTGATGGTTTGGCGCAAGCACTCGGCCGCGTTACTTTTGGCGCAACACCTGAACTTTATGCTCGCGTTCAAGCGATTGGTTATGATGCCTTTATCGAAGAGCAGCTGAGCCCTGAGACGATTGACGATCGCGCGTTTGATCAGATGAATCCTCAGCAGCTGTACTATGATAACGACAACAACCGGAACAACATTTACCGCTCGTTGAACGAGTTGCAGATCGGTTACGCCGCTTTCACTGAAAAGCAGTTGCAAGAGGTCATGGCGAACTTCTGGTATAACCATTTCCATGCGTCCGTGAAAGGCAACACTGATCGGATGTATGGTCAGCTAAACGAAGTCCGGATGGCATATCGTGATCTTGCGATGACCAACTTCAACGACCTCCTGCATTACAGCAGTAAGAGTCCATTGATGATGCACTTCCTCGACAACGAAGACAGCCGAGCAGGACGCATTAACGAGAACTACGCCCGTGAAATCATGGAGCTTCACACAGTTGGCGTTGATGCTGGATATACGGATGAGGACATTATCGAAGTCGCACGAATACTCACCGGTTGGCGATATGAGAGCTCTCGGGGCTCAGACGACGAACAATATGTGAGTACGTTTGTATTCGATGAAGGTCGACATGATGACGGAACAAAGTTTGTATCCTTCATTAATGAAACTTTTGGCCCAGGTCTGGAAGAAGGTGAGCGTTTTGTATCAACCCTTGCGCAGCTTCCGCAAACGCAAAACTACATCTGTGGGAAACTGGTTCAGCTGTTGGTCTCCGACGAGATCATTCCAAGCATGCAGGCAAATTGTGTGTCTGCTTGGGGCGCAACGGGTGGCGATGTTAGATCGCTTCTCCGCGCCATCCTTCTTGACCCCGACTATATTCAAAACGTTGACCTGAAACGGAACAAGGTGAAGACGCCATTCGAATACGCTGTGTCTACAGTGCGTACTTTGGGTGTGACGCCAGATTTCTCGGATGACAATCTGCTGAATGCTTTCCGTGAATCAATGGAAGACGGCGGCTACAACCCAATGTTCTTCTCACTGCCTACTGGTTTGGCTGAAAACGCAGAAGCGTGGCTCGGCAGCGCGTCCATGCAAGCGATGTTCGACAGAATGACCAACGTGATGCGCAATGCCGACGACTACGGTATCGATACTTTGGGTGAAGTCCGCGCAGCGGGTCTCGAAACTGCTGAAGAGGTGGCTGCCTACTTGTTAGCCTTGGCAACAGCGGATCATTATTCACTCGCAGAGTTTGAAGCATTGGTCGATGTTTTGAAAGGCGAAGACGGGATTTTTGAGCCTCTCGTTGCTGACGAATCCGACGCCCTCGCCCAAGCGAAGGCCCTGCTGGTCGTAATGCCTAACTTCCAAGTCCAGTAACTCGTAACTTAAGAATTGATCGAAAGAGTGTGAAACAATGACAACGCGTAGAGAATTTCTAAAAGGTTCGACAATGCTTTCTGCTGCAGCTGCAGCAGCGGGTATCGCCGGGGCTCCTAAGTTTTCCTTCGGTCAGTCTACTGGCGGAAAGACCTTCATTAAGGTGTTTATGCGTGGTGGCGCGGATGGCCTTCACCTTATGCCTGCCGTTGGCGACCCTGATTTGGTGGAAGGCTATTATGGTATTCGTCCAAATATTGCGATCGACATTCCAAATCCAAACGATGGTAACTCTGCAATTGAGTTGATGTCCGGTGGCTTCCGCGCTTTGAACCCAAACCTGTTCAACCTGATGCCAATTTGGGAAGAAGGTAACCTGATGTTCTCCCCGGCTGCGGCAATCATGGACGCAAACCGTTCACACTTCGACTGTCAGCGGTGGATCGGTCTTGGCGATCGTCGCAACGACATTGATGGCTACATGAACCGTTACCTGACAAATATTTCAGGCACAGACCACACTTTGCGCGGCTTGGTAGCAGGCAAAGATAGCATCCCAGCTGAGTTCTTTGGTCAACGTGTTGTACCTGCAATCCGTGACGCCGAAAGCTTCGAAATCGAAAACCGCGACTTCTGTTCCGGTGATGGTTGTGCAGATAACCAACTAACGGATTATATGCGCGAAATTTCATCCCATGAAGTGGATTTGTCCGCGGCGGAAGGCATGGCCAAAGAAAGCCAGTTTGTCATGCTAGAAGCGATAGATGAGATCAAAGCGGCTGGTGCTGACTATACGCCGAACGTGGAGCCTCCGTTGGGTTACACAAATTCAGACCTTGGACGCGGGCTTCGTTTGATCGCTCAGCTGCTCAAAGCGGGTGTGCCTGTAGAGGTTGCTTCACTTGATTGGAACATCGGCTGGGACACACACAGTAACCAAGTTGATATAAACTCTGCGAATCCGGTTTCTGATCAAAACAAGCGTTACAACCAGCGCTTGGTGGAGGGTGCAACAAACTTCCTGACCTTCTACCGCGACATGGGCGTCGCGATGAATGATATCGTTGTCCTGTCAGGATCTGAATTTGGTCGGACGGCGCGCGAAAACGGTTCCGTAGGAACCGACCACGGTCGTGGTGGCGTTTGGTTTGCCTTCGGTGGTCCAACAAACAGCACAATTGGTCGTGATATCCCATCTGTGAACGAACAGGGTCGCGGCGGGAGCAACTGGGTTGCACCGGTTGTGGACTACAAAGACATCGTGTCCGAGATCATGGTGCGCCATCTTGGAATGTCCGAGGGTATGATTTCGACAATCTTCCCTCAGCATAGTTTCACAAATGAAGGCTATTTCACACGAGTGAGCTAGTATCCTATAGGGATGCGTGGTATCGCGCCTCGCATCTCCTTTGCAACTATAGGGTGTTTTGTTCAAAGTGTCTTTGGCCGACTATTCCGCTTCTGCAGTTTCGAATCCGCGTCTTTTCCTGACGCGGATTTTTAATCTTGTCGTACAGGGCTACGATGAGTTCACCTTGGTTCCTGCAAATGGTGCAGCTTCGTCTTCAATCAAAATTGCTGTTTCAGAGGACAACGCCCAAATAACGGGCGCAGGTCTAAAGAAACCTGCCCTTTTAGACGACGACCTGACTTTGTCCGATGAAGCAGCGAAGCTTCTCAAGGGAAAAGCCGTCGAAGTCACACTATCAAGCGAAAGCTCGATTGATCTGACTTTCACCTTGCCGAGTTCGCCGTTGAAGGATCTACGCGGCATGATCGAAGCGGAAATCCTGTACCGATCCCCGTTTGGCGATGGCCAAAGCTACAGCATATGGGAAGCGCAAGAGACCGAGAGCGGAAACTGGGATATCAAAGCTGCCGTAACATTGAAGCCGACGCTCGAACCGGTTTTAGAAGCGCTTAAGTATGCAGGGGCTTCGATCACCAGCGTCCGGCGCGTGGAAGATGGCCCGAAGCCTGGATTTGTGGCCCGTCCAGAATGGGCTGTAGGCGCGCCAAAGCGATCATTTGCCCCCCTCCTCTCTCTGGTGCCTGATAACCTGATGCTGCCTGCCGCTGCTGCTGCACTTTTGATTGTTTCAACTTTCCTGATCCATATTCAAACCGGCTTGAACCTTTCGCGCCTTGAAAACCGCGCCTCAGGAAGCAGGACCGCTTTGGCCGAAGTGGCGCGTGCCGCCCAAGCCGAACGCGAAATTTACAATTTGGAAAAGGCGTCGCTTCAACGTCTGATCGTGACCGGTATGCTGACAGAAAAGCTGCCCGATGAGTACTGGTTGCAGCAGATCATTATCGACAACCAGACGCTGACGGTTGCAGGCTTTGGCCCCTCGGCCGCGGACGTCACGCGCATTCTAACCGATTTTTCCGGTTTGGTGGAGGTCGGCTTTGCTTCTCCGGTGACACGTGACAACACTCAGAATATCGAGCGATTTCGCATCGGCGC
Source organism: Pseudomonadota bacterium (assembly GCA_039821195.1). Classification (GTDB taxonomy): domain Bacteria; phylum Pseudomonadota; class Alphaproteobacteria; order Rhodobacterales; family Rhodobacteraceae; genus Amylibacter. The sequence continues at coordinate 26,495 of JBCBON010000026.1, forward strand.
TGAGTTCAATACTGAAGGGTTCACGGTCTCCAGATGAGTGAAATTCACCTCTATTCCCAGAGAACGCCTAAAGAAGCGTTTCAAATTGCAGCGGTCGCAGGGGCGACCTTTTTGGCCTTTATCGCCTTTCTGATGCTGATTGCGATCCACAACAAACGTGTGGAAATGGCTCAGCTTCGGGGGGTCATCTCGCAAGTTGACAGCCGCGCTGCGCAGTCCTCGTCGGGGCTGGATGCATCACGTTTATACGCCGGTGACACACCGCAATTGGCGCAGGTCGCGCTGCAGACCGACATTCAAAATCTAGCTGAGCGGTTTGAAATTGGCATCGACGTGGTCCGTGCAGACACGATCGAGCAGGTTGGCACCCTTATTCAACTTGGTCTGGTGTTCACAGGCGCGATACCCGAGGCCAGCGTCGGGCCCTTCCTCGAAGCGCTTGGAAATCAGGAAAGGCTTGTGGTTGTCGATGAACTTAATCTCCGCCCTGCGCGAGCATCCCGTCGGAACGCAGATGCACGTCGCATCGCGTTTCAACTGAAACTTTACGGGTACTACCGATGATTGATAAGTTGCTGACATTGGACGCGAAAGCTAGCACCATTGTTGCCGGAGTGATTGCATTTTTCGTTCTGATCCTGTGGTTTCCTGTTGGGCTTTATCGTGCGCCAAGCTCTAACATTTCGCAGGCTGCCGATAGAGAGCTGTCCAGCTATCGTGAAGCGCTCAGGGAACTTTCGCCCGTGATTACAAATCGCCCTGTTTTTGACCGGAGCCGCCGCCCTGTACAAGCGCCTGAAGCGCCCGTTGTCGCGCCGGTGACGCTACAACTGGTTGGCGTTCTGACCGATGGCCGTGAGCGGATCGCGCTCGTTCGTCTGTCCAACTCTCCTACGCTCTATCGGCTCAAAGATGGCGACACTTTACTGGACTGGACGGTGCGACGGATCAACGAACAGGACATCGTCATTAAAAAGCGCGGAGAGTCCGCTCAAACGATTGGTATCGCCAATTAGGGCTTACGAGGCGCTGTCGCGGCGTAGTTGGTATACTCAGTTCGAATTTTTTGAAGTTTGGGTTCGATATGCGTCCGACAGAACGGGCGCATGGGATCTGTTCGGTAATAATTTTGGTAGGCTTCATCGGATGGCTTGAATACGGCAAGTGGCAGTACGCGCGTCACGACGGGTTTGTCAAAACCCTTAGCAACGACTTCCAAGCGTTGTTTCGCGAGCACCAGCTGCGAGGCATTCCGCGCATAAATGGCGCTCCGATATTTTCTACGCATACTGTGATTTTGCTGGCTCGCATGCGTCAACAAATGGATTTCAATCAAGATATCAAGCGGAATGACTTTGGGAGCATAGTGGACGATGACCGCCTCTGAGAATATGTCATCGGGTGGCCGGGAGGCGATCCAACCCTGCTTCACCAAGGTAACACCCCTAATCCCCTGAAACACCGCTTCGGTGCACCAGTGGCATCCGCCACCAAAACCGGTCTGTGCCTGCATACTCGAAGCTCCTTGAAAAAGTCGTTGATCAATATGCTGAAAACCTCTGGCAGACCAAACGCCTTGCACAAGATCCAGATTTCGCATGTGCTGGCCGAACTGTGAGTAAGTTGGCGGTGAGAAAAGTCGAATTCGACCTCGTCTCTGAACTCGAGCCTTGGCCATGCACAGGCGCAGGCTGCAGAAACCAGCCTTAGCACCTGGGTCTTCTGACAAGACCACGCCGATGCTGACGAATAACAATGACAATTTGGACGGAACGGAGGCCGGTTCGGATTTTGTTCGGCTCCTTGTTTCCAGAGGTGATATTTGCCGTGGCGTCGGCATGGCTCATCATCATTGACCGTTATCAAAATTCCGGCTCCTAGTTATGTCATAACCGGAGCGAGCATGCCTTTTTGAGCCGCCGCCAAACAGACGGAGATATGTTGTGCTAAAAATACGCTTTTTACTGGTGACGGGCCTGTCGCTGGTTTTTCTGGCCGGATGCGCGGGTAAGCCCGAGCAGTTCATCTCGTCAAATGATCCAAGTGGTGCCGCCGATTTACAGCGCATCTATCTCGCCACGGACCGCGTGCTTGCTGCCGATTTGTCTGGAACAACACGACGCGGTGGCGCTTTGTCATTCGCACAATATGACGTCACAATACCGCCTGGACATCAGCCAGGCGAAGTGGAGTTCTCACCATCAAATCCAGACCCAAGTCGAAGCTTCACTGTCGCAAACGCAAGCGGCTTGGCATCGCTGTCCGATTTGGGTCGTATCGTCCGGGGGCAGGCTGGGCCGCTGCGCCGTCCCATCGACAGTCCCGTCGTATTTGTTCACGGGTTTAACACCGCTTTGGAATTCGCCGTCTACCGGCATGCGCAGTTTGCTCATGACTATGGCCTGCAAGGTCCGCAAGTGACCTTTTCTTGGCCCTCTATTGAACGCGCTTTGGGCTATGTTCGCGATAAAGACAGTATCCTGATTGCGCGCGACCATCTCGAAGAGTTATTGGTCGAGTTGACACGCAACAACCAGAGTGTCTTCGTGTTTGGACATTCCATGGGAACGCAGCTTGTCGTCGAAACCCTGCGGCAGTTGTCGATCACGGGGCAGCAAGACGTCCTGAGCCGGATTGGCGGTGTCATACTCGTCTCGCCAGATATCGACCTCGACCTGTTCGAAGCACAGCATGAACGTATTGATCCGCTGCCCAATCCTTTTGTGGTCATGACCTCTGAGCGTGACTATGCGTTGCGCTTTTCATCTCTGTTAACTGCGCAGCCGGAACGTCTAGGCTCGGCCCGGGATCGAGACCGCCTCGCAGAGCTTGATCTGTTGGTGCTCGACCTTTCGGGATTGCCAAACGCGCGCAACCACTTCCTTGCAGCTACCTCCCCTGTAGTCATCGATATCGTGACCAGCGCCCGCGAGGACGTTCTTGCGAATAAGATTCCACGCAGCGGGATTATCGATGTGGGCGAATTGCAAGAGGCGCAACAAAATGAATAGGACTTCGACAATCTGTGTTTGCTAGGTGCTGACAGGCGAAGGCGAACGGGTCTCTGAACTTTAGTTCAATCGGCGCGCGTCAGAAACTAGCCTCAGCAACACGTTCTTTTGTCATGACTATTTCGTTGGGTGTATGGCGGAGAGACAGGGATTCGAACCCTGGGAAGCTCTCACTTCAACGGTTTTCAAGACCGCCGCATTCGACCACTCTGCCACCTCTCCGCACTGGGCCGCAGGCCGTTTGGGGGAGATACTTATCCATGGGTTCTTCGGCAAGCGGATAATCGCGTTCAAGTCATAGGTTCTTTATTTGACCACAATAGCAGTGTAGACAAGATCAAAAGGGCGAAAGACCCTGCGAGCGGAGGATGGCATGTCCCACAAACTCATCGGTTTTGGACTGGTAGCGCTTGTTGCGTTGACGGGATGCGAAGACATGAACTTGGGGAGTACGCAAAGCGAAGCGCCTTCAGGCATCACACAACGGATCTTGAACGGAGAAATTGCCCGTCCGGACGTTTTTAACCAAACTGGGAACGCTGTTTGGGATGGCCGCCCAACTTTGGGGGGGGTCTGGGTCGCGTCAAAAGAGACTCAAGACTTGGAACGGGTTCGCGTAACCCGAACGGATACAGGTGAAAGTATTTTTGCAGCTCTGTTCAGGATTGAGCCGAGCACACCTGGCCCCAGCCTTGTTGTATCCTCTGACGCTGCTCGAGCGCTTGGCTTTATTGCAGGTACTCCGACAGAAATCGAAGTTGTTGCACTCCGGTCGCAACCCGAACCAGAACCGGCTCCTTCAGTTGCCGCAGCAACGCCCTCAGCGAGTGCGGATGGAGACGGCACGGTGGAACCAACAGACAGTGAAACCACGCAAGCACCTACCACTCAGACGGCCGCCGAAGATGAAACGACCGCGGCAGCACCTGCCGCAGTCGCTGCTTCGCCTTCTGGCGACGGCCTGAGCGAGGCGGTCGTTGACCCAACACCTGTGCAACCCGACGCGGCGCAACCAGTGCTTGAGATTGGGGCGTTCAAAACCGTTGAAGAAGCTGATTTGGCATTGGTGAAACTCGCAAGCCAAGGTCTAACAGCCCAAAAAGTAGCCCAAAAAGGTGTCTTCACATCACGCTGGGTGGTCTATGCAGGACCGTTCGAAACGCCTAATGACATGATTGAAGGCCGCAAAGCTGCAGCCAAAGCAGGCTTTACGGACGCCATCGTCACTGCGCGGTAAATAAGAGGTCAAACTATGCTGAGAGTTTTGAGTACGACATTGGCTTTGCTTTTGGCGGTCACGCAAGCTTTTGCCTATGAAACTTCTGGAACCACAGCTTTTGTGGTGGATCAGGGTACAGGCCAGGTCCTCTATGAAAAGAATGCTGACGCGGCCCTTCCGCCCGCGTCCATGTCCAAACTGATGACGCTGAACATGCTCTTCGAGGCGCTGGATGATGGTCGTGTTACGTTAGACACCACGTTTTTGGTGTCCGCTAAGGCCAATCAAAAGGGTGGTTCCAAGATGTTTTTGCGCGAAGGCGCGCAAGTTCGGGTCGAGGATCTGATCCGTGGTATCATTGTTCAGTCGGGAAATGACGCTTGTATCGTTGTGGCTGAAAACCTTGCGGGCAGCGAAGACGCGTTTGCCCAAGCCATGACCATGCGCGCGCAGCAATTGGGCATGACGCAAAGCAACTTTATGAATTCTACGGGTTGGCCACATCCGGACCATCGTATGAGCGCGCGGGATATGGTGTTTTTGGCAGATCGCCTGATCAGTGCGTTCCCACAATATTACGGGTATTTTGCCGAGGAGAGCTTCACTTGGGAGGACATCACGCAGGCCAACCGCAATCCATTGCTGGGCCTCGGGATCGGTGCAGATGGCCTTAAAACGGGACACACGTCAGAAGCAGGCTACGGCCTTGTAGGCTCTGCCGTCCAAGGGGATCGCCGTGTGATCTTTGTTGTTTCCGGCCTCGAGAGCCAAGATGCGCGCCGCCAAGAAAGCGTCCGAATTGTAAACTGGGCGATGCGGCAGTTCACACAAAAAACGCTTGTGACGGGCGACACGCGCCTTGCGAGTGCTCCGGTCTGGATGGGAAAAACCTCTGAGGTGGGCCTTGCACCGGATGAGGACATTTCTGCGCTGCTGCCGATTTTAGCGGTGGAAGAGCTGATCTATGAAGTGGCCTATGACGGTCCGATCGCAGCACCGATTGCGCAAGGCGACGAACTGGCCGAGTTAATCATCACTATTCCGGGGCTCGACGAATTGCGTCGCCCATTGTTTGCCACCGAAAATGTAGAAGCGGGTGGATTGATCAAACGGGTTCAATATGCCGCTGAAAAGATCGGTCAAGATTACCTTGGCCTTCAAGCGGCGAACTAATTTTCTGCGCGGTGTTCATCACGTTTGAAGGCATTGATGGGTCGGGCAAGTCATCGCAATCCCGTCGTTTGGCAGAATGGCTTAGGGAAGCGAACCGCAGCGTTGTCCTAACGCGGGAACCGGGTGGCTCCACCGGGGCGGAAGCTATTCGAGAGCTTTTGGTCACCGGTGAACCCGGCAGATGGTCACCCATGACAGAGATGCTTTTGTTTACCGCTGCGCGGCGGGATCATTTGGAAAAGACTATCCTGCCCGCATTGGAGCGCGGAGACACCGTGATATGCGATCGGTTTGTGGACAGCACCCGCGTCTATCAAGGCGCAACGCGGGGTGCGCAGCGCGAGATTGTCGATGAGGTGCATGATATTGCGATCGGGCGCGAGGCAGACGTGACTTTGGTTATCGATTTGAATCCTAAGATTGCGCTATCACGCGGGCTTGCCCGTGGGAGCGGCGAAGATCGCTTCGAAGACTTTGGCCTGTCCTTTCAAGAGAGCCTGAGGGCCGGTTTCCTTGAATTGGCTGAGACGTTTCCGCAGCGCGTATACCTCGTTGATGGAACGGGCGATGAGAACACAGTTTTTGAACGCGTCTTGGCCGCACTTGGAGATCGCCTAAATGTTGGATGACGCCCCACCCGAAGCTGACGCTCTTGACGGGTACAGCCACCCTCGCCTCACGCCACACGTGTTCGGACAGGATCACGCGAAAACCAGTCTGCTGACCTCTTGGCAGTCCGGGCGCATGCATCACGGGCTCTTGCTGACAGGACCAAAGGGTATTGGGAAAGCGACATTTGCGTGGCAGGCCGCGCGCATGATCTTATCAGATGCAACCGCTTGGGAAACTAACCCCGAAGATCCCCTGAACCGACGTATCTCTGCCCTATCAGAACAACGGATCGCATTGATCCGGCGTCAATGGGACGACAAGGCCAAACGCCATAAAACGCAGATCAGCGTCGACAACATGCGCGGTCTCAGGGATTTCTTCAGCTTTGCAGCGACGGATGGCGGATGGCGCGTGGCCATCATTGATGCCGCTGACGAGATGAATATCGCGGCCTCAAACGCACTGTTAAAAGTGCTGGAGGAACCACCGAGGAAAACAGTTATTTTGCTGGTCGCTCATCAACCTTCGCGGTTGTTGCCCACAATCCGATCCCGCTGCATGACGCTACCGCTGTCCCCCCTGAGTGCACCCGATATGGAGGCCGCACTGCGCCAGCAAGGTGTGATGATTGACCCCTCTTTGGGCTCACTGACGGATCTGGCGAACGGATCGGTTGGGCAGGCGTTGCGCCTGATGGAGGCAGGTGGGCCTGACATCTATGCAGGGCTAATCACGGCGTTTACCGCTGCACCCGCCAATCGAGAAGCGATCCTAAAGCTTGCCGAGGCCTGTGTCGGAGCGACCAATGCCATGCGGTATGAGATGACCATCGACCTGTTTGCCATCTTTTTGGCTCGGCTTGCGCGACAAGGAGCAGCGCCACAAGCTGCCCTACAAGAGTTGGCCCCGGGCGAGGCCCGCGTTCTTAATCGACTTGCCCCAAACCCCTATAAAGCCCGGCACTGGGCCGAGCTGGCGATTACACTTCCCGCAAAAGCGCGTGCTGGCCGGGCGGTCAATCTTGACCCCTCCTCTGTGATCCTTGATATGGCCTTGGAGATAGACAAAGCAGCCGGGCAATGAGTTCTGACCTTCACATCGTAGACAGCCATTGCCATCTCGACTTTCCCGATTTTGACAACGCTCATGGCGAAGTGATCGCGCGCGCAAACGACCTTGGGGTAAGGCGCATGGTCACGATCTGCACCAAGCTGCGTAACCTTGAAGCCGTCCAAGCGATTGCCGAAGCCCACAAGCCTGTCTTTTTTGCCGCTGGCACCCATCCAATGAGTGTGGCCGATGAGGGCATTGTGACAGTAGAGGACCTCACAACAATCGCTGAGCACCCAAAAATGGTGGGCATAGGCGAGACAGGTTTGGATTATCACTACACTGCGGAGAGTGCCCAAGTTCAGCAAGAGAGTTTGCGGGTTCACATCGCGGCGGCGCGGGAGACCGGCCTGCCTTTGATCATTCATGCCCGGGCGGCAGATGAGGACATGGCCACTATCCTTTCGGAGGAATTTCAAAACGGCGCATATACATGCGTGATGCACTGTTTTTCCAGCGGAGCTGCGCTTGCCCAAGCGGCGCTCGACATGGGGTTTTACCTGTCCATGTCAGGGATCGCGACCTTTCCTAAGTCGCAGGAGTTACGGGATATTTTCGCAAGCGCCCCATTGGATCAGATCCTAGTGGAGACGGACAGTCCATATCTTGCACCGGTGCCGTATCGCGGCAAACAAAACCAACCAGCCTATGTGCGTCACACCGCAGAGCTTGGAGCGACATTGTTTGACATTTCACTCGAAGAGTTCGCTGCACGCACAACGGCGAATTTTGACCGCCTGTTTACCAAAGCGGCGGACGGGCGGCCCGCATGACCACAAGCCTGACAATATTGGGCTGCGGCTCATCCGGAGGTGTCCCGCGGTTGGGCAATCAATGGGGCGCGTGTGATCCAAACAATCCCAGAAATCGGCGTATGCGCTGCTCGGTCCTGTTAGAAAAAGAAGGGCCGGACGGAACCACGAAGGTCCTCATCGACACTTCGCCGGATATGCGTCAGCAGCTTTTGGACGCGGAGTGTGGAAACCTTGATGCGGTCGTCTATACCCACGAACACGCAGACCATACCCATGGCATTGATGACTTGCGGATGATCGTGATCAACAGGCGCGCGGTGCTGCCGGTATACGCCGATGATCGCACGCAAACGAGTTTACTGGGCCGCTTTGGATACGCGTTTTATCAACCAGAGGGGTCCCCCTATCCGCCGATCCTTGAGATGAAAAACTTGGATGAAAAGCACCCGCTGAAAATCGACGGACCAGGCGGAGCAATCACCCTGACGCCCATTCCGGTCGAACACGGGACAATAGATGCACTCGGTTTCAGGATCGGTGATGTGGCTTACATTCCCGACGTCTCTGATATCCCGGACGAGAGTGCAGCTCTGCTGGAGGGGCTTTCGGTTTGGATTATTGATTGTCTTCGGGAAACGCCCCACAGTTCGCATTTCAACCTAAAGCAAAGCCTTGAATGGATCGAACGGGTGAAACCGGAGCATGCGATCCTGACAAACCTTCACGTGGATTTAGACTATGAAGCGCTGGGGCAAAAAACCCCAGAGCATGTTTCGATTGCTTATGACGGGCGCGTGGTTCTCATAGATGCTTGACCTTTTGCAGGTCGTCCTGCCGGTTTTTTTGATTGTTGGCGCAGGCTATTGGGCGGTCAGCCAAGGCGCATTTACCGAGGACGGATCAGAGGCGTTGATGATCTTCGCACAGCGTTTTGCGATCCCGTGTTTGTTGTTTCTGGCCATGTCGCGGCTAGAGTTGGCAACCCTGTTCGATTGGCGGCTGTTGCTTTCCTTCTTTGCGGGTACTGTCAGCTGCTTCGCTTTTTCCGCGCTTATGGCACATTACTTTTTCCACCGCACTCCACCCGAGGCGGTAACAGTGGGGTTCAGTGCGACTTTTGCCAACGCGGTTCTGTTGGGCATACCCATCATTGAACGCGCGTTTGGCGAAGACGCATTGGCCGCCAATTTCACCATAATCGCGTTCCATGCGCCGGTTTGCTACACGCTTGGGATTGCGGTGATGGAAAGTGTGCTGGCCACCGGCAAGTCAAAGGTCGAGACGGCAACAACCATCTTTAGATCCATTTTCTCAAACCCATTGATGATTGGTATCGTCCTTGGGGTCATTGTTAATATCTCCGGCTTCACCCTGCCTGCTTTCATCGGCGATCCGATCGAATTCGTGTCCGAGGCGGCCATTGGCGTCGCCCTGTTCGCGCTTGGCGGGATCCTGTCGAAATACAAGCTGAGTGACCGTTGGTCCGAGATCACTATGGTGACGACACTGCGTCTTTTTTGGCACCCGCTTTTGGCGTTTACACTGTCGTTTTGGGTGTTTCAGTTGCCCATCGATATCGTCCGTGGGGTTGTTATCACGGCTTCAATGG
>JBCBON010000027.1:0-34749 GCA_039821195.1 Pseudomonadota bacterium
GACAAATCGACGCCCGGCCAGATCGCAGCTTCCAGTCCACGTTCCACCAAACGGTCGGCCTTTTCGGGGGACCGTGTGGTTGCGATGATCCTCCACCCCTTTGGCAGGAGAAGCTTTTCAACGAACGCGGCCGAAAACCCATGACCAATACTCAGCAGCGTTTTCATGTGTCCTCCAAACGCGAGATCGCCCACTCCGCCGCATCTCGCACCACCGCATCCGGATCTTTGGCAAGTTCAACCAATTCCGCGGGCACCACAGATGAACCGGAATTACCCATGGCATAGACCACGTTTCGCACAAACCGATTGCGACCAATCCGCTTTATCGGGCTTTTGCGAAAGCGCGCGCGAAAGCCCACATCATCCAGTTGCGCGAGATCTGTCAATCTCGGCAAATGATTTTCCTTGCGCATCGCATACCCCCCCTCCGCGGCTTGCACCGCGAATTTGTTCCAGGGACACACCGCCAAACAATCGTCGCAGCCATAGATGCGGTTGCCGAGCTTTGGTCGCAACGCAACATCGACGGGGCCCGAATGCTCAATCGTCAGGTAGGAAATACACTTCCGCGCATCGAGCTGATACGGTGCGGGAAACGCATCCGTTGGGCAGATGTCCAAACAGGCCCGACAGCTTCCGCAATGATCCTCTTCTGCAGCGTCTTTTTTCAGATCAAGCGTCGTGAAAATAGCGCCCAGAAAGAACCAGTTTCCCAACGCGCGCGAGACAAGGTTGGTATGCTTGCCTTGCCATCCAAGGCCTGCGGCCTCCGCCAGTGGTTTTTCCATCACCGGCGCTGTATCGACGAAAACTTTGATCTCGCCTCCAGCTTTATCAATCAACCAACGGCCAAGACGTTTCAGCCGCTTTTTCACCAAATCATGGTAATCGTCCCCACCCGCATAGGCCGAAATCACACCCCGGTCCTTTTGGGCCAAATCATCCAACGGGTTGTGGTCTGGTGTATACGCCTCCGCCAGCATTATGACCGAGCGCGCATCCGGCCACAGCGCGCTTGGGTCACTCCGCCATGTCGTACGCTCCGCCAGCCAGTGCATGTCGCCATGATGCCCAAGGTCCAGAAACTGCGCCAATCTGTCAGGAGCTTGGGGAATACTATCGACGGCGCAAACGCGACAGGCACTGAACCCTTCGGCCACGGCCTGCACACGCAAATCTGCGTTTAGCGACACATCAAAAATCCAAATCGGTGTAATGCGCCGCTGGTGTCACGCCGGGCACATGATCGGCGAGCAATGATCGGAAGGCCGGTCTGCTTTTGATCGTCGCATACCATTCCTTCACAGGCTCCGAATATGTCCAATCCACGTCCGAGATGTAATCAAGGCAACTCAGCTGGGCCGCCGCGGCAAAATCCGCCAGCGTCAGGGCATCACCGCCCAACCATTTCCGCCGCTCCAAAAGCCATTCAATGTAGTCCATATGGAAACGCGATGCTTTCATCCCTGACTTGACCGCTTGGCTGTCGGGATGCCCGCTTCCAGTCAGCTTCTTGAATACCCGCTCTGTCAAAAGCGGCTTGGTCACATCGTTATAGAACTTATCGTCAAACCAGCCCACTAGACGACGCACCTCCGCGCGTGCCTTTACCGTTTTTGGCAGCACCGGCGGTTCCGGGTGCCTTTCTTCAAGATACTCGCAAATTGCTTGCGATACCGGTAAAACCAGCTCTGCATTTCGCAGCACCGGCACCTGACCGGCAGGGTTGATCCGTAGAAACTCTCGCGACTTCTCCCAGTACCGCTCTTCGACCAACTCAACGTCAATCCGTTTTTCCGCCAAGACAAGACGCACTTTGCGGCAAAACGGGGAAAGGGGGTAGTGATGAAGCCTTTGCATGGATCAGAGCTTTATCGCAGGAAACGGCGCTGGCAAGAGTGTGCGCCGCTCAACCGTCTTGAAAACAGTCCGCACGCCCATCCTGATCAATCGTTGCGGCCCCATCCATGACCGTTTTGGCCTTTCTGGTGGTAAATGGCCCGGGATTAGAGGCCGATCGGTCTTTTGGGTCCGGCAGGATCGAGGCCAACCGCGCCGCTTGAAGATCGCTTAATTCAGCGGCACTCACCCCAAAATAGGTCTGCGCACCGGCCTCCACGCCAAAGACGCCTTCATCGAACTCGGCGACATTCAGGTAAACTTCGAGGATGCGTTGCTTTGTCCACATCACCTCGATCACAAGCGCGAGCGGTATTTCGATGGCTTTGCGCACATAGGATCGCTGGTGCCAAAGGAAGACATTTTTCGCAACTTGCTGCGATATGGTCGAGGCGCCGCGCGTTGCACCCTCTTCGATGACCTCGAACAATTCCTCCCAATCGACGCCATTATGGGTACAAAAATTCGCGTCCTCCGCCGCAACGACCGAGCGGACCATAGCGGGCGAGATATCTTCAATTGACACCCAGGTTTGCTCGTATCCGCCCAGCCGAATACCTTCTGACATCATGTAAATTCCGGGTGGAGGGCGAACGCCAACAAAGACAATTAACAACACGAAAACAAAAGTCAGAAACATCCATGTCGTTTTCCAAACGAATTTCAGAACCCGACCAAATGGCCATTTCATAACCCACACTCCAGTAAAACTGGTACCCCTACCGCTCTGGGATAACACCTCTTGGAGAAAAACGCAGCACAAGAAGAAGGATCAGACCCATTGTCATAAGACGCATCTGGGCCGCACTATCCAGCAGATGGTCGCGCAGCGAGCTATCTTCGGGCATGCCCGCCGTGATCGTATCCATCAGCCAAAGCCCAATCGGTTCAGCCTGAACCCAAAAGAACCATATAACGAAACCACCGAACACAGCGCCCCAGTTGTTTCCCGACCCGCCAACAATCACCATCACCCAAATCAAAAAGGTGAACCGCAACGGTTGATAGGAGGATGGCGTCAACTGCCCATCCAGTGTCGTCAGCATCGCGCCTGCAATACCCACAACAATCGAACCCAATATAAAGACTTGAAGATGCCGCGCTGTCACGTCTTTGCCCATCGCGTTTGCGGACACCTCATTGTCACGAATGGCCCGCATCATCCGACCCCAAGGCGACTTCAAGGCCCGTTCAGACAACCACAAAACGATCAGCAAAACTGTCAGGAACAACAGCGCATAGGATAGCTTCACATAGATTGACGAGAAGGTCACGGGATCTGCGCCCAATCGCATGCTGAAGTCCAAGAACCATTCAGCTTGCTGCAACTCAATCTCATAGGGAACAGGGCCCGGGCGCGGCAGGCCATTCACGTTCTTCACACCGCGCGCAAGCCAATCCTCGTGCTTGAGAACCGCGACAATAATCTCTGAAATACCCAAGGTCGCAATTGCCAGATAATCCGATCGCAGCCCCAAAGTAATCTTTCCAACAACCCAGGCGGCCAGCCCCGCCAAGGCCCCACCAATGGGCCAGGCCAAAACAATTGGCAGGCCAAACCCGCCCAAATACCCCGTCGACGCGGGATCAATCGCCTCGACCACTTCGGCTGCTGGCAGAAAGACGCGGCGTGTCACAGAATAACCGATGATGATCGCGGCTGCGACGCCAACGGTGCGCGCCCAACCGGGTGGCAATATACGGTAGAGTGTCACGGCGAGGGCGACGGTCAACGCGCCCAGCAACAAGCCTAGAAAAATGCCCGTGCCACCTGCCGCAACCGCCTCGGTCACCGGGGGCATAGAAATGATGACCGCTGCAACGCCACCCAAAGCGGCAAAGCCCATAACACCCACATTGAATAGGCCCGCATAGCCCCACTGGATATTTACACCTAGCGCCATGATCGCCGAGATCAAACACAGGTTCAGGATTGACAGGCTCACATTCCAACTTTGGAAAATACCAACAATGACCAAAAGGACGGCCATGATTGTAAAAGCCACTGGTCCGCGCATTTGCTCACTCATACTGATTTCCCCGCAAACAAGCCCGTCGGTCGGAACAGCAACACCAACAACAATATCACAAAACTGACAGCGAATTTATAATCGGTCGACAACAACTGGACGAGGCCCTCTGGCGTCCAGTCACCGGGGAAGGCATAGCCGACCATCCTTCGATAAGCCGCCGTCAACATAATCTCCGAGAAGGCCACAACGAACCCCCCCGCAATCGCGCCCACGGGTGACCCAAGCCCGCCCACAATCGCCGCAGCAAAGATTGGCAACAATAGTTGGAAATAGGTGAACGGTTTGAAACTCTTGTCCAGACCATAAAGCGTGCCTGCAATTGTCGCGAGGGCCGCGGCCAAAATCCACGTGACCCTCACAACCCTGTCGGGATTGATCCCGGACAACAGCGCCAAATCCTCATTATCTGAAAACGCCCGCATGGACTTGCCGGTGCGCGTCCGGTTCAAAAACCAAAAGAGCGCGGCAACGACCAGGACCGCAGTCACAATCGTAATCCCTTGAGACACCCGAAAGGTCAGGCCCTCGGCCAGACCGGTCAACTCGCGGAAGGTTCTGGCGCTGATGATAAACCGCTCCCCATCGGCGAAGCGTTGATCATCCGGGCCGATGATAAACCGCACAACACCGTTCATAACAAACATCACGCCAACTGAGGCTATCACAAAAATCACTGGGGCCGAGCGTTGCTGGCGATAGAATTTATAGACCGCCCAGTCGGTCCCCAAAACAAACAGCGCGCAGATCGCAATACCGATCGGGAGCGCAAGCAACGCGGTGGGAAGCGGTCCAAGGCTCAAACCCATCGCTTGAAACCACCATGTGAACAGGATGACGGCCATTGTACCAAAGGCCATAGTGTCGCCATGGGCAAAGTTCGAAAACCGTAAAATCCCGTAAACCAAAGTGACGCCCAGAGCGCCCAGCGCCAGCTGCGCACCATAGGACAGCGCAGGTATAAACACGAATTGTGCAAACAAAATCAGTGCGTTGAGGATTTCCATGACTACCCTCCCAGAAAGCTCTTACGGACTTCAGGATCGGCCAAAAGTTCGGCCCCTGTCCCGCTATAGGCGTTGCGCCCCTGCACCAGCACATATCCTTTATCGGCAATGTTCAGCGCTTGGCGCGCATTTTGTTCCACCATCAGGATGGAAATCCCCGTCCGCGCGACTTCGATGATCCGATCAAACAGCTCATCCATGACGATGGGCGACACGCCGGCCGTTGGTTCGTCCAACATCAAAAGTTTCGGCTGGGTCATCAGTGCACGACCCACAGCCACCTGTTGGCGTTGACCCCCAGACAACTCGCCCGCGTTCTGACGGCGCTTTAGTTTCAGGATCGGAAAGAGCTCGTAAACCTGCTCCATCGTGCCCAAAATATCATCCTCGCGCAGGAAGGCCCCCATCTCCAGGTTTTCTTCCACAGACATCGACGGGAAAACATTGTTGGTTTGGGGCACAAAGGCCATGCCTTTAGCTACCCGCGCTTGCGGCGACAGGCTGGTAATGTCTTCGCCGTCCAGGCGCACCGCACCTTGACGGACATTCAACATGCCAAAGATGGCTTTCATCGCGGTGGATTTGCCCGCGCCATTGGGACCGACAATCACGGCAATCTCGCCTGCATCTGCCGCAATGGTACAGTCGTGCAGGATATCTGCGCCCGTCCCATAGCCGCCCGTCATGGCATCACCGATCAGATAAGGCTCTGCCGTCCCCGCCTTCTTCTTTTCTAAAATATCCCCGCCGGAGGCATCCGTACTCATGCAACCGCTTCCGTTTCTTTATTCTTCAGACCGGTACCCAAATACGCCTCGATCACCTGTTCATTCGCCTTGATCTCTTCGATTGTCCCTTCTGCCAGAACCCCGCCTTCGGCCATCACAATCACCGGATCACACAGCTTACCAATAAAATCCATGTCATGTTCAATCACACAGAACGTATAGCCCCGCTCTTTATTCAACCGCAGGATCGCATCCGCAATCGTGTTCAAAAGCGTGCGGTTCACACCTGCACCCACCTCATCCAAAAAGACGATCTTGGCATCGACCATCATTGTGCGTCCAAGTTCCAACAGTTTTTTCTGACCGCCAGAGAGGTTTCCAGCCAATTCATC
This sequence comes from Pseudomonadota bacterium, assembly GCA_039821195.1. Lineage (GTDB taxonomy): Bacteria > Pseudomonadota > Alphaproteobacteria > Rhodobacterales > Rhodobacteraceae > Amylibacter. The sequence goes on from JBCBON010000027.1 coordinate 6,059, forward strand.
GGCCACATGTGAAATCGTCAAAAACTCCAGCACCTCGTCCGCCTTGGCCCGCAGCGCCTCTTCTTCGGCACGGACTTTGGATCCGCCAAACCAAGCGCCCCAAAGACTTTCACCTGACTGTCCGCCCGGCACCATCATCAGGTTCTCGCGCGACGTCATGGACGAAAATTCATGGGCAATCTGAAAGGTCCGAAGAACATCTTTGTGGAACAATTCATGCGGGGCAAGACCGGTTATATCCTCATCACCCAACATCACACGCCCGCCGCTAGGTTTGTGCACGCCCGCGATCACATTAAAAAGCGTCGTTTTGCCCGCCCCGTTTGGTCCAATCAGACCGGTGATCGACCCCGGCGCAATCTCCAGAGATGCATTGTTTACGGCTGTGAACCCACCAAACTTCTTTGTAAGTCCCTCGACCCGGATCATCCGTACCCCCAAATAAGAAACAGCCCGGGCGGACCCGGGCTGCGCAGTTATTTATCGACGACCTTAACGGTAGCCAACGACAGAGATTTCGCCATCAACGATTTCGATTTCACGGTAGTTACCTGCCGCTTCGCCTGGCCCAACCAGCTCAACATTGGACGCGCCGACATAGTCGATGTCGCCGCCATTTGCGAGGATCTCCAACGCTTTACCCAATTCACCCGGTGCAATCGGCTCACCTGGGGCGTTTGCCACGTCAAAAACGCTGTCCTTGTAGACGTTAGGATCTGTTGAACCTGCTGCCTGCATCGCCAGCAAAATCAAGGCCGCAGCATCGTAGGACTCGGCCGAGAACGGGGAAGTCCCGTCAAACGCATCCCCAACGATGGCTGTGTATTTGTCCAAGATTTCCGGTTGCGCAGATGGGTTCTGACCAAAAGATCCGTTCAGGCCTGAGCCGATCGCTTCTGGAAGTGCTGCACCAACCATACCATCTGGTAGAACGAATGTTTCAAACGCACCCGTATCAAGCGACCCTTGAATGATGCCCTGACCACCTTGGTCCAGATAGCCCGCAACAACCAAAACATCACCACCGGCAGCAGCCAAAGCGCCAACTTCAGCGGCGTAGTCCGCTTTACCGTCTTCGTGACCTGTTGAGATTGTCACTGTGCCACCGGCAGCCTCAAACTCGGCTTGGAAGGCATCTGCAAGACCCTTACCATAGTCATTATTTGTGTATGTCAGAGCAACTGAATCAAATCCGCGATCCATAATCACGTCTTTCATCACCGCGCCTTGACGCGCATCCGAAGGCGCTGTGCGGAAGAACAAACCATTGTCTTCTGCAGTCGACAGCGCTGGCGACGTCGCGGACGGTGAAATCATGACCATACCGTTTGGCACAGCCACGTTTGCAAGGGTCGCCCCCGTCACACCAGAGCAGTCGCCACCCACGATACCAGACACACCATCCGCTGTGATCAGGCGTTCGGCCGCCGCTGTTGCCGCTGCGGCGTCAACACATGTTGTGTCGGCGCGGACCGCCTCCACCGTCATGCCACCCATGAAAGCACCGGACTCCGACACTTCCGTGATCGCCAGTTCGGCGCCCGGCGCCATTTCCGCAACCAGACTTTCAATCGGACCAGTAAAGCCCAAGAAAACGCCGATCTTTACGGCATCTTGTGCATAAGCAGCAGTGCCAAGCGACAGCGCCAGAGCGCTCGTCAAAAGTGTTTTTGTCATCATCCTCTCCCGTTAGGATTTTAATCACCAAGACCTGATAATGACGTGTCTTGGCTCCAAAGCAAGGGGGGGTGATACTTTTCTGTCACTTAGGCGGAGTGTGCCCAAATTTTCCGCACTTAAATTAATGCCGTAGGTTGCGCTGGCTGAACTGCCGCCTTTTTTGACACTAATCAATGAGTGGCTTGGTTGACAAAACTGGGTTACTGACGCCCTATGTCCACCGGCCACATGAAAATCTTCATTGGATGCGGAGCTCAAAAGGCCGGCACCAGTTGGTTGCACCGTCAATTGAAACGGCAACCAAAGTTTTTTGCATCACCCAAAGAGTTTCATGTCCTTAACTACCATTTTTACGAGGACAACGCATGGATTCTTAAAAGGAGTCACGAAAGACTTTCACGTCAGTTCGAAAACAGTCAGCCCGGACCAAATGCTGAATTTTGGGAAAAGCGTCATGCAATGCTCCACAATTTACAGGAGTACTATCAGTTCTTCGCGGACAACTTATCCGAGCTACAACCGCATGGCTTAGACATCACACCTGAATACTGCCTTCTGACGAGTGGGGTTTGGCAAACTGTTAAAGCGGAATTCGAAGATCGGGGTATAAACTCAAAAGTAATCTTCATCATGCGTGAACCGACATGCAGATTGGAAAGCGGCATGCGCATGACGCTTGGAGGAAAACGCTCCAAGGTTGACCCATCCAACGTCGACCCGAACGAGATGTTGCTGGCTGAGATGAAAACATTAACGAAACAGAAACTCTCAGCCTATGAAAAGACCGTATCGGCGTTGCGAGGCGCTTTTCCTGAGAAGGACATTTTTTTTGGCTTCTATGAAACCATGTTTGAACCTTCGGAAATTACGCGTTTATCCCACTTTATTGACGGTGATCCTGTGCTTTTCAAACCCGATGAAATGGTTAACTCGCGACCGCGCCCATTTTCCTATTCACGCGAAGTCATCGACCAAGCCAAAGCACAATACGCACCCATTTGGGAATTTGTAAGCAACGAGTTCGGATTTGACCTCAGCCATTGGGAAAAGGCAATTCACGAGCTTCAGGCCTAGCCCCGTTGTCGCCTTCCCATCGGCCCGAAAACGAAATGGGCCGGCAAAACCACCGACCCAAAACCGTTTTTACTCCGCCGCGATTGCAGCTGTTTGCGCCTGCCGTTCCCGCGCACCCCTAAGGACTTGCGTCAGAGCAACCGCCCAGCGCTCCACCGTGCCGCGATGGGCGTTCGCCCCCATAAGGCCCAGGCGCCAGACTTTGCCCGCAAACGGGCCAAGCCCTGCACCCATCTCGATGCCATAGGTCATCAGAAGCTCGTTTCGGACTGCCGCATCATCCATACCTTCTGGGATCATGATTGCGTTCATCTGCGGCAGACGATCCGCCTCATTCACCAAAAACTCCAGGCCCAGATCATCCATCGCCTCTTTCAGCACTTTATGCGCGCAAGCATGGCGCTGATGGCTGACCTCCAGTGTTTCTTCTTTCAGCTTTTTCAAAGCCACATAGAGGCCATAGATTGCATTCACCGGAGCTGTGTGATGGTAGCTCCGCTTCCCTTCACCAGACCAATATCCCATGACTAAGTTCAGATCGCAGAACCAGCTTTGTACGGGCGTTTTACGGTTACGGATGGCATCAAGCGCCGCATCTGAGAATGTCATCGGTGCCAATCCAGGTGGCACGCCCAAACATTTCTGCGTACCGGAATAACACACATCCACACCCCAGTCGTCAACGCGTACAGGCACACCAGCCAGACCCGTGACTGTGTCCATGATCGTCAGCATACCAGCCGCCTTTGCAATCGCACAGATCGCTTCGGCATCAGAGCGCACACCAGTGGATGTTTCTGCATGTACGAAGGCCACGAGTTTTGCATCGGGGTTGTCGCGCACGGCGTCAGCCACTTTAGACGTGGATACCGGCGTACCCCATTCGTCTTCGATCAAGATCAGCTCTGCACCGATCCGCTTGACGATATCGGCCATCCGGCCACCAAAAACACCGTTCTGGCAAATGATCGCCTTATCACCACGCTCCAAGAGGTTGCACAGCGCGCTCTCCATCGCGAGGGACGCGGGTGCTGACAGCGGAAACGTCATCGCGTTCTCCGTCTGGAATGCATAGCGAAGCAGGTCCTTCACCTCTTCCATCATCTCGCCGAAACGCGGGTCCAAGTGACCAATCGTTGGCTGCGCCATCGCCTTCAGCACGGCATCATCGGGGTTACACGGGCCTGGGCCCAGCAACAAAACATCAGGCTGCGTGAACGTCATTTTTTGTCTCCCTCTCCGCTTTTTCCTCGGCGGCGGTTTTGGCCCGAAGCGCGATCAGCGCCTGAACCGTATCAATCGTTGGTGTGGGTACAGAGGTGATCCGCCCCAGCTCCTGCACAGCAGTTACCAGAGCATCTATTTCCATCGGGCGGCCCGATGTAAGGTCCTGAAGCATCGAAGTTCGGTGTGCGCCGACCGCAGCACCCCCTTCTATGCGACGGTCGACGTCTATCGGAAACTTTACACCCAATCGTGTCGCAATTTCCTCGGCCTCGACCATCATATTCCGCGCCACTTGGCGCGTTCCAGAATCAGTACAAAGCACATCCAAGGTCGCATGCGTCAGCGCTGAGATTGGATTGAAGCTCAGGTTTCCCCAAAGTTTTACCCAAATCTCATCTCGGATTTTTGGACGCACAGGCGCTTTCAGACCCGCCTCGCCCAGCGCTTTGGACAAGGCCATCGCGCGCTCTGATTTCTCGCCCGTGGGCTCTCCAAGGCTAAAGCGATTGCCCTCGATATGTTTGACCACACCGGGCTCAATCACTTCGGCTGCCGGATACACCACACAACCCAAAACGCTGTCGGGGCCAAAGGTTTTCCACTGCACACCACCGGGGTCTACGGTTTCCAACTGCGTGCCCTCATGCAGCCCGCCCAGCTTGTGGAAATACCACCACGGCACGCCATTCACGCCAGAGACCAGCGTCGTGTTCGGACCAAAGAGCGGTTTCATTTTTTCGGCCACGGGCGGCACCGAATGGGCCTTCAACGTGACAATCACATAATCCTGGGGGCCCAGATCGGTTGCATTGTCCGACGCAGCAACCTTCACATTGGAACGCTCCCCCTCTTCAATCAGGGTGAGGCCCTTGGATTGCATGGCCGCCAAATGCGGACCGCGCGCCACAAGCGAGACATCGGCACCCACTTGGGCAAGCTTTGCGCCCATGTAACCGCCAATCGCGCCCGCGCCGAAAATACAGATCTTCATCACGCGGCCTCGGTCAGGCCCAGCATCTCTGCCAGACCAATGCGGACCATTTTGCCCGTCGCCCCTTTGGGGATTTCATCCAAGATCACGACCTTCCGCGGAACTTTGAAATCGGCCAGCACACCTTTGGCAAAGTCGCGTATCTCGGCCTCTGTGGCCTCCATCCCGTCGCGCAAGACCACGGCGGCAGCTACCTCTTCGCCGAGCTTCGGATGGGGCAGCGCGAAGGTCACAACCTGCTGCACCGCAGGGTGATCCATCAATGTCGCATCCACCTCTAGTGGAGAGACCTTTTCCCCGCCCCGGTTGATGATCTCTTTCAAACGACCCGTCAGCGAGAGATACCCTTCGTCATCAAACGTGCCTTGGTCGCCCGTGCGGAACCACCGCTTACCCTCTGCCTCGAAGAAATTCTTCTCGTTAGCGTCAGGATTGCTTTCATAGCCCGCGGTGACATTGGGTCCAGAAATCACAACTTCGCCAATGTCTCGCAGATCAACCAGCGTGTTTTCAACTTCATGGGCAATGCGCACCAGCGGGCCAGACTCTATCCCCACAGAGCCAGGCTTTTGCGCGCGCGGCGGCAACGGATTGGACGCCATCTGATGCGCCGCTTCGGTCATCCCATACGCTTCGATCACCGGCGCATTGAACACTTTTGTCAGCTCAGTCATCACTTGCGGCGGCAATGACGCGCTGGAACTGCGCAAGAAACGCAGGTTGGAAGCGTCAATAATCTCTTGGTTGCGCGACGCGCGCGCAAGAATCGTCTGATGCATGGTCGGCACGGCCGTATACCATGTTGGCGTTGCCTCTTGCAGCCAACCAAAAAACTTCATCGCGTCAAAGCCCGGCGCGCACCAGATCGATCCACCCGCCGTCAAAGACGCAGACACCGCCGCCACAAGCCCATGAATATGGAACAATGGCATCACGTTCAGGCAGCGATCGCCCGACTCCAACGTCAGACCGGCTGCGATGTGCTGCGCGCTTGCCGCAACATTGGCTTGCGACAGCGGCACGATCTTCGGGCGCGACGTGGTGCCAGATGTGTGCAAGATCAGCGCCACATCCTGATCCTCAGGCGCTGCCACATCCGCAGACCCGGTGACATCGGTCGATAATGTATAATCACCCGCAGCCGCATTGGATGTCAGGCGCAGAATAGTGAGGTTATGTTTTTCCGCCGCCGCCAGCGCCGGACCGTCATATCCCGTTTCCAGAATGATCGCTTTGGCACCCAGATCTTCTAGGTAGAAATCAAACTCATCCACTTTGTAATTCGGGTTCAGCGGTGCCGTCGTGGCCGTCTGGGCCACCGTAAAAAACGCACTCGCCATATCTGAACCATTGGGCAGGACAATCGCCACCCGATCGCCGCGCCCAATACCCGCTTCATTCAGCGCTGCCTTGGTGCGCGCAGCCACATCGCGCAGCCCGCCATAGTTTAACCATTCGCGACCCGGCGCACCCAGCGCAGGCGCATCGCCCGCGTGGTCAGCAACCAACTGTGTAATCTGGGTTTTCATGTCATGTAGTCCTTATTCTGCAGGGTTCAGCGCGCTGCGCTCTGCCGATTTGCGTGTGAGTTTCGAGATAATCGGAAGTGCCACAAAGAAAACGGCAATCGCGATGAAGAGCGCAGACATTGGGCGCGTCACAAAGATGGTCATATCGCCTTGGGTCGCGATCAGCGCTTGGCGGAAGCTCTTCTCCATCAGTGGTCCAAGCACCAGCGCCAGCACCAGCGGGGCGAGCGGATAATCCGCTTTGCGCAGCAAATATCCCCCAATGCCAAAGCCCGCGATCAACCAAACATCATGCATCTTTTGGCTGGGCGCAAAGCCACCAACGATGCACAGCACAATTACAATCGCTGTCAGCACGCTGAACGGCATCCGCAGCGCCCAAACGAACAGCGGGATCAACGCGATATTGATCAGCACCGCCGCCGTGTTCGCCGTATACAGGCTGGAGATCAAACCCCATACAAAATCTGGCTGCTCGATAAACAGCATCGGACCCGGCACAAGACCCCACATCACCATGCCACCCAGCAAAAGCGCCGTTGTCGGCGATCCTGGAATGCCCAGCGTCAGCATCGGCAACAGCGATCCGGTAGAGGCCGCATTGTTTGCCGTCTCCGGCGCCATCACACCTTCGACGTTGCCTTTGCCAAAACTGTCGGGCTCTTTCGATGTGGATTTCGCAATGCCATACGCCATAAGAGAGGCAGGCGTCGCCCCCGCTGCGGGCAACATTCCCACAAAGAAGCCCAGGCTTGATCCCGCAACCAACGTCTTCCACGACCGCAGCAAAATCTTAAAGCCCGCCCAAATTTCACCAAAAGAAATCTTTGGTGTCGTGACCGTTTGGCCATCCTTGGACTGCTCAATTGTCCACAAGATCTCGCCAATCCCATAGACACCAATGGCCAGAACCAGAAAGCTAATGCCAGAGTAAAAGCCGGGCTGGTCGAAGAAGATCAACCGCGGCTGACCGGAGATGAGGTCGAGCCCCACAGTGGAGAGAACGAGACCGAGGAGTATCATCGCCAGTGTCTTGTAGGGGTCATCACCGCCGAGCCCCAGGAATGTCGTGAAAGCAAGCAGCACCAGGGCAAATTCCTCTGCCGGACCAAAGGAGAGCGCCAGATCGGCCAAAGGCGCCGCCAAAAAGGTGAATAGAATGACCGAGATCGTGCCACCCACAAAGGACGCGACCGCAGCCGCGATCAGCGCAAGGCCCGCTTGGCCCTTCTGCGCCATGGGTCGCCCGTCAAATGTCGTCGCCACGGCGGTGGACGCGCCCGGTATCCCCAAAAGGATCGAGCTGATAGCACCCCCATACATCGCGCCGTAGTAAATGGCGGCCAGCAGAATGATCGCGCTGGCTGGCGGGACAATGAAGGTCAGCGGCAGCACGATGGCGACCCCATTGACCGATCCGAGGCCCGGCATCGCACCGATAAACAAACCAGCAGTGACGCCGATAACCACAACGAAGATGTTAAACCATGAAAGGGAGGTTGCAAAACCTTCGGCAAGAAGTCCGATAATTTCCATCTGTCAGACCTTTAGAAAAAGAGGGCGTAAAGCGGGATGAAGAGCGGCTCGGTAATCCCCTTGGGCAGAAGAATTTTAAGCGCGACTTCAAAGAAGAAGAACATAAAGACGGTCGTGCCCACCGTCAGAAGCGAGATCAGGAGCCATCCATGGCCGCCCATCCAACGCAAATAAATGATCATGAAGAGCGGCAGCGCGACATAGGCGCCCGCCCACATCATCAACCCAATCGTTGCCAGCACCAAGCCCGCGGTGATCGCAACCAGCTTGCGGGTTTCCGGCTCAAAAAAGGGCGCATCAGACCCTGTGCTAAACGACCGAATGAAACTGACAGAAGCTGCGATCAACATACCCAGCGACAACCAAAACGGAAATGCCCCGCCTCCTGGGCCGGCCTCTGGGACCCACCAAATGGGAAGAACGGTAGCGTGCCACATCAGATAGACCGAAAAGATCATCAATGCGCCCGCGATCAGTGTCTCTGCTTTGACCATTGGTTGTCCTTAAGTCGTTAGGAAAAGGCGCGCCGCCCCAAGAATGGAGAGAGAGGGGGCGACGCGCACGGGATACCCAGGAGTTAGGAACCCTGGATTTCGCCTGTTTCCGTCAAGATTTGGCGGTGCAGTTCACGCTCCTCAAGGAAGTAGTTTTGCAACTCATCCCCCGAAAGGAAGTCGGGCAGCAGCGACTTTGACGCCGTGTATTCTTGCCACTCTGCGGACTCAGAGAGTTTGCGGAACAGCTCTGTGTAATACGCGACCGCCTCTGCTGGCATGTCTTTTGGCGCAACGAACGAGCGCTGCATCGTGTATGTCATCGGATAGCCCAGCTCGGCCATGGTTGGCACATCAGGAAATGCCGCCAAACGACCATCTGTGAACGCCGCGATCGGACGGGATTTACCCGCTTGCCAGAAACCCATTTGCTCTGACGGGTTGTTAACTGTGGACAGAACCGTACCGCCAACGAGGGCTTTGGCAACGTCGCCCCCACCTTTGAACGGGACGTATGTGATTTCCATATCGAACTCTTTTTCGAGCATCGCTGTCACAAGGCTGTCTTCTTGGCCTGTGCCCGTACCACCCATGGTCCATTTGCCGTCCGTGGCCTTCACCGCTGCGACATAATCATCCAAAGTTTTGATGTCAGAATCCGCGCTCACCCACAGAATAAATGTATCAAGCGCCATGCGCGCAATCGGCTGAAACTCTTCGATGTCCACACCGATGTCTGTGCGTAGAGGTGTTGTGTAGTACGAATTCAGAGTCGCCATAATTGTATGGCTGTCGCCGTTCTTGTCTTTCAAATAGCGCAGCGCTTCGGCACCGGAGCCCCCACCTTTGTTCACGGGCAAAACCGGCATATCCGCTAGGTTTTCTTTCTGAATGATGGATTGGAACAGCCGCGCCAAACGGTCCGCGCCGCCACCCTGACCGGCCATAATGACCATCTCAATCGGCTTGTTTGGTTTAAAATCTCCGGCTGTGGCAGGAAGCGCCAAGGCCATTGCAGCGGCAGACGCAAGTCCGAACGCCATACGACGAGTAAAGTCCATAAGATGTCCTCCCAGACAGTGCGCGAGTGCATCCCGCGCGGGTTTGCTATCCTGGTGACGTCTCGGTTCTCCTCCTCCCGGTCTGTCGCCTGTGAAAGGAAAAATGCGGTTTTTCTTCTGGTCGTCACGCCAAAACGGGTTAATGTGTTTTTTGTTAAAATAACAAAGTAACATTTTGTAATGTTGTAATGTCTGAACTCAGTGGAAAAACCTTTGTCGGTCCGCGCCTGCGGCAGCTTCGCCGAGAGAAGAAACAAACCCAAGCGGAAGTGGCGCGCACGCTGGGTGTGTCGCCCGCTTATATCACGCTTTTGGAAAGCAACCAAAGAAGCCTTTCGGTTCAGATGCTTATGAAGCTGTCAGAGGCTTATGGCTTGGATTGGCGCGACCTTGTCTCGGACGACACCGCTGGCCGGGTCAGCGAGCTGCGTGCGGCCTTTCAGGACCCTATTTTTGGTACCGAGCCTGATTTGCAAGAGCTGCGCGCAGCTGTCGATCATTGCCCGACAGTCGTGCAAAACCTGCTTGTTCTGCAAAAAAACTTCCGCCGCTTGGCCGAAACCGTGATGCGCGATCGCAGTGATACCGGCCGCGAAGGGATGGTGCGATCCTCCCCCGAAGGTCAGGTGCATGACTTTTTCCGCGAGCGGCGGAATCACTTTGCGGAGTTGGAAGACGCAGCAAGCGAGGTGCGCCGCTCCACCGCGCTGGATATGGATGTTGCCTTTGCCACATTGAAACAGCGGTTGCTCGTCAAATCGCAGATCACAACCGAAGTGATGTCTATGACAGATATGGCCGGCAGCCTGCGCGTCTATGATGCGGGCGCAAAACGCCTTCAGATATCAGAGGCGTTCGATTATCAGAACAAGATCTTCCAACTCGCCCATATTGTCGGCCTGGTAGAATATGGCGATTTGATCGAAGAGATCACAGCAAACGCATCCTTGGATGGGGAACGGGCACATGATCGCCTTCGGGTGGAGCTTGCCAATTACTTCTCAGCCGCGCTCATGATGCCCTACGAGGCATTCTTGGCTGATGCGCGTGCCAGCGGATACGATATTGAACTTTTGGCCACGCGGTATGGTGTGAGTTTCGAGCAAGCGGCGCATCGGCTCACGACGCTGCAGCGGGACGGGGACAAAGGCGTTCCGTTCTTTTTCCTGCGCGTCGACAAGGCCGGCAATGTGACCAAGCGGTTTAACGCGACCTCGTTTCAATTGGCCGAATATGGCGGAGCGTGCCCAGCTTGGAACATGCACACGGCCTTTCGCACGCCAGGGCGGATCATCACGCAGCGCGTAGAATTACCAGATGGCGCGGAATTTTTTACCCTCTGCGGCACAACCGAACGGCCCTACAATGGCAGCACCTCCGAGGAAGAACGCCGCCTTGTCGTCGCCCTTGGTTGCCCCATCGAATACGCGTCCGAGCTGGTTTATGCAGCAACAACACCACAAATGCCTCAGCCCATTGGGATCAACTGCCATCTCTGCCCGCGCCAAGGCTGCACACAACGCGCGCACCAAGCCCTTCATATGGAACTCCCCATTGATCCTTCGCGTCGGGGGTCTACCCGCTACGAGAGCTAGGGCTTCACCTTCATAGAGACACGGGCTAACGCAGGAAACCAATGCCAGAGAAATCGCAAAAAATCCTTCTCACAGGCGGTGCCGGATATATCGGCTCCCACACCTATATCACGCTGATCGATGCAGGTTTCGAGGTCGTCATCCTTGACAACTACACCAACGCCGCTCGCGATGTACCCGATCGCTTGCGTCAGATCACACAGCGCCCTGTCTCGGTCATTGAGGCGGATGTGCGTGACCTCAGCGCTCTGGAAGCCGCCTTCAAAGATCACCAGTTCGACGGGGTCGTCCACTTCGCCGCACTCAAGGCCGTGGGCGAGTCCATTCAAAAACCCCTCGACTACATCGACACAAATATCTCTGGCCTCACCACCCTATTGAAAGTGATGGAGGCCAATGACACACGTGCCCTTGTCTTTTCCTCAAGTGCCACGATTTACGGCGACCCCGAAACCCTGCCCATTCCTGAAACGGCGAAGTCCTCTTTCACAAACCCTTACGCCCTGACCAAGCTGATGAGCGAGCACATCCTAGAGGCGCTGGCAAAATCAGATGACAGCTGGCGCTTCGGCATCCTGCGCTATTTCAATCCCGTGGGTGCCCATGCCTCTGGCATGATTGGCGAGGACCCGCGCGATATCCCCAATAACCTGATGCCCTATATTCAACGCGTGGCCATCGGCGCTTTGCCCGAACTCCATGTGTTCGGCGACGATTATGACACCCCCGACGGCACCGGCGTCCGTGACTATATCCATGTAAGCGACCTGGCCCGTGCCCATGTCCTGTCACTGCAAAAACTTTTGGCCGGAGAACCGCATCTGGTGAATATCGGGACGGGTCAGGGCTACAGTGTGCTTGAAATGGTCAACGCCTATGAAGCGGCAAGCGGAAAACACATCCCCTTTGTCATCGATCCACGCCGACCGGGCGACGTAGCCACCGTCTATGCAGACCCCTCAAAGGCAGAGGCAGACCTTGGCTTCAAAGCCGAAAAAACCCTTTCCGACATGTGCGAAGACAGCTGGCGTTGGATTTCTTCAAAACTGTCATGACAATGTCATAGGTTTTCGGCTATTCTATCCGGCTGCACTGGAGGTCGAAGCTTATGTTCCGTTGGTTCGAAAATCTGATTGATCCCTATGTCGACTATCCCGAAACGGATACGCCGCCCCGCACACTGTTTGCCTTCATGTGGACTTGGTCGCAGCCCTTCAAGCGGCTGTTCCTAATCCTCACGGTCCTCTCCATCATCGTGGCCGGGATCGAGGTCGGACTGATCTGGTATATGGGACGTCTCGTGGACCTATTCTCCGACACAACCCCTGCGGAATTCTGGGCCGCCCATGCTTGGGAAATGACCGCGATGGCGGTGTTTATCCTGATCCTGCGGCCCATGTTGCAGGGTCTCGATGTCCTGTTCCTCAACAACGGGCTGATGCCCAATTACGGCACGCTTTATCGCTGGCGGGCCCACAAACAGGTCTTACGCCAGTCCGTGGGATGGTTTGAGAACGACTTTGCCGGCCGTATCGCCAACCGCATCATGCAAACGCCACCCAGCGCTGGCGAGGCGATCTTTCAGGTCTTCGACGCCATAACCTTTTCACTGGCCTATCTCGTGGGCGCAGTCATTGTCTTGTCAGAGGCCGATCCACGCCTGGCCATTCCGCTGATCCTATGGCTCGCCCTATACGGCTTTCTGGTCCGCTGGACACTCAAACGCGTCAGCCCTGCTAGTAAAGCCAGCGCGGATGCCCGCTCTATGACCACGGGCCGCGTCGTCGACAGCTACACCAATATCCATGCAGTAAAACTCTTTGCCCATCACGACCGCGAACTGGCCTATGCCAAAGAAGCGGTGGAAGAGACGCGGCGCACTTTCTCCCGCGAAATGCGCATTTTTACCATCATGGATATAACCCTGACCGTTTTAAACGGGCTGTTAATTATCGGCGTCGTCGGCTGGGCCATATGGTTATGGAGCTTGGATGCCGCAAGCGTCGGCATCATTGCGGCGGCCACAGCACTCACCCTTCGCCTCAACGCGATGACGGGATGGATCATGTGGGCGCTGTCGTCATTCTTCCAATCTCTTGGCGTCGTTTCAGAAGGGATGGAAACAATCACCGACCCGATCACGCTGACCGATGCTGCAAATGCACAACCCCTAAAAATGGACCGCGGGGAGATCGCGTTCCGCAAAGCCACGCATCATTATGGCAAGGACACAGGCGGCCTCTCTGATATTGATCTGGTCATTCAGCCGGGGGAAAAGATTGGCCTCGTGGGCCGCTCTGGCGCGGGCAAATCCACGCTAGTGAAACTGCTTTTGCGCTTTTACGATATCGAAGGGGGCCAGATCCTGATCGACGGTCAGGACATCCGCTCGGTGACTCAAGACAGCCTGCGCGCAAAGATTGGCATGGTCCAACAGGACAGCACGCTGTTGCACCGCTCGGTCCGGGACAACATCCTTTATGGTCGGCCCGATGCGAGCGAGGATGAGATGATTGAAGCGGCCAAACGGGCCGAGGCGCATGATTTTATTCTCACGCTCGAAGATCCCCAAGGCCGCACGGGATATGAGGCCCATGTGGGCGAGCGCGGTGTGAAACTCTCAGGCGGTCAAAGGCAGCGCGTGGCCCTTGCGCGTGTCATTCTAAAGGACGCGCCGATCTTGGTTCTGGATGAGGCGACATCCGCGCTGGACTCTGAGGTGGAGGCGGCGATCCAAGACACGCTCTATGGCATGATGGAGGGGAAAACCGTCATCGCCATCGCCCACCGCCTGAGCACAATTGCGCAAATGGACCGGATCGTCGTGCTGGATGACGGCAAAATCATCGAAGAGGGGACACATGACGCGCTTTTGAAACAAGGCGGGCTTTACGCCAGCTTCTGGTCACGGCAGTCGGGTGGGTTTATTGATGCGGCATGACCACAATTCCCATATCTTGGATTGTCACGATCCTATTTGCGCTGGCGGCCATGCTCTGCCTTGCGCAGACGCGGTGGCCCCTGATGGCCCGGCTGGGCTTTGCAGCGTTCTTTGGGCTGTCGGGTCTGATCTTTCTAATTATCGGATTGCGCGTTGAATATCAGGCCACGGGCCCGGGGCAGTTTCAACCGCATCTTGCCGCCATCATTCCCGCCACGCTTTGGGCAGGGTTTTATGCCTTCACGCAAGAGCGCGCTTGGCCCCTTGATCGCTGGGCGCAGGCGCATCTGGCGCTGCTGCTGATTGCGCAGATCGCCTTGATCGCCACGCCCCCGCAGCTGACAGATGCTGTCATCCTGTCAGTGACCGCACTTTACATCGCGGCGCTGATCCACCTTTTGGTCCAACCTGCGGACCGCTTCGTACATCTGCCCCCGCAATCGCATGACCTGCTTTTATGGGCTCTGGGTCTGGCCATCGGCTTTCTTGCGACCATTCTTTTGACAGATGCTGCAATTGCCATTGCCGCCAGTATCGCAGGTGATCTGATTGTGTTGCGCTGTCTCACCAGCGTATCGGGCATTCTGACCATCACGATCTTGGTCTTGACCCTGGTGGCAATCCCGATCCTGGCGCGGTCCGGACTGGAGCGCGCGCCCAAAGTGGACGCCAGCAAAGCGCCGTTGCCCGAGGATAAAAAACTGGTCGATGCGCTGAATATTCTGTTTCAAAATCGGCAATTGCATCGCGACCCCAATCTGACCCTTTCGCGCCTAGCCAAGCGTTTGGCCGTACCCGTACGGACCCTCTCGCACGCCATCAATTCAGTCACGGGCGAGAACTTCTCGCGCTTCGTGAACACCCACCGCATCGAAGACGCCAAAACCCTTTTGATCACAACCGATCTGCCGATCACCGAGATCATGTTTGACGCAGGCTTCGTCAGCAAATCGCGTTTCAATTCTGAATTCAAACGGATCACAGGCCAGGCCCCATCCGCGTTCAAAGCCCAAATGCAGAAAACAGAACGTTCCAAATCGTGATCTAGGACGCAAACGGCCAGGACCGTTGCCAAAGCACAGGTGTCATTTAGCAAAAGGATACCCCTATGACACGTAAACAGCTTTTCTTTTCACTGATCGCCATGGGTCTTTTGGGCACAGCGCCACTACAGGCAGCACCCCAACCCGATCTAAACCCGGGAACAACCCAAGTCCGCATCGAGGTTCCCAAACCCAAACAAGCCAATCTTTTACAATTGCGCGGCATCCTAGGCGCGGGCTGGGCCTATATTCGCGAGGATGAAAACTGCTATAAAATGCGGCTTCGTCTGGTTGCGGGTGATTTTGAGGGCCGATGGGTCGGCATCAGAGGGCGCAAGCCGATTGTTCTGGAATTCTCGGACCCTTTTCTGGTGCGCGCGCTTCTTTCGGGTGATGACATTATCAGCGATGTCACTGGTGTCAGCACGCGGGCGGGCTATGCGCAGAGCCCCATTCGCGTCCTTTCTGGGCTTAGCCCTGAAACAGGATTTATCATCAATCCTGGACGGCATGTCGGCGCGGATATGTTTGGACCCAAACTACGCGAAACGAAATGTGAGGCCCTATAGCGGTCTCAAACACCAAAAAACTTGTGAATTCCCAGTAGTGGCGTTTGCCCTTTGGCGCGCGCCACTCTATTTGTGATGTGAAAGGATCCTCCCCTTGGCTTTCTCAAATCTCATAGACGCGTTCCGGCCGGCAGATGGCCCGCCGCCCAAAACCCTTGGCGCGTTTTGCGTCTGGGCGCTCAGCGGCGCATGGACGATCATTTGGATCGCGGCCGCGATCTAAGACACGCTTTATGGTATGATGGAGGGGGAAACCGTCATCGCCATCGCCCACCGCCTCAGCACAATCGCGCAGATGGACCGGATCGTCGTGCTGGATGACGTCAAAATCATCAAAGAAGGCACCCATGATGCTTTGCTGAAACAAGGCGGACTTTATGCCAGCTTCTGGCAAAGGCAGAGCGGCGGGTTTATAGGGTTACGAGCGATCAGCTGAACCAAGATAAACCGCCCTGACTGAACCTTAGGTTGGCACCAATTTGGATGTAGAAAAACTTAACCGAACTTTATTCGTACTGTTGGCGGCGCTGTTTGCATTGGTCATGATCTATTTTGCACCAACTTTTGGGGCCGACGATGCACACAGCTATTACATGGCCGGCCACTTTGCATCGCAACAAGAATGGTCTCTGGTTTACCCGTACTTCCTAGAATCAGGCGGAGAGGCTCGTTTGCGCTACAAGGAAATCGCGCTGGAGCTTTCGGGACGCGAGCACTCATCGCCTTTTATTTACCCACCCCTCTGGGCAAAACTGTTCAGCCTTGTTTCAACTAATGTCGACTATGCTTTGTTTAAATATCTTATGGCTGGCATTTGCGCCTGCGCATTACTGTGCATTGCAGAAGCCGCCAGACAGCTTGTTGCACCGGGCATTAAGTCGGCCGTCGCTCTGGCCATTCAGCTTGCTTTTTGGGGGGCGACAACAATTGGCATCGTTGCAATCAACGAGCTGCAATTTCAGGCATTGGTCAGTGCACTTATCGTATTGGCGTTTTTCTCAGCGCAGAGGGAAGAACATATTGCGGCTGGCCTGTTCCTTGCGGTCGCGGCCAGTATTAAACTGACACCGCTGATTTTTATCGTGCTATGGATCGCGCAACGCAACTATCAGCCGATCAAATTCTTCGTACTCTTTGGAGTGATCTTGGGCCTGACATCGATCCTTTGGGCAGGCTGGCCAGCTCATCAGCTCTTTTTGGAGTCCGTTATCAGTTTGGGCACTGATACGATCATCCGCTACACATCTTTCAGCTTAACAGCGGCAGTTGGGATTTTAAGCAGTCCGGAGTTAGTCGGCAGCCTTTGGGGCAACTCTCCTGCTTCGCACCAGTCTTACCAATTTGCGACCTTTTGGGGTGTGAATGTGTTGACCAAAATCTTTCTTGTGGCCTTGGTGATTTGGATCGCAGTCTGGGGGCAACGTATTTTTTCGAACCAGCTTTATGTCTATGGAATACCATTGGTTACGTTGGCAATTGGTCTTTCGTCGCCGCTTGCTTGGGGACATCATTACCTAGCCGCATTTGCTTTCGTGCCGTTGCTTTACCTTTCCAAAGGACAACGCGCTTGGGCAGTGCTCTTTGTTATGGGTGTTGCGGCAACTTCGATTTACTGGGTGGTTGGGGGCATCTTTCCAAGACCCGTCGTCAATGTTGCGATGCCACTTTTGGCAACGACCTATGGTGTGGTCTTTTTTGTATCCCTTATTTGGTTGCGACCAAAATCCATCACGAGAACGCAATTTGCTTCTGAACAGCCGTAAACTAGGTGTACGTCTAAAGGAATATTATCCGTGGCTTTCTCAAATTTGATCGACGCGTTCCGGCCGGCCGATGGCCCGCCGCCCAAAACCCTTTGGCGCTTCTGCGTCTGGGCGCTCAGCGGCGGATGGGGCATAATCGGTATGGCGGGCATCCTATCGATGCTTGTCGGCCTGATGGAGGTTTTTGCCTTTTTCATCGTGGGCTGGCTGATCGACTTTGTGCTTGCCCAAGAGCCCTCGACCCTCTTTGCCGACAACTGGCTTCTCTTTGCTGGCATTGCATTCTTCTTCGTGGTCGCCCGCCCATTTTTCATGTGGCTGTCCGCAGCGGTTCAAAACCTCTCGGTGCAAAACAATATCTTCCCGCTGATCCTGTCGCGGTTGCATCGCTACACGCTGGGCCAAAGCGCGCGCTTTTTTGACGATGATTTCGCGGGCCGCATCGCCCAAAAACAACAGCAGACGGCGCGCTCGCTCACGGACGTTATCTCGGAAATGCTGCAAGCGGGCGGCTTTGCCTCTGCCTCTGTTGTGGGCGCGGCGGCGGGCCTTGCCGTTGTGAATATCTGGCTCGGTCTTTCTGTCGCCATCTGGGCCATCATCACATTTTATGTGGTCAGATGGTTCATGCCCCGCATCCGGTTGCGCTCGAAACATCGTGCCGCATCCCGGGCACAAGTCACCGGGCAAATCGTCGATACAATCACCAATATTCGTACGGTCAAACTCTTCGCCCATGGCGACTTCGAGGACCGCACTGCGCTGGAAACCCTCAAAGAGTACCGGATTATCGGGCTTGCATTTTCCAACCTGACGGTCGCGTTTCGCGCAACGGTCATGACGCTTGCGGGGCTGCTTCCGGTGCTCCTGATCGGTGGTTCACTGTATCTTTGGACATTGGGCATTGCCACACCCGGAGACATCGCGACATCCGCCATGATCGCAACGCGACTTGCGCAGATGACCGGGTGGGTCAGCTTCACTGCATTGGGCATCTTCGCAAATATTGGCGAGGTCGAAGATGGCGTTCGCACCCTGTCACGCTCCCACGAGGTAGTAGACCGTGCAAACTCCAAAGAGCTTCAATCGATTGCCGCCCCCATCCGCTACGAGGATATCACCTTTGCCTATGGCGGCGAAGGCCGCGCGCTCGCGGGGTTTAACCTTGCGATTGAAGCGGGCGAAAAGGTCGGCATCGTTGGCCGCTCTGGTTCGGGCAAGTCCACGGCCGTGTCGCTTTTGCTGCGGCTTTATGATGTAGAAGGGGGGCGCATCACCATCGGCGGCGAGGATATTCGCGACCTCACCCAAGACAGTCTTCGGCACCAAATTGCCATGGTCACCCAAGACGCGGCCATGTTCAACCGGCCCGCCTATGACAACATCCGCTATGGCCGCCCCGATGCAACCGATGCCGAGGTCATCGACGCGGCCAAACGGGCGGAGGCCGACGCATTTATCCAAGGGTTAAAGGACTACAAAGGGCGAACTGGCTATGACGCGTTTCTGGGCGAACGCGGCGTGAAACTCTCGGGCGGGCAGCGCCAGCGCATCGCGCTGGCCCGCGCCATCCTCAAGGACGCGCCCGTTCTGATACTGGACGAGGCAACCTCGGCCCTTGATTCAGAGGTCGAAGCAGCCATCCAAGCCTCTCTGACCGATCTGATGGACGGGAAAACCGTGCTCGCGATTGCGCACCGCTTGTCCACATTGGCGGAAATGGATCGCATTGTCGTCCTTGATCAGGGGCGCATCATCGAAGAGGGCAGCCATGATGGTCTGCTTGCCAAGGGCGGGCTCTATGCGCAGCTTTGGGCGCGCCAATCGGGTGGCTTTATTCGACCGGACCTTGCCGCCGAATAGGCCAAAATGAGGCTTGGATTTGCCATTTCGCATCACTACGCCTGCCGCCATGGAAGTGCTGCCAACGCCGGACTATAAACTCCCGATTGGGGGGACCCCGCTTTTTTGGGCGGGCAAACGTGTGTTCGACATTGTATTCGCGATCCTTGTTGTGCCCCTCATCACGATCCTTGGCATCGGCCTTCTGATCCTAAACCCAATCTACAATCGCGGCCCGCTCTTTTATCTGCAAAAGCGCATGGGGCGCGACAACTCGGCCTTCACGGCGATCAAATTCCGCACCATGCTGCCCGTCAACCAAGAGCGTACACAAGCCGACGCGCCCCTAGAGGTGGATCGCATCACCCCTATCGGGCGCTGGCTGCGCAAAACCCGCTTTGACGAGCTGCCCCAAGTCCTCAACATCTTAGCAGGTCACATGAGCCTCCTTGGCCCCCGGCCAGAGGTCTATGTCCACGCGCTCGAATGGCTCGAGAAAATCCCAAACTATGCCGAACGCCACCGCGTGCGCCCCGGTATGAGCGGGCTGGCCCAAGTGCGCCAAGGTTATGTGCTGGGCCAAGAGGCGATCACCGAAAAACTCGACTACGATTTGGCCTACTTGCACGACGCCGGCCTGCGCCAAGAGCTGCAACTGCTCAAGGAAACCTTTACCACAGTGGCCAGCGGCGACGGTCACTAAACCTGATAATACTCGCGGTACCAAGCCACGAATTTTGCAATGCCCTCTTGAACGCTCGTCTCAGGCTTATAGCCCGTCAGGCTTTGTAAGAGCGTCGCATCCGCATGTGTTCGGGGCACGTCGCCCGTCTGCATGGGCATGTAATTCCGAATGGCCTTCACCCCGATTTCGGCCTCCAAAGCATCGACAAAATCAAGCAGCGGTACAGAGGTCGAATTGCCCACATTCACGACCCGAAACGGCGCAACAGGCGACAGGCTGTCGCCATCCGCGATATCCTCGGGCGTCTCGGGGCGCTCGGGCGGCACCTCCAGCAACAGGCGGATACCGCGCACCAGATCTTCGACATAGGTGAAATCCCGCGCCATATCCCCGTGGTTATAGATATCAATCGGCTCCCCGCTTAGGATCGCTTTGGTGAATTTAAACAGCGCCATATCGGGCCGACCCCAGGGGCCATAAACGGTGAAAAACCGAAACATCGTCACCGGCAAATCGTATAAATGCGCATAAGAATGGCTCATCGCTTCATTCGCGGATTTGGTCGCGGCATAAATCGTCAGCGGTGTCACCGCCTTCTGCCGCTCATCAAAGGGCAACTCGGTATTGGCGCCGTAAACGCTGCTGGTCGACGCCATCATAAGGTGCTTCACGCCCAGTGCGCGAGCTACCTCCATAATGTTGAATGTGCCCAACACATTCGTGTTCACGTAATCGCGGGGTGCTTCCAACGAATATCGCACACCGGCTTGGGCTGCGAGGTGAACAATCGCATCTGGTTGAAAGTCGGTGATCGCGGCCTCCACCGCATCCATATCTTCCAGCCGACATTGGGTGGCCGAGAAGCCTGGCGTTTGCAACAGGATGCTATGGCGCCGCTCTTTCAGACGGACATCATAGTAATCCGTCATTGCATCCAAGCCGCCCACAACAAACCCATCCCGCAGCAACAGTTGCGCCAGATGAAATCCAATGAACCCAGCGGTGCCGGTGACAAAAATGCGCTTCATACTGCGCCCCCTCAAATGCCGTATCCGGCTAGCACGAGTGGGCGCAGTTCAAAAGCCTTCAAAGGTTAAGCGGTTTTCTCGACCAGCGGCTCAATCGGATGCTCCAGCTTATCCAGCATCTCAATCGGGCAGGCTTGGACGAAATGACCAATCTCTTCCTCAAACCGATGCAAAATTTCTTTGGCACGCGGGCTACCGGTTTCCAGGTAATGCTCTTCAATCAATTCACCCAAGACCGTCCGCCAATGCGGCATTGTCACAGGCACCAGCTTGAGCGTCTCCCCATTCACCATGCTTTCAAAGCGGCGGTTGGGATCATAGACAAAGGCCATACCGCCGGTCATGCCAGCGCCAAAGTTGGCCCCCACCTCGCCCAAAATCACAGCCGTGCCCCCGGTCATATATTCGCACCCGTTGGACCCACATCCCTCGACCACGACCTGCGCGCCGGAATTCCTCACGCAGAACCGCTCTCCGGCGCGACCATTCGCAAACAGTTTCCCTGCCGTCGCACCATAAAGCACTGTGTTCCCGATGATCGTGTTCATATCCGGAATTAGCGGGCTGCCCTTGGGCGGGCGCACCACAATGATCCCACCGGAAAGGCCCTTGCCAACATAGTCATTGGCATCACCCGACACTTCCAACTTCAAACCTGGTGCCGCAAACGCTCCCAAGGATTGCCCGGCTGATCCCGTCAGCTTCACCGTCAGGTGGTTTGGTTGCAGGCTGTTATTCATGCCAAAGCGCTGCACGATATGCGAGCTGACACGCGTGCCAACCGTCCGATGAGTGTTTTGGATCGCATAAGACAATTGCATCTTCTCGCCATCCTTAAAGAACGGCTCGGCATCGGCCACGATCGCAGCATCCAGTGTATCAGGCACCGACTGACGCGGGCGATTGCGGTCATAAATCAGGCCCTGACCTTCATCGATGGAAATCAACAACGGGTTCAAATCCAGATCATCCAAATGCGCCGACCCGCGAGAAGTCTGTGCCAAAAGATCGGCCCGCCCAATCACCTCTTCAAGGGACCGGAAGCCCAGCTCGGCCAGGATTTCGCGCACCTCTTGGGCATAGAACGTAATCAGATTCACAACTTTATCCGCGTTGCCTGTGAACTTTGCGCGCAGATCATCACGCTGCGTACACACCCCGACCGGGCAGGTGTTGCTCTGACATTGGCGCACCATGATACAGCCCATGGCAATCAGCGCCGCCGTGCCAATCCCGTATTCCTCAGCCCCAAGCATCGCTGCCATCACAATATCGCGGCCCGTGCGCAGACCGCCATCGGTCCGCAAGGTCACGCGGTCGCGCAATTTGTTCATCGTCAGAACCTGGTGCCCCTCCGACAATCCCATTTCCCAGGGCAGACCCGCATGCTTGATGGATGTTGCAGGGGATGCACCCGTCCCGCCGTTATGGCCCGAGATCAGGATCACATCCGCTTTGGCCTTGGCGACACCGGCCGCAATCGTCCCCACACCGGAAGAGGCCACCAGTTTCACCGTCACTTTACAGCGCGGATTGATCTGCTTGAGGTCATAGATCAGCTGCGCCAAATCCTCGATTGAATAGATATCATGATGGGGGGGCGGCGAAATCAGCGTCACACCCTTCGTCGAATGGCGCAACCGCGCGATCAGGTCGGTGACCTTAATCCCCGGAAGCTGACCACCCTCGCCAGGTTTTGCCCCCTGGGCGACCTTGATCTCCAGCTCTTCACATTGGTTCAAATACTCTGCCGTGACCCCAAAACGGCCAGAGGCGACCTGTTTGATTTTGGCTGACGGATTATCGCCATTGGGCTCGGGATGGAAATGCGCAGGGTCTTCGCCACCCTCGCCAGAATCCGACTTCGCGCCAATCCGGTTCATCGCGACGTTCAGCGTTTTATGTGCCTCGGGGCTGAGTGCACCCAGCGACATGCCCGGCGTCACAAAGCGTTTCCGAATGGAGGTGATGCTTTCGACCTCTTCCAACGGCACAGGCTTGCGCGTTGTTTTAAAATCCAACAGATCGCGCAAATGAATGGGCGGGTTCGCCCGCATCTTTGCCGAATACTGCTTCCACAGATCAAAGCTGGCCCGATCACACGCCGCCTGCATCAAATGCATCGTTTGCGCTTCCCAAGCATGCTTTTCGCCCTGACGCCGCGCCTTATAGAAGCCACCGATTGGCAACACATCTGATCCACGCCGCCAGCCCAGCGCATGCACTTCAACCGCTTTGCGCTGAATACCCGACAGGCCAATCCCGGAAATCCGGCTTGCCATGCCGGGGAAGAACTCGGCCACCATCGCCCTCGACAGGCCCACAGCCTCAAAATTCAGACCCCCGCGATAAGACGAGATCACCGAAATCCCCATCTTCGACATGATCTTTAACAGACCCTGATTGATCGCCTCTTTATAGCGGGCAATCGCCGTCTCAAGCGTCATCTCCAAGAGTCCACGTTCAATCCGGTCCGCCAAACTGTCCTGTGCCAAATAGGCGTTGACGGTGGTCGCACCGGCCCCGATCAACACGGCAAAATAATGCGGATCAATACATTCCGCAGACCGCACATTCACCGAACAAAACGTCCGCAGCCCAATCCGCGTCAGCCAGCTATGCACAGCCGAAGTCGCAAGGATCATGGGGATCGCAACGCGACCTTCGGATTGATGCTCGTCCGTCAGGATCAACTGCCCCAGACCCGAGCGCACGGCCTCTTCAGCCTCGCCACGAATGCGTTTGACCGCCTCAAGCAGCGCGCCTGCGCCCGTGTCCTCAAAGGTGCAATCAATGACGGTGGCCGTATCGCCAAACTCTTCCATCAAGCCATCAAACTGCGCGTTGGAGACGAACGGACTGTCCAGCGTCCAAATCTGTGTCTGCTCGTTGCTTTCATCGAGCACATTGCCAAGGTTCCCAAACCGCGTCTTCAGCGACATCACGCGATGTTCGCGCAAGCTGTCGATAGGCGGGTTCGTCACTTGACTGAAATTCTGCCGGAAAAAATGGCTGAGCGGACGATAGCGATCCGAGAGCACGGCTGACGGCGTGTCATCCCCCATAGACGCAAGCGTCTCTTTCGCGTCAGAGGCCATTGGGTGCAGCACCATTTCCAACTCTTCAATAGAATAGCCCGCCGCGATCTGCCGCTTGCGCAGATCATTGCCCGAATATTGCACACGCTCCACATGAGCCGCAGTTTTTTCCTCTAGGCTGGTGATGGATTTCACCCATTCGCCAAAGGGCTGACTGCGCGCCAACTCATCTTTCAGCTCTTCGTCACGATAAAGGCGACCCGCCGCCATATCGACGGCCAGCATCTGCCCGGGGCCCAGCGCGCCCTTTTCAATGACGGTCATCTCATCGGTGGGCACCATCCCGACTTCAGAGCCTGCAATCACCAGACCATCACCCGTCACAACATAGCGCATCGGCCGCAAACCGTTCCGATCCAGCCCGGCCGCCACCCAGCGCCCATCGGTCATGGCAAGTGCTGCCGGACCATCCCAAGGCTCCATCACAGAATTGCCATAGGCATACATGTCCAGCCATTCAGGTTTCACATCCGTCCCGTTGGAGCTTTCGGGGACCAGCAACGTCTTTGCCATCGGGGCATTCCGCCCCGCGCGTACTAGAACCTCGAACACCGAATCCAACGCAGCTGAATCCGAGGACCCGCTTGCGATGATCGGTTTGATGTCTTCCGCGTAGTTTCCGAAATGTTTGGACGCCATGCGGATCTCATGGCTCTTCATCCAATTCACATTGCCCTTCAGCGTGTTGATCTCGCCATTATGGGCCAGCATCCGGAACGGCTGCGCCAGCCACCATTGCGGGAAAGTGTTCGTGGAATACCTCTGGTGATACAACGCAAACGCCGATGTGAACCGCGCGTCCATCAGATCAGGATAGAAAACGGCCACCTGCTCGGCCAGCATCATACCCTTATAGATGATCGACCGACAGGACAGCGAACAGACATAGAAATCCTTGATCGCACTTGCCGCTTTTTCAATCCGGCGGCGGATCACGTAAAGCTCTCGCTCAAAAGTTACCTCGTCCACACCTTTGGAATTCGACAGCAAGATTTGCTCAATCTCGGGGCGTGTCGCATTGGCCTTTTCACCCAGACAGGAAATATCGACAGGCACCTGACGCCACCCATAAATATAATATCCCATCTTCAGGATTTCGGCTTCGACAATGGTTCGGCATGCCTCTTGCGCCCCAAAATCCGTGCGCGGCAAAAACACCTGACCGACCGCGATCAACTCGTCTTCATGGGGCTTGTGGCCGGTGCGTTCAATCTGATCTTTGAAAAACTCTGGCGAGATTTGAATGTGAATGCCCGCGCCATCCCCGGTTTTGCCATCCGCATCCACCGCACCACGATGCCAAATAGCCTTCAGCGCGTCGATCCCGTTTTCCACAACTTTGCGCGACCGCGCCCCATCGATGGAGACGACCAGCCCCACCCCGCACGAGGAATGCTCGTCATCTTCAGAATAAAGACCGTGCTCCGCCATAAAAGCGCGCCGCGCTTCTATTTCGGCTTTCCAGTTTGCGTCGAATTTTGTCATGTCAGTCTCCTAGTGGCTGCCGTGACCGGAATGGCCGCTCGAATGGTCGCCATATCCGCGTTTCTGATTGTAAATTGCGATCTGCTCATCGCTGAGTATCGGGGTCACTTCTAAATGCGCGTTCAAATGTGCAACGCGCAGCTGCCCCAAAAGGGTCGCAGCCCCTTCGGTCAAGTCAGAGAGAACATTTGCGTCAATCGCGCCTGTCTCAAAAGCAGTGTCTAATCTTTGTTCGATTTCGACATATGACTTGCCCAGCGCCTGCGCCTCTGCACGCATGTCGGCCATAATGCGCTCGACGCGCTCGATCTGCTCATCGGACAGTGCGAGAGCGTCCGCCAGCTCCAAAACATGCGCTGGTCCCGGATAGCCATTCAGCTCAGCAGGCAGCGCCAATCCCCAACCACGCCCGGCAAGAAGGTCATCAACGTCCTGGGACGAAAGCGATGCAATCGCTCTTTCATCCTGACCTTGGTACGGTTGGTTTTCCTGGTTCACAAAGTGCCATCCGGTGATCGCAAGACCGGCTATCAACACAGCGGCAAGACCGATGATCATTCCTTGTTTTTGCTTCATTTACGTCCTCTCGGATCGGGTCAGGTCCATTGACCTGAGGTATATCAGTTCATTTCTCGTGTCGGGACGGATGCTGTACAGGTGCTGTACACATTCTGTACGGATGCTGGCCGGTCCCTTTTACTTATTCTGCGGCCACCGCCGTCTTTGAATTGATGTAATCCAGAATGCTTTCTGCCGCCTCACGACCATCGCGGATGGCCCAAACTACAAGGCTCGCACCACGCACGATATCACCCGCCGCATAGACGCCCTCGAGGTTCGTAGCATGCGTCCGGAAATCGGCTTTGATCGTGCCCCAACGCGTTACTTCAAGTTCTTCTACGCCCCAAAGTGTAGGCAAGTCCTCGGGCTCAAAGCCCAGCGCTTTGATCACCAAATCCGCGTCTTCGATATAATCGCCGCCTTCGATCTCTTCGGGTGATTGACGACCAGAGGCATCTGGCGCGCCCAGACGCATTTGCGCAACCTTCACGCTGGCCACATCGCCCTCACCCAAGAAGCCTTTGGGCGCGGTCAACCAGACAAACTGCACGCCTTCCTCGATCGCGTTATCGGTTTCGCGTGCAGAGCCCGGCATATTTGCCCGGTCCCGACGGTAAAGGCATTTGACCGATTTCGCGCCCTGGCGGATCGCCGTGCGCACACAGTCCATCGCGGTATCCCCGCCGCCGATTACAACGACATTCTTGCCCTCTGCAGAAAGTTCCCCACTTTCAATCTCGGGCACGGTGTCACCAAAATTCACGCGATTATTGGCGGTCAGATAATCAATGGCTTTGACAATCCCGCTGTTTCCGGACCCCGGACCGCCCAAATCGCGGGATTTATAGACGCCAGTGCCGATCAGAACCGCATCATGCTTGGCGCGCAAGTCCTGAAACGAGATATCCTCGCCCACATTGCAATTCAGGACGAACTCAACTCCGCCCTTTTCCAACTGCTCATTGCGGCGCGTGACCACGTGCTTTTCCAGTTTGAAGCCCGGGATACCGTAGCTGAGCAAACCGCCCGCGCGGTCATAGCGATCATAAACCGTGACTTGGATGCCTTGGCGGCGCAGCATATCGGCCGCCGCCAGACCTGCAGGACCCGCACCGATAATACCCACGCTTTCAGGGCGCTCTGCGCTTGGCTGAACCGGTTTGACCCAGCCCTGCTCCCACGCGGTGTCGGTGATGTATTTCTCCACCGACCCTATGGTGACGGTGCCGTGGCCGGATTGTTCAATCACACAATTCCCTTCACATAGGCGATCTTGCGGGCAAATTCGTCCACAAATCTCGGGGAATGTGTTGGTTTCCTGACTGATCTCATAGGCCTCTTGCAGACGCCCTTCTGCCGTTAGGCGCAGCCAATCCGGAATGTTGTTGTGCAGCGGGCAATGGGTCTGGCAATAAGGCACCCCGCATTGCGAACAGCGCGACGCTTGCTCTTCTGCTTTATCCGCCGCGTACTGCTGATAAATCTCGTCATAATCTTTCGTGCGAAGGTTCGGCACACGCTTTTCAGGCATTGCGCGGTCAACATCGACAAATTTGAGCATCTTATTCATAACAGTACCGTCATTTTTCCGGGACCTTCCCGTTATTCGAGAATCTCTCAAGATAAAAGACAGTTTTTATGACCTATTATGGAAAAATTTGGGGCCTGAAACTCGGATGCTCAAGCCTTTGGTGTTTTATAGGTAATATTTGCTGACCTTTTTGAGGGTTTGCAGCCGAAGCCGTTCCATTCTAGCAGGCCAGAAACAAGGTTTGTCATGACAACACTCCACATCATCTTGCTTGCGATCATCCAGGGCTTGACGGAGTTTCTACCAGTCTCGTCCTCTGCACATCTGGAGCTTTGGCACAAATATATTGGCGAGACCGAGGATGATCTTGCCCTCGATATCGCCGTGCATGTCGGCACTTTGGGGGCTGTCATTCTGTACTTTTGGAATGACGTGAAACACGCGGTAAAGGGGTTTGCGCATCTTTTACGGGGGCAGTTGGCAGATCCGAGTGTGCATCTCGCGATTTGTTTGACCATCGCCACAATCCCGGTCGTTTTGCTCGGGTTGATTATGAGTGCTTTGGGTCTCTTTGAATTTGTCCGCTCGCTCGCGGTGATGGGCTGGGCGATGATCGGATTTGGTCTGCTGCTCTGGTGGGCAGACACTAAACCCGCTGAAACCAAGGTCGCGGGTCAATGGACCTTTAAAGATGCCATTAAGCTTGGCCTATGGCAGGCGCTAGCCCTCATCCCGGGAACCTCGCGGGCGGGCATTACCATCACAGGTGGTTTGATTGCAGGCTATAGCCGAGAAGGTGCGGCGCGGATTGCGATGCTCATGTCGATCCCGACCATCCTCGCATCGGGGGCAATATTATCTTTAGACGTTGTGGGCGACGCCAATTGGGAGCTTGCACAGATGGCAGGGATGGCAGCTCTGTTTGCCTTTATCGCTGCGCTATTTGCGCTTGCCTTCA
>JBCBON010000028.1:0-34618 GCA_039821195.1 Pseudomonadota bacterium
AGTTTCTCGATGATTGCGAAATCTTCCTCAGAGCCAACGCCACGTCCACCAGAGACAACGACCTTCGCTGAGGTCAGTTCTGGGCGATCAGTTTCCTGGACTTTGTCTTCGACCCATTCGGAGAGATTTGGATTGCCCGCCGCGCCGATTTTTTCAACCGCTGCAGAGCCGCCTTCGCCTGCGGCATCAAAGCCCGCCGTCCGGATGGAGATGACTTTCTTTACATCCGAAGATTTGACGGTTTGGATCGCGTTGCCAGCATAGATCGGGCGCTCAAACGTGTCGCCATCCACAACGGCTGTGATGTCGGTAATGACCATGCTGTCCAAAAGGGCCGAAACGCGTGGTAGAATGTTCTTTGCTGAGACCGTCGCAGGCGCAACGATATGGCTGTAGTCGCCAGCGAGAGAGACGATCAAGTCCGCAACAGGCTCTGCCAGTGCGTTGCCATACATGGCATCGTCGGCGCAGAGCACCTTGGAGACACCATCGAGTTTTGCGATTTCCTCTGCCGCTGGACCACACCCTGAAGAGGCGGACAATACCGTGACGTCGCCCATTTGCTTGGCCGCTGTGAGGGCCTTAGCCGTTTGGTCGATGGAAACTTCGCCACCGATCACTTCTGCAAGTAGTAGGACTGACATTATACGACCCCCGCTTCTTCTTTGAGTTTTGTGACCAGCTCGGCCACATCAGCAACTTTGATCCCAGCTGCGCGTGCTGCTGGTTCTTCCGTTTTTACGATCTCAAGGCGAGGTGACACATCGACGCCGTAATCGGCGGGTGTCTTCTCGTCCAACGGCTTTTTCTTCGCCTTCATGATGTTTGGCAGCGACGCGTAGCGCGGCTCGTTCAAGCGCAGATCGACCGAGATGATCGCCGGCATTTTCACTTTGATCGTTTGCAGACCTCCATCGACCTCGCGGGTGACGGTCGCGCTGTCGTCGTTGATCTCAACCTCGGACGCGTATGTCGCTTGGGACCAGCCAAGCAGGGCTGCGAGCATTTGGCCCGTGGCGTTCATATCGTTGTCGATGGACTGCTTGCCGCAGAGCACAAGGCCCGGCTGCTCTTCGTCAATCACGCCTTTGAGCAGTTTCGCTACGGCCAAGGGTTCGATGTCTGTGTGGACGTCATCCGCCGCTTCGATCAGGATCGCGCGATCTGCACCCATGGCCAGCGCCGTGCGCAATGTCTCTTGGCTTTGCTTGACGCCAATGGACACGGCCACGATTTCAGACGCCTTGCCTGCTTCTTTCAGGCGGATCGCCTCTTCTACGGCGATTTCGTCGAACGGGTTCATGGACATTTTGACATTCGCAAGATCGACGCCAGACCCATCGGCCTTTACGCGGACCTTCACGTTATAGTCGATCACCCGTTTTACTGGGACCAAGACTTTCATATGATTTCCTCTCCTAGCGCAGGTGTCGCCCGCAAAAATTCAGTTTTCGCTGTCTAGGCGAGTCTTTTTACCATCGAAAGGTGAAAATCGACGCGGGGCGATACTCTAACGCCGCGTTTTGTTAATCCAAAGCGAGGATCATCTCGTTGGTTGCGAGGATGCCGGGCGCTG
The DNA here is from genome assembly GCA_039821195.1 of Pseudomonadota bacterium. GTDB lineage: Bacteria > Pseudomonadota > Alphaproteobacteria > Rhodobacterales > Rhodobacteraceae > Amylibacter. The sequence continues at coordinate 1,577 of JBCBON010000028.1, forward strand.
CGGTCCAGGCATAAGCCAGAAGCGCAGGTGCCATCGTATCCACGGTGATTGTGTGTTCGCGGCCTGGCGGGTTGAAAATCAGAGAGCCAGGGCCGAACACGCCGAAATCGTTTTGTGACACGTTTCCAGAGAGAACCAAGTAGCTTTCGGTGATTTCAGGATGGTCATGAGGTGGGTACTCGCAGCCCGATCCAAAAAGCACCAGTCCGATCGCCAGATTATTTGATGTGATGGGCGCATTCGGCCCGACAATGTCTGTGTATGCGAAGGCGTCCTCGAGATGGGTTGGCATCGCAGCATAGCCCCACTGCCAGTGCAAATAGCTGGTGATTTCAGACACATCACCGGCCAAGCCGCTATAGGGACCTTGTGCAGCAATGCGCAAACACGGGTCTAGGAACCGCGTTACAGGCAAGTGATGTGCAGGCTCGGGCACAACCTGGATCGGCTCGGAAAGTAAGTTGTCCAAAGTGGAGACGGCCAGGTCGCAATGCTCGCGGATCTTCATGTTTCCGCAATCCACGACAGCGCGGTACGCGCGCCGATAGGATTTCAGGACTTGTCGAAAATCCGATTGCACCAGTGAAAGCGTAGTGCCGGCCTGCGGCAATGACCCTTTGTATTCGATACCGTCCATAACCTTACCCCAGCAGCGTTACTGCGGCACATATGGTGCCGTGGCTCTGGGTAAAGTGTAATTTATCACGGCATCGGTCGCGGAACGACAAATCTAGATCAAATTGAGCAAACTCTCAGTAGGTTTGGTCAGGATGCGCAGCCGCTGTTCAACGTTTTTTTAGCGGTTGGCCCCAGGAACCCAAAGGACGTCATTAGCACCGGCATCATTGGCCATGCGGGAGGCTACAAAAAACCAATCCGACAAACGATTGAGGTACATCACTGCCGCCTGATTGACATCTTCGAGTTGGGATAACTCCACCGCCAGCCGCTCTGCCCTCCGGGAAATAGTGCGGCACAAATGAAGATGGGCAGCCAAAGCCGAGCCCCCCGGCAGAATGAAACTCTTGAGCGGTTCCAGCGCCTCGTTCATCGCGTCGATTTCTTTTTCCAAACGCTCGACTTGGGCATCCGTCATACGGAGGGGCTTGTATTCGGCGTTTCCGTCTTCGGCCATGTCTGGGCGGCAGAGATCGGCACCCAGATCGAAAAGGTCGTTTTGGATCATCGCCAGTTGATCATCCATCGTTCCCTGAGCATGCAGCCGCGCCAATCCCACCGTGGAGTTTGTCTCATCCACGGTTCCGTAGGCCGTCACGCGAGCTGAGTATTTGGCCACGCGCTGGCCATTGCCGAGCGCCGTGTGTCCGCCATCGCCGGTGCGCGTGTAAATTTTATTCAAAGTAACCATTAGTATCAGTTTCCTCCGGCTTGGCGGATGGCGACAAAGATCAAAATGAAGATGATTGCAATCGCCTGCAACGCGATCCGCCAGCGCATCAGTTTATTGCCGTATTTCTTGTTAAAGTCACCGCCGCCAGCGAAGCCGCCAAGACCGACCATAAGAACAATCACTGTGGCAAGGATCGCAAGAACGACGAAGAGATATAGAAATGGGGCCATGATGTCCCTCCCTTTGGGCGTGACCTAGCGTGGGTCGCTGGTCTGTCACCCCATCAATATTTTGTCGAGCATGCGAACCGGCAGGATACGTTTCAAAAACGCCACGATCTTAGTCGGTTTCGTCACCATGTAACGTTCCCGCGGGCGTTTTGCTTCGAGTGCGTGAATCAGTTTTGCAGTCACAGCTGACGAGGGAAGCTCGCCAAAATCCGGTTTCTCTCGTTTTTGATAAAGACGCGGGATGACCGCTTTTTCATAAACCTTGCGGTTCGGTGAATTCTCCCAGTCGATCCATTTTTCAAACTGAAGAGCAGAATTTTTGCCAAAGGGCGTATCGATCGGTCCGGGTTGAATTGTAGAAACATGGATCGGTAAATTGATCCGCTTCATTTCAAGGCGAAGCGTATCCGTCATACCTTCCAAAGCATGTTTTGATGAAACATAAGCGCCCCTGACTGGAAGGGCGATGAACCCAAGCACGGTTGAGCATTGTATAATGCGGCCATGGCCCTGTTTGCGCATGGTTGGCATAAGCTGTTGGATCAGGTCAAAATAGCCAAAGACATTGGCCTCAAAAATGGCACGCATCGCAGCACGAGGTAGGTCTTCGACAGCCGATGGAATGGCGTAAGCCCCATTGTTGAACAAAGCATCTAATGTGCCGCCGGTGCGATTCAGGGTCTCTGCAACTGCGTCTTTGATCGATTGTTCGTCTTCGTAATCGAGGCGAAAGCTCTCAAACCCTTCGTCGCGCAACCGTTCGCAGTCTTTTTCCTGGCGACAGGTCGCAAGGACCTGCCAGCCCTTTTCCTTCAGCGTTTTGGCCGCGTCATATCCGATGCCGCTGGAGCATCCGGTGATCAAGATCGATTTCATAGGGTTAACTGTTCAACTTGTTCTGGAGGTGCGACTTAACCGTTGGCCACTCAGCGGCAATGATCGAATAGACCACCGTGTCGCGTAACGTTCCGTTCCACCACATATGGGAGCGCAAAATGCCATCTTGTTTTGCGCCAAGTCGTTCGATCGCGGCGCGGCTGGCATGGTTCATGAAATGTGTGCGGAACTCGACGGCAATGCAGTCGAGGTTTTCAAAAGCGTTGGTCAGAAGCGCAAATTTGCATTCAGTGTTCACGCCGGTGCGTTGCACGCGTTTGGCATACCAAGTGTGTCCAATCTCCAGCCGTTTGTTCTTAGCGTCGATGTTCATGTAGGTGGTTTGGCCGCAGACTTGGCCTTCGCCGTCATATATCGTGAAGGGCAGCATGGAACCGGTCTCTCGCAGGGTTAAGCGGCGCGTGATCTCTGCTGCCATGTCTTCGGGCTTGGGAACCGGAGTGACCCATAGTTTGTAAAGATCCCCTTCGGCGCTGGCCTCTTGCAATCCGGCAAGATCATCCATGGACAAAGGGGCCACGCGCATCACCTGTCCTTGGTGTTCAAAATCTGGTGGCCAAACGCTCATTGTCGCTCCGAAAGGTCAGCTTGTGCTAGACCATGCAAGCGCCACTCGCTACAAGTCGAAATATGTCGAGCGACACAGAGAACCCCGAAAACGGGGACGACGATACAGGCGGATTGATCACGGCAGAGCCGTTAAGCAGGGCGATTGGTGAGCGCTATCTGACCTATGCGCTGTCGACAATTATGCACCGTGCGCTGCCCGATGCTCGGGACGGTTTGAAGCCGGTCCACCGTCGTATTCTTTATGCGATGCGCGAGTTGCAGCTGAGCCCAAACGGACGGTTCCGGAAGTCGTCCAAAATCTCGGGCGATGTGATGGGGAATTATCATCCCCATGGGGATGCCGCGATTTACGATGCGATGGCGCGCCTCGCGCAGGATTTTGTCATTCGCTATCCGCTGGTCGATGGTCAGGGTAATTTTGGGAATATCGATGGCGATAACCCAGCTGCCAGTCGTTACACCGAGGCGCGACTGACGAAGGCGGCAGAGGTCCTGATGGAGGGGCTTTCCGAGAATGCGGTCGATTTTCGGGAAAATTACGACGGCACCATGGAAGAGCCAGAGGTGCTGCCTGCGGCGTTTCCAAACCTCTTAGCGAATGGCGCATCTGGGATTGCTGTGGGGATGGCGACGAACATCCCGCCCCATAATATTGATGAATTGGTTGGGGCCTGTCTGCACCTGATAAAGGCTCCGAATGCGCGCGATGACACCCTGCTCGACTATGTTAAGGGGCCGGACTTCCCCACGGGGGGCATCATTGTCGAGCCTGCTGAAAACATTGCCAATGCGTATAAAACCGGGCGCGGGTCGTTTCGTCTGCGCGCGCGCTGGGAGGTGGAAGAGCTATCGCGCGGAACATGGCAGATTGTTGTGACCGAGATCCCCTATCAGGTTCAGAAGTCGAAACTGATCGAAAAGCTGGCGGAGCTTATTCAAACCAAAAAGGTTCCGATCCTGGCGGATGTGCGGGACGAGTCTACCGAAGATGTGCGCTTAATCCTGGAGCCGAAATCCAAGGCCGTGGATGCGCAGGTTTTGATGGAAACACTTTTCCGTCTGTCCGATTTGGAAACGCGCTTCAGCCTGAATATGAACTGTTTGATCGATGGTCGGACGCCCAAGGTCTGTTCGCTCAAAGAGGTTCTGCGCGCCTTCCTTGATCATCGCCGCGATGTGTTGATCCGCCGATCGACGCATCGGTTGGGGAAAATCGATCGCCGTCTTGAGGTGCTTGAAGGGTATATCGTCGCCTTCCTCAATCTGGACCGCGTGATTGAGATCATCCGAGAAGAAGACGATCCAAAGGCCGTTATGATGGCGGAGTTTGACCTCTCGGACATGCAGGCAGAGGCGATCTTGAACATGAGGCTGCGTGCGCTGCGCAAGCTAGAGGAAATGGCGCTGCGCCGGGAACGCGACGACCTGATGGTGGAGCGTGCAGAGCTTCAGGACCTGCTGGAAAGCGATGAGCTGCAATGGGGTCGCATTGGCGATCAACTGCGGGACGTGCGCAAAGAGTTTGGGGTAGGGGCTGCCAATGGTGCGCGCAAGTCAGAGCTGGCCGATGCGCCCGTGGTCGAAGATGTGCCGCTGGAGGCAATGATTGTGCGCGAACCGATCACCGTGGTCTGTTCCGAGATGGGCTGGATCCGAGCGATGCGCGGCCATATCGATCTGACCCAAGAGCTGAAATACAAAGATGGGGATGGGCCGCGCTTCATTTTCCACGCGGAAACAACGGATCGCCTGATCCTGTTCGGAGAGAACGGACGGTTTTACACGATCTCGGCGTCTAACCTGCCCGGTGGTCGGGGCATGGGGGAACCTGTGCGCCTGATGGTGGATTTGCCCAATGAGGCGGGCATGGTCGCGCTGTTCATTCATCGGCCGGGTCGGAAGCTTTTGGTCGCGTCGTCAGCAGGTGACGGATTTGTTGTGCCAGAAGATGACGTCGTGGCACAGACCCGCGGTGGCAAACAGGTTTTGAATGTCAGAGCGCCGACCAAAGCCTTGGTTTGTCGGCCTGTTATCGGGGATCACGTGGCGGCAGTGGGCGAGAACCGCAAAGTGCTTATTTTCCCGCTGGATGAGTTGCCCGAAATGAACCGTGGCAAAGGTGTGCGCTTGCAACGCTATAAGGACGGTGGCCTGTCGGACGCACGGACCTTTGATCTGTCAAAGGGCCTAGATTGGAAGGATCCCGCTGGTCGCACCCGCGTTGAGACCGAACTGGACGGTCACCGGGGCAAGCGCGCCAGCGCAGGTGCAATGGCACCACGGGGGTTCCCCCGCGACAATAAGTTTACGGACTGAACCGCTCCCGCAAAATTGCCCCATGACTCGCTGCGCGTCACGGGTTAGCATTTGGGTGTGTGGAAGGGGAGACTGTAATGTCTGATCTTGATCGTCTGGACCAAACCCGGATGAATGTGAATTACACCGGGGAAGGCGCGCCGCTATTTAAGCTCGCGATGAAAACAACGTTTCTGACGATCATCACGGTTGGAATTTACCGTTTTTGGGCCAAAACGCGTTTGCGCCGCTTTTACTGGTCTGCTGTGCGGCCCGGTGGCGACCCGTTTGAATATACCGGAACCGGATTGGAGAAGTTTCTGGGCTTTCTGATCGCGGTTGCTTTTTTAGCGGTATATCTTGGCCTGTTTAATACGATTTTGATTTTTGGCGGTCTTGTTGCTTGGCCTTTTGGCGATGGAGAATTCAATCCAGCGAGTGCAAATATCGCCCTGAACCTGTCGTTCCTCGCGCTTCTTCCAATGATCTTTTACGCGCAGTATCGGGGGCGTCGCTATATGCTGTCGCGGACGCGTTGGCGCGGTATTCGTTTCGGTGCAGAGCCTGACGCGTGGGGATTTGTTTACCGCGCCCTTGGGCACCTGTTTTTGACAGTTATTACGCTTGGCATCCTTTTGCCGCGTCAGACCTGGTATCTTGAGAAATATATGTATGACCGGACATATTATGGCGATGGTCAATTTGAGATGGGTGGCCGCTGGCAAGAGCTGTGGCCGGCGATGAAGCATCTTGCGATTGGGATAGGGTTGCTGCTCGGTGGAAGTTTGGCTCTTGCAACGGGTCTGACCGGCCTGATGGTGGTTGGCGGCATAGCCGTATTTGTAGGATATGTCTGGCTGATCATCGGTATCGTGCATTTCAACATCCAAAGCTATGCGATCATGGCGACGCAGAAGAAGTTGAATGGTGAGGTCCTGTTCGTGTCAGAGCCCAGCACGGGCAAGGTCTTCGGACAGACGCTGTTGGGGTCCTTTATCGCCTCGACCATTGCCAGTGCGATCCTAGCCGTGCTTGCGGCTGTCGGTGCTGTTTTCGCGCGGATTTTTGGGGTGATGGAAGATTTCGATCTGATGAACCCTGAGACCATCGATCCGGCCTTCACCACCTTTATGGTGATTGGCTTGGCGATTCTTTACGTCCTATTCTTTGCGCTGTTCGTCGCGTTGAGTCAGGTTTTTGTAACCCAGCCCATTCTTGAACATTACATGGCGCAGACCCAAATCATTAATCCAACCGCGTTGGACACAATACGTCAGCGCGACCAAGATGATTTCGTCGAGGCCGAGGGTTTTGCCGAAGCGCTCGATGTCGGAGCCGGGTTCTAGAGGATCATGTCAAAGCAGCCGTTCTTTTTTGATGGGGAGACCGCAGGTGGTCGTACCGTGGCGCTTGACCTGCGAGACGAAGCGCTGGTGATCGTCGATGGCGAGACCGACCATGTCTGGAGCTGGGACGATGTGCGCGAAATGCGCGATCAAGCCGATGAGATGGAGATGGTGTTTAACCACGCGGATGCAGGCGAGGCCCGATTGATCGTCTATGATCCGCTCGTCATCGATGCTATCCAGATGCGCACACCTGAACGGCACAAGGTTGTTGTGCCGGCCGGAACCGCGCGCCGTGTGATCACTTGGGGCGGATTGGCGGTTGGATCAGTTATGCTGATCGTGTTCGTGATTATTCCAAGTCTGGCGAATGTGCTGACCAATCTGGTGCCCGTTCAGCGCGAGGTTGCTTTGGGTCGGGCCTCGATGACGCAGATAGAGACACTGCTGTTGAATAATGAGCGGGCCGGTTTTTGTGTGGCCGAAGAAGGTGTTGCGGCGATCGATGCGATGGAAGCGCGGCTTTCGGACGATTTTGAGAGCGATTATGACTATCGCATTCGCGTCTATAACAGCCCGATGGTGAATGCGTTTGCGGTGCCTGGCGGGAATATCGTCTTCTTTAACGGATTGATCCAGTCGGCGGATTCGCCTGAACAGGTCGCCGGTGTTCTGGCCCACGAAATCGCCCATGTCGAAAACCGCGACAGTCTGCGTTTGATGCTGCGAGCGGCCGGGTCTGCGGGTATTTTGTCGATGTTGATTGGGGATTTTGCGGGCGGTGCCGTGGTCCTGATCGTGGCCGAACAGTTGGTCAGCGCGAGCCACTCCCAAAAGGCAGAAACTGCGGCGGATACATTTGCCACCGATCGTTTGGCGGCGGTTGGTTTGCCGAGCACCCCTTTTGCCAAATTTTTTGACCAGATGCACGAAGAGCATGGGCCACAGTCAGAGTTTGGACAAGTTCTCGAAGAGTATTTGGGCACCCATCCCGAGCTTTTGGGACGTGCAGCAGCGGCACGATCTGCCAATACCATCGAAGGGGATTTTGTGCCGGTACTGACCGAAGAGGAGTGGGCCGCTTTACGGTCCATCTGTAGCGAGACTGAAGCCGTCGATGCAGATGATGAAACTGCGGAAGAGACCGAGAACTAATCCCGTTGCCTGATCTTGAGGTGAACGCCCCCTTCGGGCCGTAAGGTCAGGATCATCTCTGGTCGGGGGACCTGCCAGTCCACTAAATCGAACCTGAACCGGGAAATGAGTGTGGCAAGGATAATTTTTGCTTCGATCAGTGCAAACTGCATCCCGATACAAATACGGGGACCGTCGCCGAAGGGCAGGAACTGATAGCGGTCATACTCTTTGCCGGGGCCAAAGCGATCGGGATTAAAGTGATCGGCCTCTTCCCATAGAAGGCGGTTCCGATGCAGCGCATAAATCGGCAGCATCACTGTGTCTTTGGGTTGGATCTCGCGCCCGCAAAGCTCGTCATAATCTTGGGCTGTGCGGGAGATGAAAGCAGCTGGCGGGTAAAGCCGCAGTGCCTCTTTGACCACTTGCTCGGTAAAGACGAGGGCATCGACATTGTCCGCTGTCGCAATGCCACCACCAAGCACCCGCTGCGCCTCTTCGGCGAGGCGTTCTTGGACGTTCGGATCAAAGGCGCACAGATAGAGGGACCACGCCAATGTGAGCGCGGTTGTTTCATGACCAGCCACAATGAATGTCAGCAGGTTATCCCGAAGCTCTTCGGTGTTCATCCGGCGTTTGGTTTCGGGGTCCTCGCCATCCAAAAGCAGGTCTAGCAGATCGGGTGGTGTTTTTGCGCCGCGTTTCTTGCGGGCTTCGATCGCCTCGTCTGCGGCGATTTGCATCGTGCCCAAGCGGTTTGGGTTAAAGATGCGGTTCGGGCGTGGCACCCATGTTGGAACACCAAGCACATCCAAAATAGAAACCTTGGCCGCAGAGGAGATATAGGCCTCGATCGCGTCATGCATCGCGGAGCTGTCCATGGCGTCATCGCCCGAGAACGTCACGGCGCTGATCACATCAAATGTGGTCCGCACCATTTCCTGAAAAAGGTCGGCGCGCCCCGGCGCCTTGTCCAAACGCTCGCAGGTGGTAGCGGCACTATCGGACATAATGGGTGCGAGGTTTTTGATGTTCCGCATGGTGAAGACGGGTGCTGCCGCACGGCGTTGCCAGCGCCAATGTGCGCCTTCCGCAATGAACAAGCTTTTACCGATTGCGGGTTCGAGCAGGCTTTTGGTTACGTCCGATTTTGGATAGATATCCAAGTTCTCCAAAAGAATGCGTCGGTTTGCAGTTGGATCCATGACCATGTGCCACCGGACGCTCGCGGTTTTGCCGCTGACCATGGGTTGTTCGACTGCGATCTTGGGAATGATCTCTAGGATGTTGCGGCGCGCAGCCGACAGGGACCCAAGAATGCCCAAAGGCTTGGTGACGAGAGGGACTTTTGGCGGTTCAGCTTTTAGCATCACCGCAGACCTATATCGTTTAGCGCGTCGGCCAATGCTTGCGGCAAACTGTCTTCGTTCTCTCGTCCTTCGGGCAGGTCACCCGGCGCATCATCGACCGACAGGTATCGCCATCCCTGAAAGGGTCGGCGCGGCAGTGCGTTGGTGCGGATCAATCCCTCTTGCAGGAGGATGCCGCATCGCCGGATGCCATCCTCGCCAATGACCTCTTCCAGACCCACAATCGGTTGTCGGGCCAAAATCGCCCCTTTGAACACCCAAAACATGGACCCACCATTCAAGATTTCGGGCGCGCGTTTGGGCCACATTCGGGTGACGTGCCGAAGGGGTTTGTCGGGGTAAATACGACGGCGCTGGGTTTGCCACGCGACCAGATCATCCGGGGTGTCAGCGCCCACGCACAGTTTTATCAGATTGACGGTTCCGGTCATCAATCCATAGGTAAGCTCATTCTTTAATACGGAAAAGAGTAATGCGTGCGTTGGTCCAAAGGGTCACAGAAGCCCGAGTTGACGTCCAGGATGTAACCGTGGGGCAAATCGGTCCGGGGCTTTTGATCCTGTTCTGCGCTATGGCGGGCGATAGCGTGGATGACGTGGCCAAGTTCGCGGAGAAAATCAGCAAGCTACGCATCTTGAGGGACGGGAAAGGACGGATGAACCGCTCTCTTTCGGAAATGGGCGGAAGTGTTTTGATCGTTTCGCAGTTTACGTTGGCGGCAGACACCTCGCGCGGCCATCGTCCGGGCTTTAGTCAAGCCGCCCCCGCTGAACCAGGTCAGCGTATTTACAACGCGTTTTGCAGCGCGATGGCCGACCTAAACATCCCTGTGGAACGCGGTAAATTTGGGGCGGATATGCAGGTGTATTTGGTCAATGACGGCCCTGTTACGATCTGGTTGGATACACAAACCTGACCTCTATTAAGACCAGTATTTGCGCAGCCGAGCGAAAATTTATTTTGACTTGCGCGCGTTCCACACTCCCATCTTTATGTAAGGGAAGGTGCTTGCGCCCTCGAAACATCTTTTTCTGGGAGGAAAAAATGAAGACATTAATGGCATTGGTTTTTGCCGCATTACCCGCTGTTGCCTTTGCGGGCGACACGCCATCCAATCCGGATGCAACAGTATATTTTGTCAATTTGCAGGACGGGGATACGGTTTCTAGCCCGGTGACCATCAACTTTGGTCTGAGCGGTATGGGCGTAGCGCCTGCGGGTATTGAGAAAGAAAATACGGGCCATCATCACCTGTTGCTGAACCGCCCTGGGATCGGTGAAACCGAGTTTGGCGCAGAAGAGTTCGAGCTTGGGATCGCGGCCGACGAAAACAATATCCACTTCGGTGGTGGTCAGACCGAAACAACGCTGGAGTTGGCGCCGGGCGAGCATACGCTGCAGCTGGTGCTTGGGGATCCGAACCATATTCCGCATGACCCGCCGATCTTTTCGGATGTGATTACCATCACGGTAGAGTAATCGCGACGTTCCGAAACTTTTGGAACAAAATCAGTGGGCTCGATCCTAGGTGGCGAAAACAGACGCTGCGGGGTCGAGTCTGACGCGTAATGCCATGAGCCTGCTTGCAACATGGCCTTAAGCAAGCGGGAGAAAGCCAATGGCCGCCATCGAGCGATTTTTATCTGATCTGGACACGCGCCTTGATGGGCTGCGAGCAGACGGCCTGTACAAAACGGAGCGTGTGATCACATCGCCACAAGGGGGCGAGGTTGAGGTCGGATCAGATCACTTCATCAATTTATGTGCGAACAACTATCTGGGGCTGGCGGATCACCCAGATCTGATAGCGGCTGCGGCTACGTCTCTGAAAGATGATGGGTTTGGCATGGCCTCGGTCCGATTTATCTGCGGCACGCAAAACACGCATAAAGAATTGGAAGAGCGGCTGGCCGAGTTTCTAGATGTGGAGGATACGATCCTTTATGCCGCCTGTTTCGATGCGAATGCAGGGCTTTTTGAAACGCTTCTCGGTCCTGAGGATGCGATTATTTCAGATGCTCTGAACCATGCGTCGATCATCGATGGGGTGCGTTTGTGCAAGGCGGCGCGGTTCCGATACGCCAACGCGGACATGGCCGATCTGGAAGCAAAACTTCAAGCGGCGCAGGATCACCGATACCGGGTGATTGCAACCGATGCTGTGTTCTCAATGGATGGGTATATCGCTCCGCTGGAGGCTATTTGTGATCTTGCTGAAAAATATGATGCCATGGTCATGATGGATGATTGCCATGGCGTGGGGTTCATGGGGCAGGATGGACGTGGCACCCATTTTCACTGCGGAGTGGCCGACCGAGTGGACCTGATCACCGGAACCTTTGGCAAGGCGTTGGGCGGCGCGATGGGTGGATATACTGGCGGCAAAGCGCAGGTTGTGGATTGGCTGCGGCAACGCTCTCGTCCGTATCTGTTCTCGAACGCGCTTGCGCCGTCGCTTGTTGCGGCAACGGTCAAAGCGTTGGACATGGTGGAGGCGGGTGATGATCTGCGTGAAGCGCTCTGGCGCAATGCCAAGCATTTCCGGACCGAAATGGGCAAACTCGGGTTTGAGCTTTTGCCAGGCGAACATGCGATCATCCCAGTGATGCTGCGAAACCCGCAACTCGCGCAGGATTTTGCTACGGCTCTCCATGAGCGGGGGGTGTTTGTCACCGCTTTCAGCTTCCCGGTTGTGCCGAAAGATCAGGATCGTATTCGGACGCAAATGAATGCGGCCCATTCCATTGAGGATTTAGATCGCGCCATCGCAGCCTTCACAAGCGCTGGTCGCGAGCTTGGAGTGATCAAGTGAAGAATTCGATGCGCGCCTTGGTGAAGTCAAAGCCTGAAGAGGGGCTTTGGATGGAACATGTTCCGGTGCCCGAGATTGGACCGGGCGATGTCTTGGTGAAGGTGAAGAAATCCGCCATCTGCGGCACGGATGTCCATATCTGGAAATGGGACGAATGGTCGGCCAAAACGGTACCCGTTGGCACGATAACGGGTCATGAGTTTTGCGGCGAAGTGGTGGATATGGGAGCGGCGGTTTCCGATTACCGCCTTGGGCAACGCGTGTCGGCCGAAGGGCATGTGACATGTGGACATTGCCGGAATTGTCGCGCCGGTATGGGGCATTTGTGCCGCAACACGCTGGGTGTCGGCGTGCAGATCAACGGGACCTTTGCTGAATATGTGGCGCTGCCTGCGCGCAACATTGTCCCGATCCCCGATGACATATCGGATGATATCGCCGCCATATTCGATCCTTTCGGAAACGCTGTTCACACCGCGCTGAGTTTCGATCTGGTTGGAGAAGATGTGTTGGTTACAGGCGCTGGTCCCATTGGAATTATGGGTGCCTTGGTCGCGCAAAAGGTCGGCGCTCGCAAAGTGGTCATCACCGATATCCAAGAAGGGCGCCTTGCGCTCGCGAAGAAAATGGGCGTGCAACACACGGTGAATGTCGCCAACGAAAAACTGCGCGATGTGATGGAAGCCATTGGTATGGTCGAAGGGTTCGACGTCGCAATGGAAATGTCAGGGTCGGGTGCGGCCATGCGTCAAATTGTTGAGCGCATGAACAATGGCGGCGAGGTCGCCATTTTGGGCATTGCACCGGCGGGGTTTGAAATCGATTGGAACAAGGTGATCTTTAAAATGCTCACGTTAAAGGGCATTTATGGCCGCGAGATTTTCGAGACCTGGTACAAGATGATTGCGCTGGTCCAAAGCGGGTTGGATGTGTCTGGTTTAATCACGCATCGCATTCCGATCACCGAGTATCGTGATGGATTTGCGGCCATGATTTCGGGTGAAGCCGGTAAGGTGGTAATGGAATGGGATTGACCCGGATGCGAAATACCGGTGCGGCACAGGGAAACGAGGGGCAGCGATGAAGCTTCAGGATTTAGAGGTATTTGTGGTGGGTACGCCGCCGCCCCATTGGGGTGGTCGGTATTGGATATTTGTCAAAGTGACGACGGATACCGGTGTTGTTGGCTATGGTGAGGTATATGCGGCATCCGTGGGACCTACGGCGATGACAGCAGTGATCGAAGATGTTTTTGCCCGGCACATGGAAGGCGAAAACCCGGCGAACGTCGAAATGATGTTTCGGCGTGCGTATTCTGCGGGGTTCACGCAGCGTCCGGATCTGACGGTCATGGGGGCGTTTTCCGGTCTTGAGATCGCATGCTGGGATATTCTGGGTAAGGCGCATGGCGTTCCTGCCTATATGTTATTTGGCGGAAAGATGAATGATCGCGTGCGCAGTTATACATACCTCTATCCATTGGCGCATCATAAGGAACCGGCGTTTTGGTCATCGCCGCAGATGCAGGCCGAAACTGCCACTGCTATGGTAGAGCTGGGATTTACTGCGGTGAAGTTTGATCCCGCAGGGCCCTATACGTTGAGGGGCGGGCACATGCCGGCGCTGATGGATGTCGAGATGTCGGTTGAGATGTGCGCGGCTATCCGAGCGGCGGTCGGGGCGAAGGCCGACCTTTTGTTTGGAACCCATGGTCAGTTTTCAACCGGAGGTGCCGTTCGTTTGGGACGCGCCATCGAAACTTATGACCCGCTTTGGTACGAGGAACCAGTGCCGCCAGACAATGTCGATGCCATGGCCGAGGTGGCACGCAAGGTGCGCATTCCGGTAGCGACTGGCGAGCGGCTGACGACCAAGGCCGAATTTGCGCCTGTTTTGCGGTCGGGTGCGGCGACAATCCTGCAGCCCGCTTTGGGCCGGTCGGGTGGTATTCTGGAGACCAAGAAGATTGCGGCTATGGCAGAGGCTTACAACGCGCAGGTTGCACCGCATCTTTACGCGGGACCCGTTGAGTGGGCTGCCAATGTGCAGTTGGCTGTGAACATTCCAAACATACTGATGGTGGAAACCATTCAGACCGGTGGAAAGTTTCACCGGGCGCTGATTGGGGACGTTCCGGTTTGGGAGGATGGTTTCATCCTCGCGCCAGATGGTGCCGGACTGGGCATCAGATTTGACGAGTCCGTTGCGCGAGAGAACCCCTATAAGGGTGATCGGCTCCATCTGGAGATGCAGGAGGACCCGTGCCGATATGACAGCCATAACGCGTTTGGCGGCGGTGCCGCGGATTAAAAAATGGAGGACGGCTGGTCGCCAAAGCAGGTGTTTCCAGCCCTGTTGATCTCGGAAATCAGCGCGTCGCGGGTCACCGGTTTGGAAAGGAACCCGTCCATACCTGCCCGCACGCAACTTTGCTGATCTTCCTCGAAAGCATTTGCCGTTAATGCAATGATCGGCGTGGAAGGGGCCTTGGACCTACTTTCATAGGCACGGATATCAATCGTTGCCTCGATCCCAGTTTTCTTCGGCATAGCCAGATCCATCAGGATAATGTCGGGTCGGAGTTTGTGGTATTGATCCACAGCCTCTTGGCCGTCTTTGGCAAAATGCAGCGCGGCACCTGTGGGTGATAACATCTTTTGTACGATCAATTGGTTGGTTTTGTTGTCCTCGGCCACCAGAATGGACGCTTTGGAAATTTCCCATGCGTTCGCGGTTGCGCATTTGCTTGTCAGGGGTTGAAGCTCCAGCGTGAGGTGGCAGGTTGTGCCTTGGCCCTTCGCACTCTCAATCAGGAGGTTTCCACCCATCTGCATGGCAAGCCGCTTTGCAATGCGCAAGCCAAGACCGAGGCCGCTGTCCATTCCATCTGCATGATGGGTGCCCTGGCGAAATATTTTTCCAAGCTGCCTTTTTGAGATTCCCCGTCCTGTATCGGTGATTGTGACAAAGGCGAGATTGCTCTGTTGTCCAAGTTGGTTTGTCACCATGACAGAGATCTCTCCACTGTCGGTGAAGGCTATGGCGTTTGACAAAAGTTTGGACAGAATTTGTTGAATACGGTCACGATCAGCCAACACGCATTTGGGCATATCGGGTGAAACATCATAGTGAAACTTCAGCCCCTTATGCAGGGCGCGATGTTCATAAATGGATGTAACGTCATGGATCGCGGCATAGGGGTCCATCGGTTTGCGTTGAATTAAAAGACCCCCTTTTTCGAGTTGTGTGACGTCAAGAATGTCGTTGATTAAGGCGTTCAGATCGGCGGCCGAGCTGCGCAAGGGCGTGAGTAAATCCTGCTGATCTTTACGTGGATTTTTATGAGCTAACATATCGCTCGCGCCCATGATCCCATTGAGCGGCGTGCGCAATTGGTGACTGACGCTAGAGAGGAACCGCGTTTTCGCATGCAGCGCTTGTTCGACTTGGGTTTGTTCTGCCAACAGCTCCCCGGTCATGGCCATGTATCGGCTTTGCAGTCTGATGGAAAACTGCAGAAAAAGCCCTATCGTCGTGGCAAGCATCAGGATCGCAAGCGTTGTCATCACCCATCTTGTATCGGGTGTTTCGCTCATAAAGATGTCCGACATTGCAAGGCCAAAGGTGCTGACTGTGTAAATGATAATCCGCACCCAAGCCGCCTGCGGTTGGAAATTCGCGACGATACCGGCGTTCAACAAAGCAGCGCCAAAAAAGGCGATACAAAAAATATAAAGATCCGGTCCGCCGGTCACCCATGCAAGGCCGATACAAAAGCTAAACGCGGTAGCTTGAATGCCTGCGGCACCTGCGGCCATCAGTTTGGCATAGGATCTTCGGAAGGCTTTCAAGCCCCGGCGCAGAAGGAAGATCAGGACCGAGCAGTCGATCAACTCTCCTAAAATTGCGAGGCAAAACAAGGTTAATCCAATGCGCGGGTCCACCACCAAACCCACGGCGACTGAGCCATAAACGGTCATGATTTGGCGCAGCCAGAAGTCCCGCACTCGCGCGCGCGCGTAGCGTTCAAAACGCCCTTCTGGCGAGTCTTTTTCCCGGAAGGCGGCCAGTTGCGCGCCCACTCCGGTTTCCGTCTGGTTCATGGTTTCCCAACTGGCAAATAACGCTTAACAAAGCCTTCACGTGCAGCGGTGCCTATTTCAAAAGCACTTTGTTTACAGCGTTTGCGAAAGAGTTGAGCCCTTATGTCAAAGCGTTTGGCAATTACTTTTGTGATGATCACTGTCGTGATCGATTCCATGGGCATTGGATTGATGATGCCTGTGATGCCCGATCTGCTGCAGGAATTGGGTGCAGATGATTTGAGCCGGGCCGCCATTTGGGGCGGGTTCTTATCGATGCTCTTTGCGTTGATGCAGTTTTTGTTTGGCCCTTATATCGGTGCCTTGTCTGATCGGTTCGGGCGTCGACCTGTCCTGCTGCTGAGCTTGGTTGTGGTGATGTTCGATTACCTGTTGCTGGCGGTTGCCGGAACGATCTGGCTGGTGATTTTGGCGCGCATCATTGCCGGGATCGCGTCAGCGACGCAAAGCACGGCGAGCGCGTATATGGCGGATATCTCCAAGCCAGAGGAAAAAGCGCAGAACTTTGGCCTTGTTGGTGCGGCATTTGGTATTGGGTTTGTCCTAGGTCCATTGATCGGCGGGCTTTTGTCAGAGTTGGGGACAAGGGCGCCGTTTTACGCCGCGGCCATTCTGGCGGGTGCCAACCTTGTGCTTGGATATTTTGCGTTCCCTGAAACGGTCACTGACAAAATTCGGCGCAAGTTTGAGTGGCGCAGGGCAAACCCGTTTGGTGCATTTTCCCATGTCGGTAAGTTACCTCAGGTGGGTCGAATGCTGTTGGTTGTTCTTGTCTACAACTTTGCCTTCATGATTTATCCCGCAGTCTGGTCCTTTTTCACCCAAGAGGCCTATGGGTGGACGGCCCGCGATGTGGGTATTTCACTGGCGGCGTTTGGGATCACTATCGCCTTTATCCAAGGGTTCGCCATCCGGTATTTTATCCTGTGGATGGGCGAGGCGAGAACGGCGATTTTCGGGCTATCTATGAATGTGATCGCGTTCACGCTGTTTGTGTTCACGAATGCCGGTTGGCAGGCCTATGCGATCATCGGTTTGACGACGCTGGGCGTGGTGACGATGCCAAGCCTGCAAGGCATGATGGCCCAACGGGTGAGTGATGATGCACAAGGCGAACTACAAGGCGTTTTGGTCTCCACTCAGTCTATCAGCTCCATTGTGTCGCCAGTGGTTATGACCGCCATCTTTGGTTTTTTCACAAGCGCTGTTGCCCCGATCTATTTGCCCGGTGCCCCCTTTGCGCTGGCCGCGCTTCTTACGCTTACTGGGCTGGTTCTGTTTCTGACGCGACGCCAGCCTGCGCCAGCACCTGCATAGCGGCGCGCCGCCCCAATTCGTCCGAGCATTTCGCCCCTTTGCCGCAGGCACCTGCTACAATGAAAAGGCTCGGATATGGTGCCAGCGCCATTGGGCGGTCATCGGGTGTGAAGCTGGTCACGCACGAGCTGTGAGTGACTTTTCTGACCTTCAAGTCTGGCATCAGCTCCATCACCATCTCTGTGAGGAATTCTGCGACGTCCTTGTTCCCGCCAGAGCGGAACCAATCATTGATTTCCGCTTGCGACGTCAACACGCGATCTTCGGGGTCGCCGCCGATTTTGAGATAGGTCTTGCCATCGGGATAGGTGATTGGGGGCAAAAGATAGGGGTCCCGGCCATCGGGGAACCGATAGATCAACGAGGGTTGTCCCGAGAGGCGGGCGGCCTCTTCTGCGTCGACTTCGAAAAAAGCAATCGTTCGCGCGTATGTGGTCAGCGGAATGTCGATGGGAGAGAGATGGCGCGCAAACCCCCCTGTTGCCAGCAAGACGCCGTCGAACTCATGTTTGCCAAGTGCAGTCGTAACTGTGGCGCAGTCGCCCGCGTCTAGCGTTAGAACCTCTTCATTCAGCAGGGTGGCTCCGGCGGCAGCTGCCAGTTTGCGCTGGGCGGCCACCAGTTTTCGGGGAGAGATATGCCCCGCCTGATCGGCCTCGTAAAATCCGATTGTGCCCGGGGTAAAGGAAAACATGGGCACCGTCTGGGCGAGAGCGGCATCATCCAAGATGGCACAGGGCGGTGTCGTTCCTTCGATTTGGTCAAAGATTGATTGGATGTCGGGATGATCCGTTCGACCCGCCACAAGCGCGCCGACCTGTGAGAAAAACGGAATGCCGGAGCGCGCCTCGAGATCGCGGTAGCGTTCGATCGAAGCCAAAGAGACCTCGGCCCAAAAGGGGGAGGGATCAATAGCGCGCGTGATGCGCCCCTCGTCATAATGGGAGCCGAAGACGCCTGTGTGGTTTTGCTTGTCTTCGGGTTCGGTCGGGCCAATCAAGGTGACGTCATGCCCGGCTTCGGCCAAGTATTTGGCGGCGGCGCTGCCGATCAGGCCGCTTCCAATGACGGCGAGTTTGGGATATGGATATTTTTGAAAAGAAGAAGCCATTAGCTTTGTTCTTCGAGTCGATCAGTGGCGGGTGGCGGTGTGCGCGAAAGCGCGGTGAGCGCGGCGTAGTCCTGTTCGCTCAACACAGGTGGCATGAGCGAAGGCTGAAGCTGTTCTACACTGCGGGCCGAGATTAGTGGCGCTGTGACAACCGGATTATGGGCGACCCAGGCCGCCGCAAGGCTCGCGGGATGGAGGCCGCGGTCATTGGCCATTGTCGCCAAGCCTTGTGCCGTCTCCCACATCCAGTCCTCGCCATAGCGGGCGCGGTAGCGCATATCTGATGCCAAACGGCCCTGCGCATCTGTTTGCGTGTATTTCCCCGACAAGAGCCCGCCCCCCAAGGGAGAATAAGGGAAAACCGCAATGTCCTGATCCTGCGCCATTGGCAAAAGCTCTACCTCTGCTTGGCGTTTGACAAGGTTATACATGGGCTGAATGGCGTCGATGCGGGTACCATGTTGATGTGCTGCGGCTTGCGCCTTCATGATTTGCCAAGCGGCGAAGTTAGATAAACCGATATAGCGGATCGTACCGCGATCTTGCTGCGCTTTCATCCAAGCCAGCGTCTCGTCCAGCGGGGTTGCGGGGTCAAAGCGGTGGAGAAAATAAAGATCGACCACATCCACTTTCAAGCGCAATAAGCTGATCTCCAGCTGTTCGGTGAGGTGTGTGGCACCTGCTCCGCCCGTATATCCGCCCTTGGTGGTGATAAAAATATCTGCCCGTTCGTTGGCAGCGAAATCGCCCAAAAGGTCTTCGGCCCGGCCCTCAGAATAGAGATGGGCACAATCGAAGGTGTTGATCCCTGCGGCGCGGCAGGCGTCGTAAACGGCACGGCTTTCGGTATCATCGCTGCCGCCGCCAAACTGCATTGTGCCAAAAGCGAGGGCGCTGATGGGTGTTCCTGAGAGTGTGGTCAGTTGGGGCATCGTGATCTCCGAAAACTCTGTCCCCTTCTTGGCCGACGATCTGTCAGAAAACAACGTGCGAAGTCTGGTCTCATCTGATTTCGCGCCCTAGTCTATGGTCTATGCCAGCGCCGCGATTCATTCACCTCCGCCTTCATTCTGCATATTCGCTGTTGGAAGGTGCCATTCAGGTGAAGGCGTTGCCCAAACTCTGTATTCAGCATGAGATGCCCGCAGTTGCCGTGACAGATAGTGGCAACATGTTTGCGGCGCTTGAGTTTTCCGAGGCCGCTGCCGGCGCGGGTGTTCAGCCCATCATGGGCTGTCAAATTCCGCTCGCGTTTTTGCCAGAGGCAAAACCGGGGGACCGCGCGCCCGATCCAGCGTCGATTGTATTGTTGGCGCAGAATGAGCGCGGGTATGAGAACCTGTTGAAGCTCAATTCCTGTGCGTTTTTGGATGCCGGTAAACCAACGCCCCATGTGACAAAAGACGAGTTGCAGGGTCACAGCGAGGGGTTGATTTGCCTGACCGGTGGGGCGTTTGGACCGATTGGTACATTGCTGCGGGAGCGTCGTACCGATGCGGCCATGGACCTGTTGGTGGAGATGGCGTCGTGGTTTGACACCCGATTATATGTCGAGCTTCAGCGCCATCAAATGGAAGAAGAATTGGCTTGCGAGCGGCAGATGGTGGAGCTTGCCTATGCCCATGATCTCCCTTTGGTGGCGACCAATGATGTGCATTTTCCAAAGAAAGAAATGTATGCAGCCCATGATGCGATGCTGTGCATTGCAGATGGCACCTATGTCGATCAGCAAGAGCCGCGCCGCCGCCTGACCGAAGAGCATTACTTCAAATCCGCCGAGGAAATGGCGGTGCTTTTTGCCGATCTGTCAGAGGCGATTGAAAACACAGTGGAGATCGCCAAACGCTGCGCCTTTCGGGCGTATAAACGCGATCCCATTCTGCCGAAATTTGCCGATGACGAGGTAGAGGAATTGCGCCGCCAGGCGCGCGAAGGTTTGAAGGCCAGGTTGGATGTGATCCCGCATGCCGCATCGGTGGAAGAGTATGAAAAGCGGCTCGAGTTTGAGCTAGGCATTATCGAGGGGATGGGGTTCCCTGGCTATTTCCTGATCGTGGCCGATTTCATCAAATGGGCAAAGGACCATGATATCCCGGTGGGGCCGGGCCGTGGCTCGGGTGCGGGGTCCTTGGTGGCTTACGCCCTGACCATTACGGATTTGGACCCGCTGCGCTATTCGCTGCTCTTTGAGCGGTTCCTGAATCCGGAACGGATTTCGATGCCCGATTTTGATATCGATTTCTGCATGGATCGCCGCGAAGAGGTCATCCAATACGTGCAAGAGAAGTATGGCCGTGACCGCGTGGCCCAGATCATCACCTTCGGTGCTTTGCTCTCTAAGGCGGCGGTCCGCGATGTCGGCCGCGTTTTGCAGATGCCTTATGGGCAGGTGGACCGCCTTTCTAAATTGATCCCGGTCGAAGGCGTGAAACCTGTTTCGATTGAAAAGGCGCTCGCCGATGAGCCGCGCTTGCGCGAGGAGGCGAAGTCGGAAGAGGTCGTGGCGCGCCTGTTGGAATACGCCCAACAGATCGAAGGGTTGCTTCGGAATGCCTCGACACACGCGGCCGGCGTTGTGATCGGGGACCGTCCGCTGGACCATTTGGTGCCGCTCTATAAGGATCCCCGCTCGGATATGCCGGCCACCCAGTTCAATATGAAATGGGTTGAAGAGGCCGGATTGGTGAAGTTCGATTTCCTTGGGCTGAAGACGCTGACGGTCATTCAAGGTGCGGTCGATCTGTTGAAGGAGCGGGGTGTTGAGCTTGATATCAACGCGATCCCGTTGGACGATCAGGCGAGTTACGACCTTTATGCCTCCGCTAAAACGGTAGCCGTGTTCCAGGTGGAAAGTACGGGCATGATGGATGCGCTGCGGCGCATGAAGCCCACTTGTATCGAAGATATCATTGCGCTTGTGGCGCTTTATCGTCCGGGTCCGATGGAAAATATTCCGCAATATTGCGACGTGAAAAACGGGCGCGCAGACCGCGAGAGTATCCACGAGAGCATCGACTATATCTTGGATGAGACCCAAGGGATCATCGTCTATCAGGAACAAGTGATGCAAATCGCGCAGGTCATGGCGGGCTATACGCTTGGCGGGGCCGATAAGCTGCGCCGCGCCATGGGTAAGAAGATCCAAGCCGCGATGGACGAGCAAAAGCCGATCTTCATTGAAGGCGCGCGCGAAAATAACGTGCCAGAGGCGAAGGCCAAAGAGGTTTGGGACCTTTTGGATAAGTTCGCCAATTACGGTTTCAACAAGTCGCACGCGGCGGCATATGCGGTGGTGAGCTACCAAACCGCCTACCTCAAGGCGAATTATCCGGTCGAGTTTATGGCTGCTGTTGCGAATTGCGATCTGCATCTGACGGATAAACTCAATGTCTATGCACAGGAAATACGTCGCCTGGGGATCGAGATTATCCCTCCTTGCGTAAATCGCTCGCAGCCCGAGTTTAGCGTTATCGACGGGAAGATCGCCTATGCGCTCGGCGGGTTGAAAAATGTAGGCGCAGAGGCAATGCGCCTGATCACCGAGGCGCGAAGTGTCGATGGTCGGTACAAACCGTTCCGCGATCTTTTTGATTTTGCCTCTCGCGTGGATCTAAAGAAGATTGGCAAGCGGCCATTAGAGATGTTGGCGCGCGCGGGCGGTTTCGATCAGTTGGACGGAAACCGCCGCAAAGTCTTTCAATCCATTGATGCTTTGGTGGGGTATTCAAGCGCGTCCCACGAGGATCGGCATTCGGCCCAAGCGGGGCTGTTTGGGGATACGGCGGATGCGTTGCCCGCGCCCCGGCTGCCTATGCCAGAAGATTGGTTACCCACCGAGCGCCTCAAAGAAGAGCATACAGCGATCGGGTTCTACCTCTCTGGGCACCCTTTGGATGATTACGCGAACCGTTTGAAACGCCAAGGTGTTCTGACACTGGCGGAGTTGGAGGCGAAGGTTCAATCCGGACCGGTTGCTGCGAAACTTGCGGGCTCGGTTGCCAGCAAGCAAGAGCGCAAGTCGGCGCGCGGAAACCGGTTTGCGTTCGTTCAGTTGTCGGATCCGACGGGCATGTTTGAAGTGACCGTTTTTTCGGACACGTTGGAGAGATACCGTGATGTGTTGGAGCCTGGGCAAAACGTAACATTGTCCGTTGAGGCGACTTTAGAAGCGGATCAACTGAAACTTTTGACCCGCGCCGCCGAGCCGGTGGACAACACTGTTGCGCATGCAGGGTCGATGGGGCTGCGCGTTTTTGTGGGTGATGAACAGGCGCTACCGTCGATCAAGACACGGCTGGATGAGTTGTTGGAAAATCCAAAAATTCCATCCCGTGGACCGGTGCATTTGGTGTTGAACCATCCCGATCTGCCCGGTGAAGTGGAGCTAAAGCTTGACGGAAACTATCCGCTAAACCCGCAGGTGAAGGGCGCGATCAAGCATATTGGCGGCGTGCTGGAAGTCGAGGAATTCTAAAGCGCGTCCTCGCGTTCCACGAAGGTAACCGAGCGATCCGGGTTCTTGACGTAGCACGCAACGTTTTCCGCTGGTGGTAGAACAGTCTGATCCGTTGGACCGATAGGGTTTTCACATCTATCAAGTTCCAGCCGTGTGTATCCTTTGCTGGCCATGCAGCTGCGTTCGAGACGCGCGCGCAAGCCAAGGTTTGCATCGCGTGTTTGAATTTGGGCAGGTGCAAAAATCACGTTGCGATGGCGAAAAGAAACGATCCCGAATTCGATGTCGTCTTCGACGATGTCCACAGGCGCCCGCTCTAGCGCCTCGGCCTCACAGGCCAAAAGATCCTCGGCCAGCACGGCTTTGCTTTCGCCGTCCTTATAGAAAAAGACATGCGTCCCGCATCCTGCCAAAACGAAGACTACAAAAAAGACCAACCAGCGCATGACCCAAGCATACAGCGCGCCCCGGCCAAAACAAAGGCATATGTCTAGCCTTTTAGCACGTCCGCCCATTCGGGATGGCGCTTGAATTGAGCTGCGGCGAACGGGCAGAGCGGTAAAATCTTCCAATTGTTTTTGCGCGCTTTTTCGACCGCACGGGATACCAGCCTCAGACCAACTCCCTGGCCACGATAGGCATCAGGCACTCCAGTGTGGTCGATGATGATCATTTCCGGCCCCGCCTTGGAAAACGTCAGCTCTGCTTCGGGGCCGCCATTTTCGCTGTAGACAAAACGGGCTTTTGTATCCGTTTCTTCAAAGGTGATTTCATCGCTCATGCCTCACTCCGTGCCGCCTTGCGTTTTTCATACATTGCTTGGTTTCCTGCATCCGTACCATCATGGAAAGTGCCAAACCAGCGATCCCATGGCGTTTCGTATGTGCCGAAATTGCAATCGACAAAGCGGTGATGGAGCTGATGAAAGAAATCGCCAACCTCAATGCCCGCTTTTTTGCTGAGTTTCAATCGCTCGAACCCGGCATGGCTGGTGGGTGCCCCGATGCCGTGATGAAACATGATGAAAAGGACGAGGACGGGATGCGACGGGATAAGGAAAAAGATCAGAACGTCTGAAAACAGGATCAGTTGTTCAGCAGGGTGCATGGCAAGCCCAGACCAGGGCCCTGTATTCACGTTCTTATGATGCCAGGAATGCACATGGCGATACAGGAAGGGCGTGTGGAGGGCGCGATGATGCCAATAGAAATAGAGGCCCGCATATATCGGGATCACGAGGATCAGTAAGGCGAAGTATACCGGGTTTTCCGCCGGTGTGATCATCTTGATGTAACCGTTGGCAAATCCCCACCAGATCAGGCATTCATAAAGCGACCAAAACGAAAGCGATGGCCCTACGGACAAGAAGATATTGTCTTTAACCTGATCTTTGAAAAAGAACGTGCGCGCGCCTTTGGCCATGGGACGCATGTCATAGCGTTCCTCGTCGCCTTGGATTTTGAATACCCAAAGCGCCAGATGAAGCCCGCCGGCCACAACCAGCAAGATCACGAGGTTCCGCGCCCAGACGAATGCCATCCAATCGAGTGAAAAAGCTTTTGCGCTTTCCAGATCGGGCATCGCGGTAAAGTAAATCAGAACCGCCACCAAAAGCAGGAACAGCCGCACGCCCAAAGGCTTCCACGAGTTTAAAAGATATCTGAGTGAGGCAAGCGGCTTGAGCGGCCAATCGTAATAAGGGGCAAGTTGTAGCGGCAGGCTCGGGGTGAAATTCCAAAGTTTACGGGCCATCGGATTCTCCGCCATGTTTACCGTACGCTAGATGTGCAGGTCTTCGCAGCCATCTCGTTTCCGACACAAAAGTCTAAAAACGCCGCCTTCTTCTTTTTGGAAATATCCCCGCCGGAGGCCGCGCTCTGACGCCCGGCGTCGGAGCGCAAAACAAACCGCGTTGCGTCAGCGGCCTTTGACCAATGCATCGAGAGAGGCAAGTGTTTTGAGAAGGGCTTTCAAGTCGGATAAGCGCACCATATTTGGCCCGTCACAAGGTGCGATTTCGGGTTCTTGATGCGTCTCGATAAAGACGCCGGCGCACCCCACCGCGACGGCACCGCGCGCCAGCGGGGGCACAAATTCGCGTTGTCCGTCAGATGAGCCGCCTTTGCCGCCTGGCAATTGCACCGAGTGGGT
Organism: Pseudomonadota bacterium; assembly: GCA_039821195.1. Classification (GTDB taxonomy): domain Bacteria; phylum Pseudomonadota; class Alphaproteobacteria; order Rhodobacterales; family Rhodobacteraceae; genus Amylibacter. The sequence goes on from JBCBON010000028.1 coordinate 26,720, forward strand.
GGCATCGAAGATAACCGGATACCCGGTTTCCGCCATAATCGGCAGCGCGCGCATGTCCGAGACCAACATGTTGTAGCCAAAGCTGGCACCGCGTTCACACAGAAGAATGTTTTCGTTTCCTGTGCTGGCAATTTTGGCGGCGACATTTGCCATGTCCCAAGGGGCAAGAAATTGTCCCTTTTTCACATTGATCGTGCGGCCCGTCTCTCCGGCAGCCAGCAGTAGGTCGGTCTGACGGGATAGAAAGGCGGGGATCTGAAGGATATCGACAACCTCGGCGACGGGACCCACCTGATCGATAGAATGGATATCGGTCATGACGGGCACGCCGAATTCGTCCTTGATCTTGGACATGAGCGTCATGCCCTCTTCAAGGCCAAGACCGCGAGAGGCATCAACCGATGTTCGGTTTGCTTTGTCAAAGCTTGATTTATACACCCAAGCGACTCCGGCAGCGTCAGCCGCTTTGGCGATGCTTTCGGCCATCATGCGGGCGTGATCGAGGCTTTCCATTTGGCAGGGGCCAAGCATCAAGGACAAAGGTGCTGAATTGGAAAACGAGACGTTTCCGGCGGTCACAGTTTTCATCAGAGCACTCCCGCCCGCAGGCAATCATGAATGTGAATCAGCCCCATTGGCGCGCCGGACGCATCCGGCACGAACAGAGAATTGATCTTGTGAGTTTGCATCAGTTGCAAGGCCTCTGACGCAAAGGCCGTGGCCGCGATCGTGCGTGGGTTTAGAGTGGCGACGTCGCGCGCAGTTTTTTCGGTCAGGCCGTCCATGTTGCGGCGTAAATCCCCATCGGTGATGATGCCCATAAGCGTGCCATGCTCTACCACGCCGGCAGTGCCAAACCCTTTGGCCGTCATCACAATCAGTGCTTCGGTCATCGGCATCTTCGCATCCACAAGCGGGAGGTCGTCGCCCCTGTGCATGATGTTTGCAACCTTCAGGAGTTGAGCTCCGAGTTTGCCGCCTGGGTGGAATTGTAAAAAATGCTCTCGTTCGAAACCGCGCAAGGTCATGGTCGCTACGGCCAGAGCGTCGCCAAGTGCTAGCGCCATAGTTGTTGATGTGGTCGGCGCCATGCCGATCGCGCAGGCCTCTGGCGCGTTTGGAAGCACAAGGCTGACCGTGGCCGCCTTGGCAAGTGTGCTGTCTGCCCCGCTTGTGATCGCGATCATCGGGATCATGAACCGCTGGCAATGGGAAACTATATCCACCAGCTCGGACGTTTCGCCCGAATTGCTGAGCAGAATAACGGCGTCCCCCTTGGTCACCATGCCAAGATCGCCATGACTGGCTTCGCCCGGATGAACGTAAAAAGCAGGTGTACCCGTTGAGGCCAAAGTTGCCGCGATTTTCTTTGCGATATGGCCCGATTTCCCCATGCCGGAGAGGATCGCACGGCCCTTTTGATTGATCAAAAGTTGAACTGCTGCATCAAATCCGGCGGGCACAGTGTTCGACATCGCCATCAGCGCTTCGGCTTCGATGCGCAGAACGTCAGAGGCAATTTCCCGAGAAGGTTTTTCCGTTGCTTGATCCATTGTGTGCGCTGCTAACAGGTGGCGACCCAAAGGAAAAGCATGGGCCAACCAGAGTTGCAATTTGCTGCCGCCAAGCGCCTTCGTTAAGAGCGCTTCTGAACGAAGGCGCATATATGTCGGCAGATCCCCAGATTTCCCCGTTTGAGATGGCGATTTATCGCGGGCTTTGGGTGATCGCAGCGCCGGTGGTCTGGGCCTATTTCAAGCTGCGGGCCCGTAAGGACCCGGATTACGGCACGCATATGCAGGAGCGCTTCGGCCATGGTCCTGTGCTTGAAGGGGCGATTTGGGTTCATGCGACATCGTTGGGCGAGATGATTTCTGCAGCGCCGGTGATTAAAGGGTTGCTGGCAAAGGGACACCACATTGTCACGACGCATCATACACCAGCCGGTCGCAAAGCGGCGCATAAGCATTTCGCAGAAGAAATTTCCGAAGGGCGCGTCGTGGTGCGCTATCTGCCGCTTGAATATCGACCTGCGCTGCGTCGGTTCCTAGCGGCTTGCAAACCGAGGCTCGCGCTGGTGATGGAGATTGATATCTGGCCGCTAATGCTGTGGGAGGCGCGGACGGCAGGCGTACCAGTTTGGCTCTGCAATACGCAATTCCTGACGAAAAGCTTTGAACGGGACTACAAGAAAGGTCGCTTTCGCGGCCGCGCCGTTAGCCTGGTTGCAGGTGCCATGACGAAATCCGACCTCCACACGGCGCGTTTCAAAGAGGTGGGGTTAAGCGATGTCGTAACCGTCGGCGAGACGCGTTTTGAGCAGGCCATACCCCAAGCTCATCTTGCGGCCGCCGTCGCTTATCGCCCGCGGTTTGGCGATCGACCTGTCATAGGGATCGTGAACACACTTGAGTCGGAGGAAGCGCATTATCTTCCAACGATCCAGCGGCTCCGCTCCAATCATGCCCATCCCGCCTTTGTCGTTGTGCCCCGCGCGCCAGAGCGTTTTGCCCCCATGGTTGCGGAATTGTCGAAAATGGCAGGCACGACGCTGGCACGCAGTGCACATTTGGATCAAAACCTCGCGCCGCTTGATGAGCGCAAACCCGATGTCTTGGTCGGGGACAGTTTGGGCGAGATGTATTTCTATCTCAGCCTATGTGATTTTGTGGTCATGGGCGGGTCGTTCAACTGGCGGGGGTCGCATAACGTAGTGGAGCCTTTGGCGTTGGAAAAACCCGTTATCGTGGGGCCGCATACTTGGACCATCGACTATCCAGTCGAAGAAGCGATTGAGGCGGGCGCAGTCACGCGGGTGTCTGGCGAAAGTGCCTTAATGCCAGAGCTGTTGTCGACGCTCGATGATCCGTCGCGCGTTGAAAGCGCGGCCAAAGCGGCCAAAGCCTTTTACAAAACGCAGCTTGGGGCGACGGACCGCATCCTTGCAAAGATAGACGCGGTGCTGGCGGACACGAAGACGGGAAAAGGGGGCCTGATATGATCCTTGGACATATTGGTGTGCGGGCAGGGTCCAAAGGTGTGCCCGGAAAGAATATGAAACTCTTGCAGGGAAAGCCGCTTCTGCAATGGAGTTTAGATCACCTACTGGACCATCCGATGATTGATCATGTGGTGATTTCCACGGACGGGCCTGAAATGTATGCGTTTGGGCAAGACCGTGGCGCGTTGGATATTGAATTACGGCCAGCCGAATTGGCCACGGATACGGCCTCTAAATGGGATGTGTGGCGCCACGCGTTGACAGCGTCGGAGGCCCTGATCGATGAACCGATAGAAGTATTTATCGATTTGGACGTAACCTCGCCCCTGCGCGATGCGGACGACATCACAAACGTCATCACGCTGTTTCGCGAAGAGCGCCCCGATATGGTGATGACCTGTACGCCTGCCCACCGGAACCCGTATTTTAACTTGGTGGAGCCCGATGAAACGGGCGCGTTGCATGTGTCCAAAAAACTGCCCGGGAATATCGTGTCTCGCCAGCAAGCGCCTGTCGTCTATGAACATACGGGTGTCTGCTATGCGATCCGTCCCGATTATATCAAAGAGGTGGATTGGATTTATGAGGGGCGGGTAATTCCTTATGTCGCGCCGCAGGAACGGTGTTTCGACATTGATAACCCGCTTGATTTTGAGATTGCAGATTGGCTGATGGGACGCAAATTGGCCGCTATGGAGTGACGAGCGCGACGCATCTTTGCGCGAGGTTCTGAACGGCTGTTTCCCCCGTATTCGACAGGCTTTGGACCTGTTTCCCGAGGGCATTAAGGTCTTGAGTTGCGATAGCCTTTGCAAGATCGCCTGCGGTTTGAACCCGCAAGTTTAATCCTGCGTCGGAAAATCGGGCATAATCACCTGAGAAGTTGCTGACATTGGGTCCGTGGAAAAACGGGCACGCGAGGCGCGCAGGTTCGTACGGGTTGTGCCCGCCTGTCGTGTCAAAGGAACCGCCGATAAACGCCGCATCGGCCAGCCGGAACCAAAGACCTAGATAGCCAAGACGATCTTCGATGACGATGTCTGCACCGCTTGGAGCGTCTGATGAGGTTCGCTTGGTTGAAAAACCCTTCTGTGCGCAAAGCGCCCGCAGCGCATCGGCGTCCGCAGGGCTGCGCGGTGCGAAAATGGCGCGCCACCCCGCTTTGGCGAGTTGTGCCTGCGTTGACAGAATAGCGTCGAATTCGCCGGGATGAACCGAAGCAGCGAGCCAAGTCTTGGAACCAAGCGCTTTCGCCCAAGCTGAACGCGCCTCTGGATGGTCCTTGAGCGGCGGTCCATATGCCTTGAGCGAACCACCCACGGTGATGGTTTGGTGTGGAGCAAGTTCGGCAAAATGTTTGGCTGATGCCTGATCTTGCACATCGATAAAGGTACAGCGCCCATAGCAGGCGGCGAACAGACGCGTCGCACGGCGTTTTTGCTTCAGGCTGTCCTTGGTCATGCGTCCATTGACGATAACTTGCGGGATTCCGTGCTGCGCCGTTTCCCAGATCAGCCTTGGCCAAATGTCCCGCTCTGCCCAGATCGAAAGCACGGGCTGCCAATGGTCCAAAAAACGCGCCACGTAAGGGGGCACATCAACCGGCAAATACTGATGGATGATCCCCTCAGGCGCGTTGCGCATCAGAACCTCGGCTGCGTTGCGCGATGACGTGGTGATCAAAATCGCATGGTCAGGTGCGAGTTGGATCAGGCATTCAGCAAAACCGGTCAGCGCCAATGCCTCGCCCACGCCGACCGCATGACACCAGATGACGGGCTTGCCGGGATGGGGGAGCGTTGGCACCCCCCGTTTTTCATCAACCCGTTCCGGGTCTTCCTTGCCGCGTTTTGTCCGCCGTTCTAGGTGGCGATCTACCAGCGGTCGCAGCGCGTACCCCGCTGCAAGATAGGCTCGTAATGACAGGGGATCAGCCAATGTCTTGGAAATTCTTTTGCAATCCCCGATCCCAAAAGGCGGGGTCGTTTAGGCAGGCAACAAAGTTGTCCGCTGAAGAGCCACTGCCAAAACCGGCATGCCGGTCAAATCGTTTGCCCCACACGTCGCTCAGGAAGGTGGCAATGGTTGTTGCATCATGGGCGTCGGCATGAGTGACGGACGCTGCCTGTGAGCGATTGGTCTGCCGCGTGCCGATATCGAGGCTGGGAATGCCGATGAACGGGGCCTCGCGCACCCCTGCGCTGGAGTTGCCAATCAGCGCGGATGCATTGCGCAAAAGTTCGGAGAAATAGGCGAACCGCATTGAGGCGAGCGCTCGGAATTGGCCGGGATCAAGCCCATCTATGACCTTGAAAATATCGGACGATCCCGGATCATTATTGGGTAGGATCACCACAAACTGACGCCCGCTTTGCGCAAGGCTTTCAAAAAGGGCGCGCGCCTGATCGCCGATTGTGTCTTGTTCAGAGGTGACAGGGTGGAACACAACAATCCCGTAGTCTTCAAACGGAATGTCGTAGCGCGATTTCACCGCGTCCAGGCTGACGCCGGAGGGTCGCAAATGCGTATCCAACTCGGGCGACCCAATTAGGAAGACAGACGATGCATCTTCGCCCATGGCTTGGACGCGTTGGCCTGCTTGCTCGGAGCTCACAAAATGGGCCCAAGCGAGTTTGGTGTTACAATGGCGGAAAATCTCGTCGATTGTGCCAGAGACTTCTCCGCCTTCAATATGGGCACAGCGGATATAGTTGGTGGCACAGACGAGCGCGCAGGCCAGTGCTTCGACGCGGTCGCCATGGACAATGACGAGGTCATGGTTGGTGTCGTGGAGATAGTCGGCAAAGCTTGTCACGGTTCGGGCAAGAACCTGGTCTTGGCGGTCGCCCTCTTTTTGGTTCTCAAACTCGACGACGCTGACGCCTTGGACGCGATTGACCTCTATTTTGGTCATCCCATAGCGTTCCATCATATGCATGCCGGTGACGTAGAAGGTCACGTCATGGCCAGCATCGCGCGCGGCAATCGACAATGGCTCGAGCTTTCCAAAGTCAGCCCGCGTGCCTGTGACGAAAAGAAGAGACGCTTTCGTTGGTACCATCTGCGTTACTCACAAGAAATCAAACAGGCTGGCAAGCTGTTTCGACGGCTCACCGTCGAGGGAAGATCATGCCACGTTTTGCGAGCCAAACGAAACGACGGAAGTAGTTTGTCAGTTTAACGCCGTAGTAAAAAAGCCGCTGGTGCGGTTTTGGCTTCTTCACCTTGTCAAAATTTGCGCCGGTGATGGTAGAGACGCCACCATCATCGGGGCGGCTTGCCCATGGCTCCAGGCCAATTTGGCGATAGTCGTGGATGAAAAAACGGTTCAGTTCGTGATCAAGCGCCCGGGTTTGGGGCCAGATATTGACCATGATCTTTTCTGCTGTTTCGCGTTTGATCAAATAAGCTGCGTTCCCAGTAAACGGACCGAGATAAGCATTCAGTCGGTAGGCCCCCGCCTTTCGTTGTGTGATTGGCAACTTGGCGCGGATGCAGTTGAATCGGATCAATTCCCAATGCTCTGCGTTATCTAAAGCACAGCCCAGAGCAGCTTTGAAATCGTTATGGAAGATAACGTCATCTTCGAAGATTAAAGCGGCTTTTTGGGATCCGTTCAGAAACTGCTCCCAAACTGCGAGATGGCTTGCATAGACCCCCATTTTGCCGGGTAAAATGGGCGCACCCATATTTTTGCGATAGGCAAGCTTATCAACTCTGGGTGCTAATTCTGCTGCTTTGTCAGCTCCGTTTATCGCTTCAAATAGAGTATAGCTAAGCCCGAGTTCGGTTAGCTGCCTGTCCATGCGTGCGCGCCGTTCGCCATCTTTCGGCAGATTGATCACCCAGGTGTCGAAGTCGTCAAAAGAGAGTGTCATGCGCCTATCCAATGGGCGCGCATCCACGTGCAAGGGCGCGTAGAATGGAGCGGGCCTGCGCGATACCCCTCGACCGCTTCTTCCATCTTGGGGCGTCCATGGAAGCAAACAACCTTTGCCGCTTTGGGCAAGCGCGGCTCTATGAGCAGGTTCAAAGGCCGCGGCGGGCGGCAGTCATATTTGAAACTGATAATCCAGTCATCGGGGAAGGTCTCAAAGAACCCCTCGCGATCGGCCAAGTGCGATGTATAAGACTGTTCAGATCCAAAGCCGAGCTCGACTGCGGCTTCGGGGTCTCGGGCCATGAATTCATAGAGTTCGCCATGGAGTTTGGGATCAAACTTTTCGACCGACCCGTGGCCAAGCGATGGCGCTTTGCCACCTGCATTCCATTCGCGCCGCATACACAGCTTGCCCGGTGCGTAGTCGCGCAGCTCTTCGATGCCGCCGGTGATCACCACATCCAGATCGAACATAAGCATCGGCCCCTCGAGGTCCGGTATGAGGTCTGGTTTAAAGACGCTGATTTTTTGCAATCGTCCCCGTTTCGCGGCTTTCTCCATCGCGGCGAACATCCGTGGGTGAAAGGGTTCGTCCACCAGTGGCAGGATTTCAATTTTCGTATCCACGCCGGAGCGATCTTCGGTCATACAGAACATGCGGACATCATCGGTCGCATTGCGTTTCAAACCGGCATAAAGGCGGTTCACATATTCGGGGCCATAGAGTGTGCCGTATTTGATGCAGATCGCATTGGTGACCATCGGGATTAGCTTTCGAAATCGTCCCAAGCGAGTTGCTGGTTTCGGGTGGCGGCTTTGATCAGTGTCTTACCCACAACCTTGTCGAAATCGTATCCCGGAATCGGGCCGGATCCCGGACGGCGGGCCCAGATATCGGCCTCGGTGATTGTATGACCGGCGGGCAAGTCTTTGTCGGCGACGACGGATGCCCGGGCAAAGCGATAGACGTCCTCTTCGGGTGCTGTTCGCTCTTTGGGGTTGTGAAGGGCGGTGTGAA
>JBCBON010000029.1:0-32926 GCA_039821195.1 Pseudomonadota bacterium
GTCGTTACAACCGTCTCTGCCACGCATTGGTTCAGAGCCTCGCAAATCGCTGTTTGTGCGTTGGTTGAAAGGACAATGCTCTCGCAGAATTTTCACTGGAACGTCACTGGCATGTCATTCGGCAGCCTGCATGAACTGTTCCAAGAAGTGTATGAAGACCACTTTAAAGGTCAGGATGATCTGGCGGAGCGGGTCAAAGCGCTTGGCGGTCATGCCAACGGGAAACTTGCCGATATGGTTACCGCCTCCAAGGTTCAGGAACATGATGGTCACGCCACCGACAAAGAAATGATCGAGTATTTGATGAACGCGCAGAAAACTGTGGCATCTACTCTCGCGGGCGCGGCCGAACTGGCTTCAGAACATGGCGACTTGCTGACAGAGGATCTTTGTATTGAGCGGGGCCGCGAGCACGAGAAATTCGCATGGATGCTCAGCGCACATCTTCGGTGATGAAACTGGGGGGTGTAACCCCCTTTTTCGCACACCGCTTTTGATACAATTCGGGCCACTCTCCGAACTTACCCATGCGCTTTTGTTGCGCGACAAGCATCTGGAGGAACCCCTCCCGGTGCTTTTCTTTTTCAAGCTTTTTAAAGATCGACTTCTGTGCCTTGCTCATGGAGCACGCAATACAATGGCCTTTGCGCTTGTATTTGCACACATCAACACAGGGGCTGGGCAGTTTTTTGGCCATGACGCTCATATTTAATACTGCAATTTAGCTTTGAACCGTGTCATGCATCAAGCTGACAAATTTACTCAGATACATGTTTTTCAGGAGGAAGTGGTGGGCGACCCTGGAATCGAACCAGGCATGGGTCTCCCCGGCGGAGTTACAGTCCGCTGCCGCACCTTGCAGCACGTCGCCCGTCATTCGCGATGACAGAGTTGCCGTCTAAAAACTGTGATCCCAGTCGTCAAGGCGATTGATCGCGTTACCGCACACTCCATGTGATACTTTGTTTACAGGCCAAAGTCGTAAATCCGAATACAGAATTCCTTTTAAAATAGTGTTACATTATCCTTCTACGGTTACGGTGTGGAGCTAACGCTGCGTTGAGGAAGTTTTACATATGCGTTTGGGGATTATTTTTACTGCACTTTTATTTTCGCAACCAAGTTTTGCTCAATCAAACTTCGAAACTAAATACATCAATATCGGCGGACCCGAGATTACTTGGGAAGAGAATACTTGGTTTGCTGGCAACACAGTTGTGCTTGAAGGCACCGACTATCGGGATCCGCCAAACTCTCCGAGTGGAATTCAAGAAGGTTTCGCCGGTACCATTTACGAAACCCAAAGCTATTCCAATCAGGCTGTAAAACTGTCCATTCTAGTACCATCTGGTCAGTATGAGTTGGACCTCCACTTTGCGGAGCTTTGGCATGCCGACGGTTCGGTCGGATCGCGGGTGTTTGACGTTGTTATCGAAGACCAAGTGGTTGGCAGTGGAATCGATATCCTCGAAGCTACAGGCGGGCGAGCAAATGATCAGTTCATCGCAGAGATTGGCGGCGTACAACCCGATTTCAATGACAATTCCAACACAATTGATATCGAAATACGGTCCGTACGTGACAACGCTGTACTAAATGGAATTTCCATCTCCTGCGCTGGCGGAGCGACCTGTGTTTGGCCTGCTGAGACCCAGCAACAACAATCAACGATGAGCCTCAGCGAAGTAGAAGCCGACACGACTGCCCCAGAGACCTCAAACTCGGTTGTGGAACTTGAAGGTGGGCCTGTGATTGGCGCATACAACCTTGCTGGTCCGGCGATGGTATATGGGGACATCTCTTTCGAAGCAGATGCCTTTGCAACATCGCGATCAACGGGTGTCGAAGGTGAGGGCAATTCGGGGCCAAACGGATTACAAGAAACGATTATAGATACGCCGTTTGCCTCGGTTCGATGGGGCTCCGAAATCACCTTTGCCGCCCCAGTTGAACCGGGACCCGTTACCGTAGACCTGTACTTTGTAGAAGGGTGGTGGGCTGAATCTGGGAACAGGATTATGAATATCGAGATCGAGGGTAATCTCATCCGTGAGAATTACGATATCTTGGCCGATGCAAATAACGACTTTAACGCCCCACAAATCCTGCGTTTCAAAGACATCGACCCCAGCCAAAGCGGCGACCCACAATCGATAGAAATCCGCGTTTCAACAGTAAAAGACAATGCGGTTTTATCTGCTGTGGTTTTACGTGGGTGCGATGCGGATGCTGCGACATGTGAAGCACGGATTGCAGAAGCCGCTGCGGAGCGTGAAGCAGAAGAAGAGCGTCTGAAAGCTGAAGCTGAAGCCGCAGCCAAAGCACTCGAGTTGGCTAACCGAAAGCCGGTGATTGCGAGTTATGGCAGGGAGTATTCCATACGCCTCGACAGTGGACCTTGGGTTGCTAGGAGTATTGTTTTACGTTTTTCCCTCTATGGTTTGGAAGATGGGATCGTACTTCATGTCACTGATAAAAACATAAACTACTATGACCGTCTGCTTGGTCTTGATGGGTCAGGCCAAAGAGTGAATTGCGCCGTCTTTTTCAGCCAAGCCGAGGTTTTTAGCGAAGCTGAATACTTGGGCGACACATGTGGCGAAACGAGCGGTCCGTTCGAAATCACAGCAAGCGTCGAAGAGGGTCGCAAAGGTCTACCGGAAATCGTCGGACGCTTGGGAGGTGTAAACTACACTTTCAAGTTGGATGGACCTTGGGATCTGCCTGGAGCAGCCATGAATGCACTTCCGTCAAACCGACCGGACTTCAAAGGTGTTGTATTTGAACCTGATATTGAGAACTTAAAAAAACAAATAGAAAACGCGATCTATGACGTTCAACCTCAAGCAGAATGGATAGAGACCGAATATGACGGTTACGGTGTTCTGTCTCTGTCATCACCATCGACAGATGCACCAGAACCGGTTGACACATTTCAGATTTACACTGCTTCCATTGATGGAAAGCAACTGGCTTGGGGTTTCAGTCGGCGCTGGTATCCACCCGAAGATGCTCGCCCTTTCAGCGACCAATTCGACGAAGCGATCTTTAGTAAATACGGAGAGCCTTCTGGTGAATTTAGAAACCCGGATCGATTTGCCAGCCACGCACGAATTGGTTGGGTCTGGTCGCTTGACGAAAACGGCGTGAAGGGCGATCAAGACAAGGCTTACGAATGTATGTGGGAGTTCGTGAACCGTGATAAAAATCCGGCGAGAAAGTGGATTGGCACCCAAAACTGGCGAGATGCCACGGCACCGCTCATTCTAGCGCGCGAGGGATGCGGCTATCAAATGACAATTTCACCGGCTGTTTTTCGCTCCGACAACCGTGTACGAAATGTGATCTTCTTCTACCATGATCCGAACATTGCTGAAATCGTACGTTGGAACCAAGCACGCGCACTTGGCCAAGCTTTGTTGGACAATGAAAGCGTGCGAGCTGCTGCAACTGAAAAGCTCAAGTCCGTGGGGCCTGATGCACCAAAAAAGGACCTAGACCTCTAGCGCTTTTTGTTTGTCCGCTCGCGAATGCCTTGTGATCATCCTAATCCGGTGCGATTACGGTTTCATATCAGGCAGAAGTAAGAACTCCGATTGGGTCCTGGAGAAGGAACGCGCCAATCCTTGTGCAAATCGCCCTACGCTTTGCCGTGATAGGCTTGGCTGATTGCGAAACTGTCTTCGAACCAGTGCCAAAGGACCACTTGCCCATCACGCACTTTTGCGCGCAGTGCGAACGAGAAAACACCGGTCTCTTTGCCCGATTTTGTGGTCCGGCCGTTCATACGACCAAACACTGCAACGGTATCCCCCGAAGCAAACGCATCTTCATTTTCCCAAAGGGTGGTTTCCAAGTTTTCTGAAAAAACTCCAAGAAATTGAAAGATGTTCTCTTTTCCCTTTGTCTCTCCAATCCAGGGCAATGTGGTATCCCCTTCGTTATGCCAGACCATGTCGTCGGCCATCAAACTGGACATAAGATCCATATCACCGCCCCCCATGGCCTCCATAAAGGCCATGACGGTATCAAGAGAATTTTGTGAGGTTTGGTCCATCGTCTGTGCTCCTAGTTTTCGGGACAAGATCATCGCCAAGGCAGCGACAAGGGTTGTTTTCAGTGCTACACGGCGGTTCATCAGTTCGCCCAATAGGCCGGGATCAATGACAACAAGAAGTCACCGGAGTATCCGGGAAAGGCCGCTTTGATCTGGGCTGTCGCAGCATCGGGTGACGCTGCATTGGTCATCGCGTCGTCCAGTACTTTCAAATAGGCAATCGCCGTGTCCAACTCGCCGCGCGTGGTGGGCAAGCCATGCCCCACCAACAATGTTTCAAAGGCAGCATCGTCTCTGAGACCCTCAAGTGTGGCGATCCAGTTTTTCCGATCAACACCCGGCGCAAAAAACACACCGTTATAAACAAGGTCTTGAACAATGGCCACTTGCTGATCCGGGAAAACAGCCACAACGATATGCGGTGCTTCCGTATTCTCAAAGTGACGAAACTCAACTGGAATTCCAGAAATCTCAGTCAGTCCCAATGCAAGATCTGGCCCATTGAGGACCGTGGTGGGTTCAGGGAACTCGCCTGCCGCTGCCTCTTTGGCAACCGCATCCCTGATTTCTGGAAGCGTTGCGAAATTTGCACCTGCAACAAATGCGCTTCCGCCCCAATGATCAGGGTGTTCATGGCTGAGATAGGCCAGTCCAACAGATTTCCGGGTTGATTGAATCAGAGCAGACACCTCTGCCGCTGTTGGGGGGAGCATCGTGCCATCGACGACCATCAACTGGTCCTCGAACTCGACCACGTGGGACGTCACGTGTACTGCTTGCGCAGGAGACACATATGTATGGAAAGTGACACCGCCTTTGGCAAAGCTGTGCACAGTGCCCGCAGGCATCTCTCCCTGCGCCATTGCAGGGACAGGTTTTAAAGCAGTTTTTAGGAAAGCTGCTGTTCCGACCGTAATGGCGGAACCTTGCAACAACCGTCGGCGGCTCAGGTTTAGCGAAGCGGTCATGTTATGCTCCTTCATTTGATGGTCAAGTTGAAGTCCTCAAGACACGCTCACTGGTATCCTTGTAGAACGTTCCGCATAATAGACTAAAATAAGATAGGAATGTTCTGCTGAGATGAACAATGATTGATAAGCTGCGCCCAATTGCGATTTTCGCCAACGTGGTTGAGCAAGGATCGTTTCGCGCCGCCGCCCGGCATTTGGGACTTGCGCCGTCCCGGGTCAGTCAAACGGTTTCCGATCTCGAAAAAGATCTGGGTGTCACCCTGCTCTATCGTTCAACACGACAAATTTCAGTCACCCATGAGGGAAGATTGCTTCACCAAAAGGCGATGGCTATTCTCGAAGCTGCTGAAACTGGTCTGGATCAGATCAACCCGCATGCGACGGAACCCAGAGGGAGCTTGCGGGTAACCGTGCCCGCCTTTATAACCCAAACGAAGTTGATGGACGTCTTTGCAGCTTTCGCAAAAACGTATCCAAAAGTTCACCTGCAGCTTCACTTTACGGACCATGCGACCGACCTCATCAAAGAAGGTTTTGATGTCGGCATCCGCGCGGGCTGGCCCGAAACAAGCGAGTTGCTGTCACGGTCGATTGGCGGCGCAGAGCGGCTTTTGGCCGTCAGTCCCGATTATTGTAAAGGCCGAGACCTGCCGCAGCATCCTTCGGAGCTAGAGGAATGGGACTGGATACGCTTTCTGATCACGCCGAACCAAACAGAACTTACCTCTCGGTCCGGGGTGAAAGTCAACGTGCGCATAAACGCGTATATTTCGGTCAATTCCGCGCAGGCTCTGTACGAATTCGCGCTACGAGGCTTGGGGATCGCATCAATCCCCGAGCACTTAGCACAACAAGGTTTTGCGCGCGGTGATTTAATCCCTATCCTTCCAGAATGGAGCTTAAAGCCGTTGGGCATCTACGCCCTGTGGCCCGATCAATCACGTCGCGAGAATTTAACGCTGCTGTTCGTTCGATTTCTGGCAGAACAGTCCGAACCAAAACTCTAAAAACCAGCTTTGTCGAAGCGTAACCTTCAGACTTGAAGCTTTATTAATGGGATGCCATCCCGCACAGCATGTCAGGCAAAAGCAAAAAACCAGATTGGGTCGTCGAAAAGGAACGGGCCAAGCGGGATATACCCAGTACCTATTGGCTGTTTGGGTTACATGCCGTGCGCGATGCCTTGCTGAACCCAGCCCGCGTAAAGCATCGGCTGCTGGTAACCAAAAACGCCTCGGACAAGCTTGCGGATGCCATTGCGGTATCCGGCATCACGGCAGAGCTTCAGGATCCGCGCCATTTCCGTCCGCCTGTTGATCCTTCCTCGGTACATCAAGGCGCAGTGCTGGAGGTTGATCCGCTTGATTGGGGCAATCTTTCCTCGCTGTGCGCGCCTCGCGATGAAACGCCGCTTTTGATGGTGCTGGACCGTGTCACGGACCCGCACAATGTCGGCGCGATCCTACGGTCTGCAGAAGTGTTCGGCGCGCGCGCCGTCATTGCCCCTTTCCGCCATTCTGCGCCTGAAACAGGTGCACTCGCAAAAACAGCGTCCGGAGCGCTAGAACGGCAACCTTATTTGCGCATTCAGAACCTAGCGCGCGGGATCGCAGCGTTGAAAGAAATGGGGTATTTTGTCATCGGTCTCGACGGTACAGCCACAGAAGAGCTTTCGGACGTTCTTTTTGTCCACAGCAAGAATCCCATTGCGATTGTAGCAGGGGCCGAGGGGCCGGGACTGCGTCAGCTTACAAAAGAAAGCTGTCATACATTGGCAAAGATTTCATTCGCCGGGGATTTTGGTTCGTTAAATGTTTCAAATGCAGCCGCTGTCGCGCTCTATGCGGCCAAAGCGGCGCGCTAGGTGTAACGCCCACTCACGAAATCGCCAGACGGGTTTCGCAATGCTCAATTATGTCGCACATGGTTTTCATAACCTTTTCGGAGACAACAATGACACTGACGCGTCGCGCTCTTTTGGCTACCGCTGCCGCCTTCACCGCATTACCAGCATTTGCTGAACAACCTCGCTGGTTCTCTGAAACCGGACCAGCCATAGGCGGTTATGATCCTGTTGCCTATTTTGACGAAAACGGCCCTGTCAAAGGGTCCGAGGAATTTACGTCCGAATATGATGGCGGCGTATTCCATTTCGCCAATGCCCTGAACAAAGCTGCATTTGACGAAGACCCTGCAACATACGCCCCACAATATGGTGGCTATTGCGCCTATGCGGTGTCCCGTGGGTACACTGCCTCTACTGACCCAGAGGCGTGGTCGATCCACGAAGGAAAGCTCTATCTGAACTTCAGTAAATCCGTCCGCGCATTGTGGGCAACAAACAAGCGGGGCAACATCGAAGCCGCTGATAAAAATTGGCCTTCGGTCCTGACAGCCAGCTAATCACCCGCAAAAAGTCATCAAATCGAGCCCGGTTGAAAAACCGGGCTTTTTTCGGTGCGCGCCCTGTGGCACAAAAGGCCAAGGGTGGAAAACAAGATGGCGCACAAGCCCACACTGGCATTTGTCATAAATGATCGCGATTACGTCCTCGCCGAATGTAGCGATGACGGCCTTAACGAACCCTTTGCCATTGTATCTATCCACAAAGAGAATGCCTTCGACCTGCTGCGGGATTCGATCTCGAAAAACGACTACGCGCCCGGAACGAACTGCATTGTTTTCGTGCCGTACGAGGATTTGGTCTTTCAGAAAGTACGCCGGAAAGACCTTGAAGATCGCACACTCGAAGAGGTCTTTACCAGTAATCTTGACTACCCATTGGATGAGTTGGCCATTGACTATGGCATCGCCAATAAAGCTGGGCGCTACACACCGGTTGCTGTCACGAAAGAGGCGCTCGCAGATGCCGCCGATCAGGCGAAGGCGCTCGGCCTGACCCCGATTGGCTTGTCGACAGTTTTTCCAAATTCCCTCCGAAGCCCACAGCCGTTTTTCAAGATCGGCCAAGATACCGTGGCCGGGTATTCCCTGTTAGATTCCGTCAAGCGCGTTACGGTTGCGGCTCTTATGGCCGGGCTCTTGGTTGGCGCAGCCCTTGGCGCAAACCATTACGGTGCCAAACTGCAATCCGGGTTTGACGGGCCGTCGGACAACGTTGCTCTGACCCAACCTGTCGATCCGTCGCTTTATCCGATGTTGCGACCCCCACCTGGCCTGCGCCTCGCCTCTGTTCCCGAAATCGAGGCAACGGCGTCTCCGGGTGTCACCGCCGCTTTTGTGGTGCCAAAATTCGATCTTCCGGAACTGCCCGGCGATCTCGCCACGGTCGACCTTGGGGCGCCGAACTTGCCCGCTCCTCCGGAGACGGAAAATCAAGAACCCGTCGACGAACTTGCGGTTATGATCCTAGACGAGTTGGAGGCAGAGAGTGCCGAACCGGCTGCAGAACCCCTCCCGATATACGCGCCGGACGCAGAGCTTGTACGTCCCAAAGTGCGGCCCGAGGCCTATAATCGGCAAATAGCCGCGCGTATTCCATCTGATCCCGCACTCGCCCCACCAACGGCCTTGTTGACGACATCCATTCCTGTCAGACGACCCAGCGGTATTGGGGTGAATGTTCCAAGCGGCGCAAGTGCAGCCGTCGTGGCAACCGTCACACCGACCGCAGAAAGCGCGGAAGACGCTGCGACGGTAAGAGGCAGAACATTGAGCAGGAATAACCTGAGTTTGATAGGCGTGTTTGGGAAAGCCAATAATCGCGAGGCGATGTTTAGAACGGGCAGCGGGCGGTTTGTCACCCGCAGTTTGGGCGAAAGCATCAACACTTGGAAAATTGTAGCTATCGGTGCCGATCAGGTGCGACTGTCCAAAGGCAACAAAACTGAGACGCTGCGCTTGCCCTAAAGCAGGATCAGCGCGGCCAGCCCCAAAAACGCAAAAAAGCCGACGATATCGGTTACAGTAGTGACAAATGCACCGGACGCCAGTGCAGGGTCGATCCCCATCTTTTCAAGAACCATGGGGATTCCAATGCCCGCCAATCCGGCCACGAATAGGTTTCCAATCATCGCCAGAGCCAACACCACACCGAGCATCGGATCACCATACCAGACGACGCCGACGATCCCGATTATGATGGCAAACAGGCACCCGTTCAAAAGGCCGACAAGGCCCTCGCGCCGGATCACGCGCCATGCGTTTGTCTTGGTCAAATCTTTGGTTGCAAGAGCGCGCACCGCCACGGTCAAAGATTGAGTGCCGGCATTGCCCCCCATCGAGGCCACAATCGGCATCAACACCGCAAGGGCCACCACAGCCTCAATCGTGCCTGAGAAAAACGAAATGACAATCGAGGCCAGCACGGCCGTAATCAGGTTCACGAAGAGCCATGGGAAACGCTGACGCGTTGTTGAGATCACACTATCAGACAGGCTTTCATCACCGACACCACCCAAACGCTTGATGTCTTCGTCGTTCTCTTCGTTCAGGACGTCCATCGCGTCATCGATGGTAATCAGGCCGACCAAGCGCCCTGTTTCATCGACCACTGGGGCGGAAATGATGTGATATTGGTTGAATGCGTACGCGATGTCTTCTTGTGACTTCTCGGCTGCGAAGGTTCGAAAATCTTCGTCCATCAACTCAGAGAGTGGCGTCTTACGGCTTGCCCCCATCAGCCGGTGCAAAGGGACCTTGCCGATGGGCTGCATGCGGGGGTCCACAACGACAAGGTCATAAAACCGCGATGGCAAGTCGGGATCACGTCGCATGTCATCAATGGCATCACCAACCGTCCAATGCGGAGGCGCCATCACCAATTCGCGCTGCATCAACCGACCGGCCGTATATTCCGGGTACTCCAAGGCACGGCGGACGGCCAAACGATCGGCATCCTCTAGTGCGTCAAACACGCGCGAGCGCTGCTCAACGGCCATATCTTCGATCAGATCGACAACGTCATCGGTATCCAGGTCTTTGATCGCCATGGAAACGATCTCGTCTGGGATTTGCTCCAGCACATCGATCCGTGTGCCGTCCTCCATCTCAGAGAGGACCTCACCATCAATGTCTTTGCCCCAGAATTCCAGAATATCGGCACGTTGTTGCGATGACGCCTGCTCTAGGAGATCGGCGATATCAGCCGCGTGAAGCGGCTCTAGGATTTCCAGAAAATGGTCCCGCTCCCCTGTATCAAGACAGGTCAGCAATTCATCCAGTGTCTCTTGGCCGGGGGCGTCCAGCTCTTCCGTTGGAGCCGGGTCTAAAACGTCTTCTGCGCTCATCTCAGCCTCCTACGCTGCGGCACCCAAAATGGGCAACACTTGCGCGCCGACTTACGCGGGAATGAGCAACAAAGCTAGTTCAGGCTATTTGGCATAGCCCAAAGGTTGCAGCTTCTCGGTAATCTCATCGAGGATTTTTGGATCATCAATCGTCGCAGGCATTTTCCATTCACGCCCGTCCGCAATCGCCGCAATCGTACCGCGCAGAATTTTACCCGATCGTGTCTTGGGCAGGCGGTCCACAACTGTCGCAATTTTAAACGCCGCCACTGGCCCAATTTCTGCACGGACTTTGGCCACACACTCTGCCACCAGGTCTTCATCCGACATTTCACATCCGGCATTTGTGCATAAAAGGCCCAGCGGCAACTGCCCTTTTAGCGCATCATGCACACCGATCACGGCGCATTCGGCGACCTCAGGATGAGCGGCCAGAACCTCTTCCAAATGTCCCGTCGACAAGCGGTGGCCGGCTACGTTGATCACGTCATCAGTGCGGGCCATGATATACAGGTATCCATCCTCATCGATATATCCCGCATCCCCCGTTTCATAATATCCGGGGAATGTTTCGAGATAGCTTTTGCGAAAACGTGCCTCGGCGTTCCACAATCCCGGCAAACACCCAGGCGGCATTGGCAGTTTCACCGCAATCGCGCCAAGTTCGCCGGCCGGTTTGGGATGGCCGTCATCGCCAAGGATCTGCACATCGAAACCGGGCATGGCGACCGTTGGCGAGCCCAGTTTCACCGGAAGTTTTTCAATCCCCATCGGGTTCGACGCAATCGCGTAGCCCGTTTCGGTCTGCCACCAGTGGTCAATCACTGGCACTTTCAAATGCTTCTCGGCCCATTCGATAGTGTCGGGGTCGGCCCGCTCCCCTGCGAGGAAAAGCGACTGCAAGGATGACAAGTCATATTTCGTGACGAACTCGCCTTTCGGGTCCACCCGTTTGATGGCGCGGAACGCCGTCGGAGCTGTGAAAAGCACCTTCACTTTATGATCTTCTATCACACGCCAGAATGTCCCGGCATCCGGTGTGCCCACGGGCTTGCCTTCAAAAACGATCGTCGTCGCACCATAAAGAAGCGGCGCGTAACAGATGTAAGAATGGCCAACGACCCAGCCCACATCGGATGCGGCCCAGTACACGTCACCGGGTTGCACATCATAGATGTTCTTCATCGTCCATAACAGCGCCGCCATATGACCGCCATTCGGACGGAGAACACCTTTCGGCGCACCGGTGGTGCCCGATGTGTAGAGGATATAAACAGGGTCCGCACCGCCCACTGCCACAGGATCGGCTGGCGCGACACCCTCTTGAACATCATTCCAATCAAAATCCCGTCCGGGCACAAGGTCCGCTTTGGCCTGCTCACGCTGCAGGATGATACAGAATTCGGGCTTATGCTCGGCCAACTCAATCGCACCGTCGAGCAGGGGCTTATAGGCGATCACACCAGAGGGCTCGATCCCGCAAGATCCCGCAATAACCGCTTTTGGCGTGGCATCATCAATACGGGTCGCAAGTTCTGCCGCAGCGAAACCGCCAAAAACAACCGAATGGATTGCGCCAATCCGGGTACAGGCCAACATGGCAATGACAGCCTCTGGCACCATGGGCATATAAACAATCACGCGGTCGCCCTTGGTCACGCCTTTCGCGGCAAGGGCCCCAGCCAAGACGGCGACCCGGTCTTGTAACTCAGAATAGGTGATCGTCGCCGATGCCCCTGTGATAGGGCTATCATAAATGATGGCAGCCTGACTGCCCCGCCCCGCTTCGACATGACGGTCCACCGCGTTATAGCAAGTGTTTGTGGTTCCGTCGCGGTACCACTCGTAGATCGGGGCTTTGTTATCAAAGAGCGCCTTGCTTGGGGGTGATATCCAGTCGACGGCTTTGGCGGCCTCCATCCAAAACCCTTCAGGGTCAGACTTCCATCCTTCGTAAATCTCTTTGTAATTCATCTACTCGCCCTCCCCGCGCCAAAGGGTGTTTAAGAAAGCAGCCAAGGGATGAAAAGAAAAAACGGGTCCGGGTAGGGGGCCGGACCCGTTTATCAGGAACCCCCAGTTCCTGAGTCCGGGAGCAGTAGGGATGCGCCCGGAGATGGAGAAAACGACACCTTAGGAAGAAGGGAACAGTCGGTCGGGCATCGTTTCGAGATCATGGTTAGAGTGAGTCGCTTTTTCGCGCCAGCAAAATGCCACAACACCGCCTTATTTAGGCGTATAAATGCCATAATTAATCACTGTCGTCGGCGAAAATCGGATCGTCATCTGGCCAATCGTCCGAATTTTCGAATGCATCAGGAAAAGCGGCCATTGCCCGCCCTAGATCAATCCGCAAAAGCGCATCATAACTTTCGGGATCAAACGGGTCTTCAGCGGCCACAACCTCGCGTCCAAACAACCAACTCAGACGCCCTGCATCGAGGTTGCCACGCTCAAACGGCTCTTCGCCAAAATGCGCCCAAAGCGCCTTTAAGAACCCTTCATCTGCCAGCAGGTCCGCCCGGCGCCGATCACGGTAACGTTCGCGCGCAATCAGCTTGGTCGCCCCTTTTTTATTGGGTCGGCGAATGGTGAACTGATAATCAGAACTCGGCAGTCGGGACGGAAACCCGCGGTGCTTTTTCATACTCGACCTTTAACTTTCCCCTCGCTACCAAGGCTCAAAGACTGTTTTGAGTTTATGCCACTTCGTCGCCCAACCAGCCCCCCAACCGTTGGAACCCTTGTTCTAATGGCAGCCGTATCGGCTGCAACTCTCAATATCTTCCTGCCATCGCTGCCCAGTATGGCAGAGGATTACGGTGTCAGCTACGGTGTCATTCAGTTAGCCGTGGGCGGTTACCTTTTGCTCACTGCCATCATGCAACTGATCATTGGTCCATTATCTGACCGGTATGGCCGCCGTGTCGTCTCGCTCGGAGCCTTTGGCCTATTCACTTTTGCTGCAGCAGGCTCTGCGCTTTCGGAAACGGTCGAATGGTTCTTTGTGTTCCGCTTTCTTCAAGCCGCTGCGGTTGCGGGATTTGTTTTGTCCCGCGCAATAATCAGAGACATGTATGGCCCAGATGAGGCCGCATCTATGATCGGTTATGTCACCATGGGTATGGCCCTTATCCCAATGGTCGCCCCAATCGTTGGCGGTTTCTTAGACGTCGCGTTTGGATGGCGCGCTAACTTCTGGGCGCTGACCATTTTCGGCATTGTTCTTACCACAGCTATCTTCTTTGATGCCGGCGAAACGAACACCGCCCAGAACACAAGTTTTGCAGATCAGTTCCGCTCTTACCCCGAACTTTTGAAGGCCAAAAGATTTTGGGGCTACTCGATGACGGGTGCTTTTAGTGTTGGCGCATTCTTCGCTTATCTTGCGGGCGCACCGTTTATCGGGGCTGAATTCTTTGGCCTGACACCTGCCCAAGTAGGGATATGTCTGGGCATCCCGCCAACGGGCTATTTGATCGGCAACGGGCTTTCGGGCTATTTCGCAACCCGCATCGGGATCAACCGCATGGTTCTGATCGGCACCATCGCACAGGCCGCGCTGCTCAGTTGTGCGCTTATCATCTCGCTTTTGGGCGTCGATAATCCATGGATATTCTTTGCGTTCCTTGCAGGCATCGGCCTTGGGAATGGAATGATCCTGCCCAGTGCCACTGCAGGTGTCCTGAATGTTCGGCCCAAACTTGCGGGTTCTGCGGCAGGCCTATCTGGCGCTATGGCAACTTTTGCGGGTTCCGTTTTCTCAACTTACGTCGCCAGCATCCTTGGCCCCGAGAGCACGTCAGTTACGCTTGCCCTTTGCTTGGTTGCGAGCGCTTTCTTGGGGTTTTGCGCGGCGCTTTTGACGATGTTTTGGGAGGCTCAGGCCCGAAATCGGGAGCAAGCTCCGCAAACTCAGCCTTGAATAAAAGGTCACGGACCTCGTTGTCGAACCAATAGCCGATATGACCTTTCAAATCGATGATGTGGTTGACAGGCCAATCAGCCGGGATTGGTTTTCCGGTCTCATCCGGCTCTGGGTAAACACGGTTGATCCACGTCCCGACATAATCATCTGCGCGGTAAATGTTGGACCAACTCAACATACCCCGCCCTTTGGGTCCAAAATCCTGCAAAACATCCCGGCGCGAGCGGTTGAATTCGATCGGGAAATAAAAGTTATAGAGATGCCCGACCGGCGTCCCAAGCGAGACAAAACGCGTCTTTTTCAGAACCTCATCTGGCAAGGCCTCGATGCTTTCCACCGCGACAACACCGCCTTGGGAATGGGCCACAACGATCAACTCGTCGTAGCGTCCTTCGGACCAAAACCGTCTGAACACTTGATGGAACCGGCCATTGATCCGGCTTTTAGCCCATTTCTCAATCGGCCCTTCGTCCTGCGCTGGCGTCAGCGGGTAATGCGACCGAGCAAAATACCCGATCACGTCTTTGCCCGTCCCGACCACAAGCGCCAAGATATCCTTCGTTTGAGGAATAAAAAACAGGGAGATGAAGAAGAGCGCGAAGGCGAAGCTGAAATAGTACAGCACGACAATCAGATCGATATTCCCCACGGCGCCTAGAACCACAATATCCGTGCAGTCCTGCCCACAGAAAGCAAAGTTCAAAAGCTGTTCAAACCGCAGCCCATAAAGCGGCAGAAGGATGAACAACCCGATGGACGCAAGCGTGATGGCCTTCGACACTGCGGTGGCGATGATAACACGCGGCACCTCCCGCATATGTTCATTATACTCTTTGTTTGGAGTATGATCGGCAGCCTCTTCGCGTTCACGCTCCAGCGAGCGCCATTCCTTTTGCCAATCTGCCCGCTGTTTAAACAAGACGCCCGCACCGATGATGATCACAAGTAGAGCCAGAAATAAGGGCGCTGAGCCTGGTAGAACCATATATCCAAGCGCATGAATATGCTCGGGTCGGAACACCGTATCAGACGCAAAGGGCATCGCGGCGCGCACAAAGACGACCCAAAGCACCAGCGAGACAACCGCAAACAAAATCGCCATCAAGCCACAGCTTTGGTAGAACAGGTTCCGTTCTTTGCGGATAGCGCGGACATCGCCCTGCGCCCGATCAAGCGCCCATTGCGTGACAATTAGGAACAGTAGGTAAATAAAGACGACGCCCAAGAGGGACGGCAGCAGCAATGTATATTCTGCCACATCGCAGGACATGCGCAGATTGGCCGTAAAATACCGCGCGTCGCAAATGCGAAAGCCATCGATCAACGAGATATTGCTGATCGCAAGCGCGACCGCCCCCACGGCGACGCCTGCACTGATCCATCGCAGACCTTTCCCAAATTTTCGCATCATTATCCCACGTCGATTGTTCAGGATAAATCGCCCCCAAAGTGCCGCAAGCCCGGCGGCCAGAACGACAGACAGATCGATACTGTAGTTCCAAAACTCCGCCTGAAGATCGAAGCGTTGCTCCAGCTGACCAACACCAAGCATCAACGTAAAGGCCAGCGCGGCAATGACGTTCAAAGGGAGAAGCACAGCATGGAATATTGTCACGAAATGGCCCACAAGATAGCGCAAGGTTCGCGGCAAAAATTGATCAAAGCGCAGATCAGTCCCGCCTGATTTGGGATCTGGAAAGGCCTCGTTCACACTGGTCTGGGCGATATAGCCAAGGCCCAAAATCATCAGTAGAAAGTCATAAATGACGCGGGTTGTCCCCTTTGCCCCGCGCGAAAGGTCTGCCCAGAACACCTCGACAAAGTCAAACTCGGTCCCATTGGCTTTGACGACCCGACGATGCGCTGGGAAGCGTTCAACAGCCCGAGGGGAATGGGCCAGGTGTTTATCCTGGACCTCGACGACATCTGATGTTGTTTCATACGGGAGGTCCCCCACTAGACCTCCCACCAGTTCAGAAACCGTAGCCCCCTCGATCTGCTCACCAATTCCGTGAACAATCATTACCAGTTTCTTCGTCATCGTTCCCCCCCGGGCCGCTTTGTCTGCAATGCCAAACCGTGACATAAAAAGAAGTGACAGCTCTCACCTTTAACGCTGCACGTCCTGCCAATTTGTATGGATCCATGGGCGCGCGTTGTCCCGCGCCAAGGGGTGTTTACCCAAAATATGATCCGAGGCCTTTTCGCCGGTCATGATGCTGGGCGCATTCAGGTTCCCGTTTGTGATCTGTGGGAAAATTGAACTGTCCGCCACGCGTAGGCCCTCCACGCCGATGACGCGGCATTCCGGATCAACCACCGCCATCGGGTCTGTAGCCGCGCCCATTTTGCAGGTGCCGCAGGGATGGTACGCGCTTTCGACGTGATCACGGATAAAATCGTTCAATGCCGCATCTGATTGCACCGCCTCGCCTGGTTGGATTTCATGCCCCGCATAGGGTTTGAACGCCTCTTGGGCGAAGATCTCGCGGGTCAAACGAATGGCCGTTCTAAAGTCCTCCCAGTCCTGATCCGTGCTCATATAATTGAATTGGATTTTGGGCGCGTCCGCCGGATCGGCCGAGGCCAGCGTGACAGCCCCGCGCGAGGGGGAGCGCATTGGGCCGACATGGGCTTGAAACCCATGCCCTTCGGCGGCGACCTGACCATCATACCGCACAGCAATGGGGAGAAAATGATACTGAATATCGGGGTATGCGACGCCGGGTTTGGATCGAATAAACGCCGCGCTTTCGAATTGGTTCGAGGCCCCAAGGCCCGACCGAAAAAACAGCCATCGCGCCCCGATTGAGGCCTTACCAATGAGGTTCCAATACTTGGCCAGAGTGATCGGCTGCGTGGCGGCCTGTTGGATATAAAGCTCCAGATGGTCTTGCAGGTTCTTCCCTACGCCAGGGCGATCCGCGCGCACCGCGATGCCATGCTCTTTCAAAGAGGCCGCTGGACCGATCCCAGACAGCATCAAAAGCTTCGGCGAATTGATCGAGCTGGCTGCGAGGATCACCTCTTTGCCCGCTTGAACTTGGATCACGCCGTTTGGGGTTTGCACCTCGATCCCCGTTGCCTTCAGCCCTTCAAAGGTCACGCGTCGGGCCAGCCCATTCACCATCTCACAATTCGGGCGCTTTAATGCCGGTCGCAGATAGGCTTTGGCCGCCGACCAACGTTCGCCCCTATGGACAGTCATATCAAAGGGCCCAAAGCCCTCTTGCCGCTCGCCATTGTAATCGCCCGTGACGCCATAGCCTGCTTGGCGACCCGCCTCGACAAACACATCGAACAGCGGATTGGCCCGCGGCCCGCGCGAGACATGCAAAGGACCATCCTTGCCGCGCCAATCGGGATCGCCGCCCTGGCCACCACTGTCCCAGTTTTCCATCCGTTTGAAGTATGGCAGCACATCGGCATAGGCCCAGCCTTGCGCGCCCGCCTCCTTCCAATGGTCGTAATCCATGGCATGCCCACGAACATAGATCATGCCGTTGATCGAACTGGACCCACCGACGACTTTCCCGCGTGGAGTCGCGAGGCGACGCCCGCCGAGATGCGGTTCAGGTTCGGACTGATAGCCCCAATCATAGCGCGCCATATTCATCGGATAAGACAAGGCCGCAGGCATATTGATCAGCGGACCCCAATCGGACCCACCATATTCAATGACGATCACCGAATGCTTACCATTTTCAGAAAGGCGATAGGCCATGGCGCAGCCCGCACTACCCGCGCCGATGATGACATAATCGGCCTTCATGCGTTCAAATACCCCACAAGCAGTGAAATGAAGGCCCCGACATGGACGACCATGATCGCTTTATCCTTCCACATGACGCCGACCGCAAACCAAAGAACGATCCCCGCGAAAAAAGCGTAAACATTCCAAGGGGTGAGGTTCAGTCCTGTTAAACCATAGCCGACCAGTTGGATCGCG
Source organism: Pseudomonadota bacterium (assembly GCA_039821195.1). Lineage (GTDB taxonomy): Bacteria > Pseudomonadota > Alphaproteobacteria > Rhodobacterales > Rhodobacteraceae > Amylibacter. The sequence goes on from JBCBON010000029.1 coordinate 18,155, forward strand.
GTTGCCGTCCATTTGGTTGTCGACACAAACAGCGTTTCGTCATGTGCCGCAGACATCAGTAATTGCTCTCAACCTTGCTCATGCGGACATAAACAGACTTCAACTGACTGTAGTGTTCAATCGCGATCTTGGAATTTTCACGTCCAACGCCGGAGCCTTTGACCCCACCAAATGGCACCTCCACGGGCGCATCATTATAGGTGTTGATATAGCAGGTCCCCGCCTCCAGCGCGTCGACAATGCGATGCGCCCGCGACAGGTCATTGGTGAAAACACCTGCGGCAAGACCAAGTTCTGTGTCATTCGCGCGCCCAATCACATCTGCCTCGTCCTCAAAATCCAAAACGGACATGACGGGACCAAAAATCTCTTCCCGCGCGATGATCATGTCATCCTTCACATCCGCAAAAACCGTCGGCTTGATATAGTACCCCGCGCCATCCATCTTTTTCCCACCGCAAATCAGGCGCGCGCCCTCTGCCACGCCCTCTTCGATGAACGAGAGGACAATATCGCGCTGCCGCTCGCTGACCATAGGGCCCAGATGGGTTTCCTCATCCATGGGATCGCCGATCTTGATCGCCTCGCAACGCTGTTTGAAGCGCTCCAGGAACTGTTCTTTGATGTCTTTATGAACGAACACCCGCGTGCCGTTCGAACACACCTGCCCGGTCGAATACATGTTCGCCAGCATCGCGCCCGAGACCGCGTTCTCGATATCTGCATCTTCGAAAATGATCATGGGGGACTTCCCGCCCAGTTCCATCGTGGCATGTTTCATACCCTCGGCCGCCGCCGCATAGACCTTTTTCCCCGTCGGCGCAGAGCCGGTAAGCGAAACCTTGTTCACGCGCGGATCGGTGACCAGTTTACTGCCGACGGCACCGGTTCCTTGCACAACATTGTAAATCCCCGCAGGCGCCCCGGCCTCGATCAGGATTTCCGCAACTTTCAGCGCACAAAGCGGTGTCTCTTCCGAGGGTTTGAAGATCATTGCATTGCCGCAAGCCAGCGCAGGCGCCCCTTTCCAGCACGAAATCTGAGTCGGGTAATTCCACGCCCCAATACCCACACAAAGCCCCAATGGAATGCGCTTGGTATAGGCCCAGTCCTCGCCCAATTGGATGTGCTCCCCGGTCAATGACCCAGCGAGCCCACCGAAATACTCCAGCGCCTCGCGCGCGCTGGTCGCATCCACATAGAGTGTTTCCTGCAGCGGTTTTCCGGTGTCATACGTCTCTAGGATCGAGAGCTCCCGGTTCCGCTCTTCCATGATCTGTGCTGCGCGGATCAGGACGCGTCCCCGCTCCACTCCTTTGAGCGCTGCCCATTCTTTTTGCGCCGCAAGCGCCGAGGTGATCGCCTCTTCGATCACCGCATCGGTTGCCTCATGCACCGTGGCGATCACCTCTCCCGTGGCGGGATAGACCACGTCAATCGGAGCGCCGGTTGTGTCTTCGACATAGCGCCCATTCACGAAATGCGATGCGGTGGGTTTGGGATCAATCGACATTGCCGACACCTATACGTTTGTTCGGCTGAGACCGTCGCTATCTCTCGCTGATTTTTCAAGCTGAGATTTCTGCGAGCCTGTTCAAGTCACAAAGTAAATAACCCGCTTTGCCTCTGGCATCTTGTCGAAAAATCGAGAGTGTGGCACCGATCAAGCGCGTTGGCGACCGGAGATTTACGCATATGCATGGCTTTGCGAAAAACATCCTCGCGGTTTCCCAAATAACACCCCATGCGATCGCTGTGATCGACGGATCAAGGACCGTCACCTACGCAGATCTTTTGAATGCCGCCACCCGGATTTCCCAAGCCCTGCGAGAGCGCGACCTTCCAAGAAATGCTCGCGTCATGGTTCAAGGCCAGAGGGGCCCACTTTATTACGCCTCCCTTCTGGGCTGCTGGCTGGAGGGGGCATCGGTTATCGCTGAAACTGCCGATCTTTCCAAAACGCGCACAGCAAATATCGAAAAGACACTTTCTCCGGCCTGCTCGATTTCCATGGGCGCAGCATCCGACAAGGGCCAGCAAATCGAAACGGCTTTGGGATCACTGAACTTAGAGAGCACGGGCACGGGTCTGTCACCCGCCAAGACCGAGGCCTACATCGTTACAACGTCCGGCAGCACCGGAGCTCCAAAGTTTGTCAAGATTTCGCCGCACGCTGTAGACTGCATGGTTGAAGCCGCAACAAAGGTATATCCACTGGCCTTAGGGGATCGCACGACGCAAGTATTTGAGCAGGTTTTCGACCTCTTCTTTTACGATCTGCTGGTGACCTTAACCAATGGCGCAACACTCGTCGTGATACCGCAGGACCAATTTTGGAATGCTTTCCGGCTCTGCCAAGAGCATCAGATCACCCAGTGGTTTTCGACACCGTCTATGGCACAACTTTTGGAACGTGCAGGGGCATTGCCGCCGCTTTCATCTCTGCGGCGTGTCCTATTTTGCGGCGAGGCCCTGCCAACGCATTTGGCCCTCCGTTGGGCCGCGCAGTTCCCAAAAGCTCAGATCGTCAACTATTACGGCCCGGCGGAAGCAACCGTCGTTTGCACGCATCACGAGTTCCGCGCAGAGCGGGATCAACGCCATAATATTGTGCCAATAGGCCGCCCGCTGTCATGCACGCGGACGATGGTGTTGGATCAATCGGGCAAACTGCACGACACCGGAGAGGGAGAGCTTTGTATCGCGGGCACGCAGATTATGAACGGCTATGACGGTGTGCCGGCATCGGTTCCGTCTCCACTCTTCGAACAGGAAAACCTGACTTTCTACAAGACGGGCGACTTGGTTCGAATCACATCTGACGAACCCATAACGTTTCTTGGTCGCCTCGGACGCCAGTTCAAATATCTCGGGCGGCGTGTGGAGCCAGAGGCGATTGAGGCCGTTCTCAAAAGCCATCACAGCGTTCAAGGTGCTGCCGTTTTGCCAGATGCAGATGCCGCTGGTCGTGTGGTTGGCATAAACGCCTTTGTTTCACTCCACTGCAAGGTGGTTTCCCAAACTGACGAAACGCAACAGGTGTTGTTGGATTTTCTAGAAGAGGTTTTGGGCAAAACCCTAAAACCAACCAGACTTACGGTTTTGGATGACCTGCCGTACAATAGCAGCGGAAAAGTCGACTATTCTAACTTGCGCAAACGAACGGATGGCGACCAGCCGCGTGAAGACGCCCTTAACATGACAACTGACGGCGACCGCCAATTAAATATGGCCGGAGCTATCGATCTGGTCGCCTCTGCGCTGGAGATTTCGCAATCCGACGCAAAAAAGGTCTCCGGCATTTTCGATCATCCACGCTGGGACTCGCTCGGTCATATCGCCGTTACCGAACAGGTTTCGGAGGCCCTAAAGCGACCGATTGCACCGGATCAGTGCCTGAACATAGAACGCATTGCCAACTTGCTGGCAGGTCATCTTGTGCCGGCGAATAGCACCCCTGCGGACCAAATTCGGCGTGGGCTTTATGGCGTCATTCTCGACCGAACCAGCATCTGCGAAATCGACACAAGAGCGATGCGCATTAGCTTCCGCGGCATCTCACTAAACGCACTTGCCCAAGATCCCTTTTTGTCAAACGCACTGTTGCTCAACACAGGTGTTCGACCAAATCAACCGCAACTTGACACCGCGCGTAACAGCATGGCTGTGGGTTGGCGGGTTGCTGCTGACGGTTTGCCACTGGCATCAGCCCACGATCCCAACGGGCCGGATCGCATGTCGTCCGCGCTCTCCACGCTCTCGCACAAAGTCAATGAGGTCGCTCTGAAAGACCCGATCTATGCCGGCTCTTTTGCGCAAGGGATCTGCCTTTATGCAATCGGGTGTCATGTTACGCACCGTAACATCGCACAAACGCTCGTCTCTACTTTTATCGAAAAGCAGACGGACGCCTCGTCAGGTGTGCTAGACGCGACCAATAAAGCCCTTACCATTTTTGCAGAGCATGGCGCGTGCGCCTCGACCACCACGCTGCGTTGCGTGGCAAGTACCGGATCGGGCCTGGCGCAATCCCTCGTTGCGGCCATGTCAGCTTTCGTCGGTCCGCAGCATGGTGGAGCCCTTTATAAAATTGCGACAGGTCTTGGGGACAACTCGATCGCTTCGATCGAGGCTTATGGGCGTGCCGCCGTAAACGACCTGTCGCAAGATCGAATTCCATTTGGATTTGGTCACCGACTGTATCAATCGGAAGACCCGCGCGTGCAATTGTTCCGCGATGTCCTGATCCAAGACCTCGGTCGCGGTGACTTGGTCTCTTCACTAGATAAAATCAGCAGAGAAGTTTCACGCGCTTCCCACGAACGGCTCTCTTCAAACGTCGATCTATACGGGGCGAGCGCTCTGCTTGCGATTGGTTTTAAGGCCAAAGATGTCCTGTCTGTTTATACGATTGCTCGCATGGCTGGCTGGGTTGCGCATTATTTTGAGCAATCCCGCAACAACACACTGATCCGACCGAACTTAAAATATGATCCCAACTTCGACCAAGGAACGCGGATGGATTAACGTTAGGGAACTACGCCTCATTCACCCCTTGGAAAGCGTTGGTTCTCTTCCAAAACATTCAAATCCATATGGTTGCGCATGAAACGCTCGGATGCTTTTTGCAGCGGCTGGTAATCCCACGGATAATAGCCGCCTTGGCGAAGCGCCTCGTAGACGACCCAGCGTTTCGCTTGGCTTTCGCGTACTTGCGCATCGAACGCATCCAAATCCCAGCGCGCCTCGGACTTTGCCCGCAGTGAATTGATCGTGCCCTGATGGTCGGGATGGTCCGCTAAGTTCGTCTTTTCCTGCGGGTCCACATCCAGATCGAAAAGCTGTTCTGGGTCCAGCGCACACCGATTGTATTTCCATTTTCCATACCGCAGCGAGACCAGCGGCGCATAGGACCCCTCGGCGGCATATTCCATAGCCACCGGTTTATCCCGCGATCCACCCTGCCCCAGATAGACAAGGCTTTCCCCTTCGACCCAAGGTGCGACCTCGTCCATTGAGACACCCGCCAGATCACAAAGCGTTGGCGTGACATCAATGGTGCTAACTGGATCAGTGACCAAACCGGGCGCCATGCCGGCGGCCGCAATCATCAAGGGCACCCGCGCGGACCCCTCATAAAAGCTCATCTTAAACCAGAGGCCCTTTTCCCCGATCATATCACCATGATCCGAGACAAAGAGGATGATCGTCTTCTCGGCCTGACGCGTGTCGTCTAGCACCTGCAACAGCTCTCCGATTTTGTCGTCAAGATAAGAGATGTTCGCGAAGTAGGCACGGCGGGAGCGGCGCACACCCTCGGGCGTGATGTCAAAGGCCGTGTAGTCATTGGCCAACATCAGACGCTGCGAATGCGCATCATAGTCCTCAAAATCGTACGCCGCTTCTTGGGGGTCTAAATGGTCGCAGTCTTCATAGAGGTCCCAGTATTTTTTGCGCGCCACATAGGGGTCATGCGGATGCGTGAAGCTGACGGTCAGGGCCCAAGGCCGCGCGTCCAAACCGCGCGACAGTTGATAGAGCTTTTGGCGCGCCTGATCGGCGACCTCGTCATCGTACTCAAGCTGGTTGGTAATCTCGGCGACACCCGCACCGGTGACCGACCCCATATTGTGATACCACCAATCAATCCGCTCTCCCGGTTTGCGGTAGTCCGGCGTCCAGCCGAAATCGGCCGGATAAATATCGGTCGTTAAACGTTCCTCGAACCCGTGTAACTGATCCGGTCCGACAAAATGCATTTTGCCTGAGAGGCATGTGTAATAGCCCGCACGGCGAAGGTGATGGGCATAGGTGGGATTGTCAGAGGTGAACTCGGCAGCATTGTCATAAACGCGGGTCCGACTAGGCAAGAGACCCGACATGAAGCTCGCTCGTCCCGGCGCACAAAGTGGGCTGGCGGTATACGTGTTTTGAAACCGCGTGGACCGCGCAGCGAGAGCCTTCAGATTTGGGGCATGCAACCAGTCGACTGGGCCGTCCGGAAACAGCGTCCCGTTCAACTGATCGACCATTAAAATTAGGAAATTGGGCTGGGTCATCGCATATTCCGTTTCGACGAGCCTGACCCGAGTTTGCCGAGTTTGGCAAGTAGGGTGCGCAATTCTGCGCACCCGATGGCTTTAGCTGATGCTTTGCAATAGCTGATCGACGGACGCCTTTGCGTCACCGTAGAGCATCCGCGTATTCTCTTTGAAGAAGAGCGGGTTTTCGATACCCGAATAGCCCGTACCCTGACCCCGCTTAGACACAATCACATCCTTGGCCTTCCAGACCTCCAGAACGGGCATCCCCGCAATCGGAGAGTTTGGATCCTCTTGTGCAGCTGGGTTCACGATGTCGTTCGACCCGATGACAATAACCACATCTGTATCGGGGAAATCGTCATTGATCTCGTCCATCTCCAAAACGATGTCATAGGGGACTTTGGCCTCTGCCAAGAGAACGTTCATATGGCCTGGTAAACGCCCCGCCACAGGGTGGATCGCAAAGCGCACCTCTTTGCCTTTGGCGCGCAAACGGCGGGTGAGTTCGGCCACCGATTGCTGTGCTTGCGCGACGGCCATGCCATAGCCCGGAACGATCACAACCGATTTCGCGGCCTCCAGCTGGCCCGAGACAGTGCCTGCATCGGTGGCAATCATCTCGCCATCGATTTCCATCTGTGGACCAGAGGTTCCGCCGAAACCACCAAGGATGACGGACACGAAGCTTCGGTTCATCGCCTTACACATGATGTAGGACAGGATCGCGCCGCTTGATCCAACCAAAGCCCCCACCACAATCAACAGATCATTGCCAAGTGAGAAGCCGATCGCAGCCGCCGCCCAACCGGAGTAGCTGTTTAGCATAGAGACAACGACGGGCATATCCGCGCCGCCGATACCCATGATCAAGTGATAGCCGATGAACAAAGCTGCCAGCGTCATGATTGCTAGCGGCAGGACGCCACCGGATCCAAAGTACCAGAACAGACATACCAGAGAGATGATCGCCGCGCCCGCATTCAGCGCATGACCACCCGGCAATTTGATCGCCGCCGTGTTCACACGACCCGCAAGCTTGCCATAGGCAATCACAGAGCCCGTAAACGTCACCGCGCCAATAAACACACCCAGGAACAGCTCAACCCGCAGGATGTTAATCTCCACAGGGATTTTCTTGGCCACCAATCCGGCAAAGCCGGTCATCTCGGTCACCGCACCATCACGCGTGCAGTCCAAAAGGCTCTGATCAGCTGCTGCATAGAAACAGTTGGTCAGCATTTCCTGACCGCCCGCCGCTGCAATCACCCGCACAATTTCGATATGCGCGTTAAAGCCGACAAAAACCGCCGCAAGACCAACAAGCGAGTGCATCGCCGCCACCAACTCTGGCATCTGCGTCATCTGCACTTTGTTGGCTAGATAGTATCCGATGACCGCGCCACAGGCGATCAGGAACAAAGACAAGAGCCAAAAGCCCGAGCCCGGCCCCATCAACGTCGCTACCACCGCCAAGGCCATACCAACAATACCATACCAGACAGCACGTTTCGCACTTTCCTGACCGGACAGGCCGCCCAAGCTCAGGATGAAAAGAACGGCCGCAACGACATAGGCGGCAATTGTAAATCCAAATTCCATGGCCCGACCCCTTTACGACTTCTGGAACATCGCAAGCATGCGACGGGTGACCAGGAAGCCACCGAAAATGTTGATTGCTGCCATAAAGACCGACAGCGCTGCGAGCAGGATCACAATAAACGAGCTTGACCCGATCTGCGTCAAAGCTCCCAAAATGATGATGGACGAAATCGCGTTCGTCACCGCCATCAAAGGCGTGTGCAGTGAATGGCTGACGTTCCAGATCACTTGGAAGCCCACAAAGACCGACAACACGAAGACGATGAAATGCTGCATAAAGCTCGCAGGTGCCACCGTGCCCATCGCAAGGATCAAAACGGCCATACCGCCCAAGAGCCCCACTTGCGTCATGGTCTGCTTTTTGAACGCGGCCGCTTCGTCGGCTTTCAATTCCTCAGGTGTTTTCTCAACTTCCTTTGGCTTCGTCTGCGCCGCAATCGCTTGCACCTTTGGTGGTGGCGGCGGGAAGGTGATCTCGCCTGCATGCGTCGCGGTCGCACCGCGGATCACATCATCATCCATGTCATGGACGATGACGCCGTCTTTCTCTGGCGTCAGGTCCGTGATGAGGTGACGAATATTGGTCGCATAAAGCGTTGAGGATTGCGTCGCCATCCGGCTTGGGAAATCTGTATACCCTACGACGGTCACGCCATTATCCGAGACGACCTTTTCATCCATCACCGTCAGGTCACAGTTACCGCCTTTTTCAGCGGCCAAGTCGACCACGACAGAGCCGGGCTTTTGCGCCTCGACCATATCTTTCAGCCAGAGCTTGGGCGCATCGCGCCCCGGGATCAAAGCAGTCGTGATGACAATGTCCATCTCTGGCGCAAGCTCGCGGAATTTCTCCAGCTGCTTTTCGCGAAACTCAGGGGAGCTTGGCGCCGCGTAGCCACCTGTTGCCGCACCATCGGTTTGCTCTTCCTCAAAATCGAGGAAGACAAACTCTGCGCCCATTGAGTTGATCTGCTCGGCCACTTCGGGACGCACGTCAAAAGCGTAAACTTGCGCACCCAGCGATGTCGCGGCACCAATTGCCGCCAGACCGGCCACACCTGCGCCCACAACCAAAACCTTGGCGGGTGGCACTTTCCCTGCAGCTGTCACCTGACCGGTGAAGAAGCGCCCGAAATGCTGGCCCGCTTCGATGACGGCACGATAGCCTGCAATATTTGCCATCGACGACAAGGCATCCATTTTCTGCGCGCGCGAAATGCGGGGCACCATATCCATAACCACCAGCGTCGCGCCACGATCCTTGACCGCTTCGAGATCTTTTTCATTCTGGCCAGGATAAAAGAAAGAAACGAGCGTTTGATCCTTTTTGAGGCGCTTAATCTCAACCGCCTCAGGCGGGCGCACCTTTGCAACAATATCCGCTTCTTTGAATAAGGCGGCGGCGGTTTTCACAACCTTGACGCCTGCCTCTTTATAGTCTGCGTCCGAGAACCGGGCCGCCTCTCCAGCGCCCGTTTCGATCACACACTCATGACCCAGCTTTTGCAGCGCTTTTGCACTTTCTGGCGTCATGGCGACACGGTTTTCGCCCTTGAATATTTCCTTTGGGGTGCCGATTAACATGGCTATCCTCCCTCATTCGTGACGTCCGTCCGCTTTCGCGGCGAACCTAAAGATTGATGCCCCTCACATCACCCACAGCCGAACGCATCCGGCCAGTCGTGCAGGGGACATAAACTCACCACCGATAAGGGCAATCGCTTTTTCCTTTAGCCGAATTCCGGATCATGCCAAATGCGCAACGTCACAAAGAAGGGAGAGTGCTTTGGAACAGGACTGGATCATGGGCTTACTTGGTGGCGGAATGATTGGCCTCGCTGCTACCGGTTTTCTTTTGCTGAACGGGAAAATCATGGGCGCAAGCGGTCTTTTGGGCGGGTTGCTCGATCGTTCTGGCGGCGAAACAACCGAGCGTTTGGCCTTTCTCATTGGGCTGATCGGCTTTCCAGCGATCCTGATGATGTTTCGGGACCTCCCCGCCACCAACACCACTCAGAACTTCGGACTTCTGATCGTCGCGGGCTTATGTGTCGGCATCGGCACCCGTCTGGCAAACGGATGCACATCGGGACATGGCGTCTGCGGGATGAGCCGGTTTTCCCTGCGGTCTATCCTTGCCACGGGCATCTATATCGGGGCGGGCGTCATGACCGTGACAGCACTTCGCTTGTGGGGGGCTGTATGATGCGTGTTCTGATTGCACTTCTCTGCGGAGCCCTCTTCAGCACCGGCCTCATCGTTTCAGGCATGACCGATACCAAAAAAGTACAAGGCTTTCTCGATCTTTTCGGATCATGGGACCCAACCCTGATTTTAGTGATGGGCGGTGCGATAATCCCAATGCTGATCGCGTGGCAAATCACCAAAGTTCAGAAAGCACCGGCCTTTGCGGTCAGCTTTCCAAGCGCAACAGAAGCATCAATCGACAAACAACTTGCCATGGGCAGTGTCCTTTTCGGCATCGGCTGGGGCCTGTCCGGATTTTGCCCGGGGCCTGCCATGGCATCGCTGACATTTGGTGGCCTCAGCGGGGCCGTATTCTTTTCCGCAATGGGGTTGGGCATGATTGCGCAGCCGCCGATCCGGCGCGTACTCGCCCTCTAAATCAGAATAAGCATCAGCACGGAGGCGACGATAAGCACGCCTCCGATCCATTCTGAAACCGTAATCTGTTCATTAAAAACAACATAGCCGGCAATCACGGCTAAAATGACCTCGATTTGCCCAACCGCGTTCACGATGGCCGCGTTTTGCAACGTGAAGGCGGTAAACCAACAAAACGAACCAAGGCCACTCAGCGCTCCGACCCAGAACGTAATTCGTCCGTGATCCCGGATGACGCGTCCGATTTGGCCCTTTTCCCAAATCGCCAAGTAGGCGCTCAGCGACAGAACCTGAATGGTTACAACAATACCCAAGGTCATCGCGGCACGCAGGGCCACGCCGCCATCGTCCAATGCCAGCGCGGCCCCGCGATACGAATTCGACGAGACGCCAAAAAAGATTCCGGCACCCAGACCAAACGCCACCGACAGCCAGTCAATCCGCTGCACATCACCCAGACCCGCCGTGCGTGACATGACCAACACACCCAAAAGGCCGACACCCATTGCGACCCAATCCAAAATCGCAATCACCTCACCCAACAGGATAAAACTGAAGACCCCGGCCAACATCACCTCGGTCCGCTTCAACGTCAGTCCCACCGCGAAATGGCGGCGTTTGAACAGGGCAATCACGAAGACCGTTGCCACAATCTGACTGATCGCACCCATGGTGGCAAAGCGCCAAAAGGTCGGCGTGGTTCCCGGTAGGTCCTGACCACCGTGCCACGCCAAGATCGCGACAGCGACCCAGACCATCGGCCAGCTCCAGATAAATCGAGCATAGGTCGCCCCAACACTGGAAATACCGCTGTCACTGAGGCGTTTTGCAGAACAAAACGCCCTGTCTGAAATGTGGCTGCGGCGAGCGTGACTGGAACCCAGATCAGGCTCACGTAGTGGGCTGCCGGATCGCCGACCCCAACCCTTCGGGCTTGGGCAGTTCGGCATGTCCCTCGGCCAGCTGGCCCAAACGCGCGGCCACCTCGGGCAGCATCGGACAAGTCGCCCGTGTCTCTAGGCTGACATGCAGGATCATCTGTTCATTTACAGCCGCAACAGTGCCATCCGCTTTGCGCATCTCGTAATAGACATGCAGCTTCTTGCCAGCACCTTGCACAATATAGGCAAAGATTTTGAATGCCTCGCCGCCCTTCATCTCTTCAAGATATTTCAAATGGCTCTCAAGCGTGAAGAAACTGTGCCCTCCGGCGACATAGGCCGCATCCGCGCCCACCAGTTGCAACAAGCAGTCCGACCCTTCGCTGAAGGCTTTCAGATAGGCGGCGTCATTCATGTGCCCATTGTAATCCAACCAGTCGAGCGGGACGGTCCGATCCGCTACTAAGACCCAATCCGATCCGTCGAGCTTGCTAGGCACGGGTGCATCCGCATTGTTCAGCAACGCGCCTGCGCCCCAGTTATTCGCCTTTAGCGCGCGCATCATACCCACCAGGTTTTCATCGCGAATGCGTTCCAATTCGCGGATCGTATACATCCCTGATTGTTCGTCTGACTGGCTCGCAATCGTATCCACCAGGTCATCCGTCAACTCGGGCACGTCCATCAGTTTGGTCCATGGCCATTTCAGCGCCGGGCCAAACTGCCCGATGAAATGCTTCATTCCCGCCTCGCCACCGGCCACCCGATACGTCTCAAAGAGGCCCATCTGCGCCCAGCGAATGCCAAAGCCATAGCGGATCGCGTTATCAATCTCTTCTGTGGTCGCGATCCCATCTTTGATCAGCCACAGCGCCTCGCGCCAGACAGCCTCTAGGAAGCGGTCCGCGATATGGGCATCAATCTCTTTGCGTACGACCAAAGGATACATCCCGATCTCTTGGATGACCGCTTGCGCCTCTGCGATCCCCTCACCTGTAACTGCGGGTGCTGGCACCAGCTCGACCAAAGGCAGCAAATAAACAGGGTTGAACGGATGCGTCACCACGATGCGATCCGGCGATCTCGCCCCTACGGCCAGTTCGCTGGGCTTATACCCCGACGTCGAAGATCCGATCATCACGCTGTCATTTGCCGCTTGTATGTCGGCATACACATTGAGTTTCAGATTCAGCCGCTCAGGCACGCTTTCCTGCACCCAATCCACATCGCGCACGGCCTCGGCCAAGTCTTCATGAAAAGTCAGCTTGCCTTCCGCCGGCATGGGCCCATCGCGCAAAGATGGAAGGGCATGCCGTGCATTTGCCAAAACTTCTCCGATCTTGCGCTCTGCCTCAGGGTCAGGATCGAAAACACGAACATCCCAACCGTTCAAAAGGAACCGCGCAGCCCATCCCCCGCCAATCACGCCACCGCCAATAATCGCTGCTGTTTTCATATTAAGCGCCCAGTTTCTTCTTTTCAAAAATATCCCTGCCGGAGGCTCCAATCTCGATGATCAGGAGACGGGCGCCCGTTTCACGAGGCCAAGTTTCTCCCGCACCGCGTCCGGCCCCATTACAGTGGCACCCAAGTTTTCAATAATTTTGACAGCGCGCTCTACCAATTGCTCATTCGTCGCCAACTGCCCTTTGCCCAACCAAAGATTATCCTCGAGGCCCACGCGCACATTGCCCCCCGCGAGAACTGCCGCAGCAACATAGGCCATTTGGGAGCGACCGAGTGAAAATGCGCTGAAAGTCCAATCCTTGGGCACATTATTCACCATGGCCATAAACGTGTTCAGGTCATCCGGCGCGCCCCAAGGCACGCCCATACACAGTTGCACCAGCGCAGGCGATTTTAGCACACCCTCTTCAACCAGCTGTTTGGCAAACCACAAATGGCCTGTATCAAAGGCCTCGATCTCTGGCTTCACGCCCAACTCTTCCATCATCGCGCCCATCGCGCGCAGCATACCGGGCGTGTTGGTCATCACATAATCGGCCTCGGCGAAATTCATCGTCCCGCAATCCAGTGTACAAATCTCGGGCACGCATTCGGCGACATGGGCCACACGCTCGGTCGCACCCGCCATATCCGTACCCGCTTCATTCACGGGCAGTGGAGCCTCGGTGGAGCCGAACACCATATCGCCCCCCATCCCCGCCGTCAGGTTCAAGACCATATCGACGTCAGCCTCCCGAATGCGGTCGGTTACTTCGCGGTAGTATTCCAGCTTCCGACTGGGCACGCCCGTTTCAGGATCACGCACGTGGCAATGGACAATGGCCGCGCCCGCTTTTGCTGCGGCAATGGCACTGTCCGCAATCTCTTTTGGGGAGCGGGGCACAAGCGGGGAGCGGTCTTGCGTCCCGCCCGATCCGGTGATTGCGGCCGTGATAAAGACGTCACGGTTCATTTCCAAAGGCATGGGCTCTCTCCCCGATAGAATTTCACTGGAATTGGTACGATTCCCACGCCGAAGACTAGAGCGAAAACGCTACGCTTGGTTTGAACGCGACAGCGATCAATAAGGATAAGGGATCGCGCGTTGGATCCGGTTGATCTCTGCCATGACCTCATCAGACAAGACCAAATCTTTTCCATCCAAGATCTCGGCCAGTTGGTCCATCTTGGGCGCACGCGATGCTGTGAATCGCAGTGCGTAGCAGTGTCATTAGCTTAATGAAAAATTCCGTCATCGGACAAGCGGGATAGCAAAGCCTCCGAATTGGCATCCGGATCGCCAAACCAATAAACAAGATAGGTAGTAAGTTGGGTTGGTCCGATGGTCCAACCGGCCATATCACCAATTGCGTATAGTTCTAGGTCTTCGCGCCGAGAGACTTTTTGCGACCGGCATGCATAGCCATCATGAAAGCTATAAAAGATATAATCAGTTTGGAAGGCATAACCTTCGCCCTCGCAACCAACTCCTATGTGCATGCTGTAATTTGGCAAACCGTGGCCGAGACCGGTTGTCTGAATATGCGTTAAATGCGGCTTAGAAAAGCATGCATTCAATTCTTGATCAGAAAGCCCCAAACGCGGACAGTCATTCCCGACACCTCTCTCTTTCATGAACCAAACTAATCGATCAAAACTGGAGATCGGGAATTGTCTCCAATTGAAGAAAGCCCAAACCGACGGGGCGGTGAGAGCAATCAACAGAGCAAAAATGAGCCCGGAAAGTATCCAAAAGAATTTGCGCATGATCAGTTCGTCTCAAACTTCAAAACGGATAGGGGATCGTGCGTTGAATACGATTGATCTCCGCCATCACCTCATCTGACAGCACCAGATCCTTCGCGCCCAAAATCTCTTCCAGTTGATCCATCTTGGTCGCTCCGAAAATCGTCGAAGTCATAAATGGCCGCTGCATACAAAACGCGAGCGACATTTGCGTCAGGTTCAATCCGTGCCGGCCCGCGAGCGCCAGATACGCCTCCACCGCTTCATGACAGCGATCGGTGCCGCGCTGATCGCGATGAGCCTGAATATCGCGGCGTGACCCCTCAGGCACCGCGCCATTGCGGTACTTGCCCGTCAGATACCCCGTGGCCAGCGGCGAGAACGCCAAAAGGCCGACATGTTCATGATGCGCCATCTCGGCCATATCGGTG
>JBCBON010000002.1:0-82745 GCA_039821195.1 Pseudomonadota bacterium
CTTTGGTGCTTGCAACCTTGGGTGTTAGTCTGGCGCGCTTGAATGCCAATGCGCTGAGTTTTGCTTTTGTGCTGTCGGCGTTGAAACTGTTGGGATCCGCAGCCATTGGGTGGGGTGTTGGTCTTGCGTTTGGTCTTGATCCGCTGGCCGCGTCGGTTCTCATTTTGCAGATGGCCACGCCTGTGGCGGTCACATCCTTCATGCTGGCGCAGCTATATCAGGCCGAAGAAGGGGCGGTTGCAGCCATGGTCATTGCCTCTACCGCTCTCTCAATTGTGACCTTGCCGCTTTTGCTGGGTATTCTTGTTTAGTCTTGGTTTTTCGCAGTACTTGTCCTAATAAATCCATAAATTTGGCGTAAGACCAAAAATGAAGAAAAGGCAGACTGGTTATGATCCGGAAACTCCTTCCGCTGTTAATGTTGTCGATCCTTGTGGCGTGCGGCGCGCCTGGCGATCGTGACAATCCCCCACGAAACCTTGATGACGCGTGTTCGATCAAGTCTCAGCGTCCGGGTTGGTTCAAAGACCTTGAGCGTGTTGAGCGCAAGTACCAAATCCCAAAAGCGTCGATGCTAGCGATGATGCATCAAGAGAGCAAATTTGTTGCAAATGCGCGTACGCCAAAAACATATGCGCTGGGCGTGATCCCAACGGGACGCGTTTCGTCGGCTTACGGATATGCGCAGGCTATTGACGGTACATGGGACTGGTACAAAGATGACACAGGCAATCGCCGCGCAAAGCGCAATGACTTCTCCGACGCTGTCGATTTTATGGGTTGGTATATGACGGAAACGACCCGTCGCACCAACATCCCGTTGAACGATACTTACAATCAGTATCTCGCCTATCATGATGGGCAAACTGGCTGGTTGCGCGGATCTTACAAAAGTAAGGGATGGTTGCTTCGGGTAGCCCGCAAAGTTGAAGAGCGTGCGATCCTCTATCACACTCAACTGACATTTTGTGGGGGCTAACGGCTAGTTATCCCCACCGCCGCCGCCTTCGTCATCATCGTCAAGTCCTTGAATGTCAAAAAGGGAACTATCGATCCGGCCTTGTGTATCCAAAGGCCCTAGAACCACGGTCGTTCGTTCACCTTGGGGGGTTGTTACCACCCACTGACGTAAAGTGACGGGATCAGGTGTAAAGACGAGCTGCATCTGGCCGTATTGCGGTTGGTCTGGGTCGTGCACAGTAAGAACGCTGGCGTTAGACGTATGGTTCAACCCCAACACAAACTTGTCAGATGCCAAGTCGACATTTCGTTTTAGAAGCAACCAAAGTGGAGTTTGGCTGAGCGGGTAAATTTTGACGTCAGAACTGCGCGAAGGGTCTTCAATGATGGCAATCTTAGAACCACCAGCGACCATGATGCTGCCCTGTGGTCCATCATACTCAAACCGCATCCGGCCGGGGCGGCGGATGTAAAACATTCCTGAGGAGCGCGACCCGTCAGGGTTTAACTGTGAAAACCGGGCCTTCGCTCGTCTTAGGCTGTTGAAATAGGCCGAGATTTCACGCGCGCTGACTGTTTCAGCCCGCGCAATTGTACCCGTTGCTGCTGCAATACATGTGCCTGCTGCGAAGCTCAGAGTTTCCCGTCTTGTGAAAGTCGACATAGTGAACCTTCCTCATTTTGGTCTGTGTAGATCAGCTTGGGTCACCAGCGAAGGCACATAGGCGTGATCCCTTGGTGACAGCGGGCCATTGCCTAGCCCTCTTCTGGGATCAGGACCTCGCGCTTGCCGACATGGTTAGCGGGGCTGACGACACCGTTCTCTTCCATCTGCTCCACCAGTCGCGCCGCTTTGTTGTAACCGATCGAAAGTCTGCGTTGGATATAAGACGTCGATGCCTTCCGGTCCCGAGCAACGATTGCGACCGCTTCGTCGTAAAGCGCGTCTTCTTTGCCGGTGTTGCCGCCCAGACCCAGAACCGCGTCGATCTTGGCTTCTGCTCCATCCTCTGGGCCTTCTTGGACCGAATTCACATATGTCGGTGGTCCAAACGCACGCAAATGCGTGACAACCTCTTCGACTTCTTCGTCGCTCGCGAAAGGTCCGTGAACGCGTGTGATCTTTCCGCCGCCAGCCATATAAAGCATGTCACCCATACCCAAAAGCTGCTCGGCACCCATCTCTCCAAGGATTGTCCGGCTGTCGACCTTTGAGGTCACTTGGAAAGAAATTCGCGTTGGGAAGTTCGCTTTGATTGTCCCAGTGATGACGTCCACTGACGGGCGCTGCGTCGCCATAATAAGGTGAATGCCAGAGGCGCGCGCCATTTGGGCAAGCCGTTGGATGCAGGCCTCAATCTCTTTACCTGCGACCATCATCAGATCAGCCATCTCGTCCACCACGACGACAATATAAGGCAGTTTTTCTGGCTTGAAGCTTTCGGTTTCGAAAACCGGTTCGCCGGTTTTGTCGTCAAACCCGGTTTGAACTGTACGCTCAAAATCTTCGCTTTTGGATAGGGCGTCTTTGACCCGGCTATTGTAGCCCGCGATGTTGCGAACGCCCATTTTGGACATCTTGCGGTACCGCTCTTCCATTTCGCCCACGACCCATTTGAGGGCAACAACCGCCTTTTTGGGCTCAGTCACAACCGGCGAAAGGAGATGCGGAATCCCCTCATAAACAGAGAGCTCCAACATTTTTGGGTCGATCAAGATGAGGCGACAATCCTCCGGTGGCAACTTGTAGAGGAGGGACAGGATCATCGTGTTGATCGCCACAGATTTACCAGAGCCCGTAGTCCCTGCGATCAAAAGATGTGGCATCTTGGTGAGGTCCGCGACCACAGAGGCGCCACCAATGTTTTTCCCAAGCGCGAGCGGCAAACCGTGTTTCCCATCGCCATAGTCGCGGCCCGAGAGGATCTCACGGAGGAACACTGTTTCCCGCTGTTCATTGGGCAATTCGATCCCAATAACAGTCCGGCCCGGCACCGTTGAGACGCGTGCAGACAGTGCGGACATGGACCGGGCAATGTCGTCGGCCAGTCCGATAACGCGGCTTGCCTTTAAACCCGGTGCTGGTTCCAATTCATACATGGTCACGACAGGGCCGGGGCGGACCGAGACAATCTCGCCCTTGACGCCATAATCATCCAAAACCGTCTCGAGCATGCGGGCATTTTCCGCAAGCGCCTCGTCTGAAAGGGACGCCCGCTCGATCTTGACGGGACTTGCCAAAAGTCCAAGCGGTGGCAATTCGTACTCGCCCTCTTTTGCCTCTTTGAAGAGTTGGGGTTGAGCTTCTTCCATGGCCTTTTTGCTGGGCTTTTCCCGTTTAACCGCGGGGTGCTCGACTATGTTGGACCGATCTATAGGCGCGGGTGCGGGGGTGGGAGTGGGCGCAGCGACCCGGGGTTCTTGGCGTACTGGTGGCGGAGTTTGACGGATTAAGGGTTTTTCTTCCTTGGGCGATAGACCTGAGGTTAGGCCTGCAAACAGGTTTTCGCTTCCCCGGCGTCCAAAGAGCCCTCGACGTTGTGGTTGTTCTTCGATTTCCGGCTCTGGCTCTGTTTCGGGCTCGTAGTCCTCGTCCAGATCATCCTCGACGACGGCTTCGATATAGCCTGCCTCCTCGGCAGCCTGCTGGTTTTCTTGTTCTGCGGCGGCGGCTTCAGTTGCTTCGGCCGCGGCTTTTGCGGCCGCCTCTTGGGCTGCGGCTGCCTGTGCGGCTGCGGCTTCTGCTGCTGCGGCTTCTGCGGCGGCCTTTTCGGCGGCTTCCCTCGCGGCGGCGGCCTCTGCTGCTTCAGCCTCTGCGGCGGCTGCTTCGGCGGCGGCGGCCTCTGCTGCTGCGGCTTCCGCGGCTGCTGCGGCTGCTGCAGCTTCTTCGGCGGCGGCAATCTCTGCCTGTTCGGCGTCCGTGCGTTCTTGAATTGCAGCGTTGATGCGCGCCTTGAGGCGATCTTCTAGGGACATTTCCGCTTCGGCAGGTTCTGCATCAGACTTGTCTGACGATGGATTTAACCAAGATGAAACGCCGCCTTTTGGGGCATCATCGTCCCCCTTATCGGCTGCAGGTTTCCCAAACGCCCGTTTGAAGACGCCAGACACAGTAGAGTCCTGTTTCTTTTTTGGTGCCTCTTCAACCTTGTCAGGTGCGACAGTCTCGGGCTTTCTCTTTGGCTTTTCATAGGTTTTTTCGGCGACCGTGATCTTGTCCCCAACCCGCTTCTCGGCGACAAGTTTGCTTTCTTCGGTGACGTCAAAAACGGGTTTCTTCGACAGCTCTTCTTCTGCGTTGAAACGCGCGCTGAAGGGATCGTCATCCACCTCTTTTTTGGACCGACGAACCACTTTGGGCTCTTTGTCGATCTTCGCGCTGAGTTTTCCTGCCCGCGCTTTTGCAATTTTCACATCCCGTCCAGGTGGCGATGGTTTTGGTTCTCGAGGGCCTCTTCCAGCGCCGAACAAGCGGGCAAAGGTGAACCAGATCGCCCCTAAAGACCAAAAGGCCATGCGTATAAACCAGCCCACTTCGCGGAAGGTGACGCCTGTGCAAACAAGCAAGAGGAGTGACGTCAGACCAAGTAGCGTCACACTCACTACAACGAGCGATAGTCCGAGGTCCGCTGGAATGTAATCAAGCATCAGCGCAAGGGAGGCGTCCCCTGCTAAGCCACCAAGCCCAAAGTCATGGGGCCAAGCATCGGGCGGTGTATGGGTCGCCGCGAAGGCAGATCCAAAGAACAGCAGAAAAGGGAGTGCAATAAACCGCGCAAACAGGGTTTGGTTGCCCCGCAGCGTCATGAAGCGCAAACCCCAAGCAATGAAGAAGACTGGAACGACCCAAGCTGCCCAACCAATGGATAGGATCAGAACACCAGCGACAGAGGCACCAATCTCGCCTAGCAGGTTTTCTGGCGGGTTGCCCGTTGCCGCAAACCAATTCGCGTCAAAGGGAGAGTAGCTGCCGATGACCAACGCGAAAGCCACGCCAAGCGCGAGCAGCACAATCCCGATGATTTGCGTCGTCAACCGGCTTAGCCCACTCTGAGAGCTGCCGTAATCTGCGTCAGTTGATTGGTTTGAGCTCTCGGTCACGCTTCTTGTACTCCGTAAATTGTGTCGCGCAGGTTTATCAGGCTCTCTTCAAGGGAGGTCTCTTCCGCCACCATGGCAACTCGAATATAAGCTTCGCCCGGGTCGGTTCCATCCTGTTTTCGAGACAAATAAGACCCAGGCAGGACGCGAATTCCGGTTTCGCGCCAAATTTTGATCGTTTCGTCTTCGCCATTGGGCACCGGCAACCAGAGGAAGAACCCGGCTTCGGGGATGGTTACATCAGCCTGCGAGGCAAAAATATCCTGCGCCATCTTATACTTTCTTTGATAGCGTGCGCGATTTTCTTTCACATGCGCCTCATCTGCCCAAACCGCCGCCGATACGGATTGGATCGGTTCCGGCAGGGGAGCGCCAGCATAGGCGCGCAGTCTTTTCAACTCGGAGATAAGCTCTGCGCCACCTGCGACAAAGCCCGATCGCAATCCGGGTAGGTTCGAACGCTTGGATAAGGAATGAAAAACAAGGCCGCGATTGGGATCGGCGGACTTCAATTTCATAACTTCGAGAAGACCCGGCGGCGGGGTGCCGCTGTAAATTTCCGAGTAGCACTCATCCGAGAAGATGATGAAGTCATGTTTTTCAGCGAGGTCTATGAGGTCCGATAAGTATTCCACGCTCGCGATTGCGCCTTGCGGGTTGGACGGGGTGCAAACGAATGCAATCGCTGTGCGATCCAGGATGTCTTCGGGCAGCGAGGCGTAGTCCGGAAGGAAGCCTGTATCTTTCGTGGCATTGACAAAAATCGGGTCTGCCTGTGCCGCCAGCGCGCCCACGGCATAGACTTGGTAGAACGGGTTAGGGATCAGAATCGCAGGCCTCTGTGGTCCAGCATCGGATGTCAAAGCCAGCACGGCGTTAAACAACCCTTCGCGTGTGCCGTTGAGCACCATCACCTGGCTTTCCGGATCGACATCGGTTTGGAACCTGCGCTTCAGCCAATTTCCAATGACCTCTAGCAGCTCGGGTATACCGTTGTTGTTGGGATATTTCGCAAAACCAGCGACGGCCGCTGCCAAATGGTCTGCGAGGAACGGCGGCATTTCATGCTTGGGCTCGCCAATGGACAAGTGGCGCGCAGGACCACCGGGCGGAACGCCGTCAAGCAACCGCCGCAAACGCGGAAAGGCGTATTCCGGAAGATCCGAAAAGCGGAATTGTCCTGTCATTTTGCCTCAATCACATGGGTCTGATGCCCGATTAGCCCTTTAGTAGCCCGAACGACCCCCTAACGGCAAACAAAATGTCCTTAGTCGGAGTTTCGCAAAATCGGCTCTATCTGCGTCGCAATGGCCAAAAGGCGATCATGGTCGCCATGAACATCCATCAACATCGTGCCAACTGAAAGGCCTGAACCGGGCAATGTAATGGCACATGCATCAAGGAGGTTTCCAACCCGTGTATTTCGCAGGGTTAACAGGTTGGCTTTTTTGTAAAACGCTGTGTCCTGGTCGAGGCGATCCTTGTCCGGGGGCAGAATGGGACAGGTCGGCATGATCAGAGCATCAAAATCCTCGAAATGCACTTTCGCAGCTTGTCTGTATCGGTCGAGATCCTGCCAGGCCGCGACATAGTCCGAGCCCGTATGTTGAGCACCGGATCTGAAGCGCTCTAGGATCTC
The DNA here is from genome assembly GCA_039821195.1 of Pseudomonadota bacterium. GTDB lineage: Bacteria > Pseudomonadota > Alphaproteobacteria > Rhodobacterales > Rhodobacteraceae > Amylibacter. The sequence goes on from JBCBON010000002.1 coordinate 6,701, forward strand.
GGTGAACATCTTCTCTGGTGCGGCCTCGATTGTTGTTTTCCACGTTCCATAGGCTTCGGTCGTGAATAAAATAGCAGATAGGGCGAGAGCATCTTTGAGCTGCGGGAACGTCACCTTCTGGACCATTGCACCGGTGGACACGATGGCGCTCAGGGCCGTTTCAAAAGCTGTAGCAACCTGATCGTCGAAATCATCCAAAACGGCAGTTTCTAACACTGCTAATTTGAGGGCACCATTATGGTGCCGATCTGCCGGCTGTGTTTTCCCGGACAAAACGTCGAACAAAAGTGCAGCGTCGGCGACGGTTCTGGTGAGTGGGCCGGCCGTATCAAAGCGCGGACACAGCGGCACGACACCGTTTGTAGAAAGAACCCCATGACGCGGTTTAAAACCTACGAGGTCGTTCCAAGCGGCAGGAATACGAATAGAGCCGCCCGTATCGGACCCGATTGCCGCCGGTGCCAGCCCAAAGGCGACTGACGCTGCCGCACCAGAGCTGGACCCTCCGGGAACGGCATTGGGGACATTCACATTGGGCGGCGTGGCCGTCATTGGGTTTAATCCCAAGCCGGAAAAAGCAAGCTCTGACATATGGGTTTTACCCAAGCAGATCGCCCCGGCAGAGGTTGCGGCAGACACAAGGTCGCAATCTTTTTCTGGAATGCGCCCTTCCAAAAGTTTGCTGCCCGCCTCTGTAGGGATGACCGCTGTATCGAAAAGGTCTTTCCAACTTATTGGAAGACCATCCAAAGGACCTAGGCGTGCCTCGGCGGATTGGCGGCCCTGCGCGGCCTTTGCCTCGACCAAAGCTCGATCTTTGGATACAGTGCTAAAGATGGTCGACGCGGCCGGCTCCGCCGCGATGCGGTCTAAAAAGGCTTCGGTAACTGTGACCGGATCGAGCCGCTCTTCGGCGAAGGCCGCGCTAAGCTCTGTCACTGTGAGCGTGCCAATGTCCACATGGACCTCCATCGATCTCCCATGCGACCCTAAAGCAGCAACCAGACATGGACAAACTGGAAAGCGCGACCCATGTAGCAGCCATGGATTACGATCTGATAATCGCAGGTGGTGGGGTCAATGGTCAGGTTTTGGCACTTGCATCTGCCTCTATCGGGTTGCGAGTACTGATGGTTGACCCGGCGAAGAACGCCGATCAAGTGCCTATCGATGGGCGCGCCTATTCGCTTTCATTGAGCTCAGCGAATATTTTTCGGGTACTGGGTCTATGGGACGTCTTAGAGCCTCACGCACAACCGATGTTGCATATCAAAGTGAGCGAGGGAACGGCGGGTCAGGGCGCTGCGCCCTTTGTTCTGCACTTCGACTCTGCAGAGTTGGAAGAGGGGCCGATGGCTTATCTGCTGGAGGATGAATATCTGCGGCCCGCCCTCGCCGAGGCCGTCAGCAAATCGGACCAAATCACGCTGCATGATGGGATGACAGTTGCCTCTTTTGAGACAGGCACGAACGGCGTAACCGCCAAACTGGCTATCGGAAAGTCGGTTACCGCAAGCGTTCTGGTTGGATGCGATGGCCGAAGCTCGCGCGTTGCAAAACTCGCAGGCATCTCGCGCATCGGATGGAGCTATGATCAGATTGGTCTTGTGACAACTGTTGCACATGAACGGCCCCATGGTGGCGAGGCGCATCAATTTTTTACACCAAGTGGCATACTCGCGGTCCTTCCACTGACAGGCGATCGATCGTCGATTGTTTGGAGCGAGGATCAACCGCGCGCCCAAACTTTGAGTGAATTACCGGATGATGCGTTTCGGACCGCGTTGCAAAATCAGATGGGCGGGTATCTGGGTCGCATAGAGCTTGCGGGCGGTCGATTTGCCTATCCACTTGGTCTGTCACTTGCGCGGAGCTTTGTGTCGGATCGCGTTGTGTTGGTCGGTGATGCCGCCCACGGTATTCACCCATTGGCGGGTCAGGGGCTGAACTTGGGTTTGCGCGATTGCGCGGCCCTCGCGCAGGTGCTTGCCGAAGCGAAGCGGCGTGGTCAGGAGCTGGGGTCGCCGGATGTGTTGCGGCGCTATGAAATTTGGCGGCGTCCCGATGCCGTTGCCCTTGCTCTCGCGACCGACAAACTTCAGCGCATCTATCGCAAACAGAACCCGATCTTCAGCGTAGCTCGGAATCTCGGCATGGGGGCTGTAAATGCGCTGCCGGGATTGCGTCGGGGTTTCATGCGACAGGCGGCGGGGCTGCAAGGGGACCCTCCCTTGCTGCTGCAAGGGCGGGCGATCTAACCGCTAGTCGTCGATCTCGCGGGCCTCGTCCGGGATCATAATCGGCACCCCATTATGGATTGGATAAGCAAGGCGCGCTTTGCGGCTGATAAGTTCATTCTTGTCCGCATCGTAATCAAGCGTGGTTTTCGTCACTGGGCAGACCAGCGCCTCGAGCATCTTACGATCGATCTGAGCGTTTCCGCTCACTGCATGGACCCTTCAGTATCCGTACTGGCGAGGGCAAATTCCATCAACGTTGTCAGTGTTTCGCGGCGGGTTTGTAAGGAGGGTGCCTCGAGCAAAGCCTGCTTTTCTTCGGCCGTATAGGGACATAGCATCGCAAGCGAGTTGATTAGAAGCTCTTCATCGGCGTCTTTCATACTATCCCAATCCGATGTCAGTCCGGAATGTTCAAAGTAGCGTTTCAGCAGCGCAAGAAACTTTGGGCGGTCAAATTTGGTGTCGACCTCTTTGTTGCTGAGATCGTGGTTGAAGCTGGACCATTCTACATCGCCGCGCAAGTAAGGGGTAAAGCCCTCATTCTGGGCAAGAATTCGAAACCGGCTGATGCCAGCCAAGGTGATCAGATAGCGTCCATCCTCTGTTTCTGAAAAGGATGTCAGTCGCCCAGCACAGCCAATCTGTTGCAGTGGAGGACTACCCGCACCCGGGGGAACATCCCGCGGTTGGATCATTCCGATCAGGCGATGCGATGTTTTCAACGTATCTTCGATCATCGCAAGATATCGCGGTTCAAAGATGTTTAATGGCAGTCGCGCCCGCGGTAGCAAAAGCGCCCCTGGCAGCGGAAACAGTGGGATCGTGTCTGGCAGATCAGATGCAAGTAACATGCGGTTGAAATAGCGCGGCTGACGCCTAAGCAAAGATCATGGATGATAATTTGCGACGACCCGACTGGGCGAGTGGATCTTTAGGCCCCAAGCTGTCAAAAATCTTGAACAGTTGCTGACGCGCTGCGTCGTCGTTCCATTCCCGATCACGGCGGAACAGTTCGAGTAATTCGTCGATAGCCGCCTCGGTCTGGTCTGATGCTAAGAGCGCGGTCGCTAGATCGAAGCGGGACCTATGATCATTCGCATCCGTCTCTAACTTGGCACGTAAGTCTGCGGTATCGCCAGCCTCTGCCGCCGCTTGTTTAAGGTCAAGCTGCGCACGCAGAGCGGCAAGTTCAGGGGCATCGAAAATCTCGTCGGGTGCAGTGTCGAGCATGCCGCGCGCTTGATCGAGGTTGTCCATCGCGATATAGCAACTGACGAGACCAGCAAAAGCATCGGCGCGCGAAGGGTCTTCTTGGACAATCGCGGCGAAGGTTTGGGCCGCATCGGCGACCGCGCCTTCGTCCAGCATCTCTTGGGCTGCGGCCACGGCCTCTTCAAGGCCGCCACCCCCTTCGCCACCCATGGCGGCGACTTTGTTCACAAATTCTATTACTTGGCTGGGAGGCAACGCACCCATGAAACCGTCCACGGGTTGTCCATTTACGAATGCAAAAACGGCCGGGATCGATTGAACCCGCATTTGGGTCGCAATCATCTGGTTCTGATCGATGTCGATCTTAACCAGTTTTACTTTGCCGCCTGCCTTGGTGACGGCATCTTCCAGCGCAGGACCGAGTGTTTTGCATGGACCGCACCAGGGCGCCCAGAAATCCACGATGACAGGTGTTTCGGCGGATGTTTCTACAACATCCGCCATAAAAGTTGCTTCTGATGTGTCTTTGATCAGATCGGACCCTGCGTCCGGGCCTGCGCCTAAATTGAGCATTTAAATCTCCTTGCTTGAAGGCGATGTAGTCACTGGTGTTTCTAGGGGCAAGGCACGGTTAAAGACCTTGGGTCACAGCCCAGCAGCTTTCTTTATGGCTGCAGCGGCAACCGTGACACCAATTTTAGTGGCTGTTTCAAGCGCCCACTTCCCCGCTTTTTTCAAATGGTCGCGAAACTTTGGTTCATCCTTCTGAGACGCGCTTTGTTCGGCTTCCGCAATCTCTAGCGCGGCCTTCATCGCTTCAGGGGAGCCGAGTTTGGCCAATTCCAATCTGAGTGCTGTCAATTCGGCCGCTATGTTAGCGATTTCCTTATCAGAGAATGTGAAGTTTTGCGAGTTGTCGAAGGAAATGTTTTCGGCTTTTGCACCATCACCAATTGCACCCACTTGACTGTCTTTGATTTCGTATTTCGATCCCATGATCTTCTCCTTCACAAGTTCAAACTTTTCCAAATTCGCAATATGGGTCCAGAGATGCGAGCTAAGCAGTGCGTTACGAAGATTGCGCCGAGCGCCGTGAGCTTCCAACCCATGTGCTAATGCTTCTACTTTAGAAGCGTCGAAGGCGTGTAGGAAAATCCGTGTGAAGTCCTCGTAGAATTCTGGATCTTGTAAGGCAGAGATACGTTTTGAACCAGTGAGGCGGCTCAAGCATACAGACAATCGATCGCAAAATTCTTGACTGTGTTCTTGTGAAATTTCCTCGCCTTCTTTGCTGGCCAGCAGGCGCACGGCGTTTTCGAGCAGAGCGAATTCGCAATACAATCTTGCTAAAACCAGTCTTGCCTGACGGGCGAATTTATCACCTTTGAAGTTTCTTTCGATGGCGATGATCCGGTAGTCGTCGTGATCGAAAAACCGCACGGCACTGTTCATCACTTTGTAGACAGGTTGGTCGGATTTTGCCCCCGTCTGTTTGAATCTTAGTTTGGAGAGTTCTGTGATGATAAGTGGTGGAAACCCCATAACAAACCTCGCTTTCACGGCATCAGAGAGGGCTTCTGCCGTCGCTTTTGTTGTGCCGTTTACGTAAAGGCCCCTCGTAATCGTACCAAAGTCTTCAAAGTCCCAAGCCGTATTATGGTGGCGGCTTTCGAAAAATGTACCGAAAATATCATCGACAGCATCGAACAAGCGTCGGGCTTGAAAATTATATGGAACGTAAAGTGGTCCAGCAAACCCAGCAGATGAGTATCCTGCATACTCACCGTCGTAAAAGAGATGAAGGTTGGTGTGCGTATAGTCATGGGTCGAAATGCGAACCGATCTCTTAATTTTGCACACATACGTCTCTTGAACCCATCCACGGGTGGAGCCACCTCTCCGCTTTTGTACCGGGCCAAGATTTGGCTGAAACATTTGTGGTTTTTCAAAGACTATTGGCCAGTATGGCCCAGCGTTCGAATTGCCCGCCCTCAGCGATCTGAAGTCGGAAAAAGGAAAATAAACACAAATATACATCGCCAGCCAATGAATGGGAGGGTTGGGTAAAACCAAGCCCTCCTTCCGGAATTTACGGGTAAAAGCTTTCGCCCATTACCCTTTGCCTACCAGATCATGCGGCTCGCTGACTGCGTCAACGAGCGACATCTTCAGGCTAATCTGAGCACATTGATTGCGTCAACCAGCGGGCTTTTGATTAAGTGATAGTTGTCATATCTCGATGGTCGCAAACACCGGTGCGTGGTCTGATGGTTTTTCCCATCCTCGGGCTGCGCGCATCACGTCGCTACGGTAGCCGTCCCGGCGCAGATCCGGTGTCACCCAGATATGGTCGAGGCGTCTTCCCTTGTCTGCCGCCGACCAATCCTTGGCGCGGTATGACCACCAACTGTATAGTTTCCCTTCGGGGATATCTTGGCGTGTTGTGTCGATCCACGCGCCAGCATTTTGAACGGCCGCCAAATGCTCAACCTCGATGGGCGTATGAGATACAACTTTCAAAAGCTGTTTGTGAGACCAAACATCATCTTCGAGCGGGGCAATGTTCAAATCACCAACCATCACCGATTTTGTCGGAGGTTCACCCTGAAACCAGTCGGCCATTTCGCGCAGGAACGTCAGTTTGTGATCGAACTTTTCATTGATTGAGGGGTCTGGTTCATCCCCGCCAGCAGGCACATAAAAGTTATGAACAGTCAGTCCGTTTTCCATGCGGGCTGCGACATGGCGCGCATCACCTTTTTCGCAAAAATCACGGGAGCCTGCATCCTCCAACGGGTGTCGTGCTAGGATCGCAACCCCGTTGTAGCCCTTTTGTCCCCGCGCAACCATGTGATGGTATCCAAGCTTACCGAACCCTTCGGTTGGGATTTTCTCGACGGGGGATTTGGTCTCTTGGAGACACAAGATGTCCGGCCGTCGCTGCCGCAATAGATCAAGGACGATACCTTCGCGCAACCGAACCGAGTTGATGTTCCATGTGCAAATTGTAACGGCCATGTCGTCCTCTTAAGCTGGTGTCAGATCATCCTACCGAAACGCAAAAAGTTCTGCATCCAAGAAAAAGGCCTGCCGGGGAGGGAACGGCAGGCCAAGAGGGAGGAGGGAGTATGAAAAAGTAATCGTTACAGTACAGAACTTTTAAGCAACCAGACGATAACCTCCGCTTTCGGTTACCAAGAGACGCGCATTTCCGGGCTCTGGCTCGATCTTTTGGCGCAGGCGGTAAATGTGTGTCTCGAGCGTGTGCGTGGTGACGCCGGCATTGTAGCCCCAGACCTCGTGCAAGAGGACGTCCCGTGGTACGACGCCGTCCTGAGCACGGTAGAGAAACTTCAAGATGTTTGTTTCCTTTTCGGTCAGCCGGATTTTTTTGTCGTTTTCGTCTGTCAGGAGTTTGGCTGCAGGCTTGAATGTATACGGCCCAAGCGTGAAGACAGCGTCTTCGGATTGCTCATGTGTGCGCAGTTGAGAGCGCAGCCGGGCCAGAAGGACTGGGAATTTGAACGGCTTTGTGACGTAGTCATTAGCGCCGGCATCAAGCCCCAGAATAGTATCCGCGTCCGTGTCATGACCCGTGAGCATAATGATCGGACTTTTGACGCCTTGGCGACGCATCAACCGGCAAAGTTCGCGTCCGTCCATATCTGGCAGCCCAACATCGAGAATAATCAGGTCATAAATCTGTTCTTTGGCTCGGGCGAGGCCGGATGCACCATCTTCCGCCTCGAAAACATCGAATTCATCTGAGAGGATCAACTGATCGGCCAGTGCGGCGCGAAGATCGCCATCATCATCGACCAGAAGGATTTTTTTAAGGTTACTCATGGGGGGTTACCCTGTCGGTTGCGTTTCGTTGTGCTCTATGTGGCTCGTGAGGTATGTTACAGCAATTCCCCTCACATCCATGTGTTGCAGGCACGGGTTTTGTTTCAACTCTGGCGACGTTTGCCCTAGAGGCTGAGGGTAATTTGTAACAAGGTGTCACCCAGATGACGTTTTCGCTATCACCGAGTGAACGCATTGCGAGGATGCGGGCCGATTTGCGGATCGGTTTGCCCGTGGTGATTCAAGGTGAGAGCAAAGTCTTGGTCGCCGCGAGTGAACTGGTGACGGAAAAGCTGTTGCGTAAGTTTCGCACGGTCGGTGATCCCTGTATTGCGGTTACAAAATGGCGGGCCGAAGTTCTGAAAATTGCCGCTTTTGACGGTGAGCTTACGCGTTTGGTTCCCCCTTCGGATGCTGATGCCCGTTGGGTCGTCGCTATGTCTGACCCGCAGCGCGATTTGAGTGTTCCACTGAAGGGGCCGTTTAAAGCAATTCGACATGGGGATCCGACGGCAGCAAATTTGGGAATTCGTCTTGCGAAGCAGGCGCATTTGCTGCCCTCCATTCTGGCCGTTGAGGTGGATGACGTATCCCAAGACCTGACGGCAATTGATGTTGCCGTGCTTCAGGAGGAAATCGATAAAACGCCCGAGTTGCATAATGTCTCGCATGCTCGGGTCCCGCTGCAGGTTACCAAAGATGCGCAAGTTCATGTCTTCCGCCCGAAGGATGGCACCGAGGAGCATTACGTCATCGAAATCGGTCAAGCGGATCGTACGCAGCCGGTTTTGTCCCGCCTGCATTCGGCGTGTTTCACGGGCGACGTTGTCGGGTCGTTGAAATGTGATTGTGGGTCCCAATTGAACCATGCCTTGCGGGCCATGTCCGCCAATGGATCGGGCGTCCTTCTATATTTGAACCAAGAAGGGCGCGGTATCGGGCTGGCGAACAAGATACGGGCCTATGCGCTTCAGGATCAGGGTTATGATACGGTGGAGGCGAACCATCGACTGGGCTTTGAAGATGACGAGCGGAACTTCCGCATTGGCGCCGAACTGCTAAGGAAGCTGGGCTTCAACGCGGTGCGGTTGATGACCAATAATCCCGCAAAAATTGACCGCATGGAAAGCTGCGGCATCAAAGTGACCGAGCGCGTGCCGTTGATCGTCGGGCAAACCCAAGAGAATACAGCCTATTTGAAAACCAAAGCCGCCAAGTCGGGGCATCTTTTGTGAAACCCACCGATCTGGTCATCACCAAATGGGGTGCGCGGTATCGAGGTTTGCACTTTCCCTGCGCTATCGGGCGTGGTGGCATTGGGGAGAAAAAAGGCGAAGGTGATGGTATTACGCCAGCAGGCAGGTTTCGTCTGTGCATGATTGGCGTGAGGCCAGACCGCGTTGCGCTTTCATCCCTTATCCCTCAACGAGAGATTGGCCCAAGTGATATCTGGTCAGATGATCCGAAAGACCCAGGCTACAATCAGTGGCAAAAGGGACGCAGCACAAGGTTCAGTCACGAGGTTCTGCGTCGGGCTGACCCTTTGTATGATCTTATAGGGGTTTTGGATTTTAACTGGCCGGCGGCCAAGCCCGGTGCCGGGTCTGCTATTTTCCTGCACAGTTGGCGGAAGCCGCGGCATCCGACCGAGGGCTGTGTAGCTTTCTGCCCGGATGTTCTGGCTTGGATTTGTGCGAGTTGGGATAGTCGTTCGTGGGTGCTAATCACAGGTTGAATTAGATGGGTCACCCCAATAGGGATGACCCTTTTTTTAATCTGCCAATTTGACGATCTCGGTCATCAAGCCCGTGGTCCCGTTATGGACCGTCAGTTGATCGACCTTAGAGGCCACAATCTCCAGCGCCTCAAGCTCTTTCAACCGCAGCATGACCGGGTTCTCTGCCATCACTTTGGCCGTGTTCAAAAGCGACCGCGTCGCGTTAGTTTCTTCACGGCGCCGAATGACGTTCGCCTCCGCCTCTTTTTGCGCCGCGACGACCTGGTTTAAGATCTCGCGCATCTCGCCGGGCAGGATCACATCCTTCAGAGAGATTTCAGAGACCTCGATCCCGATCTTGGCCATCTCGCTGCGTACTGTGTCCGCCGCGGACGCATCAACCGAAACTTTCTCCGAAAGGATTTCGTCCAATGTTTTTGCCCCCAGCGTTTTACGGAATGCAAATTGCAGCGACCGGTGAAGTGCCTCTTGGTGGTCGGCCACGGATGTCACGGCTTTTACCGGATCGGTGACCCGGAATTCGGCCGTGATATTTACCCGAAGCGACACCCGATCCTTGGTTAGGATTTCCTGGCCCGAGACCTCATGAGCACGCATCCGAAGATCAATCAAGGACACAGTGATCCGGCGTCCTGATTTCCAGAAACGATGCGTGCCTGCCGCCAAAGAGTCTTGCAATGCGCCATCGACGAACATCAACCCGACGTAGCCCTCGGGCACCTCAAAGACATCGATCTCTGCATCCAGACCGGCACGCGTTAACCGCTGTGCCAGCTTCGCCGGTACGACAGGTGCCTCTGCGATATCGATTTCTTCTACCCGAAAAGGGCCTGCATCTACCCACAAGGTGACTTTCGCATCAGGGCGCAGCACTTTCATCGGCGCATCATCGCGAAAGACGACCGTCACCGCCTGCGCGCCCGATTGAAGAGGCATTAGATGATCGGCAACCATTTCGCCTGCCGTCCGCAACAGAGCCTTTTCATAGGCCGATTGCAGCTCGGGCGTCCGAACAATATCGTGGAGTTCAAATTTTGCGTCTTTGCGCGGGATGACATAAGCGCCCGCCTTAAGAATGCCGGTGATCTTCCCTTTGGCAAAGGTGATCACTCGTTGATTCTCGGTCAGAACGATCCGTTCTAGTCCTGCAATCCGGTATATAAAATCTCGCAATATCATCGTTTCACTCTTTTCTGTCAGTGCCACGTCAATGGCGGTCTCCTTAAGTTATGCGCCAGAAAGCGCGGTTAGGTGGGTTTCGAAGCCGGCAGGCCATTTGCAACGGCGCGCACCACAAAAGAGGCGGTCGACGCCCAAAAGGGGCGGGCAAGGGGGTCGAAACGCCCAAGCCTTTGCCAATTGGGGGTCTAAGCATTTTGCGACGCGGGCCCCCGCAAAGAGCAGGCCCGATGCCTTTAGAAAAGCGACCAAGGCCGCCCTCCTGCCACAACCGGCCCTGCAGCCGACCCCGAAACCCGAATGGTACATGGACCGAAACCATGCGGCCGATTTAAACTGTGGCCATCAGTGTAATGGCGGGAATCGAACCCGCAGCCAATCGATTAAAAGTCGAATGCTCTACCATTGAGCTACATTTTTTGAGGGGAATACCGGACTTGAACCGCGCGCGGGCCTGAACCCTTTCCCCGATGTACCCTTTGCATATCCGCGCCCAGGCATACGCAAGCGGCAGCGCCGCCCCGCACCGGTGACCAGTTATAGATGGCCAACCGCTTGGGTCATCTTCCATACGAAGGAGCGCCCGGATAATTGCCCAACTGAGTCGCAACAACAGGTCACGTGCCTGTTGCGTAATGGAAACATATTGTGGTTGTAATTATACAACAAAAGGCAGCGCCATGAGCTTAGGGCGGCCTAACTGTAAACCCGGTCGCCGAAAATCGCGGAACCTACGCGGATATGCGTGGCCCCCAAAGCGATCGCGCTTTCGAAATCCGCACTCATCCCCATGGATAATCCCGATAGGCCGTTGCGTTCGGCGATCTTTGCCAAAAGCGCAAAATGCAGCGAGGGTTCTTCGTCCACGGGCGGGATCACCATGAGGCCGGCCACCGGAAGATCAAGAGCACGGCACTCGGAAATAAAGGCATCTGCATCCGCGGGCAGCACACCGGACTTTTGCTCTTCTTCACCAGTATTGACCTGAATGAACATGGCGGGTGATTTGCCCTGCGCCTGAACCTCTGATGCAAGTTTTTGAGCGAGTTTTGGTCGGTCGACAGAATGAATCGCGTCAAACAGATCCACCGCTTGTTTGACCTTGTTGGTCTGCAAAGGGCCAATCAAATGCAGGTCGATTCCATCGAACTGCTCTCTGAACTCCGGCCATTTTCCAGCCGCCTCCTGAACTTTGTTTTCACCAAAGGTGCGTTGGCCCTGCCCCAAAACAGCTGCGACCCGGTCATTGGGTTGCACTTTAGAGACCGCGATCAGGGTCGTCTGCCCGACCCTGTTCACAGTAGTTTCAGATTTCAGGATGCGGTCCTGAATGCTGCTTAGGCTCATTCGCCGCGTGTCTCCAGAATATCGAGCATCGGCTTCAATTCGTCTTTGTAGTTTTCCCACAGGGCGACCGACGATTTGTATATCGGCTGGCGCGCCTGATAAATCGAAAGGGTCCGAACTGTGGACTCCTGCTCATGGAAGCTCAGGCAGGCATCTTCCCATTCAAGCTCGCAGTACTCTATCAGTTTACGGGTCTCTTCTTCAGGGTTATCCGTCAGCTTTTCGTAATTGAGTTCATAGAATTGCCCTGGCATTTTCTCGCGCCAGAAATCGATAAAATCGAGATAGACATGATAGTACTTTGCTAAATCTTCGAGGTCATTTGCATAGCCATGTGTGCCGTCGGCAAACCGGTTTTTGTAAATTGACAGAAGGTTGTCGCGAGGATCACGGCGCAAAAGAACAAATTTTGCATTTGGGAGGGCTGCCTTAATCAAGCCCATCTCGGCGTAAGTTCCAATTGCTTTGTCTGTGACAATGGTCGCACCGGGAAAACGTTCTTGGAAGTGCTCCTTCGTCAGTTGGCCTATACGGTTTACTGTTTCGGGTCGCATCGTATCAAATCTGCGTAGCTGTTCTCCCGGGAAAGTCCGGACCTTGTTGATAACCGCCCTAGATTGCCCGTCTTCCCCACCTGCGACCACTGTACTGTGTGCTGAAATGATCCTCTCCGTAAGTGTTGTTCCAGATCGCGGCATCCCAGTGATGAAAATCGGCTTGAAGTCTTCAACGCCATCGCCGTTAAATTTGTCTTTGCCGTACTCTTCGTAAAATTCCTTCGTTTTCTCGAGGTCTTGATAGCGTGAGTTGATATTGTAAGGATAAGACCTGCGTTGTTCTTTGTTAGCAGAGTTTAAATAATAGAAGACTTTATCAAACTCCTTTGCTTTCTCGAAAGCGGACGAAATTGCATAACCAAAGGCAATTCGGCTAGATGGGTCCAAGTCTTCGCGCTCAAACTTTTCCAACATTTTTTTAAAAAATGGATCATCTACATCGAGCTTTACCGACTGAAGATAGCTTGTATACAGACCTCCGTTGTCTGGAGACAGTTCAATTGCCTTTTCAAGAGTAGACCTTCCCTCTTCGAAATTGCCTTTGACCTGAAGCAGAGATCCAAGACGCCCATACAGCATAGCGGCACTCGGGAATTTTTTTAAACCTTCGCGATAAACGGCTTCGGCTTCCTCGAGTTGGTCCGCTTTGTCCAATGCCGAGCCAAGTGTAATGAAACTGATTGGATCTTTCTTTGCTTTGAACAGGGCTTTGGCATATTGAATTGCCAAGTCGTGCTCTCCAGCAGAAGAAAGCAATTCAGACATTTTTTTCATTGCAGGCGGTTTACCGGTCAAGGTTATCGGCACGACAGGTTCAAGCGCGCGAATTGCTTCTTGTAGATTTCCTGCTGATTCGAAAATTGTCGCAAGATGTAGTGCAGCTTGGAGACTATCGGGCGCTATGATTTTTGCTTTTTCGAGTGGAAGCATAGCTTTGTCGCGCCGCCCTGTTTCAATATAAACACGGGTCAGATTCAATAGCGCATCTATGTATTTCGGGTATTTTTGAATGGCCCTTGTCAGCGCACGCTCGGCTTCTTCATACTGTCCCGTTTCTATCAATCCACATGCTAAAAGGTTGTGCGCAACAGCACTGTCCGGATGTCTTCTAGTCACATTTCGCGCGACGCTTACCAGTTCCTTTGTGTTTTGAGCTTCTAGAAGGTTGGTCAAGTGACGGATGTCTTCGCGGGATGCACCGCCGATCGGTGCTTTTGGAGGAGGTGTCCGGTCAGTAAGCATCTTTTTGATAAGAGACTTATCCGGTGCCGGGAGGTTGGTTCTCTCCAAATTCTCAAGCGCGTTTCGGGTATGCTTTTTATCATTTAACAGCCGTAGAGCTCTAGCGAACTGACGCCAGATACCTAATTCATTCGGTCTTATGCCGAGCGCTTTTTCAAAATGTGCGGCGGCACCGGTGTAATGATAACGCTCCATTTCGATTACACCAACCTGATAGTAGGGCTCCGGAATATGTGGAAAAGCGTCAACTATCTGAACGTATATTTTTAGCGCCTCGGTTACGTTCCCGCGCTTCTGTTCGGCAAGCGCTGCTTCAAACATTTTCGGAGCATCTTGAAGATTGAGCTTTTGCATCGGTCCTACAAACTAATTTCATTGGGTTTTACCACCAAAAAAAAGGGCAGCAAGATGCTGCCCTTTCACATTCTCAATCTAAGCTAGGTTAGCTTAGAACGACAGACCCAAGCCGAAAGAAGCTGTGGATGTGTCTTCAATTGCGTTGTCACCGAAGTCAGATGAACCGTAACCAAACATGACCACTGCACCACCACCTAGGTCGTAGTTTGCCGCAAGACCGAAACCAGTGATTTCGTCTACGCCGCTCGCATCAATGTCGAAGACACCGTAGTTGGCGTGCAAGGACAAAGCGTCGATTGTGTATGTTACGCCGATACCATAATGGTTCCAGTCAACATCGCCGAAGTCGTCGTCAAGCTCAGTGTTGGTGTAGTTCAGAACGACTTCCAGAGCGTCAACTTCGAATGCGACAGACGCACCGTAGGCTGTACCGAGGTCGGAATTATCAGAGTAACCCAAGCCCAAGCCAACACCGAAACCGCCCAGATCAGCGTCATATGAAACGCCAACAGAGAACGTGTCGTCGATTTGCTCGCCAGAAGTAATCGTTGCGAAGGTTGTTGACAGGATTGTGAAAGTCGTGGTTCCAGTGAAGCCTGTTCCTTGTTCAATCGAAAGTGACAAGGTCAATGCGTCAAAAGAATAGTCGTACCGAAGTACGAACTCTTCTTCAAGACCACCAAGCCCAGAGGTAAGACCCTCGAGACCAGCGAACAAACCAGCAGAGTTTCCGCCACCGTTGAATGAGAAGCCTGCGTGAGTTGTGTGGTCATCTGTCAGAGCTGTCAGCGCCCCAACTTCCTGCAGCGCTTTGTCAAATGCGTCGTCTGTATCGCCGAGCGTCAATGTACCAAAGTTGCCAGAAATAAACACGGAACCATCGGAACCACGAGAACCGATACCGTTATTTACCTCGTCCAGGTCGATCGAGAAACCGAAGGAGATACCGCCGTCTGTTTCGCCTGAACCTTTGAAGAATACGTCGTAGTCAGAGTGGAACAGGAATTCATCGTCTTCATTGACGCCACGGTCTTCGACGTAAGAAATACCCATTTCTGCGTAGCCTGAAACTGACAGGCCTGTATGACCATCAGCAAAAGCTACGCCTGCAGACGCAACCAATGCTGTGGATGTGATGAGAAGCTTTTTCATAATTTTCCCTCATAGTTCTCAAGAAGGTGCACCAATTCCGGAACACCCGGAAAAGTGAGTGTCATTTCTCGATTTTGCTGCGAGAGGTCAATAAAAGCGCCGTCTCTGTTACGAAGTCGGTGACAAATGATGCAAACAAGTCACAGTGGCAGAAATGTGCCGAAAGGGTGTCGCATCTAAAGCCTATTGCTGCGGATCGGTTGTTTGGCTACTCACAGCGCGTCGGAGGGGCGGGTCATGTATTTCAGAGCCTTGGTTATATTCTTTGCTGTTTCCCTTTTGTTGGGAGCATGTGGTGGGGATCCTGCCAGTCAGCGTGACAACGTTGATGAACGTTTCGATGTGAACAACAATCGTGAAACTGTTGCCGACCTGTTTGATGGCCCGGACGAGCGAACGACCGTTCGTGTGAACAAATATCTGTGGGCTGCATCTCTGGAGGTTTTGAATTTCCTGCCCTTAGAAAGCGCAGATCCTTTTACGGGTGTTCTGACATATGGCTTTGGACGTGCGCCTGGCAGCTCACGCGCCGTGCGCGCCACTGTTTTGGTACAGGACCCTGCCCTTGATGCTCGATCGTTGAAAGTGGCGCTGCAAACGCGGGGCGGTCCTGCATCGTCTGAAATGACGCGTGCCGTGGAAAATGCCATTCTGACCCGTGCGCGTCAGTTGCGGATCAGAGACAGCGGTCTATAACGCGCCGCTATCAGAGGTAAGATCGAGACGCCGGACCTCTTGGTTCCGGCGTTTTTTGTTAAAGGGCACCGCATGAGTAACGAACGCTATAACGCCAAGGTCGTGGAACCCAAATGGCAAGAGGCCTGGAATGCCGCCGAGGTCTTCAGGGCCGAGCGGGATGAGCGTGAAAAATACTACGTGCTGGAAATGTTTCCGTACCCATCCGGACGGATTCATATGGGCCATGTTCGCAACTATACGATGGGCGACGTGGTCGCGCGGTATAAATCCGCGCGGGGGTTCAACGTTCTGCATCCCATGGGTTGGGATGCGTTTGGGATGCCCGCAGAGAATGCGGCGATGGAAAAAGGCGTCCATCCCGGCGACTGGACCTACAAAAACATTGATGACATGCGCGCACAGCTTAAACCCATGGGCCTATCTATCGACTGGTCTCGGGAATTTGCGACCTGTGATCCCGAATATTACGGACAACAACAGGCCATGTTCATCGACATGATGGAACAGGGTCTCGTTTACCGAAAAAATGCGGTCGTGAACTGGGACCCGGTGGATATGACGGTCCTCGCCAACGAGCAGGTGATTGATGGCAAAGGGTGGCGCTCGGGCGCGGTTGTTGAGCGCAAAGAACTGACCCAATGGTTCTTCAAAATCTCGGAGTATTCCGAAGAATTGCTCGCCGCGATTGATGGCCTGAAAGACTGGCCGGAAAAAGTGCGCATCATGCAGGCGAACTGGATTGGCAAAAGTCGCGGCGTGGAAATCGACTTTGACATGACGGAAGCGGCGTACGGTGTCGAAGTGGTGACCTGTTATTCCACGCGGCCAGATACGCTTCATGGTGCAAGCTTCCTTGCAATTTCTCCGGACCATCCGCTGGCCAAAGCCTTGGAGGCGGATCGCGAGGACGTGGCTGCCTTTAACATCGAGGCGCGCAAAGGCGGCACCACTGAAGAGGCGATGGAAAAGGCCGAAAAGCTTGGCTTTGACACAGGGCTCACCGTCCACCACCCTGCCGAGGATCGCGCGCTGCCCGTTTGGATCGGCAATTTCGTTTTGATGGAATACGGGACAGGGGCGGTCTTTGGGTGTCCAGCGCATGACCAGCGCGATTTGGATTTTGCGCGCAAGTATGACCTGATGGTGCGGAATGCGTTTTTCGTCCCCGGTGACGACACAGACGTCGGCAGAGAGGCTTTGGTACCTGAGAAGACGCTAAAAGTTTCTTATGTGAACCATTTCGCGGGTGTTACGGATGCAAGCGCCGAAGACGCGATCAACACCACGATTGATTGGTTCGTGGCGAAGTGCAAAGGTCGTGAAACGATTAAATACCGTCTGCGCGATTGGGGTGTCTCTCGTCAGCGCTATTGGGGCTGTCCGATCCCAGTGGTCCATTGCGACAGCTGCGGTGTGGTGCCGGAAAAGAAAGAGAACCTACCCGTTGCGTTGCCCAAAGACGTGAGCTTTGAGACGCCCGGCAATCCGCTTGATCGTCATCCAACGTGGCGCGATGTTCCCTGCCCAAAATGCGGCAAGCCGGCCAAACGCGAAACGGACACGATGGATACCTTTGTGGACTCGTCGTGGTACTTTGCCCGGTTCACAGCGCCGCGCGCCGAAACGCCGACAGTGATGGCGGATGCGGAATACTGGATGAATGTGGATCAGTATATTGGCGGAATCGAACACGCTATCCTGCACCTTCTCTATTCCCGCTTTTTTGCCCGCGCGATGCATATGACGGGCCACTTGCCGCCCACCGCGACGGAACCTTTCAATGCCCTATTCACCCAAGGCATGGTCACGCACGAGACGTATTCCACGCCGGGCAAAGATGGCCGTCCCGTCTGGCGTACACCAGATGAGGTGCGCCTAATGGAAGCCGGCGCAGAACTGATTGCGACGGGCGAGGCTGTGGATGTGGGCCCTGTGATCAAGATGTCCAAATCGAAAAAGAATGTCGTCGATCCCGAGGACATTATCGACCAGTATGGTGCGGATACCGCGCGTTGGTTTGTGATGTCCGACAGCCCGCCCGAACGCGACGTGGAATGGACGGCGTCCGGGGCGGAAGCGGCTTGGAAGCATCTTCAGCGGGTTTGGCGCCTTACGGATGAGGCCGTTCAAACAGTTATTGGGCAAGAGCCATCGGCGGATGAGGCTTTGGCGCTGCAAAAGGCGACGCATCGGGCCATTCAAGATGTAACCGACGGGATCGAAGGCTTTGCTTTCAACAAATCTGTCGCGGCGCTGTATCAATTTACAAATACAGTGGCGAAATCAAAAGCGGGTAGAGCGGCCAAGCTGTCTGCGCTGAAAACGATGGCTCAGCTTATGCAACCGATGACCCCGCATTTGGCCGAAGAGGTCTGGGCGGCCACCGGTGGTGAGGGTTTGGTGGCGCAGGCGCCGTGGCCCAAGGTTGATCCAGCCTTGTTGGAAGATGATACTGTGACATTGCCCATTCAAATCAACGGGAAGCGGCGTGATGAAATCTCCGTCTCCAAAGATTTGGATAAAGCGGCACTAGAGGCGTTGGCACTTGAAAATGCTGCGGTTCAGAAGGCTTTGAATGGGGGATCACCGAAGAAAGTCATCGTGGTGCCGGGTCGGATCATCAATGTTGTGGTCTAGACGCCTTGTTCTGCTTGGCGCGAGTGCTTTGGCCGGTTGCGGGTTTGAGCCGGTCTTAGCCCCAAGCGGGTCAGCAGATGATTTGTTTGGCCAAATCGACATCGCTTTTCAGGGTGGACGGGCAAATTTCGAGTTTCGAACGCGCCTGATCGAACGTTTGGGTCAAGCGGGGCCTACGGCACCCTATCGGTTGGAATACACGCTTGGTTTGGACGAAACCGTTGTGACGATTTCGAGTGACGCGAATATCGATCGGTATAACCTGACGGGTGTCGCGTCATTCCAGATCATCGAACAGGCCACGAACCTTCCGGTGTTTTCCGACCGTGTGCGCGCCTCTGCGGGCTATTCAGCCACGGCTGAAACCTTCCCGACGCGGGTAGCTGCTCGGGATGCCGAACTACGTCTGGTGCAGGCATTGGCGGATCAAATGGTCCAAATCATCCAGCTCTCGGCGGATCAAATCATACAATGAAGATGTCTGGTGCCAAAGCTGATGGGTACATCGCTGCACCTGATCCGGGCCATATCGGCGTGCTTATATATGGTCAGGATGCCATGCGCGTCACGCTAAAGCGCGAAGACCTCATCAAGAACCTGGCCGGGGAAAATGCAGAGGCCGATATGCGGCTGACGCGACTTCAGGCGGGCGATTTGCGCAAAGACCCGGCAACCGTTTTAGATGCGCTGAAGGCGGTTGGTTTTTTCCCCGGGCACCGGGTCGTTTTTATCGAAGATGCAACAGATGCCACTTTTCCGACGATCGAAGCAGCTCTGTCGGATTGGGCGCAGGGTGATGCGAGTTTAATCGTCACGGCAGGTGCGCTGCGCGCGACGTCGAAACTGCGAAAAGTGTTTGAAAGCAATCAAAACGCGGTTGCGATTGCTGTTTATGATGATCCTCCCTCGCGCGACAGCATTTTTGCCACTGCCAACGCGCAGGGGCTTCAGTTTGATCGCAGCGGTGAAGAGGCCCTGCTTACGGTGGGCATGGCCTTGGAGCCGGGCGATTTGCGGCAGATGATCGAAAAGCTCGCGCTCTATAAGCTCGGCGATCAAACCCCTGTCGGTGAAGAAGACGTCTTAGCGATTGCGCCTGCGGCAGCGGACGCGGATGTTGATGATCTTGTGGGCGCGGTTGCCGAAGGCCAATCGGACAAAGTCGGGCCTTTGATGGCGCGACTGTCAGGGCAAGGGGCGAACACGACCACTGTATGTATTTCTTTGGGGCGGCACTTTCGAACGCTGCACGCCGCGGCCACTGCGGGTGCCGGACCCGATGCCGCTTTGTCCAGATCGCGCCCCCCAGTTTTTGGCCCGCGTAAGAACAAGATGTTGGCACAGATCCGGGCTTGGGGACCCGCCCGGCTTGAAGCCGCCTTGGGTGTTATCATGGATACCGAGCGCAGCCTTCGATCCACGACGCCCTATCCGCAATCTGCTGTGCTGGAACGCGCTTTGGTGCGGCTGGCGATGATGCGACCACGCTAGGCCAAATAGTCCAAAACACCGCGCCCTGCGCGTTGCCCGGTGGCAAAACAAGCGGTCAAAAGATAACCACCCGTGGGTGCGTCCCAGTCGATCATTTCTCCGGCGGCAAACCAGCCCGGTCGATCTGCGATCATGAAATCTTCGCTCAAGGCATCCGCGGCCAAGCCACCTGCCGTAGAAATCGCGCCATCAATCGGGGCAAACCCGGAGTATAGAACGGCCATGTTTTTCAGCAGATGGGCCAGATCTGGACCCTTCGGCAGGGGGCGATGAAACTCATTCAAAAGCGCTTGTTTTGCCGGCGAAAGACCCAGCGCTTTACGCAGGACGTTCGCTTGTGACACTTTTGGTGGGATGGACGCAAGGCGCTCGAGGATTTCGTTCCGCGACAGATCAGGGCATAAATCTGCCTTCAGCTGCGCGCCTTTGCGAAGTGCCGCGCTTGCATTGTAAATGGCACCGCCCTCCAGACCTGTGGTTGAAACAACGGCCTCCCCCTCGTGTACACGTCCACCTGCCGAAAACCGCGTGGCTTTCAGGGGCGATCCGATATGGGGCCTCATATGAGAGGACCAGGGGATGACAACGCCAACATTGGATGGCTGAAACGGCGTCGTTGCAATGTTCATCTGTGCAAACCGTTTCGCCCACGCCCCGTCCGATCCAAGGCGTGCCCAACTGCCGCCGCCCATTGCAAAAAGGACAGTGCGCGCATGAACATTTTCTTCGCCACGTAGGGTCGAAAGCGTATGGTCGTTCCCCAACCCATGCATCCAAGTTGTACGTGTTCTAAAGGTTACGCCTTGATCTGACAGGCGCGCGATCCACGCCCGCAACATTGGAGAGGCTTTCATCACTTTTGGAAAAACCCGCCCAGTGGATCCCGTAAACAGGACTTGGTCCAAAGCGGTTGCAAAAGCGCGCACCTGTTCCGGGCCAAACTCGGACACGGCCTGTTTTATGTTTGCAAGCGCTTCCGGGTAGCGGTCTATGAAAGCGTTCAAAGTTTCGTCGCGCGTCAGGTTGAGGCCCGACTTCCCAGCCATCAAGAACTTACGCCCAAGGCTCGGCATTTTTTCGATGACGGTTGCGCTGCGCCCTTCGGCCGAGATCACATCAGCGGCCATCAGGCCAGCTGGGCCGCCGCCTACGATCAGGCAATCCATCATGGGCTAGCGCCCAACGGCAACATATCCTGTGAAGCCTGCGTCTTTGACATCTGCGGCGCTGTAAACATTCCGCAGGTCAGCCATTTTCGGTGTCTTCATGGAGCCCGCAATCCGCGACAAGTCGAGCGCTCGAAACTCGTTCCATTCTGTGAGGATCACCAAAGCATCCGATCCTTCCGCCGCAGTATACGCGTCATCCATCCAGTCGACTTTTGGCAGAAGTGTTGCGCCTTCCTTTTCGCCTTGCGGGTC
Organism: Pseudomonadota bacterium; assembly: GCA_039821195.1. Classification (GTDB taxonomy): domain Bacteria; phylum Pseudomonadota; class Alphaproteobacteria; order Rhodobacterales; family Rhodobacteraceae; genus Amylibacter. The sequence goes on from JBCBON010000002.1 coordinate 27,819, forward strand.
AACCACCCGAACATGGGCCCCTCCGCCGACCAGCGCAGGTACGATTGTCAGGCTAGGCGCGTCGCGCATGTCATCGGTGTTGGGCTTAAACGTCACGCCCAAAACGGTAATCGTTTTTCCGTTGAAGCTGCCATCCATAAGATCGCGAAGCTTGTCGATCATACGGCGTTTGACCGTTTCGTTGATCGTAATGACCGCTTCTGTGATCTGCATCGGTGCGCCAAACTCTTGTCCGATGCGGGCAAAGGCCATTGTATCTTTGGGAAAGCACGAGCCGCCATAGCCAGGGCCCGCGTGAAGGAACTTGTTTCCGATCCGGTTATCAAGTCCAATGCCCTTGGAGACTTCCTTCACATCTGCGCCCACTTTTTCACACAGCGCGGCCACTTCGTTGATGAATGTGATCTTTGTCGCAAGGAAGGCATTCGCTGCGTATTTGATCATCTCGGCGCTTTCCAAATCAGTTGTGACAATCGGGAAGTCGCGCAAGTAAAGTGGCCGGTAGATATCCGACATGACCTTAGCAGCGCGGTCGCTTTCAACGCCAACGACAACGCGGTCCGGCTTCATGAAATCGTCAATCGCAGCGCCCTCGCGCAGGAACTCGGGGTTAGACGCCACGTCGAAATCGGCCTCTGGCCGCGCTTTCGAAATGATCTTTTGAACATTGCGGTTTGTACCGACGGGCACTGTCGATTTGGTCACAACAACGGCATAGTCCTGCAGGTTAGCGGCAATCTCTTCAGCGGCGGCGAACACGTAGCTGAGGTCGGCATGGTTGTCGCCCCGACGCGTAGGCGTGCCAACCGCGATAAAGATTGCGTCCGCGCCTTCCATAGCCGCTTTCAAATCACCCGTGAATGACAAACGCCCCGCGTCGACATTCTTGGCCAAGAGCACATCAAGACCAGGTTCATAAATCGGTATTTCGCCTTGGTTGAGCGCGTCAATCTTGCGACTGTCTTTGTCGACGCAAACAACCTCGTGCCCGAAATCAGAGAAGCAGACGCCCGAGACCAGTCCGACATATCCCGTGCCAATCATTGCGATTTTCATGATGACGACTCCTTCAACTCTGCTCGGCGCTGCATAGAGGGCAGGTGCCCCCTTCGCAACGGGCTAAGGCTTGACTTTGCGTTCGCTCTGGCAAAGCAATCTCGCAAGCTTTGGAGGACCCCATGTACGATATTTCGCATTACATCAGTGGCTCAAGGGTTGAAGGGACCTCGGGTCGGACAACGGATGTGTTTAACCCTGCAACCGGCGAGGTTCAGGGCAAATGCCCCTTGGCGTCAAAATTGGAGATGGATCACGCGATTGAGGTCGCGGCAGCTGCGCAGCCGGCTTGGGGGGCTACAAACCCGCAAAAGCGCGCGCGCGTTATGATGAAATTTGTCGGCCTGCTGATGCGCGACATGGATAAACTGGCCGAGGCGCTGTCACGGGAACACGGAAAAACAATCCCGGATGCGCGTGGAGATGTGCAGCGTGGTTTGGAATGCATTGAGTTTTGCATCGGCGCGCCGCATTTGCTGAAGGGCGAATACACCAATGCTGCGGGCACCGGGATCGATCTCTATTCTATGCGGCAGCCATTGGGTGTTTGCGGCGGTATCACGCCCTTTAATTTCCCCGCGATGATGCCGCTTTGGATGTTTGGTCCTGCGCTGACCTGCGGCAACGCGTTTGTCCTTAAACCGTCTGAGCGCGCTCCGACTGTGCCGATCATGTTGGCCGAGTTGCTGATCGAAGCGGGTTTGCCCGAAGGCGTGTTTAACGTGGTCCATGGCGACAAAGACGCCGTAGATGCCTTGTTGGACAATGACACGGTTCAGGCGATCGGGTTTGTCGGGTCCACGCCGATTGCACAATATGTGTACCAGCGCGCCGCGGCGTCAGGAAAACGTGTCCAATGCTTTGGTGGTGCGAAGAACCACATGGTGGTTATGCCCGATGCTGATCTCGATCAGGCGGCAGATGCGTTGGTGGGCGCGGGCTATGGTGCCGCTGGGGAACGCTGCATGGCGGTGTCTGTTGCTGTCCCCGTGGGTGATGAGACCGCAGACCGTCTGGTTGATAAACTGATCCCCCGCATCGAAAAGCTGAAGGTCGGGCCATACACGGCAGGTGAAGACGTCGATATGGGGCCGGTTGTGACTGCCGCCGCAAAAGAGCGTATCCTGGGCCTGGTCAATTCAGGTGTCGAGCAGGGTGCGAAACTGGTGGTCGATGGGCGCGATTTTAGCCTGCAAGGGTATGAAAACGGCTTCTTCGTGGGCCCGCATCTTTTTGATCACGTCACCACGGATATGGACATCTACAAAGAGGAAATTTTTGGGCCTGTTCTGTCCACGGTACGGGCCGGGACCTATGAAGACGCCGTGAACATGGTCATAGATCACGAATATGGAAACGGCACAGCAATTTTTACGCGTGACGGTGATACCGCCCGCGACTTTACACATCGAGTCAACATCGGGATGGTGGGTGTGAACGTCCCGATCCCTGTGCCTTTGGCCTATCATACTTTTGGCGGTTGGAAAAAATCGGCCTTTGGCGATTTGAACCAGCACGGGCCAGACTCGATCAAGTTTTACACGCGGACCAAAACGGTCACTGCGCGTTGGCCCTCTGGTATTAAAGAAGGGTCAGAATTTAAAATGCCTGTCATGGATTAGTCCATTTGGTCTTTGACCAAGACGACAGCTCCTGATCACATAGGCACACCCCTGGAGGAGGGTGAGCATGAAGATCGCGTTTATCGGACTTGGAAACATGGGGGCACCCATGGCGACGAACCTTGCCAAAGCCGGGTTCGAGGTTGTGGGCCATAGCTTTGATGCTTTGCCAACCGAGGGTGTGTCGCTCGTTGAAACCGCCGCCGAGGCGGTTGCGGGTGCCGATGTGATCTACACGATGTTGCCCGACGCTGCCGCTGTATTGTCCGTTTTTGAGACCGTTTTGCCGTCCCTGAAAGCGGGAGCTCTGTTCATTGATAGTTCTACCATCGAGGTTGATGTCGCTCAGTCAGTCGCTGCGCGAGCCGCAAAAGAAGGCATGAATTTTCTGGATGCGCCTGTATCGGGTGGTATTGCCGCCGCTGAAGCAGGCACATTGACTTTGATGGTTGGTGGCACCTCCGCAGCCTTTGAGACGGCAGGACCCGTTCTGAATGTCGTGGGCGCGCGTGTGATTCACTGCGGAGAGAGCGGCGCAGGCCAAGCCACGAAGATCTGCAACAATATGTTGCTGGGAATTACCATGGCGGGCACATGCGAAATGATTGCACTTGCTGATCGACTTGGGCTTGATCGCCAGAAACTGTTTGACGTTGTGAGCACGGCTTCTGGCTCTTGTTGGTCCGTCAACACCTATTCGCCGATGCCCGGTATCGGACCGAGAACGCCTGCCGACAATGACTATGCGCCCGGTTTCAGTGCCGCGTTGATGTTGAAGGATCTCCGCTTGTCGCAAGCTGCGGCCCAGTTGGTTTCGGTTCAAACGCCGATGGGCGCACGGGCCGAGCAAATCTATGCAAAGTTCGCCGAAACGGAAGGAGAGGGTGCCATGGATTTCTCGGCACTTTTGCTACGTTACAGCCGAGATGCGGACAGCTAAGGTCCCGCTATGGCCCAAATGGATGTTCCATTCATAGGACGAACGCAGCCGGTTATCCCAAATCGTATTCGTCCTTGGGCCTGGATCAGTTTGATCGTGATTGCGGTCCTGACGGCGCTGGCGTTCTGGGCAGCGTCGGTTTTTTTTCAAAATTCGGTGCGCGAAAGCGGGCTGTCGCAAGCGCAAATCTATCAAAACACGATTGAAAACGAACTCAGCCGTCTGCAGCATCTTCCGAGCCTTCTGGCCGAGGATCCGGACCTTGTGGAAGCGATCAAAAATGGCTCTTTTGCATCGATTAATCGCAGGTATCTGGCGCTGGCCCGATCATCGAAGAGCGAAGCGATTTATGTGCTGGACCGAAATGGCCTGACAGTTGCCGCATCGAATTTCGATCAACCGCAGACCTTTATTGGCCAGAATTACGGTTTTAGACCTTACTTCAAAACGGCTCTTGTGGGGAATGACGGACGCTTCTTTGCCATTGGTGCCACGACCTCGCGTCCGGGGTATTTTTTGTCTGCTCCGGTCAGAGATGGCACGACGGTCATCGCCGTTGTGGTTTTAAAGCTTGATCTTACGGCACTGAATTCAACGCTAGGAAATGCCACGGAACGGGTCTTGGTGTCTAATTTTGATGGGGTCGTTGTCTTATCGGATGACCGCGAAACCCTATACCAAACCATAAGACCGATTTCTCCAGACCGCCGATCAGCGATTGTTGAAGAAAGGCAGTTTGGAAACGAGGCTCTGACCGAACTGTCTTGGATTTCAGATAAACAAAGAGTGAGTTTTAACGGGGCGTCGCATTTTTTGTTTGAGCTACCGATTAGCTTTGAAGGGTGGACGCTGCATTACCTTGTCGACGTTAATCAGGCGCAAGTTCCAGCATTGGCCGTCTCTGCTATTTTTTGCGCCGCACTTGTTCTATTGGCTTTGATCGCAGGGATTTTCCGCGAAAACCGGGTGAGACGTGCATTGGATATTTCGCAAAATGACCGTAGCAGGCTCGAGGCGGAAATAGATCGGCGCGTGGAAACGCAAACCCGCCTTGAGAAGGCGCAAGCCGATCTGGAAACCTCTTCTAAAATGGCAGCCTTGGGTCAGCTAGCTGCGTCGGTTACGCATGAGCTTGGTCAACCTATCTCGGCAATGCGCAACCACATTGCCGCCGCAGAGATGAACCAAGCCGCCCCGCCGCCTTTTTTAGAGCGCATAACAGGCCTTGTCTCCCGCATGGAGAATATTACCAGCCAGTTGCGATTTTTCTCAGCCAAGAATGTGGTGAAACGCCGGTCTTTATCCCTAAGGGACCTTGTGAATTCGGCGCTTGGTCTACTGGCGCATGAGTTTGACCAGCAAGGCGTAAAGGTTGCGGTGCACGTAGCTTCCGACAACCATGTTCTGGTAGACCCTGATCGGCTTGAACGGGTATTTGTGAATTTCCTCCAAAACAGCATGCGCGCGATGGAGGAACTGCCGACCAAAAGAATAGACATCACAATCTGGGAAAGCCCTGGTTCGATGCATGTTCGGTTTGCTGATACAGGCGTGGGACTAAAGGGACAGAGTTTGGATCAAATGCGGGAGCCGTTTCACACCACAGCGGCCTCTGGAGAGGGCATGGGATTGGGGCTTGCGATTTCGGACGCCATTATCCGCGAGCATGGAGGAGAAATCCGAGCCTTCGATAACGAGGACGGGGCCAGCTTTGAGGTCGTTTTACCGATCAGGGGTCACGATGCAGCTTGATACAGCGCAAAAAGCGAAAGTGCTTGTTTTCGACGACGACAAAGGGATGCGTGCCTCGCTTGAAGATTTGTTGGCCAGTGCAGGATTTGAACCGATCATGGCTGCAAGTGCCTTACAGGCCGAAGAGTTGATTCAGCATCATTTGCCAGATGCGGTTCTGACGGACGTCCGCATGCCCGGGCGGTCGGGCATAGACTTGCTGCAAAGCCTCAACGTCGCACAGTCGCCCCCGGTTATTTTGGTCTCTGCCCATGCGGACATCCCCATGGCAGTAGATGCCATGCAGATGGGGGCCTACACCTTTTTGGAAAAGCCGTTTGACCCACGACGTTTGGTGTCCGTGCTTAAGCACGCATCAGATCAGTTTCAGTTGTCCAAAATGACGGAACGCCTGAAATCGCGATTGGCAGATCTGTCGGGATTGAACCGGATTTATCTTGGGAATTCCAAAGCCGCCCAAGACTTGCGAGAGCGGGTGATCAACCTTGCAGAGGTCGATGTGCCGATTTTGATTTTTGGCGAAACCGGCACCGGCAAGGACCTGATTGCACGCGCATTGCATGACCTTTCCAGCAAATCTGATCAGATTTTTGGCGCGATCAACTGTGCGACTATTCCTGTTCAAGAATTCGAGGCGCTGATGTTTGGGCGAAAAGGCGAAAGCGCTGGATGGCTCAAATCCGTTGATGGTGGCACGCTGTTTTTGGACGAGGTTCACGCGGCGCCTCTGGAGGTACAAGCCAAGCTTTCTCGGGTTTTGGAAGAAAAGCGGTTTATGCCGCTGGGCGCAGACAGCGACGAGAGTGTGTCGTTTCGACTTATTTCCTCTTTGAGTGAAGAACCTGGAGAACTGGTCCGTAACGGGCGTCTGCGGGAAGAATTTCTGTACCGTATCCAACGATTGGAATTGATCCTCCCGCCGCTGCGCGATCGCAAAGAAGACATTCCGATCCTTTTTGAGCATTTCCTTGGTGATATGGCCCGAAGCTTTGAAATGCCGCCCCCCGCACTGACGTCTGAAGATTTCGCCGCACTCTTGGCCCATGACTGGCCGGGCAATGTGCGAGAGTTGCGGTCCACGGCCGAGCGGTTTTTGTTTTCGACACGGATGGGCGGTGGTGAGCTGGCCCATCTATTGGCACATAATTCTACGCAACCGGGGGCGCCGAACACTCTAAGAGGTGCAGTGGCTGCGTTCGAGAAGACGCTTCTTGTGCGCGCCATTCAAACCCATGAAGGTCGGATGGATGACGCGGCCGCGGCGCTTGGTATTGGTCGACGGACATTAAACGAGAAGATGGTCAAACTCGGTCTGAACCGCGATCAAATCCTCTGAAACTGCTCTGCGGATTTCCGCAGAGCCCTACCGCTGAGCCATGCAATTTTTTTCAATGGCAAACGGCGCAAATTCTGTCAAAAATGGGGCATCAGTTGCTCTACTGATCTATGGGAGGATAGTATGAAAACGACTTTACGAACTGCGGTCGCATCCGCAGTCATTCTTGCATTTGCAAGCGAAGCAATGGCCACAGAATGGAACGTGTCTCTATGGGGGAAGCGTCGCGCTTTCACCGAGCATGTTGAAAAACTGGCAGAACTGGTTTCAGCAAAAAGCAATGGTGAGTTCACTCTGAACATTTCTTATGGCGGTCTGTCCAAGAACACCGAAAACCTCGATGGTATTTCCATCGGTGCTTTTGAAATGGCGCAGTTTTGCGCGGGGTATCACCGTGACAAAAACCCATCCATTACCGTGTTAGAGCTGCCGTTCTTGGGTGTCAGCACTTTGGAAGAAGAGCGGAAGATCAGCCAGGCTGTTTATAGTCATCCGGCCGTGCAAGAGGATCTTGGCCGCTGGAACGCGACTCTCCTGATGCCGTCACCATTGCCCCAATACAATTTGGTGGGTGTTGGCGATGCGCCAAAAACACTGGCGGACTATGAAGGTCTGACGGTTCGCGCAACCGGCGGTATCGGCGCTGCGATGGAAGCCGTGAATGCCGTACCAACGTCTATGACTGCTTCTGAAGTACGCCAAGCGCTGGATGGTGGTGTTGTGAAGGCGGTTGCTTTCGCGCCACATGCGCACATGTCTTTTGGAACTGTGGAAACGGGCTCTTGGTGGACGACCAACCTCAACCCAGGCACCGTAAATTGTCCGGTGGTTGCGAATACAGATGCACTGGAAGCGCTGTCTGACGAGCATCGCGAGGCGCTTCTTGGATCAATCGATGAGGCGCTGGATCACTACATTGCGACTTATAATGGCGCGACGATGGACGCTTGGGGGCCAACTTTGGAAGAAAAAGGGATCGAGCAGATCACGTATTCTTCGGACGAGTTGGCGGCCTTCGAAGAGGCAGTTGCGGGACCTGCAGCAGCCGCGTGGATCGAAGATAACACAGCCCGTGGTCTGCCAGCGCAAGAGCTTTATGACCTCGTGACTGGTATGGTCATGAACTGATCGATTTGGGCCGCTCGTTCAGGGCGGCCCGTTTCCAATGGCTGGTTCATCTAATGTTTTTGAAGACGGCAGTCTGTTAAGCTGGGCTGATCGTTCGCTTTACAAGCTTGAGCGTGTCTTTGCTGTCATAAGTGGGATTGCAGTTTTCTCTCTTATGTTTCTTGCGTTCTTTTCGGTCAGTGGGCGGCATTTGATCAACCAACCTCTGCCGGGTTATGTGGATTGGATTCAACAGTTGATGCCGCTGATTGCGTTTATGGGTATCTCCTACGCACAGCGTGACGGCGGGCACATTCGAATGGATATTCTTGTGGGCGCTCTCAAGGGGCGACCGCTTTGGGCCGCCGAATTCGTCACGGCGTTTTTTATGCTGCTTTTGATGATCTTGCTGGTTTGGGGCAGTTGGGCGCATTTTGAAAGAAGCTTCGATTGGGAAGCGCCAATGTGGAGTCGCGACAGCTCTATGGATATTGCGCTGCCGCTTTGGCCTGCGAAACTGCTGGCGCCTGTTGCCTTTTCCGTGCTTTGCGTGCGCCTCATGTTGCAACTTTGGGGATACACACGGGCCTTCATCCGAAATGAAGATCAACCCGTTGCCGTCCCCTTGGTCGAGGATGCTGCAACTCAAGCTGCGCGGGAAGCGCGCTCGGTCGGAGGGGAATAGATGGAACCGATCGATATCGGCTTGTGGGTTACTGGCGGTTTGCTGGTGATGGTGATCCTTGGCATGCGCGTGGCGTTTGCCGCAGCGCTTGCAGGGCTTGTGGGTCTTATTTGGATCTTCTGGGCAAAAAAGGGCATGGACCCATCGGAATTCGGATGGGCGCTGACGGTGGCTGCGAAAACCGCGGGACAAGTTCCTCATTCCAAAGTCGCTAATCAGGTTCTGTCTCTGATCCCGACATTCATTCTGATTGGATATCTGGCGTATTACGCGGGGCTCACCCGGGCCCTTTTTGATGCCGCAAAAAAATGGATCGCATGGGTGCCCGGTGGGTTGGCAGTATCGACTGTTTTTGCGACCGCGGGCTTTGCCGCTGTCTCTGGCGCCTCTGTTGCGACCTCTGCGGTGTTTGCGCGTATTGCGATCCCAGAGATGCTCAAGATCGGATATGATAAGCGGTTTGCAGCGGGCGTTGTGGCGGCGGGCGGAACCTTGGCAAGTCTCATCCCGCCCTCTGCCATCTTGGTCATCTACGCGATTATTGTGGAACAGGATGTTGGCAAGCTCTTACTGGCCGGATTTATCCCGGGCCTGTTTTCGGCCTGTGTTTACGGGCTGCTGATCGTGACGATGGCGCTCAGCATCAAGTCCTTTGGTCCCCCGGTTGGCGGCTTCACTTGGAAAGAGCGGTTTGCCAGCCTTCCACCTGCCTTACCGATCTTTGCGGTGGTCGCCGTTATAATCTTGTTTGTCTATAATCCCTTCGGTGGAGAGGCATGGGGCACCCCAACCGAAGGCGGGGCGATCGGAGCCTTTATCGTGTTTTGCATGGCGATTTACCGTGGTATGCGCTGGCCGGAATTGCGCGACGCGCTGATCGAAACCGCCAAGTTGACGGTGATGATCTTTACGATCATTTGGGGTGTCCTGATTTATGTTCGCTTCCTTGGATTTGCGCAGTTACCGGATGCCTTTTCCAATTGGATTACAGGGCTTGAGTATAATCCATGGATGATCCTTGTGATGATCCTTTTAGCGTATGCGGTTTTGGGCATGTTTATGGACGCGATTGGCATGCTGTTGCTGACGCTGCCAGTAGTCTATCCGGCCGTGATGGCGTTGAATGGCGGGGAGTTTGTGTCAGCCGCCGATAGCACATTTGGCATGTCGGGTCCGATGTGTGCGATATGGTTCGGTATACTTGTGGTGAAGATGGCCGAGTTCTGTTTGATTACGCCGCCAATTGGGCTGAACTGTTTTGTTGTGGCGGGCGTTCGAGACGATCTATCGGTGCAAGATGTGTTTTACGGGGTGACCCCGTTCTTTATCGCGGATGCGATCACTATCGCACTTTTGGTTTCTTTTCCGTGGATTGTGCTCTGGTTACCCAGCCTGACTTAGGGTCGAAATGCGTTGACGTACTGGCTTGTTTGCCGCATCGACAAAAGCCAGTGACGTTGCGGAACCTGGGGAGAGGGAATGAGCCAGACGATCATCGAGGCGTTGGAGGAAAAACGCGAAGAAGCCCGCATCGGCGGAGGTCCCAAAAGGATTGATGCCCAACACGCCAAAGGCAAGCTCACGGCGCGAGAGCGGATTGATGTTCTTCTCGATGAAGGCTCGTTTGAAGAATACGACATGTACAAGACGCACCGCTGCACCGATTTTGGTATGGCGGGTCAGCAAATCTCTGGTGATGGAGTTGTAACAGGCTGGGGCACGATCAATGGCCGACCCGTCTATTTGTACTCCCAAGATTTTACCGTTTTCGGTGGTTCTCTTTCTGAAGCCCATGCCGAAAAGATTTGCAAGATCATGGATCTGGCCATGCAAAATGGTGTGCCGGTCATTGGTCTGAACGACTCTGGCGGTGCTCGGATCCAAGAGGGTGTGGCCTCTCTTGCGGGATATTCCGAAGTGTTTTGGCGCAACGCGCAAGCCTCAGGCGCGATACCGCAGATTTCGATGATCATGGGCCCCTGTGCGGGCGGTGCTGTCTATTCGCCTGCGATGACGGACTTTATCTTCATGGTGGAAGACAGCTCGTACATGTTTGTCACCGGGCCTGATGTGGTCAAAACGGTAACGAATGAAATCGTTACAGCCGAAGAACTTGGTGGGGCCAGCACCCACACAAAGAAATCGTCTGTCGCAGATGGATCTTACACGGATGATATCGAAGCGCTTCTGGATTTGAGGCGCTTTTTTGGTTTCCTACCACAGTCCGCATCAGAGAAACCGCCAAAGATGGAAACGCCCGACCCTTGGGATCGTCAGGAAATGAGCTTGGACACAATCGTTCCCGAGAATCCAAATCAGCCGTATGACATGAAAGAAGTGATCGTGAAGATCGCGGATGAGGGGGAGTTTTTTGAAATCCAAAAGGACCATGCCGGTAATATTCTGGTGGGCTTCATTCGGATCAATGGCGAAACCGTTGGTATCGTTGCAAACCAACCTTTGGTCCTTGCTGGAGCTTTGGATATTAACGCGTCCCGCAAAGGCGCGCGCTTCGTGCGGTTTTGTGATGCGTTCAATATACCAATTCTCACGCTTGAGGATGTGCCGGGCTTCATGCCTGGAACAGCGCAAGAATATGGTGGGATCATCAAGCACGGTGCCAAGTTGCTCTTTGCCTATGCGCAAGCAACAGTTCCTCTTGTTACTGTGATCACACGCAAGGCCTATGGTGGGGCCTATTGTGTGATGGCGCCCAAACACCTGCGGGCCGATGTGAACTATGCTTGGCCATCGGCCGAAATTGCCGTGATGGGCGCAAAAGGCGCAACAGAGATTTTGCACCGTGCTGATCTGGATGATGAGGACAAGATCGCTCAGCACACCAAAGACTACGAAGAGCGCTTTGCGAACCCATTTATCGCGGCGCAACGCGGTTTCGTGGATGAGGTCATCCGGCCCCACAATACGCGCGCACGGATCGCACGCAGTTTCGAGCTTTTGAAAAAGAAACATGTGTTCCAGCCGTTCAAACGGCACGACAATATTCCGCTGTAAGGAGAGACAGCGATGATCAAGAAAATACTCGTAGCGAACCGCGGTGAAATTGTTTGTCGTGTCTTTAAGACCGCAAAGAAAATGGGAATTGCCACGGTCGCGGTCTATTCCGATGCGGACAAGCAAGCGTTGCATGTGCGCATGGCCGACGAAGCGGTTCATATCGGCCCCCCTGCGGCGGCGGAATCTTATCTCCTGATCGACAAGATTATCGCCGCGTGCAAAGAGACGGGTGCCGATGCGGTTCATCCCGGATATGGGTTTTTGTCCGAGCGGGCCGAGTTCTGCGAGGCGTTGGCCAAAGAGGGGATCACCTTCGTTGGGCCTCCACCCAAAGCGATTGAGGCGATGGGTGACAAGATCACCTCAAAAAAGATTGCTGATGAGGCGGATGTCTCAACCGTCCCCGGCCATATGGGCCTGATCGACGACGCAGAGCATGCCGTCAAAATCAGCACGGAAATCGGATACCCCGTAATGATAAAGGCCTCTGCCGGGGGCGGCGGTAAAGGCATGCGGATCGCGTGGACTGATGACGAAGCCCGCGAAGGGTTCGCGCGATCCAAATCGGAAGCCGCAAGTAGTTTTGGCGACGACCGCATTTTCATCGAAAAGTTTGTGGTGGAGCCGCGCCATATTGAAATTCAGGTTCTTGCTGATCAACACGGCAATTGCGTGTACCTGAATGAACGCGAATGCTCAATCCAGCGGCGGAATCAAAAGGTGATCGAAGAGGCGCCCTCGCCGTTCTTGGACGAGGCAATGCGGCAGGCCATGGGCGCACAATCCGTCGCCTTGGCGCAAGCCGTGGGATACACAAGCGCCGGCACGGTAGAGTTCATCGTGGATAAAGACCGCAATTTCTATTTCTTGGAGATGAACACGCGGCTTCAGGTGGAACATCCGGTGACCGAGTTGATCACTGGCATAGACTTGGTTGAGCAGATGATCCGCGTTGCAAGCGGCGAGACGCTTGCGATCAAACAGTCCGATATCGGAATCAATGGTTGGGCCATGGAAAGCCGCCTTTATGCCGAAGATCCCTATCGGAATTTCTTGCCATCGATTGGCCGTTTGACGCGATACCGCCCGCCTGCCGAGGGCAAAACAGGCGATATGATTGTGCGAAATGACACCGGCGTTTTTGAGGGTGGCGAAATTTCGATGTTCTACGACCCTATGATCGCCAAACTGTGCACTTGGGGACCAGACCGGATTACCGCGATCAACGCGATGGAAGACGCGCTTGATGGGTTCGAGGTCGAAGGGATCGGACATAATCTTCCGTTTTTGTCTGCGGTTATGGCCCATCCGAAATTTCGCAATGGCGATATGACCACGGCCTTCATCGCCGAGGAATATCCGGAAGGGTTCCAAGGTGTGGACCCTGACGCAGAAACGGCTCGGGTCATCAAAATTGCTGCGCTCATCGCGGAACGTCGCAAGTTTGAACGGATTGAAAAACGTCCGGCAGCATTCCATCGCTCTTTGCAGCGCACCGAAAGTCGCGTGGTGCGCGTGGATCGGCAGAACAATGATGCCATCTTAACGGTAGAGGCTTCGGGTTACCGTGTTGCAATAGATGGTGGCGAATACGAGGTCGCATCCGGCTACCGCGTTGGCGACAGCATCATTGATCTTGTTATCGACAGTCAGTCCTATCGTTTGAAAATCGACCGGGTGGTTGGCGGTTACAGGATCCGCGCGCGGGGCGCGGATAAAACCCTTCAGGTTTTGGTGCCGCGCATCGCCGAGCTTGCCGATTTGATGCCAGAAAAGCTTCCGCCGGACACATCTAATCTCCTGCTATGTCCAATGCCCGGGCTTGTTGTCTCGTTGAATGTTTCGGAAGGCGATACCGTCGAAGAAGGTCAAGCGCTCGCAGTGATCGAGGCGATGAAAATGGAAAACGTTTTGCGTGCCGAAAAACAGGCAGTGATCTCTAAGGTCCCTGTCGAAGTTGGCGAAAGCCTCGCTGTGGATCAGGTGATCATGGAATTTGAGACCTGATGGATTGGCTCTCACTCCTGCCATTTGCTGCGCTAGTCGGCATTTTGGGTTGGTTTGTGAAAGATGGCTTAGACAGAACTGAGCGGTCCCGGCTCAAATTTGAAAAGACACGTGATTTTCAAAAGGCTATTTTTGCTGAAATAAAAGATTATCTTTTGAAGCTGGAACAGCTGGAGAAAGCGAAAACTCTGTCTGAATTTGGCTTGAGCGTGGCCGATCAAATTCGCGAAAAGGATTTTGTTCCGTTTGTTCCAGTCGAGAAGAACGACACTGTATACACCGCAATTCTTAACGAACTTCATATCCTTCCGATTGACGTCATTGATCCTGTGGTAAGGTATTACTCCCAACTGCAAGACATATCATCATTGATATCGGATATGCGAAGTAAAGACTTTGCATCTCTGGAAAAGGACAGACGCGCAGAGATGTATATCCACTATATAGCAATGAAAATAGAGGCCAAAAAGCTTGGTTCCGTTGCGCTAATGGAAATTGAAAAACAGCCTAAGGTGCAAATACTCAAGCGCCACTTAATAACTGGGAAGTGGTCCTGAACGTCCAGTAATAGGTTTCTGCTTTTTGACAGCCATTGGTGTCTCCTTACATCCAAAGAAATAAGTACGGGTTGTTAAAATGTCAACTTAACGCACCGCTCCTTGCTCGCGTATCTCGCGTTGTCGCAACGGCATTTTATCGATCACGCGCGTCAACTCCCGGACGTCCCAGGGACTTGCTTTGCGCAGTTTCACCTCGCCATCTTTGCCAACCAAAACAATCACGAAGCCACGTGGTCTGAGTTCCGTTCGCAAGGCCGATTGCTCGGTCGGGTCGGTATCCGTCAAAATGACAACATCGCGTTCTTCAAGCGCATCCATACGCGACTCCAGAAGTTCCATCTGCTCGATGAAGTTTGGGTCATTGGGTGAATCCGCAAAAACAACCACAGGGCGTTGCGTCCAAGTATATTGCGATAACGGCCCATTGGCAAAGCTTGGGGTGGCTGCCAAGATCATTGCGAGGAGGAGATGCATGGTCTTTTTCATAACATCTCTGATATAGGTGCGACTAAGATGGGAGGCGAGGGGCGCATGACAAAATCGCATCACGAAATCTGGACCGAGATGGCCAAAAAAGAGGCCAAAGGCAAAGAGCCGTCCGTCAGACCGACCCCGGAAGGCATAGATATCAATCCAGTTTACTTCGGCGAAGGATCGGAGATACCGGGCCAAGCGCCTTTCACCCGTGGGGTGAAGGCCACCATGTATACTGGGCGTCCTTGGACAATCCGCCAATATGCCGGTTTCTCAACGGCTGAAGAGTCTAACGCGTTCTACCGCAAAAACCTTGCAGCAGGGCAAAAGGGTCTTTCCGTGGCCTTTGATCTGGCGACCCACCGTGGTTACGACAGCGACCACCCCCGTGTCGAAGGCGATGTCGGCAAGGCTGGCGTGGCGATCGACACTGTTGAGGATATGAAAATCCTCTTTGATGGCATTCCTTTGGATCAAATGTCGGTCTCAATGACGATGAATGGCGCGATTATTCCGGTCTTGGCGATGTTCATTGTTGCGGGTGAAGAGCAAGGAGTGGACCGGGCGGACCTCTCTGGCACGGTGCAGAATGATATCCTGAAGGAATTCATGGTGAGGAATACTTATATCTATCCGCCTGCGCCTTCGATGCGGATTGTGTCTGACATTATCGCCTACACGGCCGCCGAGATGCCCAAATTCAATTCTATCTCGATTTCAGGCTATCACATGCAAGAAGCTGGCGCGACGCTCTCACAAGAGCTGGCCTATACGCTGGCCGACGGGATGGAGTATGTGCGTGCTGCTAAAGACCGTGGTCTGGACGTGGATGCATTCGCAGGGCGGCTTTCGTTTTTCTTCTGCATCGGGATGAACCTTTTCATGGAAGCAGCAAAATTGCGTGCCGCCCGCCGGATGTGGTGTAAGATCATGACGGACCTTGGCGCACAGCAAGACCGTTCAAAGATGCTTCGCACGCATTGTCAGACGTCAGGCGTCAGCCTGACCGAACAGGACCCGTACAATAACGTGATTCGCACAACTGTCGAAGCGCTGGCTGCTGTGATGGGTGGCACGCAATCCTTGCACACAAACAGCTTTGACGAAGCCATTGCGCTACCGACCGAGACATCCGCACGCATTGCGCGGAACACTCAGCTAATTTTGCAACACGAAGCCGGAATGACCGATGTCGTCGATCCGCTTGGCGGGTCATATTACGTCGAAGCGCTCACAGATGAGATTGAGGCAAAGGCCTGGGACCTTATCAATGAGGTCGAGGCGATGGGCGGTATGACTAAGGCCGTCGAAGCAGGCCTTCCGAAGATGCGGATCGAAGAGGCGGCGGCGAGACGCCAGGCCCGCGTAGATAAGGGCGAAGATGTCATTGTTGGCGTGAACAAATACCGTCTGGATGACGAAACGCCGGTCGACATCCTTCAGATCGACAATGAAGCGGTTCGAAAATCTCAAGTAAAGCAGCTAACTGCGGTGCGGCAAAGCCGAAACGCGTCGAGTGTTGAGGGCGCCCTTGCAGCCCTCGAAGAGGTCGCGCGTTCGGGCGAAGGAAACCTTCTGGAAGCGGCGGTCGCGGCGGCGCGGGCGCGCGCCAGCCTTGGAGAAATTTCTGACGCGATGGAAAGCGCTTTTGAACGGCACAGTGCCACGACGCGGGTTATTTCCGGTGTTTACGAAGATGCCTATGAGGGCGACGCCGAATACGAGACCCTGAAGTCAAAAATCAAGACCATGGCTGAGACGCCCCATATTCTGGTCGCTAAGGTTGGGCAGGATGGCCATGACCGTGGCGCGAAGGTTATTGCGACTGCTTTCGCAGATATGGGTTTCACGGTGGACCTGTCAGAGATGTTTGAAACCCCTTGGGAAATCGCACAAAAAGCGATCAAGCTAGAGGTGGACGTAGTGGGGGTCTCGTCTCTTGCGGCGGGTCATAATTCTTTGATCCCCGAGGTGATCAAGCATCTTAGAGACAATGATGCGGGTCATATTTTGGTCGTCGCAGGTGGCGTCATCCCGGAGCAAGATTACCAAGCACTTTATGATGCCGGTGTTGCAGAAATCTTTGGCCCCGGCTCCAATGTTCTGGACGCGGCAAACGCAGTTCTTGCCCAGATTCAGGGTCAGCGCAGGAATGTGGCATGATCGGGCGATTAAACCATGTCGCGATTGCCGTGCCTGATCTGGAGGCTGCTGCCGAACAGTATCGATCAGCGCTGGGCGCTGACGTTGGCGCTGCCGAAGATCTTCCGGAACATGGGGTAACGGTCGTTTTCATCAACCTGCCAAACACCAAGATTGAATTGCTATACCCACTTGGGGAAAACAGTCCGATTGCCGGCTTTCTTGAGAAATCGCCATCGGGCGGTATCCATCACATGTGTTATGAAGTGGACAACATTTTTGCGGCGCGGGATCGATTGACGTCTGAAGGGGCCCGAGTCCTCGGCGACGGTACACCTAAGATTGGCGCGCATGGCAAACCTGTGCTGTTTTTGCATCCCAAAGATTTCTCTGGCTGTTTGATCGAACTTGAAGAGGTTTGATCGTTTGCCTTTCCTTTTTTGCCCGTTAGAACAGTCAAAGAAATGAGGGGACTTCCATGTCACGCATCGCTTTTTTTGCTGTTGTAGGGACGGCGCTGATCCCAAGCGCGGCCATGTCTCAAACGGCCTCGACCGTTGGTATTTACGGCACGCCGGGTTTGATTGAAATGCCAACAGCGGAAGTTACCCCCGACGCAGAGTTGACGACGACGTTTTCCCAATTTGCGGATGCGGACAATATCGCAGTTGGCTTTCAGTTTTTACCACAGTTGATGGTGTCTTATCGGATCCAGCGCTTGGAAAATTTCGGCGCACGAGGCACAGCATATGACGGCATTTGGGACCTTCATTTTCAGCTGTTTGACGAAACTGACATAACACCCGCCGTAGCGGTTGGACTGCGCGATTTTTTCGCGACGGGACGTACCGTGAGCCAATATGTGGTTGCTACAAAGACTTTTGCAGATCAGCTGAAAGTGACTGGCGGCATTGGGTGGGGCCGGCTTTCGGACAGTGATGATCTTCAGGCAGACTACTCCAAAAGTGGAGGGGATTTCCGCTGGGATGAATATTTTACCGGTGAAACAGGCTTCTTCGGGGGTATCGAATGGGCGACGCCGATTGATGGCGTAACGTTCAAAGCCGAGTACTCGTCGGACCAGTATGTTCAGGAGAACGAAATTTTCTTACCGCGGTCCTTTGATCGAGAAAGTGATTACAATTTCGGAGTTGAATATACAACTCCGCTGAACTTCACGCTTGGCGCGTACTACATGTACGGGTCTGAATACGCGTTCATGCTTTCCACAGCGTTGAACCCTAAACGCGGCAGACCCCAAGGTTATGTCGTCCCCGCGCCTCTGCCAATCCAGCCAAGGGATCAGGCAGCACGATCTGATCTTTCCTGGCTTTCGACCCCGGATGTCGAAACCGTAGCTGCCAATGCGTTGCGTTCAACGCTGAGCAAGGATGGGATATCCGTTCGTAAGATCAAACTGACAGGGCGTCAGGTCGATATCATTGTGACAAGTAGCCGGCTTCAACCCGCGGCTCAGACTTATGGCCGGGTGGCTAGAGCGTTGACATATGTCATGCCCGAGAGCGTCGAGACTTTCGTTATCGGGGTACAAAATGGTGCATTCGAAACCGCACAGATGGTCATAAATCGCAGCGATCTTGAACGATTGGAGTTATCTCCGAATGGCGTGCGTGAAAGTGCAACAACCTTTTCTATCGAGGATATTCCGTATCCGACGGATGGCTTTACGGAGTTTCCGCGTGACTTCCCGCGTTTCAACTGGGGTGTACGACCCTTCTTGAACGTCACTCTTTTCAGCTCAGGGAACCGCCCTGCCGTTCGCGCAGGTCTTGCTGCGAGTGCCAGTGTTTCTTTGTCTGAAAACTTACGGATCGGTGCGGGTGCTAGACTACCAGTGATTGACGGTAACACCGATAACGACAACACCCGCGGACCTGATGAGAGTGCTTATTTCACCGATTTTGAAGTCACACTGACCCGGCTTTCAGCCGACTATTTTCAAAAACTCGGGGACAACATCTATAGTAAAGCCAATGTCGGTCTTTTCTCATCTCAATGGGGCGGTGTAGGTGGCGAGATCCTATACAAAAGAGCTGACCAACGTTGGGGTATCGGGCTTGATGTTAACCATGTTTGGCAGCGCGACACTGAGGAATACTTTGAATTTGTGGATTACGATGTGACCACCGGTCATGTGAGTTTCTATTATTCTGGCCGTGGTGGTTTTGACTATGAGGTGAATGCAGGTCGTTATCTTGAGGGTGATTGGGGATCGACATTCACAGTTAATCGAACCTTCGATAACGGGTGGAGTGTCGGTGTTTTTGCGACGGCCACCGACATATCTGGGGCTGAATTTGGGGATGGTCGTTTCCAAAAAGGCTTTACGATCGATATCCCATTCGGTTGGGCGATCGGCACGCAAACGCGGCGCACTGTCGGCGACAGGATTGCGTCGACCAGTGGCAACGGAGGTGCGCGCCTAAGGACACCGGGCAACTTGTTTGGCACAGTAGATCAGTTCCATGCCGATAACGTGAGCGGCACCTGGGGAGCATTCTGGAAATGATACGTATCCTTCGCTTCACACTTTTATCACTCCTCATCATCCTGACGTCTTGTGGTATTCGCATTGGGACCGGTGCCCCAAGTGATGCAGGCATCGGCCAAATCATCGATAATATTCAGGCGGCACGGGGACGGAACACGCCAGAGGCTACGAATGAAGGTCAGATTACGCGGGCGAGGATCAACAGCATCAGTCAAAAACTGATCCGGGTTGAATTTACAAAATACGGAATCGCACCCCTAATGACGCAAGTCGCGTCGCGTCAGGGGTTTGACACCTACCTCTCGACTGGCGAACAAACGATTACGTTGAAAGACGGTCGCGTCAGCCATACGCGTGGTCTTCCTTTTGACCTTCTTGAAAGCGATTTCGGAAATGATAGTGCACGAAAGTACCGCTTCTTAAGGGCTGATAATGCAGTGACCGAGTTGACGGCATCCTGCACCCGTCAGCGCGCTGGGCAGGAAACAATCGAAATTGTGGAGCGTCGCTACAGCACCACTTTGATCGAAGAGACCTGCACAAGCCCCGCAGTCGTCTTTACCAACCGGTACTGGGTTGATGGTTCAGGCATCATCTGGAAGTCAGAACAATGGCTCGGACCAACCCATGGTTTCGCGATCATTCAGAAGCTGAACTAAGAACCTGTCCGCTTTTGGAAAGATGCTTTGAACGCTTTGTAAGCGTCGCTGTAGGTGCTCAACGCATCAGAATCGGTATACCTAATGCCAAAGACAACCACGTCTGATCCGTTCAGATTCGACCGAGAGTGATAGGACCGCATATAGTTTTCCCGATTATCCTTAACGGTCCACCAAGAATGAACGTAGTCCCCTTTTGTGTCGCCACGTTCCGCAACAACTTGTTCTTCACCGGGACGCATCATGATGTCAGCGGGCATTCCACCATGTTTGGGCGCGAACACATAAAAAACAACTTGGTTGTCGGGACTATGAAACCTCACGCTGTCGAACTCACCGGGTGTTGAGTTGCTTTGCAAAGATGGTTCAACGTCAAACCCTTCTGGAACCTCTATAGAAAAGCCAGCGCCTTCAAAGGTTTGTGCATAAGCAAGGCTACAACTTGTCATTGCCATAGCAATGATCATTCCGCCCATACCTCGCTTGATCGCAAGTGTTTTGATCATAGTTTTCCCCTGAGGCGAGGATTTACAGAAAATTAACGATGAACAAAAGAAAATATGCGCTCTGACCCGAAGATTCCGACCTGTCCGTTATGTGGACGCCCGATACCGCCAGATGTCCGTCAATCAAGCCATCACCTGATCCCAAAGCTCAAGGGCGGAAAGCACGGACCGCAAGTTCTGTTGCACCAAATTTGCCATAATGAGATCCACGCACGCATCTCAGAGGCCGATCTAGCGCGTCACTACAATACGCCAGAGAGCCTGAGGGAGCATCCTGACCTTCAGAAGTTTATCGGGTTTGTTCGCAGGAAAGATCCCGGCTTCCATACCCGAACCTTTGGTAACCCGCGAAAGTCGCGCTAGACGCCGATCGTCGCGCGAAGGTCATCGCCGCGCAGGGCAACAACATCGCCGAGATAGTCGTCAGCGTCAGGTCCGCACATCCAGACCAGTGTCTTTGCAATCCATTCTGGTGGGACATGACTTTCCCACGGAATTTCACTTACCTTATTCACACCGCTTGCTTTGATCTGCTTTTGCATATTTGTGGCGACAGTTCCGGGTGAATTCACCAAAGAGCGAATGCCATTGGCCGCCTCTTCGACATGAAGAACCGCATGTAGATGGTGCACGGCTGCTTTGGACGCGCAATAGGCCGACCAACCCTCCAGCGCTGATCGCGCGGCACCGGAACCAATCGAAATGATCGTTCCTCCACCAACCGCCTTCATATGCGGAAGAGCGGCTTTCATCCCGTAGAAAACACCCTTCACATTGATATCAATCAGCTGCCCCCACTCAGCGCTGTCGACACCATCGATAGGTCCAATTGGATCAATGACGCCTGCATTGTTCACAAGAATATCAAGTCGCCCAAAAGCATCGACAGTTTGCGAGATCAGATTTTGAACATCCGCCTCTGATGATACATCGCATGTGATAGCGCGGGCTTTCTCCCCAATGTCTGCGGCTGTTTCGGAAATCGCCCCCGCGGACCGTGAAGCAAGCACAACATTGGCCCCAGCCTCGGCAAAGGCATAGGCCGCCGCTTGTCCGATACCGCGAGAGGCCCCGGTGACAATCGCTGTTTTTCCCGTCAAATCGATCATGGTGTTACTCCAAACGTCATCCCACCTGCTTTTTGATCGCAGAACGTGCCCCTAGACTGGCACATCTACAAAAGCGGCTTATAGACATACTATGACTGATGTTTCCCTCCTTGCCGAGACCGCAATACACCAAGCACAAAAAGCTGGTGCAGACGCGGCAGACGTTCTTGTCGTTGACGGAACTTCGCTTTCAATTGAGGTGCGCAATGGCGCTCTCGAGGCGGCTGACCGATCCGAGAGTACGGATATCGGATTGCGTGTTTTGGTGGATGGGCGGCAGGCGTCTTTGTCAATTTCAGATGGAAGCGAGGCGGCCATTACGGCCATGGCCGAACGTGCCGTCGCTATGGCCAAAGAAGCCCCTCAAGATCCAAGCCTTGGATTGGCCGACGCCGATCAGCTTGCTACAGACTGGGACATTGATGCTTTGGATTTGTCAGACCCTAATGATCCATTAAGCCCTGACGCATTAGAGGCACTGGCCCAAGAGGCCGACAGCGCGGCGTTGGCCATTGATGGGGTCTCACAATCGTTGGGGTCAGGTGCGGGCCTGTCCCGGACGCAGATTTTTCTTGCAACGTCCAACGGGTTTCGCGGTGGCTATACGCGTACGGGCACGTCCGTCTCCTCCGCTGCCATTTCCGGCGAAGGCCTATCCGTGGAACGCGATTATGCGTTTGAAGCGCGGGTGCATGCCGCCGACTTGCCGAGCGCAACCGAGATCGGGCGCTTGGCAGGCGAACGGGCTGTGGCGCGTGCGGGCGCCAAGCGTCCAAAAACCGGGGCTTATCCCGTCCTTTTTGACGAACGCGTTTCCTCGTCCTTGATCGGTCATATCATTGGAGCCATGAACGGCAGTTCGATCGTGCGCGGTTCGAGCTGGCTGAAAGACCATTTGGGGCAACAGATTCTACCCAAAGGTTTGTCTGTAACCGAAGATCCATCCCGACCTCGGACAAGCGGGTCGCGGCCTTTTGATGGCGAAGGGCTCTCTGTGTCTCGCCGCAACTGGATCGATGATGGTATCGTGAGCGAGTGGATACTCGACTTAGGCACTGCAAGAAAACTCGGTCGAGATAGCACAGGGAACGCGTCCCGTTCCGTTAGCGGACCTCCAAGCCCAAGTGTGGGAAATCTGTCCCTCACACAGGGCATGCAAACCAAGGAGGATCTATTGGCGCAGATGGGGACCGGGCTGTGGGTCACGTCAATGATTGGCTCGACCATAAATCCCAACACTGGCGATTACTCTCGTGGGATCTCGGGCTTTTGGGTTCAAAACGGAGAGGTCCAAGGCCCCGTGAACGAGGCAACAATTGCGGGCAATCTCAAAGAATTCCTACCAACAGTTATTCCAGCAAATGATGCGCGCACGCATCTCTCGCGTGTTGTGCCCAGCCTTTTGGTAGAGGGGCTGACGATTGCCGGCGACTGACCTTCCCTTATTGTTGGACGCTGTGCGCGCGGCCAGTCCGATTGCCGAGCATTACTTCAATGCTGATCCGGCGATCTGGGAAAAAAGCGGCGGCGCGGGACCTGTCACGGAAGCAGATTTGGCCATCGACAAGCAATTGAACACCGACTTGCGCGCGGCGCGGCCTGATTACGGCTGGCTGTCGGAAGAAACCGATGATGATCCAGTGCGCCAGAACCACGATCGTGTCTTTATCGTAGACCCGATTGACGGGACCCGCGCGTTCATCGCAGGTCAGTCGAATTTTGCGATTGCCGCTGCCGTCGCCGAACAGGGGCGCATCACAGCAGCCGTCGTGCATATGCCGATCAAGGGCGTGACTTATGCGGCGGCGGAAGGGCAAGGGGCCACAAAAAACGGCGAGCCGATGTCGATCAGCAATCGTGAAGCGCTTAGCGGGGCCAAGGTTTTGGCGTCGGCCCCTGTCTTTAAGCCCGGTAATTGGGTGCGGATGCCTAAGATTGAACGCCACTTTCGGACGTCGCTGGCGTACCGAATGTGTCTGGTCGCCGAAGGGCGATTTGATGCGGCAGTTGCCATGCGGCGCACTTGGGAGTGGGACATGTCGGCAGGCGATCTTATCGCACGAGAGGCAGGCGCAATTTGCACCGACAGCAATGGGAAAATTGCCGAGTACAACTCTGTTCTTGGTGCGCAGGACGGGATGGTGGTGGCCAACCCAAAGCTGCACGCGGAACTGATTTCGCACCGCTTGGGCGATTGAAGCCAGACGCGCGTCGCAGTATGACAAGCTCAGCGTATGGAGAGGCGACATGGCACAAAGACTGCATCTTGTTTTCGGCGGAGAGCTGAAAGATCCCACAACAAAGGAATTTCGTGACGTGGACGAGATCGAGGTCGTGGGTATTTATCCGAATTACCAGACTGCTTATGACGCTTGGAAGTCGGCCGCGCAGCGCACAGTTGACAACGCGCATATGCGGTTCTTCATCGCCCATCTTCATCGTTTGCGCGAAGAGGGTAACGCCGCGAGCCCGACCGAAGAGCTCGGTTGACCCGAAAAACCAGACGCAGTTGGTCTCCTAGTTATGCGGTGATGTTGTTACTCACCGCATATGTCAGCCTGTTGCATCGCAATTGGCTGGAAAAGCAGTTTCAAAATGGACGCTTGCTGCGCGCTCATAAACACGAGCGTTTAGCCTTGCCCACTGTCAGTCGTCCTGCGTCAAAACTGATTTGGGTCCATGTCGATGGTGAAGAGGGCGCGCTGGGTCTTTCGGAATTTTTGTGGCGCTTGTCCGAAAAAGGTTTGGGTGCAATTCTGCTGACCTCGCAAGAGGACTTGCCGGATCATTTTATAAGCAAGCGGATACCACCCAGCATCATTTATCAACGTGTGCCGTTAGGCGTACAGTCCATTACCAAACGCTTTCTGGACCATTGGTCACCGGACCTTCTGATTTGGGCTTCCACCGCGTTATCGGTGCGGTTGCTCCACGATGCGCGGCGCAAAGGAGTGCCATCGATATGGGTCGATATTCGGTTGAGCTATGCGCGTCGCCGCAAATGGTTCCTAATGGTTAATTACTATCGTAGCCTGATCCGCAGTTTCGACCTGATCTTATGCCAGGATCGGGTGACTCGGCGCTTGCTGCGTTCATTTGGGGTTGGGCGTCAGCGCATCCATGTTTTAGGCTCGTTCGTTGGAGGCGGAGCTGTGCCTGACGACTCGAAGGCGCGCAGATTGCGCTGGACTGAAGTGCTTCGCGATCGTCAAATTTGGCTGGCCGCGCAGGTAACACCCGGAGAACTGAACACGGTTTACGATGCGTTTGATCGCGCCCGGCGACAATCGCATCGCCTTTTGCTTGTCTTACAATCGTCGTCGGAACGCCCCGATGGATTGCGTGGAGATCAGTTCTTTATCGCGCACAAACCTAGTCCGAATGATTATCAACGGGAGATGGATGTTCTGATTGTTCCCAAGAAAGACCTGGGTATGTGGTACCGTTTGGCCCCCGTGTGTTATTTGGGTGGTAACCTTTCAGAGGGGGAGTCGCATAACCCGTTTGCACCCGCGGCTTTGGGATCTGCTGTTATTACTGGGCCTCGGTGGACACGCTACCGCGACCTCTACACAAGACTAGAACTTCGAGATGCGATTGAGGTTGTTGCTGGAGCGCAGGGCCTTGCCCGAACAGTTGCCCAAACGATTTCTCCGGATCGAGCAGCCGAACTTGCGCATCGTGCCTGGGACGTGAGCACCGAAGGTGCCCAAGTGGCGGACAAAGCCGTCGCATATGTGAGTGAGATCTTAATACCGGAGCAGCGCGATGAAGCCGCCTAGATTTTGGTTTCGGGAGCCGGACCGCCCCGGGTTGTGGCCCGCGCTTTTGTCCCCGTTTGCTGCACTTTATGCAGCGGGCACGCGGCGTCGGTTGGCAAAAGCTGCGCGCGAGCGCGTGGGTGTTCCGGTGATTGCCATTGGCAATGTGAATATGGGTGGTACCGGGAAAACGCCGACTGTGATCGCTTTGGTTCAGGCGTTGATCGAAATGGGCCAACGCCCAGCAGTCGTGACCCGCGGCTATGGTGGGAGTATCACCGGACCTTATCGGGTGAATGCTGCAAAGGACCGTGCGGAGGCGGTTGGAGATGAGGCACTTTTGGTGTCGGCGTTCGCTCCGGTTTTCGTCTCTCGGGACCGGACGCCGGGTGCGAAAATGGCGGTTGCTGAAGGACATGATGTGATCGTTTTGGATGACGCGTTGCAAAACCCTGCCTTGCATCATGATCTCACAATTACCGTGGTCGATACCGAGGTCGGGTTCGGCAATGGACGCGTGTGCCCTTCTGGGCCTTTGCGAGAGCCGGTCGCAGAAGCCTTACAACGCACGGATATTGTGGTTGCGATCGGCAAATCAGAGGAGCAGGGCCACCTCCGAGGGACATGGCCCATACTGGCCGACAAGCCGATGATTGGTGCGCTGTTGCAACCCTTGGAAACCGGGTTCTCATGGGGTGGTTTGCGGGCCTATGCCTTTGCCGGGATTGGCCGACCGCAGAAGTTTTTCAAGAGTCTAAAGGAGGCAGGCGCTGAATTGATTTCGACCCGGTCTTTTGATGACCACGCGCCCTTATCCCTTGCCGTTTTGAAGCGCATGCAGGCCGAGGCCTGGGCCAAAGCCGCGAACCTTGTGACGACGGAAAAAGACGCGGCGCGGTTGCCGCCTGAAATGCGCACCGAAGTGATGACCTTTCCGGTGCGTCTGATTTTTGACGATCCGGAGCGTGTGAATGGGTCGTTAAGCGCGCTCTTTGTGAAGCGCCGATAGAACCTCTTCTGTGTGCTCGCCCAAATCCGGGGCTGGCATCTCGGACACAAGCTCGCTGTCGGACATCAGAATCGGCAGTCGAACACCGGGCACCCCGCGCCGTTCAACTTGAAGACCCCGCGCCACAACTTGGGGATAGTCGAACACCGCATCCATATCGTTGATGGGCGCTGCAGGCACAGCGTGTTCACCACATTCCTGCAAAAGGTCCGCCATGGTCCAAGGTTTGATGAGATCAATCAGAATGGGAACAAGCTCTTGGCGGTGGTCGACGCGCGCCTCGTTGGTGTTGTAGCGCGGATCATCCGCCAGATCTGGTTTCCCAAGGATATCGCACAATCGGTGGAACTGACCGTCATTGCCGACTGCCAAAATGATGAACCCGTCGCTGACCTCAAACACGCGATAGGGCACAATGTTTGGATGGTCGTTGCCCATGCGTTTCGGCGCCACTCCTGACGCCAGATAGTTCATGGCCTGATTGGATGTGATGGCTACGGCTGAGTCTAAAAGCGCTGTGTCGATATGCTGACCCAAACCGGTCTGTTCCCGTGTGCGAAGGGCGGCTTGAATTCCGATAATGGCATAAAGGCCGGTAATAATGTCCGTCAGAGCGATGCCGATTTTCTGAGGCGGTTCATGGGGCTCGCCGGTGATCGACATCAGTCCGGCAATGCCTTGAGTCAGAAAATCATATCCCGCTTTATGCGCATCAGGACCGGAATGCCCAAAGCCCGTAATAGATGCGTAAATCAGGCCCGGGTTGGCATCCTTGAGACTATCGTAATCAAGACCGTATTTGGCCAATCCGCCGAACTTAAAGTTTTCGACCAGTACATCGGCACTCTCGATCAGCGCTTTTAAATCCGAGAGACCCTCCGGCGTTTTGAAATCGATCACAACCGATTTTTTTCCGCGATTGCAGGCATAGTAATAGGCTGCGGTCCGGTCATCTCCTTCGCCAATAAATGGGGGTCCCCAACTGCGCGTGTCATCGCCTGCAGGGCTTTCGATCTTGATGACCTCTGCTCCGAGGTCGGCCAAGATCTGTCCGGCCCAAGGGCCAGCCAATATTCGCGCCAATTCGATTACGCGAATACCTTCTAGGGGTTTTGTCATAATTCCAGCTCCGTTGCCTGAGGGACAGGATTGTCCCAATCAGGCTATCGAAGCCAGCGCCGTTTTCGCTGAGCTAGATCAAAAACGCCTTACATATTGCGTTCGACGATATTCTTCAGCTCTTCATAGGGCAGGTTATTGTACTTGCGCCCATTGACGACAAGCGTCGGCGTGGAGTTCACGCCATCTTGCGCTGCATTCGCACGGTAATTTTCAACCAAGGACATCGCATAAGTGCGGTCTGTAAAGCAGGCGTCCAATGTCGCCTGATCCAGACCCGCGACAAGGCCGATCTTCTTAAGGTTTGCTTCGGTTTGGGCGGGGTCATTGCGCACCGGCCATGTGCTTTGCTGTTCGTAGATCATGTCAGCTACGCTCATGTACCGTTCAGGTCCGGCACAGCGGGCAAGCATCGCCGCCCAAAGGCCCTCGCGATCGAAAAAGACCTCGCGGTAGATAAATTTCACCATGCCGGTGTCGATGAATTCCTCTTTCAATTGCTTGTAAGGGCCTTCGTGAAACCGCGCGCAATGAGGACAGGTAAATGAGGCATACTCAATCACCGTCACCGGAGCGTCGTCAGCGCCTATGACGATATCTTCAATCTCTACCAGTTCCGGAGTGTCGGCCGATTGTGCGAAAGCCGGGGCAGCGATGATCGCCGTTGCAGCGCTCAGCAAAAAGCGGCGGGTGATCTGTGTCATCTTGGTACGTCCTTCAGAGTTACTCAGTTAAATTGCGCTTCAGTTTGGACAAAGCCGTGCGAAGCACGTCGTCCGAGACAGTATCGATAGTGCTTAGTGTTGGCCCATCAACTTTTCGTTTGTTCCGCTTCGGCGCGGAAAACGGCGCTTGTTCTTCGGCAAAGCCTATCGCCGCTGTCTGGGTGATGCGAATATCACCAATTGCCTGATATCCATAAACAGCGTTCACTCGGTCTTTGAGTTGCGGGAGCGTCATTTCCATCATTGGCGCGTCCGCGCCTTTGCACAGAACTGTCAGGACAGCGCCCAACCCCGATTTTGGGTACGAAACTTTTACAGGCATCAGTTTGGATGCAAATTCCTGCCCTGCAATCTCTGGCCAGCTGGTCAATAGGCGCGTTTCGGAAAAGCCACGGGTCTCAGAGACACGCCGGATTGCATCGCGCAAAAAGCTGCTCGTCTGCGTGAACCGACCTTTCCGAGGGATGCCCATCCTGTTTCCTTTTTAGCCTTTACGCGTTCTTAGCGGAGGTTACCCTCTGTTGGGAAGATGTCACCTTTGGATACCCGCGATACCGGCGCCTTTGCCGATGCTTTATTACCTTGGTATGATCAACATGCTCGGGACATGCCTTGGCGTGTTGGTCCCGCTGCACGACAGTCGGGTACCGCGCCCAATCCCTACCATGTGTGGCTGTCCGAGATCATGTTGCAGCAGACAACGGTGGCCGCTGTCAAAGACTACTTCCTGAAGTTTGTATCCATTTGGCCGCGGGTCGAGGACTTGGCCGCAGCCGACGATGATGCCGTGATGGCGGCTTGGGCAGGCCTTGGATATTATGCACGCGCGCGAAACCTTCTCAAATGCGCCCGAGCCGTGGTGAGCGAGCATGAGGGAGTGTTTCCGCAAACCGAAGCGGAACTCCTGACGTTGCCCGGTATCGGGCCATACACGGCGGCGGCGGTTTCCGCGATTGCGTTTGATGCACCTTCGACGGTTCTCGATGGAAATGTAGAGCGTGTCATGGCGCGGCTGCATGATGACCATACCCCGCTACCCGATGTGAAAGAGAAGCTGCGCGCTTATGCGGCGGCCAAAACGCCCGAGCACAGACCCGGGGACTATGCGCAGGCCGTCATGGACCTTGGCGCAACCATTTGCACACCGCGCAATCCGGCCTGTGGCATTTGCCCTGTGATGCGTATGTGTGCTGCGCGCCGTGCAGGCACGGCAGCTGAATTGCCAAAGAAGAAACGCAAAGCTGCGAAACCAATCCGCACAGGCACGGTATTTGTGGCCGTCACCAGACAAGGCGATGTTCTTTTGGAGCGTCGGCCTGAGAAGGGCCTTTTGGGCGGAATGATGGGCTTTGCCGGGAATGTTTGGGCCGAAACGCCCGAACCCGCAGAGCCACCGATTGATGCGACCTGGAGACGCCTTGACGCGAAGGCCAGACACACATTTACTCATTTCCACCTTGAATTAAGCATTATGTTGGCAATCGTTGACTTTACCGACGAGATGACAGCGGAGCGCCGCTTTGATCCGCAAAGTTTGCCAACGGTGATGCGGAAGGTTTGGAATATAGTTTCTGAGGAGCTGCGATGACGACACAGGTCAGGAAATTAGGAACCGGATTTCGGGATGTTGCACCGTTTTTGGTGTGCTTTTTGTTTGCGCCAATCCTTGTTCTTTCTTTTGCATGGGGTGGGTGGTGGCTGCTGCTGTCGCCGATCTATGGCTATTACCTGTCCGTGGCGTTGGATTACTTCCAAGGCAAAGACAAAGAGAATGTCGATCCAAACTCGCCAGAAGAGGCGCTGACCCCTTACAAGCTGATCACACTGATCTGGGCACCTATTCAGATTGGTCTGATCCTGTGGTCCGTCTGGTATGTCAGTGGGGCTGCGCATCTCGCTTTGCATGAAAAGATTTTGGCGATGATCGGGCTGGGGGTTGCCACAGGCGGTGTTGGGATCGTTTTTGCACATGAGTTGATGCACCAAAAAACCCGGTTGGAGCGGTGGGCGGCCGATCTTTTGATGACCTCCGTGCTCTATGGCCATTTCCGGTCGGAGCATATGCTGGTGCATCATCGGTATATCGGAACGCCGCGGGACCCCGTGACGGCACGATATAACGAAAACTTTCACAGGTTTTTCTGGCGGGTGGTTCCTGCCTGCTTTCTGTCTGCTCTTCGGGCGGAAGCCGACCGGTTAAATCGGAAGGGAAAAAGCGCCTTCGACCTGTCCAACCCGTTTTGGATTTACGCAGGCTTACAGCTTGGCTTCCTCACGTTGTCAGTCCTTCTTGGTGGTTGGCTGGGTCTGGGCATGTTCTTGATCCAAGCCTTCATCGCGATTGGTCAGTTGGAGCTGATTAATTTCATTGAGCATTATGGCCTCACGCGGGAGCATTTGGGTGACGGCAAATATGAGCACGTCAAACCGCATCATAGCTGGAACACGGATTTCCGGTTTACAAATATGCTGCTGATCAATCTGCAGCGCCATTCGGACCATCACTACAAGCCATCGCGGCCGTTTCCACTGTTGCAGACTTACGGCAAAGATGAAGCGCCCCAGCTTCCGATGAGCTATCCGTTTATGTGTGGATTGGCCCTGATCCCGCCGCTGTTCCGATGGCGCATGAACCCCAAAGTGGATCGGTGGCGCGCTAAATTCTATCCCCATATCACGGATTGGACGCCGTATAACGAGGGGTCAAACCCGCTTCCGCGGTGAGTGTCGGGTGTGCGGGACGAAGCCGCCATTCCCGGCGTCTGGAGCCTGTGGGGTGGAGGCATTGTTCTGGTCACGCTGGTTGTGTCCAATGTGATCGCGCTACGACGGCAAAAATAGGCCCTTTTCAATGCAGGGCATTGGTCCTATCAGCGCTGCTTGCAAGAGCGCAGCTGGACGACATCCTGGCTGTCGCTGTCACACCAACCCTATAGGAGGTCCGGATGTCGATTACTGTAGAGCTGAAAGAACAGCTGATCAAAGACTATGCGCTGAAAGAGGGCGACACAGGGTCCCCCGAAGTTCAGGTCGCCATCCTGACATCTCGGATCACAACGCTGACTGAGCATTTCAAAACACATGAGAAAGACAACCACTCGCGCCGCGGTCTGCTGAAGATGGTTGCCCAGCGTCGTAAGCTGCTGGACTATGTCAAAACCAAAGACGAAGCGCGGTATCAGGACCTGATCAAGCGTCTTGGCATCCGCCGTTAAACGTGACGCGTGCAAAGCACGCATCTTATTCAAGAATTCGAAACGCCTGTTGGTTATGCCAGCGGGCGTTTTTTTGCTTCAAAATGTGCGTGCGGCGATTTCCGCCAAATGGCGTAAATCTGTGCCGCAACATCCGCCCAGTACGCGAAGCTGTGAATGAGCATCTTTAAGAGCGGCAAGTTGAGATCCCAATTCTTGAGGGTTTCCATCATCAAGCTCTTCGGCCTCGTCCAGTTCCACATGACTGCACCGCGACGCATTGGCGACAATGCCTTTGACGCGTTTGGCCCAAGGTGCATCGGTCAACACATTTTCAAAATGATCAGGGTGAGCGCAGTTGATCATGAAATAGGTGGGGTAATTGTCAGTGGCTGCATCGACGGCTTCAACCGCCGATTGAAGCGCTTCGCCATTTGGAAGATAGCCATCAATTTCTACTTTGAAGGCAACAACCAAAGGCAAACCATGCTTCCGCGCAGCGTGAGCCATTCCAATTGCCTCGGCCGGATAAGCCAAAGTGTATCCGCTCGCGATATCGACTTCTGTTGATGCCAAGACGGCCATTTGTTCGCTATGATACGCTTCTGCCGTTTCTGCGCTCATCTGATCTGAAGGCGCATATGCATCATCGCGCGGGCCGATATTTGCACTCAATACAATGGTGACGCCATTTTCCTTCGCTCGGATCTTTGCCATATGCGCAATCGCATCACGATTGGCACGCACCACATCTTCGGGGGAATACCCAATCGCTGCGGCTCGGTCACGATTGGCCATCCACGTCGGGCTTTCTAAAATCACTGCTGTACTTTTGACCCGAGCAAGTTCAATCAGGTACCTGTAATACGTTCCCAAAATCTCCCGCCCTTCTTCAGTTTCCAGAAGCGGAAATGCTGCAAACCCGGGTAGATCAATCCCTTTGGTGAAGATCAAATCCGTTTCTATACCCGTGTAGGTAAGAAATAGCTCATGTTCGAGCGTGCCAAAAATATCGCGGTAAAGGGCCATCTAAAATCCACTTGCATTCGAATGGATCGTAGTTTGGATCTGAGACTGGCCCAAGTAAAATCGCCCACAGGGAAATCCAGCGGGCGAATGATTTTCGGGAGCGCGTTCGTTAGGACAGATCTTCGATCTTCGCGTCCGGTGCGTTCTTTTTAACAGACTCGATCCCGTTGTCGCGCGAGCTGGTAGACGAATACACCTCGGATGTTCCGATGACCTGGCCATTCATCGCTTTCAAATTAAACATCGGTCCCGACTTAGCATCCTTGCGCTCATAACGCGCATCATCGGGCGCGTTCTTCATCACTGATGCAATCCCGTTCTTGCAGCTTGCCTTTTGCTTGTACGCTTCACTGGCCAAAATGATCTCGCCATTGCCTGCCTTGAGGCGAAAGCGGAACTGACCGCCCTTGTCTTTATAAATCTCGAATTTTCCGGCCATGTGCGGCGCTCCCCTGATTGATTTTGTTCTCGCTCAATGGTCGATGAAATTTTTGCGCATTTATCAACCAAAAAGCAGCCAAAAAGTGGAAAAAAATGGGATTTAACGGGCCGAAAACACCTCTTTCCCTGATGCAGGAAGCACGATATGCCGCCTTCATCTGAGACGAGACGCTTTGATCCCGGCGTTGCGAGAAAGATAGAAGGGATCGGTGGCAATGGGGCCACCATACAACCAGGAGACCCGGGAGGGCCCGGGAGTGCTCCTCGCAAGGAAAATGATGTTTAACGAGATCAAGAAATCAGTCGAGTGGGGTGAAGAGACCCTGACACTCGAAACCGGTAAAATTGCACGTCAAGCAGATGCGTCGGTCATCGCCACCTATGGTGAAACCTCGGTGATGGCGAATGTAACATTCGCAAAAGAAGAGAAGCCGGGGCAGGACTTTTTCCCGCTGACCGTGAACTACCAAGAGAAGTATTATGCGGCGGGTAAAGTGCCCGGCGGCTTCTTCAAGCGCGAAGCGCGCCCGACCGAGAAAGAGACGCTGACGGCGCGCTTGATCGACCGTCCTATTCGCCCACTTTTTGTGGGCGGCTTCAAGCACGAGGTGAACGTGGTACTGACCGTGCTCAGCCACGATTTGACGAACGATCCTGACATTGTCGCAATGATCGCGGCCTCTGCAGCGCTGACTTTGTCCGGTGCACCTTTCATGGGTCCGATTGGCGGTTGCCGCGTCGGTTTTGAGGATGGAGACTACATCCTGAACCCAACGGTCGATGATATGTCGAAGCTGAAAAACAACCCCGAGCAGCGCTTGGATTTGGTTGTGGCAGGGACAAAAGACGCCGTCATGATGGTGGAATCCGAGGCATATGAATTGTCCGAGGCCGAGATGCTCGGCGCGATTACATTCGCGCATGAGCAGATCCAACCGGTCATCGACCTGATCGTGGACCTCGCAGAGGAAGCGGCCAAAGAGCCATTTGATTTTCAACCAGCCGATACCTCGGATCTGTTTGCAGCCGTCAAAGCAGCTGGCGAAGACAGCCTGCGTGCCGCCTATGGCAAGACCGACAAGCAAGAGCGTGTTGCGGCCGTATCTGCTGCAAAAGCAGCGATCATCGAAGGCCTGACCGAAGAGCAGCAAGAAGACCCCACATTGGGTGGCGTTCTGAAGAAACTCGAGGCGGAAGTGGTGCGCGGTGACATCGTAAAAACCGGAAAGCGCATCGATGGGCGCGATCTGGAAACGGTGCGCCCGATCGTAGCCGAGACGCGCATTCTGCCGCGTACACATGGTTCGGCGCTGTTCACCCGGGGCGAAACGCAAGCTTTGGCCGTAGCCACTTTGGGTACGGGCGATGACGAGCAGATGATCGACGCGCTGGAAGGCACATATAAATCGAACTTCATGCTGCACTATAACTTCCCGCCCTATTCGGTTGGTGAAGTTGGTCGCATAGGCTCTCCGGGACGGCGTGAAATCGGTCACGGCAAACTGGCGTGGCGGGCGTTGCAAGCGGTTCTGCCGCCAGCAACCGAGTTTCCCTACACCATTCGTGTTGTGTCAGAGATAACAGAATCCAACGGCTCCTCTTCCATGGCGTCGGTTTGTGGCGGGTCTTTGTCCATGAT
Source organism: Pseudomonadota bacterium (assembly GCA_039821195.1). Lineage (GTDB taxonomy): Bacteria > Pseudomonadota > Alphaproteobacteria > Rhodobacterales > Rhodobacteraceae > Amylibacter. The sequence goes on from JBCBON010000002.1 coordinate 62,221, forward strand.
GGATGCGGGCGTGCCTTTGCGGGCCCCAGTTGCGGGTGTGGCAATGGGCCTGATCCTGCAGGATGATGGCTCTTATGCGGTTCTGACAGATATCTTGGGCGATGAAGATCACCTCGGCGACATGGACTTCAAAGTGGCGGGCACCGAAAACGGGATTACCTCGCTGCAGATGGACATCAAGGTTGCTGGCATCACGCCAGAGATCATGGAGAAAGCCATGGCTCAAGCCAAAGATGGCCGGATGCATATTTTGGGTGAGATGGCGAAAGCGATATCTGAAACTGCACAGTTCAGCGCGCACGCGCCGCGGATTGAGACGATCCAAATCAACCCCGAGAAAATTCGCGAGGTTATCGGATCGGGCGGCAAAGTCATCCGTGAGATCGTGGAAGAATCTGGCGCCAAGGTCGACATCAATGATGATGGCGTGATCAAGATCGCCAGCTCAAACGGCGAAGAGATCGAGAAAGCCAAAGAGATGATCATGTCCATCGCGGCCGAGCCGGAAGAAGGTCAAATCTATAAAGGTAAGGTCGTGAAGGTCATGGACTTTGGCGCATTTATAAACTTCTTCGGTAAACGTGACGGTTTGGTTCATGTCAGCCAAATGGCGAATGAGCGCGTGGGCCACCCGAACGATGTCGTGTCCGAAGGTCAGGAGGTTTATGTAAAGCTTCTTGGCTTTGACGATCGCGGTAAAGTGCGGCTGTCCATGAAAATGGTGGATCAGGAAAGTGGCCAAGAAAAAGCCGAAGAGACAAAGGAAGACGCGGAAGATTAACTTTCCGCTAACTTTCGAGAAATTCAAAGGGCGCCGTCTGGCGCCCTTTTTTTAAACCAAATGATAGATCATGATGCCAAGACCAACGAGGCTGAGCGACCAAATCGCAGTACGGGCATATGGAATACCAAAGAGGTAAATCGGGACGTAAAGAATACGCGCTGTCACAAAGATCTGCGCACCCAGCAATGCCTCGGGAATGTCCTTTGTCAGGATCGCCAGCGGGATGAAGTAGAAGAGGGCTTCGCCGATATTGACCAAAGCGCGTTCTGCGCGGCCAACCATCGGTCCACCTTCTGGCTTCTGATCCCGTGACCCCATTGCGGAGATCAGCTGCGGAATGCTGCCGCCATAGCGCAGCATCGTTGGTAGCATGGATTGAATAAAGTACAGCGCCAGAGCGGCAAGTATGTAGGTGATCATCGTAGTTCCCTCATTTCGCAGTTGGCAGGTAGGCGTAGCTGCGCGCTAGTCAATTCGAGTATATTGCACTGGCACGTGCAACCATGCACCTAGGGCCCGGGCAAAATACTCTAGATCGATTTGAACCGGGGAAGTGGTCAAAGACGTGTGTTCGTTGCCATCATTAAATCTGACCGCTGCTTCACGTGTCAGCGTTAACTCGATACTGTTGTAATCGGTATTGTCGACGTCGTTCTTGATGATGTGATTTACTTCAATGATCTGATCTAGAGGAATGATCTGGCGCGACATTCCGCCAATCGGGCGAAAACGAGAGATCATAACAGCGCCTTCAATCTTGTCGAAATCCGCCGTGATCTTTGCATGGCTTGCTAAGAATCCAAGCGGGGCCGCAATGCCAAGCAACCCAAAAAACAGGAGCGCCCAGCCTGGCATTCCGGCAGGATCAAAAATGGCGAAAGACAAGAAAGCGGCGCCTGCCACTATGGAAATGATCCAAGGAGTCCACGGTGTGAGCGTGAGAACAAATTGGGTCGGCGTATCCTTACTAATCTTCATGGGTTTATTCCTGCGTTAATATTCGCGCCTCAAAACAAAATTGCAGCGTTACTAGCACAGATTTATGACAGTGCGGGACGACGGTACTGCATGCATTGCAGTATTGTCATCGACAGTTAGAGCTTCGTTGTCCGCAAATAGGGCAGATGCGTTGTGAACTCTCCGAACTTTTCCTTTGCATCAGCATCCGACACAGGCACTGGGATCACCACGTCATCGCCGACATTCCAATCCGCAGGAGTTGCGACACCCGCACTCGCGGCGGTTTGCAGCCCGTCCAAGGCGCGGAGCACTTCGGCAAAGTTGCGGCCGACATTCATCGGGTAGGTCATCGACAGTTTCAGCTTCTTATCAGGTCCAATGATAAAGACAGACCGAACAGTTGCGCTGTCATTCGGTGTTGCGCCATCGGGCAGTACATATTCAGCAGGGAGCATGTCGAACTCTTTTGAAACGGCCAGATCCTTGTCGGCGATGATTGGAAAACCCGGCTCGGCATTCGCGAAACTTTGAATATCTTTCTTCCATGCTTTGTGATCCTCGACCCCATCGACAGAAATACCAATCACCTTGGTGTCGCGCTTGTCCCACTCTGCCTCAAGCTGAGCCACGGCCCCAAACTCGGTGGTGCAAACAGGAGTGAAGTCTTTGGGATGGGAGAACAGGATCGTCCAATTGTCCCCGATGAAATCGTGGAAAGAAATCTCGCCTTGATCGGTTTCGGCGGTAAAATTAGGTACGGTATCATTGATGCGTAGCGACATTGTTTCCTCTTCGTTGTTTGGGCTGATCGTAAGTACTCACCCGTAAATTTCAATTGGTGTGCCGCGTCAGGGGCTGTCAAATCACACAAATTAGCCCCTTGAGGGCCATATCATCCAAAGGATTATTTCTGGCAATTTAATCTCTTTGCCAATTCTCAATCTTGAAAAATGAGGGAGTTTGTCTCCAGTGGCTGCCAAAATACACTCACCCAGGCAGCCCCACCCCATTTTTAACGCTGGAGAGCATTATGAAACCACAAAAACCCCTTACGCTGGCTGCGGCGCTTTTGCTGTCAACTTCTGTTCCGGCGTTGTCCTCGAGCACCGAGGAGATCGTCCAAGAGATGATCGATCAAGGCTACACCGACATTGAAGTCAAGCGCACCTGGACGGGCCGCACACGTGTGAGTGGCGAAGCACCGTTTGGCGAACGCGAGGTCGTTTTCGACGGCGATGGCGAAGTCGTGAGAGATGAAACTGAAGCTTATCCAGAGCTGAGCGAGGACCAAATTGCCGAGCTTGAAGAGGAGTTCGGCCGCCCACTGGACGAAGAAGAGCTGGATGAAATTCGCCAAGAACTGGGTGAAGATGGTTTCGACGACTTGGATGAAGACGACTTGGAAGACCTTATCGAAGAACTGGAAGAAGACGATGATGAGGAAGATGACGAGGACGACGATGATGATGACGATGAGGAAGATGACGACGAAGATGATGACGATGATGACGATGATGACGATGATGACGAAGATGACGACGATGATGACGATGATGATGATGATGATGACGATGATGATGACGACGAAGATGATGACGACGAAGATGATGACGAAGATGACGATGATGACGACGAAGATGACGGTGACGATCGCGACGGGGATGATGAAGGCGGCGATGAAGGGGACGACTAACCGCGCTGCATCTCTATAAATGCCGACCCTCGGAGACCGTCACTCCGAGGGTTTTTTCTTTCTATTGTGACGTCACTTTGCTCTATATTGGTGACGGGAGAGGGACGAGACAGATTTCGAAATGCGCCTGAAAAACCACCATACTGTTTTATCTTTGACCATGTATTTATGCTCGACCGCGTTGGTTGCCGCGCAATCCACTCAGGACGAAATTATCAGGGACCTTACTCGGAGCGGATACGACGAAATATCTGTCGAACGCACGCTACTAGGACGCACGCGCATCGAAGCTGCAAGTCGCTATAGGTCACGCGAAGTTGTCATAAACGCGAATGATGAAATTGTTCGCGATCGCTCGAGAAACTATAACGGACTTTCCGAACAAGAGATTGAAGACGTTCTTTCAGGCGTAGAACGAAGGTTGGGCCGTCGCTTGTTATCAGAAGAAATTGAAGAACTCTTCGACGAACTCGACGATGACGAGGACGCCGAAGAAATTGATCGTTTTGTCGATGATCTCGAAGACGACGAGGGCGACAACGATGACACCGATGACAACGATGACAACGATGACAACGATGAAAACACCGATGACGACGACGACGGAGATGAAGATAACGGCGATGGTGAAGATGATGGCGGCGATGACAACAACGATGATGATGACGACAATGATGGGGACGACGACGATGATGATGAGGGCGGCGAAAGAGATGACGACGATGACGATGACGACGATGATGATGACGACAATGATGGGGACGACGATGATGATGACGACGAGGACTAGGCTTTGCGGTATTTCCTAGACGTTTGCGCCAGCAGCTCATGAGCATTCAAAAGCTTGAAATTTGGCCCACCGGATGATCGGCAAATCCCTCATCAGGGTCATTCTGGTTCTACAGATTCTAGCGGCGCTGTTGTTCCTTGCGAATTTTTTTGGCGACGTTTCGGGAATATACAATTTGACCGTGACGTGGCGCATGCATGAGTTGATTGAACTGGGCTCGATCGTGTCGATGGTTATAGGGTCTTGTGCGGCGCTCATTCTTTTGATCCGAACAATGGACCGCAACACAGTGGTCGAAGAACAGCTGAAAATAGCGTCGGGCGACTTTTACCAGATGTTGGACGAAAAATTTGCTGAATGGGATCTCACGGCGGCCGAGCGGGAGGTTGCCTTGCTTTCTCTGAAGGGGTTTTCAGTGGCAGAAGTCGCTGAAATGCGAGGCAAAAGCCTGGGAACGATCAAAGCGCAGAATGCCAGCCTTTACCGAAAGGCAGAGGTTACTGGCCGCGCGCAATTGATGGCCTCTTTGATGGAGGATCTCTTGGATCATGCGGTAACCGAAGAAACGTCAACCGATGATCGTCCTATTCAACAAACCATATAACTGCCTGTCTCAATTTACCGATAAAAGCGTGGAAGCTGAAAGGTTGACACTGTCAGATTTTGTCGATGTTCCGAATGTCTATGCCGCCGGGCGGCTCGATCGTGATAGCGAGGGGTTGCTGATCCTAACTGACAATGGACGACTTCAGGCACAACTCGCCGATCCAAAACACAAAACGCCCAAGACATATTTCGCTCAAGTCGAAGGGACCATCACTGAAGATGCTGTAAAAGAGTTGCGCAAAGGTGTCGTCCTAAAAGACGGAAAAACCCGACCAGCCGACGCCGTTGCGCGGCCAGAACCCCAGTGGCTCTGGCCGCGCACACCCCCGATCCGGTACCGAAAATCGGTGCCGGACAGTTGGCTGAAGTTAACTATTCGCGAAGGGAAGAACCGCCAGGTGCGCCGTATGACAGCACATGTCGGCTTTCCAACGCTGCGATTGATCCGATATCAGATTGGCGATTGGACGCTGGATGGATTGTCCCCCGGAGAGTACCGGATTGTGGGCTAGCACGTTATCCAACGACACCTTTACGGATGAGGTTCAATCCAATCAAAAAGAATGCCACGAGGACGACCTTAAAAAACGTCTCCCGGTCGAGACGGGCGCGGATCCACTCGCCAATGAAAATGCCCCCAAAGGCCAATGGCACCATGGATGCAGAAAGGCCCAACTGCGGCCAGGATAGTTCTTGAGCGAAAAACATCCCTACTGCCATCCAGAGCGAGGACACCGAAAACATCAGTCCTGTGACCTGAACAAATTCCTCTTTCTCGACACCGCGCGCCATCAGGTAAGCAACAATCGGCGGACCCCAAATGGCCGTTAGCCCCCCCAAAAGCCCAGAGAGAAATCCCGTGATCCCTTGTCCGGGGACATCAAAACTGTCGGGTAACCTTGGCATGGTTCCAATTAAACTGGTGATGCCGAAAAGGGCCACGGAGGAGCCCACGAGGATCAAAAGAACCGACTGCGGGACATATTGCGCAAGCGACGCGGTCACAAAAATCATCGCGCAGGCGACGATCGCTAGATAGCGATACCGCCACAGGACCGTCAGAACCGGCTCCCCGATGAACGCCTGCCGGATATTCGTTAGCATAATGGGCAAAAGGATCACGCCGACCACCTCACGCGGGGCGATGAACATGGACAATGTGCCGACTAAAAATGCCGGCAGTCCAATTCCAGTGACCCCTTTGACCATTCCCCCAATGATCATAAATCCTGCACAGAGCACGAGCAGTGTGGGGTCTAAGGGCACGTAATGATCCTTTGCGTTTCATCGGTTGCGCCCGGTTTTGAGGCCTGTAAGGCTCGCGCCTAAACGCAGAACCGACTCATGAGGTGTACCATGCGGGAATACAAGCAATTCTATATCAACGGCGCTTGGGTGGACCCAGCAGCGCCCCGGGATTTTGATGTGATCGACCCCTCTACGGAAGAGGTGTGTGCGGTCATCTCGCTTGGGGATCAGGCCGATACCGACGCCGTCGTGGCCGCTGCGAAAGCCGCCTTTCCAAGCTGGTCAACGACATCGCACAAAGATCGGTTGGATGTTGTCAAAGCGATCGCAAGCGAACATGCCAAGCGCGAGGCCGATATGGCCGAGGCGATCCGCATGGAAATGGGCGCGCCGCAAAAGGTCGCCCGCGAACAGCAAATGCCCTCTGGCACGTGGCACATCGATAACTTTATCAAAGTGTTGGAAGAGTTCGAATACGACACGGCCCCTTGGCCGGAAGCACCAAACGAGCGTATCATAAAGGAACCCATTGGCGTGTGCGCGCTGATTACTCCTTGGAACTGGCCCATGAACCAAATCGCACTGAAGGCGATCCCAGCGATCGGTGTGGGCTGCACAAGCATCCTGAAACCATCCGAAGTAGCGCCATTGTCGGCGCAGATCTTCACCGAGATCTGCGACGCAGCCGGCCTACCCGCCGGTGTGTTTAACATGGTGAACGGTGATGGACTGGGTGTCGGCTCGCAACTCTCGTCGCATCCAGATGTGGATATGGTGTCCTTTACTGGGTCAACCCGCGCAGGGCGGCTGATTACGCAAGCTGGCGCAGAAACGATTAAGCGGGTCACCTTGGAGCTGGGTGGGAAAGGCGCGAATATCGTCTTTGCCGACGCGCATCCAAAGGCCGTGACGCGCGGCGTTCGGTCCTGTTTCAACAATACCGGTCAATCCTGTAACGCGCCAACGCGGATGTTGGTGGAACGCTCGCGCTATGATCAGGCGGTTGAAGAGGCCGTTGCGGTTGCCAACAGCACCGAGGTCCGCGAGTCCTCAGAAGAGGGTCGCCACATTGGTCCTGTCGTGTCCGAAATCCAGTTCAACAAAATTCAGGATCTGATCGCGAACGGCATGAAAGAGGCGCGGCTGGCCGCAGGCGGCTTGGGTCGCCCTGACGGGTTGAACCGTGGGTATTTTGTGCGTCCAACCGTGTTTGCAGATGTGAGCAACGATATGACGATCGCGCGGGAAGAAATCTTTGGACCTGTGCTGTCTATGATCCCGTTTGACAATGAGGATGAGGCGGTCGCGATCGCCAATGACACAGTTTACGGTTTGACCAACTATGTGCAAACCGAAGATGGCGAGAAAGCAAATCGCGTGGCCAAGCAAATGCGCTCGGGCATGGTGCGGATCAATTACAACGATACCAATGTGCCTTCACCTTTCGGGGGTTACAAGCAATCGGGCAATGGTCGCGAAGGCGGCGAATGGGGCTTGGATGATTTCTTAGAGGTCAAGCACGTCACGGGCTGGACGAATTGATTTTTGTTGCGGGTGCTATCGCACACACGACGGTCGAGGGGGACGCTGTCCCCCTCGCACTCCCCCTGGGATATTTTCAAAAAAAAGAAGCTGGGGGTTAAGCCACCATTTTTTCAGCAGCGTCGAGGTCAACCGAGACCAGCTGGGACACACCCTGTTCCTGCATGGTGACCCCGAACAAACGATCCATTCGGGCCATGGTGATCGCATGGTGCGTGATGATCAGGAAGCGTGTATCTGTGCGATCGGTCATCTCATTTAGGAGATCGCAAAAGCGGTTCACATTCGCATCATCAAGCGGAGCATCAACCTCGTCCAGAACACAGATCGGGGCTGGGTTGGCCAAGAACACTGCAAAAATCAGCGCGAGCGCCGTCAGAGTTTGTTCCCCACCCGAGAGAAGAGACAGCGTTGAAAGTTTCTTGCCCGGCGGTTGACACATAATTTCCAATCCGGCCTCCAAGGGATCGTCGCTCTCGACAAGGACGAGGTTCGCCTCGCCGCCGCCAAAGAGAGAGGTGAAGAGCTGACTGAAGTTCTTGTTCACCTCTTCAAAGGCGTCGAGCAATCTTTGGCGCCCTTCTTTATTCAGGGACTGGATGCCGGAACGGAGTTTCGCAATAGCCTCTTCCAGCTCGGATTTTTCTCCTCCGAGGCGATCCTTCTCTTCGGTGACTTCGCGTGCGTCCTCTTCGGCGCGCAGGTTCACAGCGCCCAGTGCATCCCGTTGCCTGCGCAGGCGGTTTACGTCCTCTTCGATTTTTTGCGCCGGTGGCATCTGATCTGGATCGGCCTCGAGTGTGTCCAACAGTTTTTCAGGTGTCACCTGCAACTCTTCGACGATGCGCACCGCAGCAGACGCGACCTGTTCTTTGGCTGCATCCGATACCGCCTCTGCCCGCGCTTTGGCTTCACGCGCCTCGGACGCTTTGCGCTCGGCGTCGCGGGCCGCTTCGTCTGCTTCGCGCAGAACGATTTCCGCAGAGGCCACGGAATCTCCTGCTTTCGCGCGACGTGCCTCTGCCCCCGCGATGGCCCCTGCCATTTCCTCTCGGCGTTTTGCCAGCTCCGCGGGTTTGGCCTTTGCCTCTTTCAATTCTTGCGAAGAAGCATCTCTCCGGGTTTCCAATTCGGCAATCCGCTTGGTTGCGTTATCAAGGCGGTTCTGCCAGCCCGAAACCTCTTGTTTGATCTCTTGCCGACGCTTGGTGCGCGCGTCTTTTTCCCGACGCAAATCATCAAAGTTTGACCGCTTGGTCAGCATGGTCACGCGCGCTGTTTCTACGGCAATTTTACGAGTCTCAACGGCGGCCCGAGCTGCATCCAAATCTCCCAGCGCGGAAACGGCAGCTTGCGCTTCCTTCAAAGCCGCTTTTGCCAAATCGACATCTTCGGACAAGCGCGCTGCATTCAGCCGCGCGGTCTCTAACTTACCGTCGCATTGATCGCGGTCGGACTCGGCGCGCGACTGCTGCCGTGTCGCCTCGGTCAACCGTTCATCTGCGGCCTTACGCTCACTGCGCGCCTCTTGATCGGCGGCATTGGCCGCACGCAGCGCCGCGGTTGCCTCATCGAAACTGGCTTGAACCATTTGAAGGCGGGATTGAGCGGCCGCGAGGCCGGAGCGCAACTCATCCAAACGGTTCGCTTGTTGCAGCCGAAGCGCGGAGGTGGACGAGGCATCTGCAGCGCGGGTCACATATCCGTCCCACCGCCAGAGATCACCATCGGTGCTGACCAATCGTTGTCCCGGAAGGAGCTGATCTTGCAGCACGGGACCATCATTTGCAGCGCACAGACCAATCTGCCCCAGTCGTCTATCCAAAAGATCCGGCGCGGATACGTGATCCCGCAATGGCGTCACGCCAGGCGGCAGCGCCGGAGGATTGGAGTATTCGGTAAGTCCCGACCAGCCCGACGCATTGGCATCGCGTGAAATGGGGGCCTTGAGCTCATCTGCCAGTGCGGCACCCAAAGCGGCCTCGTATCCACGCTCGGCACGGACCTGATCCAGCAGTTGACCCTGAGCCGAGGTTTCGCGTGCCAGCAGACGCTCGAGCGCAGCAACCTCGGCACCGATTGTATTGGCTTCACCTTCGGCTTCGGACAGTGCGGCGCGCACCTCTCCTTCGACGGCTTGCGCGCTGGCGCGGGCGGCTTCGCTTGCCACAAGATCATTTTCTGCTTTGAGCGCGGCCTCTTGTGCAAGGGAGCGGGTTTTTACCGCCTGGCTTAACCGGGTTTCCGCCTCGGACAACGCGATGGTTGCAACTTTCTCGGTCTCTTGTGCTTTGTCCGCATCCTCTTCGCGCTTGGCCATCAGGTTCTGGGCATCTTCCACCATGCGATGCGCCGACTGATGCCGTGCCGCCAGACGCGCGACGTCCTCATTCTCGCGGTCAAGCTCGGCCTCTTGCTCTTGCATGAGCACAGCAGTCGAACGCGCTTCTTCCTGTGCGGCCGACAGCGTTGCCTCTTCCCCATGCGAGGCTTTCTCGATCTGGTCCTGTTCCCATCCCAAGCGCTTGATCGTCTCTTCGGCATCCGCGTTCAGCGTTGTTTCCCGCTCTATGTCTTTGCCCAGTTGGTCGATGCGTGCCCCAAGTTGTTCGATAATCTCTTCGGCGCGCTTCTCCTGATCCGAGATGCTCTCGCGCTCGATTGTCATGCGTTGAAGAACGGCCTCGGCGATGGCGAGTTCCTCGCGCAGTGGGGGCACTTTTGCCTCTGCTTGGTCGCGCGCCCGGGCGGCAGCTGTCGCGCGACCTTGGGCATCCGCCGTGACCTTCAGCGCTTCTCGCAGTTCTGCCTCTGCTGTTTCGCGGGTGACATCCGCCTCTCGCCAGCGACGATACAACAGCAAACCTTCGGCGCGGCGTAACTCGGTCCCGATCTCGCGATACCGTTTGGCCTGTTTCGCCTGCTTGGCGAGTGTGCCCAACTGATTGTCCAGCTGTTCAATTACGTCCTCGACGCGCAGCAGGTTTGTCTCGGCACCTTTGAGCTTCAGCTCGGCGTCATGGCGACGCTGGTAAAGGCCCGAAATGCCCGCCGCCTCTTCCAAGACCCGACGCCGCGCCTTGGGTTTTGCGTTGATGAGTTCCGAGATCTGGCCCTGCCGGACCAAAGCCGGCGAATGCGCACCGGTCGAGGCATCCGCAAACAGCATTTGGACATCGCGGGCCCGCACGTCTTTGCCGTTCGATTTGTAGGCAGAGCCCGCATCCCGCGTGATCCGGCGTATGACCTCCAGCCAGTCGGCGTCGTTGAACCCCGGCGGGGCCAAACGGTCCTTATTATCAATGAACAATGCGACCTCGGCATAATTGCGTGCCGGGCGCGAGGAGGCCCCCGCAAAGATCACATCCTCCATTCCGCCACCGCGCATGGCCGTCGGGCGATTTTCCCCCATGACCCAGCGCAGCGCTTCGAGCAGGTTCGACTTCCCGCAACCATTTGGACCAACAACACCCGTGAGCCCGTCCGCGATAAGCAACTCAGTCGGGTCTACAAAGCTTTTAAAGCCGGTAAGTCGGAGTTTCGAAAACTGCACGCGTCACCTTTCACGAAGGGATTCTCTTTTGGACCCTAAACGTCCCGAGATGTGGTGTGTGAGTCAACTCTCAATGCGCAGATATGGGGGTTTGGGCAGAGTTATCCACAAAATATTGGGCGTTCGGTCCGATTTGCGCGTCGCCTAGCCCCATAAAGCAGGCTGCGCATCGATTACAGCGTCTGCACATCGCCCATCCCAAGGGAACAATCCGTCTTTGACCCCAGGCCACACCATTTGATAGACCTCGGGCTCACCTTCATTGCCGCAATAGTGCCAATACCATTGTGCAGAAATGGCGTATTCTGTGTACAGGTCAGGGTGACTGGTGTGGCGACTGACACATTCAAACCCTTCCAACAGCCCTGACCAACGCTGCCCGTCTTCGATCGCCTGACCCTTTTTGATCTGACGATAAACGGACCACGACATGCTGCTGATCATATCCTTTGGTAGGCCAAAAATTATAAACTCTGGCGCCTTAAGCGTTTTCGAAAAACCAACAGAATACCCAAAGTCTGGCCCCTTTTTGTCCGGATCAAAAACATATGTGAACTGCCAGCCGTGCTCATCAACATTTGCAAGAAGCCTGCGCTCATATTCGGAAAGGTCTACCATTTCGAAGCTCTCTACCATACTTCGCTGAGACACCAAACTTTTAAACCGTCGCTATATTTTTGGCCCGAGGGTCGCTTCTTTTGCCGCAATCTTTCTGCAACTTGTCGAAATCCAACTTGTCGCACCTTCAAAAAACAGGCATCAAACTCAAACTGCATGGTTCCCCGTTCGAGTCTGCGAACAGGCTCTGGGGATGAAATGGGAATGCGACGGGATCGACCAAAGGCGGGATCCCCAACCGCAACCGCCCCCGCGACTGTAAGCGGCGAGCGCCCCCCAAAAGCCACTGGGTCAGAACCCGGGAAGGCGGAGGGACGCACCGACCCGCAAGTCAGGAGACCAGCCCTGCATCGGGAGAGATCCCGAACTTAGACTAGGACGGGGTGTTCCAGTCGGGTGGACGAGGGTTATAACCTCCCGCCGGCACCCCTTTGGAGAGAAACAAGGGGAACCTTTATGAAAAGACTTCTGACGCTCGGCGCCGTCTTTGCCGCCGCACCCGCCTTTGCGCACCATCCTTTGGCTGGACAGCCCATGGAAACCTTCACCCATGGGTTGCTGTCCGGTGTGGGTCACCCGGTTCTGGGATTTGACCATTTGTTCTTTATCGCGCTTATGGGCGTGGCCGCGCTGTTTACAGGTGCGCGTTACATGGCACCTTTGGGATATATAGCAGTAATGCTGGTTGGCACATTAATGATGTCCTTCGGCGTTGCCCTGCCCGCGATTGAACCGATGATCATCGCGTCCCTGCTGGTTTTGGGATATATCGTTCTGTCTGGCACGGCCCTGTCTGCCACAACCGCTGTTATCTTGTTTGCGGTTGCGGGCCTGTTTCACGGTTCTGCCTTTGGCGAGAGCATTGCCGCCCAAGAGGCGGGCATGGGCACAGCCGTACTGGTCGGCTATCTGATCGGCTTGGGCGTGATCCAATATGTCATCGCGCTGACTGCCGCTTGGGCGTTGGAGAAATTCTGGAACGTGTCCGAGGCCTCGCAAATCCAGCCGCGTATTGCAGGCGCAGTGGTCGCGGGCGTTGGCTTGTTCCTGGGCCTTGAGGCGGTCGAAGGTGTGGCTTTCGCTGCACTCGGCATCGGCTAACAATTATCCGGGTCGGGCATCCCGCCCGGCTCCTTAACCTTGAGAGAGAGCTTTCATGAAACGTCTTGCAATCGCATCCTTCCTGATCGCAACACCCGCGCTGGCGCATACATCCGGCACGGGTCACATCCATCCATTGGAAGCCGGTGCATTGCTTCTGCTTTTGGTCTCCGCAGCCGCGGCACCACGCATTTTGAAGGCCATTCGCGCGAAAAAGTAAGGGGCTCTTATGCCAGCTAAAATTCCGGCCACAATCGTCACCGGCTTCCTTGGGGCCGGCAAAACCACGTTGATCCGCCACATGCTGCAAAACGCAGAGGGTCGGAAGATCGCGCTGATCATCAATGAATTTGGTGATCTTGGTGTCGATGGCGACATCCTGAAAGGGTGCGGGGATGAAACCTGCACTGAAGACGATGTGATGGAGCTGTCCAATGGGTGTATCTGCTGCACAGTTGCGGATGATTTCATTCCGACGATGGAAAAGCTGCTGGCGCGTGAAGATAAGCCCGATCATATCGTGATCGAAACCTCTGGCCTCGCGCTGCCGCAACCGCTTGTGCGCGCGTTCAACTGGCCCGACGTGGCGACAAAAGTGACTGTCGATGGCGTGGTCACCGTGGTGGATGGCAAAGCCGTGCATGAGGGGCGCTTTGCCCATTCGGTAGAGGCGGTGGATGCCCAGCGCGCCATGGATGAAAATCTTGATCATGAAACGCCGCTATCCGAACTGTTCGAGGATCAGGTCGCATGCGCCGATATGATTGTGGTCAATAAAACGGATTTGCTGGACGCGGATGAGGCAAGCGGCCTGATGAGCCAGTTAAAGTCCGATAGCCGCGACGGTGTTCAAGTTGTGAGCACGACGATGGGGGCTTTGCCGGTCGAAGTTCTTTTGGGTCAGAATATCGGGGCTGAAAACGATCTTGATGCACGCCACGAGGTGCATCACCATCATGATGACGACCATCATCACGATCACGAGGATGATCACCATCACGACCACCATCACCATGCGCATGAACATGGACATGACGAGTTCGAAAGCTTTGTGGTCGAAATGGGAGAGATTGCAAATGTCGAAGCCGCATTGGAAAACATCGCAGAGACGATCCGCGCCCATGACATCTTGCGCCTCAAGGGGTTCGCCGCCGTCGCAGGCAAGCCGATGCGTATGACCATCCAAGCTGTTGGTCCACGTGTGGACAGTTATTATGACAAGCCGTTCGGGTCGGACCCGCGCCGCACGCGCCTGGTCGTCATCGGCCAAGCGGGTCTGGACCAAGCTTCCATCACGGCGGCGCTGACTGCATGATTTATGTCACTCCGGGAGATCCGTTTGACCCGGGCGCGACCGCTTTGTTGCAAGCCAGTCATGCCGTGATGCTGGACCTATTTGAGCCCGCATCAAACAACTTCCTAAGTATTGAGGCCCTTAAAGCGCCCCATATTCTGTTCTTTGTCGCAACGGACGGCAAGACAACTTTTGGGACGGCTGCGCTTGCGGAATATACCGATTATGCCGAGGTCAAATCGATGTTTGTAGCAGAGACTGCGCGTGGCAAAGGGATCGGCTCCATGCTGTTGAATCGGCTGGAGCTGGAGGCGCGGGTCATGGGAAAACTATGGCTGAAGCTGGAGACCGGTGACAAGCTTCCGGCGGCATGTGCAATGTATGAGCGTCATGGTTTCAACTACTGTGATACATTTGGCGACTACGTGCCCACGCACGAGTCGCTCTTTATGGAAAAGCGGCTGGGCTAGATGCATCTGCTAGCCGCCGCGCCCGGTGCGATTGACGATGGATCCGAACCGTTTGATCTGGGCCAGACCCCTGCCGATATCGTTGTGATTTCTGCCGCGGATACAGAATTGGCCGCACTTTCCCAAGCCCGCCCTGAAATGGGCTTTGACAAGACCCTGCGCCTCGCCAACCTGACCCATCTGGCGCACCCGATGTCGGTTGACATGCATCTGGATAATTGCGCGACAAAATCAAAACTGGTCATTGCACGCGTTCTGGGCGGTCGCGGCTATTGGACCTATGGGCTGGAACAATATGCAGCACGTCTGCGCGAGGCGGGTGTGCCCCTTGTGGCCCTGCCGGGTGACGACAAGCCGGATGAGGAACTGCGGTCCCTATCTACGGTCGCCGAAGAGGATTACACCGCACTTTGGTCTTATCTGGTCGAAGGCGGGCCAGAGAATGCACAGAATTTTCTGACCTATTCCGCTGCGATTTTGGATGGGCGGGGCAAGCCCCCAGCGGCGAAGCCGTTGCTGCGCGCGGGTTTGTATTGGCCGGGCATGACCGATCCAACTCTAGACAGTTTGAAAGAGGTCTGGACCGAAGGCGCGCCGATTGTGCCGTTGATCTTCTATCGGGCGTTGGTCCAGGGTGCAGGGCTTCACCCCATCAACCGTTTGGCGGCGGCATTCACTCGGGCTAGGTTAAACCCGATGCCCATCTTTGTGGCGTCGTTGAAAGACCCAGTATCCGTCGCGACATTGCATCGCCTGTTTGCCGACGCCCCACCTGATGTGATCCTCAACTGCACCAGCTTTGCCGTCGGCACGCCTGACAATCCAGGCGATAATCCTTTGGCCGCTGGGCCTGCGAACAGCGCGCCCGTATTTCAGGTTGTTTTGTCAGCATCATCCGAGGCTGCTTGGGAAGAGAACCTGAACGGGTTGTCGGCGCGAGATATCGCGATGAATGTCGCCCTACCCGAGGTGGATGGCCGCGTTCTGACACGCGCCGTGTCGTTCAAAGGAGAGGCCTATTTTGACGAAGCGACCGAATGCCCGATCGCAACTTATCGGGCTCGAGGCGACCGGATCGCATTTGTGGCAGAACTGGCAAAACATTGGGCGCAGCTTCGTCGGACAGATCCGTCCGAAAGGAAGGTCGCTTTGGTGCTGGCGAATTACCCGAACAAGGATGGCCGCCTGGCGAATGGAGTTGGGCTCGATACGCCAGCGGCGACAATCGGCGTATTAAACCGCTTGGCAGAGGACGGCATGTCGGTGTCCGATCTGCCAATGGACAGCGATGCGTTGATGGCGTCGATCTTGGCGGGGCCCACCAATTGGCTGACGGATCGTGCAGATCGCACGGGTGGCGAACGCCTGCCGCTGGAGACCTATCAGAAATATTATCAAGCGCTGTCGCATGATCTAAAGCTGGCCTTGGAAGAGCGATGGGGTGCGCCGGAAGAAGACCCTTTCTTCGACGATGGGGCCTTTGCGCTGTCGATCCTGAGATACGGAAATGCGGTCGTCGGGGTGCAGCCCGCACGCGGTTACAATATCGACCAAAAAGACACATACCATGCGCCGGATCTGGTGCCGCCGCACAACTATCTCGCCTTCTATTTCTGGCTGCGTCACGCATTTGGCGCGCAAGCGATTGTCCATATGGGCAAGCATGGCAATCTGGAATGGCTGCCGGGCAAGGCAGTAGCCCTTTCTCAGGACTGCTGGCCCGAGGCGATCTTGGGGCCGACGCCGCATTTGTACCCGTTCATTGTGAACGACCCCGGAGAGGGTACGCAAGCCAAGCGCCGGACGCAGGCCGTCATCATTGATCACCTCACCCCGCCCATGACGCGGGCCGAAACCTATGGTCCGCTCAAGGACCTCGAAGCCTTGGTCGATGAATATTACGATGCGGCGGGGGTGGACCCGCGCCGTCTGGATCATCTGCGTAAGGAAATCCTGTCGCTGACCACTGTGACAGGGTTGGATGCCGATCTGGGATTTGATGGCAAAGACGCCGATGGCGATCTGGCCAAGCTGGATGAATACCTGTGCGAACTCAAAGAGGCGCAGATCCGCGATGGGCTGCACATCTTCGGCACCGCACCCGAGGGGCGTTTGAAACGCGATCTGGTGCAGGCCTTGCTGCGCACGCCGCGTGGCGATGGTCAGGGCGAAAATGCGGCTTTGCCGCGTGCCATCGCAGCCGATCTGGAGTTGGGGTTTGACCCTCTGGATTGCGCGATGGGCGAGGCATGGACCGGGCCCAAACCCGACCTATTGGCATCTGTCAGCGAGGACCCGTGGCGCACAAATGGCGACACCGTAGAACGGGTTGAATTGCTGTCGGCCAAGATTTTGGACGGCGAAGTGACGTTTGACGGCCCAGCCACGCGCCCATTGATCTACAAAACCAGTTTAGTGGCTCGATCGCATGTGGAGGCTTGCGGGCCGTCGGAAATGGATGCTCTGATGACGGGGCTTTCTGGTCGGTTCGTGCCGCCCGGTCCCTCTGGTGCACCCACGCGGGGCCGCCTTGATGTGCTGCCCACCGGGCGGAACTTCTTCAGCGTCGACAGCCGCGCCATTCCCACCCAAACGGCTTGGGCCCTAGGTTGGAAATCCGCAAACCTGTTGATCGAAAAACACCTTCAAGATCACGGCGATTGGCCACGCTCCATGCTGCTGACCGCTTGGGGCACGGCGAACATGCGCACAGGCGGCGATGACATCGCGCAAGCGCTGGCCCTAATGGGCTGCAAACCACAATGGGATGCGGCCAGCCGACGAGTCACGGGGTTTGAAATCATGCCGCTCACGGTATTGGATCGCCCCCGCGTCGATGTGACCTTGCGGGTCTCCGGCTTTTTCCGCGATGCTTTCCCGGCGCAGATCGCTTTGGTCGACAGTGCCGCGCGCGCGATCCAAGCGCTCGATGAACCTGCCGATATGAATCCCGCTGCGCATTCGGGGGGCGAGGCGCATCGCGTATTTGGCTCCAAACCCGGCGCATACGGTGCGGGTCTGCAAGCGCTGATCGATGAGCGCATTTGGAATGACGCCGCCGATCTGGCGGATGCCTATCTGACTTGGGGGTCCTATGCCTATGGCAAAGAGGGCGAAGGAGTTGCGGCACGCAGCGCACTGGAAACGCGCTTGACTGGCGTGGATGCCATCGTTCAGAACCAAGACAATCGCGAGCATGATCTGCTGGATTCCGACGACTATTATCAATTCGAAGGGGGTGCTGCGGCAGCTGTCAAAACCCTGCAAGGGCGGGATCGCCCGATTTATCATAACGACCATTCTCGCCCAGAGCGACCGATCATCCGCACGCTGGATGATGAGATTTCACGCGTGATCCGCTCCCGCGTGGTCAACCCGAAATGGATCGATGGCGTGAAACGCCACGGCTATAAGGGCGCGTTTGAGATGGCGGCGACGCTGGATTATCTGTTCGCCTTCGCGGCCACGACAGGTGCCGTAAAGCACCACCACTTCGATCTGGTTTATGAAGCTTTTATCGAAGACGAGGCCACCCAAGCCTTCATCGAAAAACACAACCCCTCCGCGCTTCAAGAGATGCTGGACCGCTTCCAAGAGGCGCTAGATCGCGGGCTTTGGGAACCGCGCCGAAACTCCATCCGGCATGATCTGGAGGGGCGGCGGCACGCGCCCTCTGGTCAAATGGGCCAATCTGTTTAACCTCATTTCCAAATCGTGAGGCACGCATCGATGATCAAACTCTATTCATGGACCACGCCCAATGGTCGCAAGATTTCCATCGCGCTGGAGGAGATGGGACTGGCGTACGAGGCCTTTGCCATCGATATCAGCAAAGGGGAGACGCGGACGCCCGAGTTTTTGACCATGAACCCAAACGGGAAAATCCCAGCCGTCGTCATGCCCGATGGCACGGTCGTGAATGAAAGCGGCGCGATCCTGATGTATCTGGCCGAGCATACAGGAAAGTTTGCCCCAAAATATAACACGCCTGCCTATTGGGAGATGTTGGAATGGATGATGTGGCAAATGTCGGGTCAAGGGCCGATGCTGGGCCAAGCCCATCAATTCCTATACTATAACCCGGGCAAGGCGCCTTATGCCGAAGAAAAGTATCACACCGAGGCGCTGCGCCTATACGGTGTTTTGAATGATCGCTTGGCAGAGCGCCATACCATCTTGGACGAGCTTTCCATCGTCGATTTTGCGGTCTGGCCATGGGTGTCACGCTTTGAATGGCATCAGGTGCAGATCAACGACTTCCCCAATGTGCGGGAATACTATGTCCGGCTGGCGGACCGCGAAGGATTTCAAAAGGGCTATGCGCAACCTTTGGATGCCGGCCCCATCCCAATGCCGCCGGAACTCTAGGAGGGTAATATGACAGAGCAGGATGACGCCGATCGCCATGCGATGAAAATGGCCAAAAAAAAGGCCGCGCGAAATAAAATCATGGCCGATAAGACCGAGCAAAAAGGTCTGATCATCGTCCATACCGGCAAGGGGAAGGGCAAATCCTCGGCCGCATTTGGGATGATCTTTCGCCATATCGCGCATGGGATGCCCAGCGCTGTGGTGCAGTTCATCAAGGGGGGGATGAGCACGGGCGAGCGCGATTTGATCCTAGATCGGTTTTCGGACCTCTGCCAATTCCATACGATGGGCGAGGGATTTACGTGGGAAACACAGGACAAAACCCGCGACACCGAAATGGCGCAGGCCGCTTGGGCGAAGGCCAAAGAGCTGATCCTAGACCCCGAGATTTCGATGGTGCTGCTGGACGAGATCAACATCGCGCTGCGCTATGACTATGTCGACATCAACGAAGTCGTTGAATTCCTTGCCACGCAGAAACCCCATATGACCCATGTCGTTCTGACGGGGCGCAATGCCAAGGACGAGCTGATCGAGATTGCCGATCTGGTCACGGAAATGGAGCTGATCAAGCACCCGTTCCGGTCCGGGATCAAAGCGCAGATCGGGGTGGAGTATTGACGAGCGTGCGAAGCACGTCTCGTGGTGGCAGACAGCTTACGAGCGCGAAGCGCGATGTGGTGGTGGAAAGCGGTGCCAAAGGCACTGCGACACCACACCCTGAAGATTAAGGACTTTCACCTCAAAGCGACTAGCGGTGCCACACGGTTCGGATTAAGTTTGAGTGGTAGCAGACAGCTTACGAGCGCGAAGCGCTATGTGGTGGTGGAAAGCGGTGCCAAAGGCACTGCGCCACCACACCCCGAAGATTAGGTACTTTCACACCGAAGCCGCTCGCGGTGCCACGCCAAGCGGATAGAAGGCTTTTTGAAAGCGAGCGCCGACATACGGTTCGGATATGGTTAGCCGAAAACGGTGCGTGAAATCACGCACCCTACGCTTGCTGTTTTTGCTTCTGGTGTATAATCATTGTCCGTTGCATTCGTAACGGCTCCAACGCCCTCAAGTGTAATCTCTCCGGCTGGCGTGCGAACGGCACTAGTGACAAGCCCATCGACCATGATATCCACAGTACCCGAATGGTATTGTTGTTGCGCTTGCTCAAGGGTTTGTCCTACTATGCTTTCGACAGGATTACCGTTTTCAATCTTGTCCTTAATTGCCTGGTCAAGATCTTCCTTGTCCTGCTTAACGCCGCCTAAATATTCACCGCTCACATATTAATTGTCCTTTATCTAATTGTCTTTTCGTCCGGCAAAAAAATGCAGCGCCCCAACACTCGATAGTGACTTTCGAAAAATGGGCGGTTTATCTTCAAAAAGCTCTTCCCATTCGCCTACATCGTTATTTTCTAATGGCCTCTGTTGCGGATATGCTCGCGCAAAACTGCATCGCACAATTGTGTCGATGACGTAAAATTCGGAGATTTTGTCTG
>JBCBON010000030.1:0-32845 GCA_039821195.1 Pseudomonadota bacterium
ATCAACCGGAGAGTTCGCGCCTTCCGTTTCCATTCGCGTGATCAATTCATCCGCGTTGCCATCAATCCGGTTGATCGCAATCCCTGTCAGCTCTTCGAAATCCGTGTAAAGCCGCTCATCCGTGTCGTAATGGCGAGAGGAATAGAGGTTCAACTCCCCTTCTGCGGCAACGGGCAATCCGACCAACAAGATTACACCGATCAAAGACGCTTTTGTGAAAACAGATATCATAGTTTCTCCCAGAGATTTAATTCCGATAGAAACCGTCAACTACAATCCATTCACCGCGTCAATATATTTCCGACAAAATAACTCGGAAAACCTCTATGCCGCCAATCAACGGTAATGCGGATTGCTCCATGCACGCTTCCCGGCGCGATCCATCACGGTTACGCGCAGCCAGTCACACCCTTCAAATCGATAATCCAGTTTGCACTCTGTTCGGGTCATACTCTGACCATGGACACCCTTTGCGGCAGACCCTTTGCCCTGCACGATCACTGTGGACACGGCACTGCTTTCGACGACAACATGGTCATCCTGCCAGTCAACATTATACAGCTGCGGTCCAGTCGAGGCGTAAAAATGCCCCGCCTTTAACGCCACCAGCAGTTTGTCAGGGTCGTTCTCTTCGGCCTTGACCATGACCCAACCACCAAAATGATCCGGCTCCGAGAAATGCGCATCATCCGTCGCGATCAGGTTTAACCGCCGTCCCGCCGACAACATTTGATCCAGCGTGTAAAACCCATGCGGCCGATCGCACCCTGTCGCGCAGCCATGGTTGTAGACCTCTACGGCGTGCGCCGCCTCGATCGACATAGCATCCGCTGTGGTCAGGTTCGACCATTCGGGATGGGCAATCGCCACAAACGCTCCCGCTTCGACACAGCGCGCGGCCAAGTCCGGTCCTGTCTCTTGTCCGGCCTCTGGGAAAAAGGTCGGGGCGTTCGGCGGGGTGAAATCCTCGGGCAAACCCACAGCCAGAATATGCCAAAGCTCGCCGTTTTCCATCGCGCCGGAGTGTACCTCGGCGCCCAAGATCGTAGTGAATCTGTTATTTCGGTACGGAGAGGTATCTGTGATGGGATAGTTGAACAGACCAATGAAATGATCCGACAGACAGATAAAATCATACCCCTCCGCCTCGTATCGACGACACACTTCTTCGGCATCCAAAACACCATCGGAGCGATTAGAATGGGTATGAAGGTTGCCGCGATAAAACTGTCCCGGCGCGGTGAAAAAATTGGTCATGCCACCCTCTGATCTGAACCTCTGCGGTTCATGTCAAAGAAACGTAACAGTTTAATCTCAGCCAGGCGCAAACCTAATCTCGCCCACATCCAACCCGTCGGCGTTGCGCAGGCCCGTCGCGGACAAAGCGCCAACCGCACTGAGATCCATACTCAAAAGCGCACCAGCTTTCGCGATCAAACCCGCCGCCGCGATATCCGCGGCGCGTTGGGTCCCGTCCGTCACCTTTAGCGCAAGTGCGGCGCGGACCTTTGGGAAAATGACCGAATAGACACCCTCTGCACCGTTCTTGGCATAAAGCATGCCATCACCCGCCTTTGTCAGGCGGCCATTCATTGCAGTCGACCCGCCGGTCAATTCCGGATGTTTCATCGCCGCCGACAGGATCGTTGTGGCGGGTCTTTCGCCGTCATCCGCCAGTCCCGCCAGTGCGGCCAAGCCGCGAGCAAAACCTAGCAAAGACAGCCTCGGCGCAGGCAGCGAGCATCCATCGACACCGACGACATCCGGCGCTTGGTCACAGAGCTCGGAAATGCGGTTCAAAACCCGCTTCTGGATTGGATGGCTTGGATCATCATACCCATCCACATCCCAGCCTTCATGCTGGCACGTAGCCAAATGTCCGCAGTGCTTGCCCGAACAATTATGTACTGCACGCCGCGCCGCTCCCCCCGCAAGCACCATCGCTTTGCGACTTTTCCCGTGGCTCGGCCATGCAGGGCCACACACCAGATTGGCCTCAGTCAACGCCATCTCGGCCAACCAATTCTCGACACGGGTCACATGCATCGATTCCCCTTCATGGGACGCGCCCGACAGGGCCCATTGCTCTGATGACAACGTCAGACCTGTCTCTGCCATAACAAGCGATTGAAACGGCTTCATAGAACTGCGTGGAAAGATCAGCCGCGTCGGATCACCCCAGGCTTGGATCACCTCTCCAGATGCCCCCATCAGCACGGCTGTGCCACGATGCTGACTTTCCACGACGCCGGCCCGGGTCACTTCAACTAAAACTTGATCCATTCGCGCACTCCAGACTTGATCCGTTCCACCGCCTGAGCCACTTTACCCGCACAAGGGAATAGTCAAGTTTCGAGGGCCATGTGCGTCGGATCGTTTCTGTAATGACCATTGGGTTTTTGACGGCCAGCCCGGCCTTTTCCGGTGCCATCGAAAACGCCTGTATGCAATCTGACCGCCGTCAGGTCAGCGCGGCACTCTGCGCGTGTATCCAAGATGTTGCCGATCAACGGTTGTCATCAGGCGATCAAAAAGAGGCCGCCAAATTTTTCGAAGACCCCCAACTGGCGCAAGAAACACGCATGTCGGACAACCCAAGCAAAGAACGGTTTTGGGAACGCTATAAAGACTGGACAGAGGCGGCGACCAAAAGCTGCGGCTAAGCAGATCTGATCGCCCGGTTCCTAGTGGTCGTGCCCTTCGTGGCCCGCCTCACCGACAGTGACATCAAAGGTCACCTCGCCGGCCTTCTCAAAGACCAGCGTCAGCGGAAACGTATCCCCGTCCGTCAATTCCTCAGTGACGCCCATGAACATCACATGGTCTGCCCCACGCTCTAACTTGTGCATCCCTTCGGCCGGGATAGCGAACCCGTTTTCCACTGGGCGCATTTTCATCACACCACTTTCATCGATATGCGTGTGCAGCTCCACCAGACGGGACACATCTGCGCGCGCCTCAATCAACCGATCGTCTTCTGTGCCATCGTTTTCAATCATGAAAAAGGCGGCTGCCGTATCGGACGTGCCTGCCCCGCGGATAACATAGGAATCGATGATCTCAAGATCACCAAACTCGACCACTTCCATGTCGCCATGGTCGTCATGGTCATCGTGACCGTTCCAAAAGAAAAACGCACCTGCCGCGATTGCCGCAAGGCCGGTCCCGCCCAAAACCCACTTTAACATGAAACCTCTCCATTTCCGTGTTGGTGTTATACTGTAACATCTAAAAATAAAAAAAGGCCCCGACGCCGCAGCGTGGAGCCATTTTACAGAAATAAGAGGTTTTACGCCGTTTGGGCTTTGGCGATCTCTTTTTTGACCTTCAGGGCGGCTGGCGAAAGCTCGTCGTCTTTGGCCTTCGCAAGGAACGCATCCAAACCACCACGATGATCCACCGAGCGCAGAGCAGAGGCTGAAATACGGAACTTGAACGAGCGGCCAAGCGTTTCTGACAGCAAAGTCACATCATTCAAATTCGGCAGAAACCGCCGTTTTGTCTTATTATTCGCGTGGGAGACATTGTTCCCAACCATCGGGCCCTTGCCCGTCAATTCGCAGCGTCGTGACATCGCAATGTCCTTTCTTCTTCAACGTTCCGGTTTTGCCCGTTGGCAACCTGAAACATCGGTCGTGTTCAGAGATGTGGGCGTCTAAGCCGGAGTGCAACGCCGGTCAAGCCCAAAGGCACGCCGGAAACGTTCCGATCTTCCGTTTCATGAGCATCAATACAGGAGCTGATGATGACCAAAATACTTCTCGCAACTCTGACCGCTGGCATGCTGGCGACCTCTGCCGCATATGCAGGTCCAATCCGCTTTTGGGATCGGGCCGAAAATCGGGCGGATCGATACGAAGACCGCATCGATCGTCGCGTCACTTGGGGCCCTCGCGACCGCATCGAGGATCGCGCCGATACCGCTGAAAACAGACTGGATCGTCGCAATCTTGGCAAACGCTGCGCCGCGGCCAAAGATATCGACTGCCAAAGCGAAGCGGGCGAACGGGTGGAAGCGCGCCGCACCACGCTTCAGGACATGCGCAATTAAACCCTAAACGGAATAAGATTTTATGATCCGGTCCTTCCCAGACCTTGGGAAGGACGCCGCGCGAAAAATTGACGATTTCAACCTGACAAAGCTGCGGTGTAACGAGCAAACGAAGTTTGCGAAGTGGTGGCAGGCAGCGAACCTGCATGCGCAGCGATGCAGGTGGTGGTGGAAAGCGGTTCCGAAGGAACGAGCGGCACCACACCCTTCGGATCACGGACTCTTAGGCACTAGCGGTGCCACACCCCTCGGACTACGAGCCCACAAATCCGTGACAAAGCAACGCCCTCTGAAAATCATTAGAGCGACCGACCGGGGGCGGGTTAACAGCGCGAACGAAGTGAAGCGCCCCGCCCTACGGGACGGGCGGGCGCTCGAATACGCGCGGATCAAGCTCGCTCCGCTTCGCCGCCGCGCATTCAAAAATTTTATCAAAAAAATTTGTTGAAAAATAATAGAGCTAAAGCGAGCATAACTTGGTATTATCTTGGAGATTTTTTTATGTCACAGAAGCTACCAGATTTTTTAACCCAAGGAGAAGCTTCAAGGCTATTCCCAGTTCTTTCGACCACTTCAAAAGAGGGGAGAACGACTTCGATTGTATTAGCCTGCATGGCGAGGATCGACGAGTTTGGCGCCTCTTTGCTGGCAGGAGTTGGACAAAATGTAGGGGTACGCTCGAGAATCGATACTTTTACTGAAGTGGTCTGTCGCAACCGTCCAAGTGAACTTAAAGACCGCCCTGATGGGTTGATTGTTGTCAGTACTGGTTCAAGAGAATGGCGCGCATTAGTCGAAGCAAAAATTGGCTCTAGCGAACTGGATTATGAACAAATTGAGAAGTACCGAGTGCTAGCCAAAGCGAATGGCATTGATTGTTTAATTACTATTTCCAATCAGTTCGCAACCTCGCCCGAAATTCACCCAATTCCAGAAGTTAACAAAAGCCGCTCGAAAGTTCCGGTATTTCATTGGTCTTGGATGCATGTTTTGACCGAAGCTGAAATCCTACTCAACCAAGAGTCTGTAACGGACAAAGACCAACGACTTTTGTTAAACGAGCTTAGGCGTTTTTTGACTCATGACAGCGCGGGCGTCCAAGGTTTTACCCGGATGCCCAAGGAATGGAGCGAACTAAACAAATTAGTTTCGAGCGGGGGTGTCATTCCAGCAAAGTCTCAAGATGCTGTGGCCGTTGTAGCGTCATGGCATCAAGAAACGCGCGACTTAGCGCTTATACTCAGCAGAATGACCGAAAGACATGTGTCGGAGCGGTTGAGCAGAAAAAACAGAGGTAACCCACAGGAACGAATTAAAGAAGAATTAACCCACTTGAGAGAATACCGTCAGTTAATTTCAGAGCTCGATGTGCCCGATGCCGCTTCTTCTATAAACGTGGTTGCTGACCTTAGTCGCCGCACGATCGATGTGGGAATGACCATTCGGGCACCTGAAGACAGGGTATCAACGAAAGCCAAACTCAATTGGTTGCTAAAACAAATCAAAACGACCGTTACTGAAGACTGTTTCATCAGACTGTTGTGGCCTGGAAAGGCAGAGTCCACCCAATACTCGATACAGCAACTTCGAGACGAGCCGAACCTAGCTGGTAAGGATCGAGAGCACTTAGTGCCACATAGCTTTCACGTGTTTTATTCAAAACGTTCGGGCGCACGGTTCACGCAACAATCAAATTTTATCGTTGATCTCGAAACTGTCGTGCCAGATTTTTACCGGGAAATTGGATCAGATCTGACGGCTTGGCAACCAAGAGCGCCACGCATTAAAGCGGAAAAATCAAGCGCTGAAGATGTTTCCGCTGACGGGATTTCTGAAGCTGCAAACGACTTCAACATAGAAGATGAATAGACTTTGCACTCTAACCTTTTGAGGCTTACCTTTCCCCAAACCGCTTCTCCAATTCGCGCAGCTCTTTCATCTGCTCCCGCACGCTCTTTTGCCGAATGCCCAGCAGCAACTCCTCACGGTCGAGCGCGCCGGACCTTGAAAACAGCACCCGCGCCAGCCGCCCCATCACAAAGGTGCGCAGCACATAATTGATCTTCGTCGTGTAATTCGGCCCCATCGCGCGAAAGAATTTCAGCACATCTTCATCGATCCGAATGCTGATCTTTTCCTTTGTCTGCACCGTCTCGGGTTCAATATCGATCTCGTCCCATTCGGGTGGGCAATCGCGCAGCGCATCTGAAATCGGAAAGGAGTTTCGCATCTCGTCCACGCTGTCCAAAAAATCGATTAGGGCGCGTTTTTGCTGATCTCGTTCACGGGTCATGGCGGGTCTGTCGCCCGCAAAACATTACCAAAGCGTGACCCCAGCGTGTCCCACGGATATCTCACGGGTGTCCCACGCCTGTCCCACGGATATCACACGGGCCTTTCTTGCCCTCCCGGGCCCCTTCGGCTACTGCGCGGGCATGCTCGATCGTGCCTCCAACCAACCTGATCTCCCGCCAGAGATTGACCGCCGACGGACCTTTGCCATTACCCCTCACCCCGATACGGGAAATCACGCATCCTTAGGCTCGCTTCTGGATTGAAGTTTAGTCCGGTCAAAGACGCAATCGCCACATCGGCGGGGTCGATACGTAAATTTTCAGGCTAAAAGCGGATGCCAAGTCCGAGATTGACTGAGAATTCTGAGAGGTCAATGTCCCCAAAGGCAAGGCCAGTAGGTGAGTCACTGCGAACGTATTCTTCTTCTCCAAAGTTGGTGTAAGCCACCTCTCCGAATATAAAATAGCTTTGGGAAAGTTTCTGTTCATAGCCCAAACCAACGACATAGCCTGTGTGCTGCTCTTCAAAGCTAAGCTGCGCACCCAAATTCGGATCGAAATCATCGTTTATGACTGCGTCGGGCGCTTCGATTGTCGCGTCCGCCCAAGTCACACCAGCCAGACCATAAACGAATGCCCCGTTTGAAATCACCTGACCGGCGCGCGCAATAATGGCGATCCTGTTGTCCATGGTAAGTTCAAAGTCTTCGCTGATGTCGTCGCTTGGATTACAGGCGAGCGCACTGCACCAACTTGAGCCATCCAGACTACCATCGGTTGCTTTGGTTTGCGTAAGAGAGGTCGATAAGCGACTCCCAACAATCCAACCTCCAACCGCGTAATCATAGCCCAAAAACACGCCGCCGCTGACGATTGAACCATCTAAGGTCCCGGTACGTGGGAAGAAGTCCGGGTCAACTCGACTTAATTCTGCCGATGGCATGCCGAGGCTTGTGTAGATGCCAGCGTTAAAGCCGGTGTAGTCTGATTGCGCAGATGCAGCCAAAGGCAACAAAAGCGTGATTGCCGATACAGTGGCAACGCTGGAAGCAGAGTGCGTCATTTGTATTATGTCCTTAAGGGTAAAAACCAGATATGCATTTCAAGGGAAGATGCATCGAAGTGTATTAAGTCCTGGTTAAGGCGACATTGGCGTGACCCAACTCAGACTCCATGTAAAAAAGGACTGATTTCTTCATATATGGGCGCGCCGCAGCTGTCCCGACGGATGCGGTACAGGTTCTGTACAGGTTCTGGACGCAAACCAGACACCGCTTTCTTGCCCTCCCGGGCCCCTTCGGCTACTGCGCGGGCATGCCTGATCGTGCCTCCAACCAACCGGATCTCCCGCCAGAGATTGACCGCCGCCGGACCTTTGCCATCATCTCTCACCCCGATGCGGGGAAGACAACGCTGACGGAAAAGTTCCTCCTTTATGGCGGGGCGATCCAGATGGCCGGTCAGGTCCGCGCCAAGGGCGATGCGCGGCGCACGACCTCTGACTTTATGCAGATGGAAAAGGATCGGGGCATCTCGGTCTCGGCCTCTGCCATGTCATTCGAATTCAAAGATTATTGGTTCAATCTGGTGGACACGCCGGGCCATAGTGACTTCTCTGAGGACACGTATCGGACGCTCACCGCGGTGGATACCGCGATCATGGTCATCGATGGCGCGAAAGGCGTCGAGAGCCAGACGCGCAAACTCTTTGAGGTGTGCCGTCTGCGCGATATGCCAATCCTGACCTTCTGTAACAAGATGGACCGCGAAAGCCGCGATACCTTTGAAATCATTGACGAAATTCAAGAGAACCTGGCGATTGATGTCTGCCCCGCCTCGTGGCCCATCGGCATGGGGCGCGAGTTTCTGGGCTGTTATGACCTTTTGAATGATCGGCTCGAGCTGATGGATCGCGCCGACCGCAATGTGGTCGCCGAAAGCATCGAGATCAAAGGTTTAGATGATCCGAAACTGGCCGAACATGTGCCCGAAGCGCTGTTGGAAAAGTTCCTCGAAGAGGTTGAAATGGCGCGCGAGTTGCTGCCCTGCTTCGACCATCAGGCGTTTCTTGATGGCACGCTGACCCCGATTTGGTTCGGCTCGGCGATCAACTCGTTCGGGGTGCAAGAGCTGATGGATGGCATCGGGAACTATGGCCCCAAGCCGCAGGTCCGCCCCGGAGAGCCGCGCCAAGTCTCCCCGGAGGAAAAGAAGGTGACGGGGTTTGTCTTTAAGGTTCAGGCCAATATGGATCCCAAGCATCGCGACCGCGTAGCCTTTGTCCGGCTCTGTTCGGGGCATTTCAAACGGGGCATGAAACTCACCCATGTCCGATCCAAAAAGCCGATGGCGATCAGTTCGCCGATGCTGTTTTTGGCCTCCGACCGGGAGCTCGCGGAAGAGGCTTGGGCGGGTGATATCATCGGCATTCCGAACCACGGGCAACTGCGCATTGGCGACGCGCTGACCGAAGGCGAACATGTGCGTTTTACCGGCATCCCGAGTTTCGCACCCGAGCTGTTGCAATCTGTGCGCGCCACCGACCCGATGAAAGCCAAGCACCTTGATAAGGCGCTGACGCAATTCGCCGAAGAAGGGGCCGCGAAACTCTTTAAACCCATGATCGGATCGGGGTTTATCATTGGTGTTGTGGGCGCCCTCCAGTTCGAGGTTTTGGCAAGCCGGATTGAGCTGGAATACGGCATCCCCGTGCGGTTTGAGCCGACGCAATTCACCTCGGCCCGCTGGCTTTCGGGGCCGCAAGATAAGATCGATGGGTTTGTGAACTCCAACAAGGGGCATATGGCCAGCGACAGTGACGGCGACCCTGTTTATATGACGCGGCTGCAATGGGACATCGACAGGGTTGAACGAGATTTCCCAGACCTTAAGCTGAGCGCGACAAAGGAGACGCATACTTGATTTTGCGGTATTGCCTCTTTGCTGCATTGATCGTGACAGCGGCGGCATGCGCACCGCGGGGCGTGCCGAGTTTCGTTGATCCGGTCGAGTCTGCGACGATTGAAGAGCTTTATGCCGTTGTCCAGAGGTCCGCTGAAGACGGAGAGTTTGGTTTTGGGGCGGACCGCACAGATGAGAAAATCTATCGGTCAATCTACGTTTCTATACCACCGGTTCATGAGCGGGGGCAGATCGAATGGCCCAGATCGGCACAACCAGACCCGGCCAAACATTTTGGTATAACAGCCACCCAACGATTTGATGAAAAAGCGGATTTCTTTGCGAAGTTGCGCCGCATACCCGGCGACAGCGTGATGATCCAAGTCCATGGATACAATACCAATCCGACGGAAGCTTTGTATCGGCTGGCTCAGATCCGGCACGACTATGATATCGAAATCCCAACGATCGCATTTATATGGCCTTCTGCAGCAGAACTCCGCGGGTACGTTTACGATACAGACAGTGCTCTCTTTGCAAGGGATGCCTTGTTAGAGCTAATCCGCGACATCAACCGGTTTACCGGCAAAAAAGCAGCCATAGCCGGACATTCTTTGGGCACGTTTCTTGTTATGGAAACGCTTCGGCAGAATGATCTTCAAACGGGGCCACGGATCGCCGATCGTGTTTCTGGCGTTTTCTTACTGGCACCGGATCTCGACCCTGACCTCTTCGAGGCTCAACTTTCGGTTTTAGACCCTGTTCCCCAACCGTTCCTTGTGCTTGCCGCAGAAGCGGACCCGGCGTTGAAGGTCTCCACCATTCTGCGGGGCACCGAAACGCGCGTTGGACAAATCACCAACGAAGCGCGATGGGCGGAGTTCGGCGTAGACGTGGTCAATCTCACAGAGTTCAGCAGAACCGCTTCTAATCCACATTCGATTGCGGCCACATCTGCCGTTGCAATCGCATTTCTGGTCGAGTTTTTTTCAACCGTCTTTTAGCGCGGGCGCCAATCTGCCGGTACCAAACCGCGCACAAGCCTACCAACTTGTGAGCCTTAGATGGCTCAGTTATTCATAGGCAACGCAAAGTAACGAAAAGCACAGCATGACATCAAAAAAGACGCTCTTTTGGGGATTTGGCTTAGTGGGCTCATGCGCTGTGCTTGGCGTGGTTTTTTTCAACCTTGTGGTCAACACTCAAGAGTCCCGAGGCCACACTGCCGCTCCGTGGCAACTTTTGAGTACGATCGAAAGCGTGGACACCTCGGACGATATTATCCCCAACTTGATCAAAACCTTCCCCGAAGAACTGCGCGCGGCCTCGGACAATTTCGAAATCGAAGGATACGTGATGCGGTTTGTGTCAGAGCCATACTTGCAAGAATTTATGCTGTTGCCTGACACCCCGGAATGCGCATTTTGTGGCGGAATTGGATACGGGCCTTTCTTGGAGGTGCGCATGGAAACCCCGCTGGGAGATATGCCAAACTATACGAAATTGCGGGTGCGTGGTCAGCTCGAGTTGATCGAAGATCCAACGGTTTTTGATACGGCTCGGCTCGTGAACGCGACGCTTGTGGATTGAGCGCTTTTTCCTTTTTTCTAAAACCCGACCTTAAGAAATGCGCCAGTAACAAGGGGCATGACAAAACCCTTGATCATTGCGATTTTGGTTTACCTCGGCGGTTTTGGCGTGGCCCAAGCTGACCCTGTGAACACGTTGAAGGATGTATCCTACGGGTCCCATCCGCGTCAGATCTATGACGTCTATATCCCGCATAAACACAGCGGAAGGACTTATCTGGTGGTGCATGGCGGTGGTTGGACCAAGGGTGACAAGGCTGGCTTGGACATCTGGCAAGACAAGGTCGCACACTGGGCTCCCAAGGGAATTGCGGTGGTCGCCATGAATTACCGGTTTGTGCCAGACGTGACACCTCGCGACCAAGCACAGGATATTGGTCAAGCGATGGCTCACCTACGGGACACTTTGCCGACAACCAAAGAGCTTGTTCTGATTGGGCATTCAGCGGGCGCGCATCTGGCGCTGTTGATACATTTTGATCTCGCGCTTCAACAGCGCGCGGGCGGGCCCTCGTGGGACGCGTCCATCATCTTGGACACCTCGGCGATTGACGTGACAGGCGTGATGGAGCGTGGCCCTTGGCACCTCTGGTACGATGTATTTGGGCGCGATCCCGGGGTTTGGCCGAGCTATTCGCCGCTGGATCAAATGACCAAAGCAGGACCGCCAATTTTGGCCATTTGCTCGACACTGCGCCCTGCCCCTTGTCCGCAAAATGACTTACTGAAAACACGCGCGGCAAGTGTGGACCAATCGGTGGATGTGTTTGCAACCGACATGGATCATCTGCCCATAAATGAGCAGATCGGCATCGATCCAAAATATACAGCAAAGATCGACAGCTGGATCGACGCTCAGCTTTCAAACTGACAGGGACGTTATCCCACAAAGTCACAGCCAATTTGACTTTTTCGCGCGTTAAAGATACCGAGCGCTTGGAAGAACACATCTAATTCGAGATGTGGGCCGCGTTTGGGAGAAGCGGCCGATCGTGTCGCAGATAACCCAAAGGTATGAATGACAAAATTCTCTGATTTGGACCTCAACAAGAAGGTTCTGAAAGCCATCGAAGAAGTTGGCTACACAACACCGACCCCTATTCAAGAGGCGGCTATTCCTTTCGCGCTTCAAGGTCGCGATATCCTGGGTATTGCGCAAACAGGGACAGGAAAAACCGCAAGCTTTACCCTGCCAATGATCACCCGACTTGCACGGGGACGCGCCCGCGCCCGGATGCCAAGGTCATTGGTGCTAGCTCCGACGCGCGAGCTAGCCGCCCAAGTCGCAGAGAATTTTGAAGCCTATGCAAAGCATGTGAACCTATCGATGGCGCTTCTGATCGGTGGTGTTAGCTTCAAGGACCAAGATGCCAAAATCGACAAAGGTGTGGATGTCTTGATCGCCACCCCCGGTCGCCTCTTGGACCATTTTGAACGAGGAAAGCTTCTGTTGACGGGCATTGAAATTATGGTGGTGGATGAAGCCGACCGCATGCTTGATATGGGGTTTATCCCCGATATTGAGCGGATTTTCCAACTCACGCCGTTTACCCGCCAAACCTTGTTTTTCTCGGCGACTATGGCGCCGGAAATCACCCGGATCACAGATACGTTCCTGTCAAACCCAGAACGGGTCGAGGTCGCGCGGCAGGCAACGACATCTGAAAACATTGATCAAAAACTGTGTAAGTTCAAAGCATCCTCGCGTGCCGAAGAGGCTCGTGAAAAACGAGCGATGTTGCGCGAAGTTATCAATCAGCAAAGTGAGACGCTCTCTAACGGGATTGTCTTTTGCAACCGTAAGGTCGACGTCGATATCGTGATGAAGTCGCTGAAGAAGCACGGGTTTGATGCGGGCGCTATTCATGGCGATTTGGACCAAGCGGTTCGTATGAAAGTCCTGGATGGGTTCAAAGATGGCAGTTTGAAGCTGCTCGTGGCCTCGGATGTGGCGGCGCGGGGATTGGACATTCCGAGCGTTAGCCATGTGTTCAACTATGACGTGCCCATCCATTCAGAGGATTACGTACACAGGATCGGCCGCACGGGCCGGGCTGGACGCAAGGGTGCCGCGATCATGCTCTGCCTCCCTCACGAAGAAAAGTATCTCGATAAAATCGAAGAGCTGGTGGGATCAAAGATTGCAGTCATGGACGCACCTCAAATCGAAGTCACCAGCCAAGGTCGCAAGCCCAGTAAGCCGAAACCCGCCTCCAATGACGCGGATGAAAAACCGGCAGAACAGCGTCGCTCCAAACCGCGCAACACACGTAAAAATCCGCCTCAGAACCACGAGGCTCCTATGGGCATGGGCGATCATGTCCCGGCCTTCCTTGATCTGAACTTCAAAAGTGCAATGGCACCAAAGAAGTCCGCCTCGGATAATGCAAGCACATCTGACGATCAGGCAGACGCTGCCTAGGCTTACGCGTCGTCTTCAAGCCGGTTCAGCAGAACTCTGACAACTGGCTTTTTGCCGACCAGATCATTGGTGGAATGGGCGATCCGACGCTCCAAACGCTCAATCAATGTGTCATCGTTGCGCCGGGTTTTGACAGGTGTGAGTTCAACTTCGTCTTCCAGATCGCTTTCTAAAATCACCGCCAGTTCATTATCCACGCGCTTGGGATCGGGCAGCCCAAGCGCCTCCACCCAAACACCCACAAGATCATCCCCTTCGAGGATCACACTGGCCGCGACCATGCCACGGGTGGCCATGCGCACACGCTCCAAAACGACGCCATCGAAGGCACCAATCAGCTCGTGACCGTCAAGGTACAGGCGGCCGGTTTCCACGTTGTCCACAACCTCTGGGACATCGCCGGTCAAATCGGCCACGGCACCATTTGGCACAACCAATGACGGCAGGTCGTTGGATGTCGCGAGGCGCGCATGCTCCACCAGATGGCGGTACTCGCCATGCATCGGGATCAACATCTCAGGCTTGAACAACTCGTGAACCTTACTGAGATCAGGCCGGTTCGCATGCCCGGAGACGTGATACTCTGGCGTGCTGTCATCGATCACTCGCACACCCTGTTCCGCCAACGCATTGATCACACGCGCCACGCCTACTTCATTCCCAGGAATGGTTTTAGATGAAAAGAGGAACATATCCCCCTCTTTCATTTCAAAGCCAAGGTATTTGCCGCTCGCGAGTTGTGCCGACGCCGCGCGCCGCTCTCCCTGGCTTCCGGTCACGATCAACATCAGGTTGCTACGTGGAATGTCTTGCGCGTCTTCTAAGGCCACAATGGGTGGGAAAGAGCCAAGGACTTCAGCATCACGGGCATAACCCATCATGCGCTGCATGGAACGCCCAAGAACACAGACAGATCTTCCCGCCTCTTCACCCGCTTGGGCAAGTGTTTTCAGCCGGGCAATGTTCGACGCAAACGTTGTGGCCACAACAAGCCCATGGGCGCTTACCACCAAATCACGGATCGGCGCGCGCAATTCCGCCTCGGATCGACCGGGATGGGGAGAGAACACATTCGTGCTGTCACACACGAGCGCTTTCACGCCGTCCTGTGCAATAGATTTGAAAAAGTCCGGGTCAAACGGCTCGCCAACAATGGGATCTGCATCCAGTTTGAGGTCGCCAGTATGCACAACACGTCCCACCGGCGTGTCGATCACAAGTCCCGAAGCCTCGGGTATGGAATGCGGCA
Organism: Pseudomonadota bacterium; assembly: GCA_039821195.1. Classification (GTDB taxonomy): domain Bacteria; phylum Pseudomonadota; class Alphaproteobacteria; order Rhodobacterales; family Rhodobacteraceae; genus Amylibacter. Next base: position 14,507 of record JBCBON010000030.1, read on the forward strand.
CAGGCATAATACCCACAGTGAAAGGGCCGATCTTTGTCATCTCCGGGTATGGTGCCAACACACGGACAACAGATGTGTCGCGGTTCCAAGCGTCGAGTTTGGATTCCGCTACCAATGCCGTGAAACGGCGGCAGTAAACCGGCGCTGACAGGCGGTCATATAGCATACCCAACGCGCCGATATGATCTTCATGGGCGTGGGTGATGATGATGCCATCAATGCGGTCGGCCTGATCGGCGATCCACCCTGGATCGGCCGTAATCAGATCGACGCCGGGCGTCCCATCCATGGATGGAAAGGTCACACCCAGATCGACCAGAATGAAACGTTCTTTGCCCGGGCGTCCCCACCCATAGGCATACATATTCATGCCGATTTCGCCCGCGCCACCCAGTGGCACGTAAATCAAACGTTCTTGGGACATCAGATACTCCGGTTGTGGGTGTCGATCAGCACAAGTCCGTGCATCGTCAAATCACCATCGACCACATTAAATAGTTCAGTTCCGCGGTCGAACAAACCAGCAAGCCCGCCCGTGCCGATCACCTTCATCGGGCGACCATGCTCGGCCTGAATACGAGCGGCAATGCCCTCTATCAAACCGATATACCCCCAGAAGACGCCGGATTGCATGCACGCGACCGTGTTTGTTCCAATGACTTTCTCGGGCAAAGTGACATCCACAAAGGGCAGCGCCGCAGCCGCTGCCTGCAAAGCCTCGACCGAGAGGTTCACACCCGGTGCAATCACCCCGCCAATATACGCGCCATCGTGATCAACCACATCAAAAGTTGTCGCAGTGCCAAAGTCGACAACAATCAGATCACCGCCATAGCGATCGAACGCTCCGACCGTATTGACCAGGCGATCCGCGCCCACATGAGTTCCTTCATCTACTCGGGTCGGGACCGGCAGCGCACAGTCCTCTTTGCCCACAACGACGGGGCGCGTGTTGTAATATCGATCCGACAACACGCGCAGATTAAAAACCACCCGCGGCACAACACTTGAAATGATTACTCGATCAATCACGGCTTGTACGCCATTGAGATTCATAAGCTGGCTTAACCAAACATGGTATTCGTCGGCGGTCCGCTGATGCACAGTTTGGCATCTCCATTCCGCAACAAAGCTTTCCCCATCATGAAGAGAGAAAACGGTATTGGTGTTTCCGACATCAATGGCCAGCAGCATGCGCGCCTACACCCCTTCAAAAAAAACATCGGCTGCGGTGATTATCCGCAGCCCGGTGTGCGTCCTTAGTACAAGTGCGCCTTGGTCGTCCACCGTCTCAAACGTGCCCGTAATCTCTTCTTTTGAAAGACGCGCCGTCATTACATCGCCCAGACGCGCGGCATGGTGCAGCCAGTCTATGCGGATCGGTGCAAAGCCAAAGGTCCGAAATGCATGTTCCCGCTCTGCAAAGGCATGGGATAGGACCTCAGCCATTCGCTCCGGCGTAATGTCCAGCCCAAATTCATTCAGAGCAACCGGCCGAACCGCGCGTGGTTCTATAGCGTCTAACGGTGGTGCCGAAATCAGGTTAACCCCCATCCCGAGTATCAAATGACCGGGCAGTCCCGAGAGCAGGATGCCCGCAACTTTGCCACCTTGGACCAAAACATCATTGGGCCATTTAAGGGTTATATCGAGGTCTGCAGACAGAGCTACCAATGCGTCCCTTAAAGCAAGCGCAGCCACAAAACTTCGCAATGCCTTTTGGTCGGCAGCGTCATCACACGGCAACAGCAAACTTCCGTAAAAATTTCCTTTGGGCGAGGACCACATGCGCCCCCGTCGACCAACCCCTTGTTCTTGCGTTTCCGCCACACACCACACGCTGTGGGACACGGTGCCAATCAGTTTTGCAGCTTCGTCATTGGTTGTTGAAACGGACCCGAAATATCGGATCTCTGTCTGTAAACTCACCGAAGCAGCGATGCGGCCGCATCTGCCGCGAACGCATCAAACCCAAACAAGTTCACAATGCCGACGACCATGACCGTTGAAGTCCCAACAAGGGCTAACCAATGCAAAGTTGGAATGCCACCGTCCAAAGCCTCTGCAGGTTCGCCGAAATACATCAGGTAAATCATCCGCAGATAATAAAACGCCCCAATCACAGATGCGATGACACCGAGTACCGCAAGCCACGCCATGCCCGCGTCCACAGCCGCCATCAACACATAGAATTTGCCGAAGAAACCAACTAGCGGTGGAATACCGGCGAGCGAGAACAACAACACTGCCATACATGCCGCTCGCAGGGGTTCTTGCTGCGAATAGAGGCCGAGCGCCGAAATGTCGGTCACTTCTTCGCCGTCTTTTTCCATCGTCAGAATGAACGCAAAGACACCAATATTCATCGCCAGATAGATCGCCATATAGATGAGCATACTCTGCACACCCTGCTCGGTACCCGCAGCCAAGCCCATCAAGGCAAAGCCCATATGAGCAATCGATGAATACGCCATAAGACGCTTGATATTTGTCTGCCCAATCGCTGCAATCGATCCTAAGAACATCGACGCCACCGACAAGAACGCGATGATCTGCGTCCAATCGGCGGTCATGCCGCCAAACGCCTCGTGCACAACACGGGCGAACAAACCGGCAGCGGCAATTTTCGGCGCGGTCGCAAAAAAGGCTGTCACCGGTGTCGGTGATCCTTCGTAAACATCAGGCGTCCACATATGGAACGGCGCGGCCGAGATTTTAAAGCCCATGCCGACACACAAGAAGACAAGGCCAAAAATCATGCCGAGTGGCACGTCGCCATCTTGCAAGGTCGACGCGATCCCCTCGAAATTCGTGGTGCCCGCATATCCGTAAACCAACGACGCACCATAAAGCAGCAAACCCGAAGAGAGCGCGCCGAGCACAAAGTATTTGAGGCCGGCCTCGGTCGAGCGTGTGTTGTCGCGATGGAAAGATGCGATCACGTAAAGCGACAGCGATTGCAACTCGAGCCCCATATAAAGCGCCATCAAGTCACCACTAGAGACCATCATCATCATTCCGACCGTGGCCAGCGCCACAAGGATCGGAAACTCGAATTTATAAAGGTTGTTTTTGATCAACCAGTTTTGGCTAAGCAACATGATGATTGCCGACCCAAACAGCATTAAGATTTTTGTATAGCGGGCGAAGCCATCATCGATGAACGCGCCGTTAAAGGCTGTGCGTGCTTCAATCGGTGGAATGGCAAGCAAAAGAGCACATCCGGCCATCACTGCCGCGGTTAACCAGAACAGCAGCCCCGAAATTGCGTCTTTGCCGAAATATACCCCGACCATCAAAGCGCCCATAGCGTATACCGCCAGGATCACCTCTGCGGTTACAACGGAAATATCTGCCATCATAGCGCGGTCTCCTTAATTCGCCGCCAGCTGGATGTCGTTGGCGGCCAAGGCCAGCTCCACATCCGCCAAAAGGTTCGCAACGCTCGGCCCAATGATATCAAGGACTAAAGCAGGATAGACACCAAGCAACAGCGTCATCACGACAAGAGGCGCCATCAGCAGTTTCTCTCGGCGATCCATATCTTTGAGGCCCTTCAGGCTCTCTTTAACCAGGTCGCCAAAAACCACGCGACGATAAAGCCAGAGCGCATAAGCCGCCGAAAGGATGACACCCGTTGTGGCAAAGACAGCAATCCAAGTGTTCACTTGGAAGACGCCAATTAGCGTCAGAAATTCGCCCACAAACCCTGATGTGCCCGGTAGGCCCACATTGGCCATCGTGAACAGCATGAAGATCAAAGCATAGACCGGCATGTTGTTCACCAACCCACCATACGCCTCGATCTGACGTGTGTGCATCCGATCATAGATGACGCCGACCCCTAAGAAGAGCGCACCGGAGATAAATCCATGACTGATCATCTGGAAAATTGCGCCGTCCAACCCCTGCTGGTTTACCGCGAAAATGCCCATCGTCACAAAGCCCATATGCGCCACGGAAGAATAAGCGATCAGCTTTTTCATATCTTCCTGCATCAAGGCTACAAGCGACGTGTAGATGATCGCGATCACCGACAAGGTCAGAACAAATGTTGCCAGCAAATCAGCGGCCACCGGGAACATCGGCAACGAGAAGCGCAAGAAACCATATCCGCCCATTTTCAAAAGGATCGCCGCCAGAACGACCGAGCCTGCGGTTGGCGCTTGCACGTGCGCATCGGGCAACCATGTATGCACAGGCCACATCGGCATCTTGACTGCAAAGCTTGCAAAAAACGCGAGGAACAAGAGCGTCTGCGCACCGCCAACAATCGTGAACCCAAGCAAGCGGAACGGCTCGCTGCTGAACGTGACGTCTTGCGACAACAGCGTCGGGATATCCGTGGTGCCAGAAACGCGCCACATGTAGATCATCGCAACCAGCATCAGGACCGAACCCAAAAGGGTATAAAGGAAGAACTTGAAACTTGCGTAGATTTTGTCCGCGCCGCCCCAGATGCCGATAATCAGGAACATCGGGATCAAGCCAGCCTCAAAGACGAGGTAGAACAGCACCAGATCCAACGCGACAAAGACCGCGATCATCAGCCCTTCGAGGATCAGGAACATGATCATGTATTCTTTCACCCGATGGGTAACGTTCCAACAGGCGCCGATCACAATAGGCATCAGAAATGCGGTCAGCATGACAAAGAGGACACTGATCCCGTCGACGCCAACCTTATAGGTCAAGCCGCCGATCCAGCTGAACTCTTCCACCATTTGGAAATCGGTATTGGTGGGATCAAATTCGCTGAGCACTGCCAGCGAGATCAGGAAGGTCGCCGCCGTCGCAAAGAGCGCGAGGACCTTTGCATTGCGTTGCGCCGCAGCATCCTCTCCGCGCAGTACAAGGGCCAAAACAAGCGCTGCAAAAATCGGCAAAAAGATCAGAATGGAAAGCACATTATCCATCAGCTGGCCCCCCGCAAAATAGAGAACCACGTAACAATGGCGGCAACACCGACCACCATCCAGAACGCATAATGGAACAAGTAGCCTGACTGCGCCTTACCTGCGATCCGCGTGAAATACGGTATGATCCCCATGGCCAAGCCGTTGATGCCGCCATCAATCGTCGCGCCATCACCCTTTTTCCAAAGGAAGCGGCCAATCGCCATTGCTGGTCTGACAAAAACCACATTGTAGATCTCGTCGAAGTACCATTTGTTCAGCAGGAAATTGTACAACGGCCATTGGTTCTCGGCCAATTTTGCCGGGAATTGCGGGTAGCGCATATACATCAGCCAGCTCACGGCAAATCCGATAATCATGGCAAAGAACGGGCTCGCCTTGACCCAGTCCGGCACTTTATGGGCGTCATGGATCACGCTGTTGGTGTCATGGTTCATATAAATCGATGCGCCAAACCACGCCTCGATATGCTCCACCTCACCAAAGAAGTCTTTGTACCAGACCATGCCAGCCGCAATCGAGCCAACCGCCAGAACGGCCAGCGGTGCCAACATCACCCATGGCGACTCGTGTGCATGCTCATGCGTATGATGATCACCGCGGGGCGATCCATAGAAGGTCAGGAACATCAGGCGCCAACTGTAGAAACTGGTCAGGACGGCTGCGATAACCAACGCCCAAAACGCATAGGCCGCATATGTGCTGCCTCCGGCAAACGCACTTTCGACGATCGCATCTTTGGACAGGAACCCGGCAAACCCGATAGGCGCACCGGCAAGTTTAACATCATGCAAGAACCAAACCGCTGGGATACCAACACCCGTAATGGCAAGCGTTCCGATCATCATGGCCCAGAATGTGTACGGAATCTTCTTCCGCAGACCGCCGTAGTTGTGCATGTTCTGCTCGTGATGCATCGCGTGAATAACCGAGCCTGCGCCAAGGAAAAGCATCGCCTTGAAAAACGCATGCGTAAACAAATGGAACATCGCGACCGGATAAGCACCAACGCCTGCCGCCACAAACATGTACCCAAGCTGCGAACAGGTGGAATAGGCGATCACCCGTTTAATGTCTGTCTGGACAAGGCCCACCGTGGCCGCAAATAGCGCCGTTGTCGCGCCAAGAACGACGATAAAGTTTGGCGTGAACACCGCATATTCCATCATCGGGCTCATCCGGCAAACAAGGAAAACCCCCGCTGTGACCATGGTTGCGGCGTGGATCAACGCGGACACCGGCGTCGGCCCCTCCATCGCGTCGGGCAACCATGTGTGTAAGAAAAGTTGTGCCGACTTACCCATTGCACCGATGAACAACAGCATCGTCAAAACTTCGATGGCCGGCGCTTGGAACCACAAGAAACTCATCGTGGTTTGCGCAAGCTCTGCCGACAGATCAGGGTCCAGAATTTCCGAAAAGTTGATGCTGTCAGCAAAATAGAAAATGCCGAAGATACCCAGCAAGAACCCGAAATCACCAACACGGTTCACAACGAAAGCTTTGATCGCGGCGGCATTCGCGCTGGCTTTGCGATAATAGAACCCGATCAACAGATACGAGGCGACGCCTACCCCTTCCCAACCGAAAAAGAGTTGCAAGAGGTTGTCGGCCGTCACCAGCATCAACATCGCAAACGTAAAGAATGAGAGATACGCAAAGAAGCGCGCCTTATAGCTCTCTCCCTCTTTCCACTGCGGATCATCCTCCATGTATCCCCATGAATAGAGATGCACGAGCGATGAGACCGTGGTGATCACGATCAACATTACTGCCGTCAGGCGGTCAACACGGATGGCCCAATCGGTCGACAGGCTCCCGCTTTCGATCCATTTCAGAACAGGGATAACCTCGGTGCTACCATCATGGCCCAGAAACACGATCCAAGACAGAAGCGCGGACAAGAACAGAAATCCGGTGGCGATGGCCATGCCGGCCTGTTCCCCAATGATCCGCCAGCCAAAGCCACAGATCAGCGCACCCAACAGGGGCGCAAACAGAAGGATGCTCTCCATCATCCTACCCTTTCATCATACTCGCGTCTTCGACGGCGATACTTCCGCGGTTCCTAAAGAAACACACCAAAATGGCCAGCCCAATCGCCGCTTCGGCCGCAGCAACGGTCAAAACAAACAAAGTGAAGATCTGGCCGACCAAGTCCTGCAAATGCACGGAAAACGCCACAAGATTAATATTCACCGCGAGCAGCATCAATTCGATCGACATCAAGATGACGATCACATTGCGGCGGTTTACGAAGATGCCGAAGATACCGATCACAAACAAAATGGCCGCGACAGTAAGGTAGTGTTCAAGTGTGATCATCTCAGGTTCTCCGCAGCTTTACAGGCGCAGGCCTCTTTCATGAAAATTTTGCGCGTTGGCGCGTCGATCTGGTCAAAGCGCTCGGCCATTTGATCCAAGGTCAGCAAGAAGCCAGAGCCTTCGATCTCGGCCAATATATCCCAAGCGGTAAAGCGATTATCGAAGGGTGGCTCTTCAGACATGTCGATCTCAAAAGTCCGCGCCGCGATACCCTGACCGGTCGCACATTCCAAAACGATCAAGTCCTCGGATTGACCTTGATTGGCCCACCAGGAACTGAACGCCACGCGATCTTGGGAAATCACCACATGGTTCGCTTCTCCGGCGTAATCATGGGTGTTGCGCTCACAGGATGGAACGCTGCCCGCAAGGGACGTGATGGTGAGGGCTATGATGGAAATATTGATCACAAGCCCTGCCCCGGTTTCACATCCTTCATGGCCAGCGCATTAGCCGGATCGCGGTACATTTGCTGGCTGGCGTCTTGCCGTTTGATGTTTTCACGATGGCGCATGGTCAAAACAATCGCGCCGATCATTGCTACCAGCAGGATCAGCCCGGACGCTTGGAACATATAGATGTAGTCTGTGTAGATGACCTGCCCCAGCGCCTCTGTATTATGGACCTCATTTGCATCCGGCGTGACCGTCTGGCGCAAATTCCGCGCGTCGTCGGCGTACTGCCATGTGCCGTAAACAAAGCCGAGTTCGACCATCAAGATCACGACAATCAAAACGCCAACAGGCCCGTATTCCGAAAATCCAGCCTTCAGTTCGGCAAAATCAACATCAAGCATCATCACGACGAATAGGAACAGAACCGCCACAGCGCCCACATAAACAATGGCCAGAAGCATCGCGACAAACTCAGCGCCCATCAAAACAAAGAGCGCTGCCGCCGAAAAGAACGTCAGAATAAGCCAAAGCACAGAGTGGACCGGGTTGCGTGCCATGACAACCAGGAAGGCTGAAACAACGGCAACCGTGGAAAAGACGTAGAATGCTAAGACAGGTAAGGTCATTGGTCTATTCTCCGTATCGGGGTCATGCCGGCACCAAGTCGACGCCTGCCAGGGCTTTACCCAAGAAGCTGTCGGTTGATGGAGGATCTTTGATCAGCTTTCTGCGCACGCGGCTGCCCCACATATGCAACGCGCAACTCTGCGGTTGCAGCTGCTGCAGCACAGCATCCTCGGGTTGCCAGAAAAGCCATTTTTTTGTGTACGACACCGCATAAAACACGAGATGCGATAATGCTTCATGGGTCCGATTATACTTCTCAAGAAGGTACTGCAGAACAAAGGGACCGCTGAACCTGCGCGCATGCATCTCGCTGCAATGGAACGGATCGTCTGTGTTTTGGCGCTGCCGGATCTGATCCTCGAAATTCGCATAAAATGGCTGAGGGTTTGGAAAAAAGTCCGAAACTTTCTCTAGATACTCACCCAAGAGCGGATCATCCGCGTGGAAATACATCGTTGCATTGTTCGGCAGGCCCTCATTAAAGGCAAAGAGGGACGCCTTCACATCGGGGAAGTTTTCGTTCAGAGGCAGAAAATCACTATCAATCCACGCGTATCCGGCTGACTTCATCATATGCAGCCTGAAAATATCCGCGACCATGGCACCCGAGAGCGGCTTTCCACCCGTTTGCGCCGCATCTGTCAGGCAAATATCCAGCACCTCTTGCGCATTTACGAATGGAATTTCGGCCGGAAGGTTGGAAATCGGCTCATACCCAAAAACGGTAACGTCCCATTTTTTATCCACCATGTGCCGCAGGCACATCAGCTCCAACAATGGGAGTTCGCGGCCGGACCAAAACGTACCCAGTGGTGGCGTTGCCTTCCCAGGCCGCCGACTTATGCCCGTACCAGTGTTCACCGGTAGGGCGCGTCCATTTTTAGGTTCCGCGCAATTTCGGCTTCCCAACGCTCACCATTCGCAAGCAACCGATCCTTGTCGTAAAACAGCTCTTCGCGCGTTTCGGTCGCAAACTCAAAGTTCGGACCTTCAACGATTGCATCCACTGGGCAAGCCTCTTGGCAGAAGCCACAGTAAATACATTTCGTCATATCAATGTCATAGCGCGTGGTTCTGCGGGAGCCGTCCTCGCGCGGTTCGGCATCAATGACGATCGCTTGCGCCGGGCAAATCGCCTCGCACAGCTTGCAGGCAATGCAGCGCTCTTCGCCGTTGGGATACCGCCGCAACGCATGCTCGCCGCGAAAACGCGGACTGAGCGGACCCTTTTCATGAGGGTAGTTCAAGGTTGCCTTCGGCTTGAAGAAATACTTCATCCCAATCGCAAGACCTTGCCAGAAATCCATCAGCAAAAAGTATTTAATCGAACGGGTGTAGTCGACTTGGGCCATTCTTATCCCTCCACCGGTGCTTCAAAACGTGCGTAGAAGCCGTTGAACGTGTCGAATTCTTTGTCGTAGAACGTCAGGCCAGAGACGATAACAACCCACGCCAAGGACATCGGCAAAAGGACTTTCCACCCCAATCGCATCAGCTGATCATACCGGTAGCGCGGAACCACGGCCTTCACCATCGCAAAGAGGAAGAAGAAGAACGCCATTTTCAGAACCAACCAAATCGGACCATCCGGCAGCGCGTTAATCGGGGACAGCCAACCACCAAAGAACAGGATCGCAGTCAATGCGCACATCAACCAAATGGCGACATATTCGCCCGCGACAAACAATAGGTAAGGCGTTGAAGAATATTCGACCTGATACCCCGCCACCAACTCAGACTCCGCTTCCGGAAGGTCAAAGGGCGGACGATTTGTTTCGGCCAAGGCCGAGATAAAGAATAGGAACACCATCGGCAGATGAGGCAACCAATACCAGCTGAAAAATCCGTACGGGCCATCCTGCGCCTCAACGATCTCTACGAGGTTCAAGGAACCCGACGAAATGATAATGCCAATCAGGATAAACCCGATGGAGACCTCATAAGAGATCATCTGCGCAGCTGACCGGAGGCTTCCCAAAAACGGATATTTTGAGTTCGACGCCCAGCCGCCCATGATCACGCCGTAAACCTCTAAGCTGCTCACCGCGAAAATGAACAGCAGGGCGACATTGATATTCGCGATAACCCACGTTTCCGAGAAGGGGATGACCGCCCAAGATAAAAGAGCCAACACAAATGCAAGAAGAGGGGCGAGAAAGAAGACGGTCTTATCCGCACCAGCGGGCACAACCACTTCCTTAAACACGTATTTCATGAAGTCAGCGATCAACTGCAACGATCCCCAAGGCCCCACAACGTTCGGCCCGCGGCGCAATTGAACCGCGCCCCAGATTTTTCGATCCGCATAAACAAGCACGATCAATGAGATCATGACGAACATGACCACCAAGAGTGACTGGCCAAGCAGAGTGAGCGCGATCATTAAAGTTTCCATGATTTACTCCGCTGCCAATTTGGCCGAGCGGCGCTCTGCCGCATTCTGTGAAAGCTCAGCCATCAAGCTCGATGCCCTCGCAATCGGGTTGGTCAGGTAATGATCGCTTATGGCTAACTTGAATGCGCCGCCTTTAAGCGTCTTTGGCTTTAGCATCGCGCCCGAATTTTCAGGCACTTGATCAATGGCGACCAGATGCGGCACGTCTGCGAACATTGCCGCCCGCAATGCATTCAGGTTGTCAAACGGCAACGTCTTTTTCAACACAGCTGAAAGCGCCCGCAAGATAGCCCAGTTTTCTTTTGCATCGCCGGGGGGGAAGCCTGCACGGAAGGCCATTTGTGGACGCCCTTCGGTATTCACAAAGATCCCGGCCTCTTCGGTATAGGCCGCGCCAGGCAGAATGACATCTGCGCGATGGGCACCGCGGTCGCCATGGCTTCCTTGGTAAATCACAAACGGTCCATCCTCGATTGCAATCTCGTCCGCACCGAGGTTGTAGATCACGTCCGCTCCTGCCAACGCTTTGGCCATACCGCCGGTGGTCGTAAAACCAAGGTCCATCGCGCCAACACGTGAGGCGGCTGTGTGCAACACCAACATGCCAGACGCCGTTTGCTCCGCGAGCTTTTGTGAAGCGGCAAGAACCGCCTCGCCATCAGCTCCGGTCAATGCGCCCTGCCCAACAAGTACGACACTGCCTGCCTTTTTCGCAGCAGCGGCAACCTTTTTGTCTAACAGAGCCGAGAGCGCCGCCCGATCTCCACCATGATGCTTGTAGTCGTAGGTCAAGTCGACGGCTGGCCCCACCACTTCAATGCTCGCACCCGCCAACCATGCTTTGCGAATACGGGCATTCAACACGGGCGCTTCGACCCGTGGGTTTGTTCCAATCAGATACAGCGTCTTTGCGGTATCGATATCTTCGATACGTGCCGTACCCACATACGCTGCGCGGTTGCCATCGGGCAGCTTCGCGCCGTCGGTTCGACATTCAGTTGTGCCGCCCAACGCACCCATTAAAGACTTGAGCGCGTAAACGGCTTCGGTGCTTGCCAGATCGCCCGCAATCCCCGCGACCTGCTTCCCTTTGATTTTCTTGGCAATCGCCGCAAACGCCTCGTCCCAGCTTGCCGGCTGTAACTTGCCTTTAACGCGAATATATGGCCGATCCAGCCGTTGCCGTTTCAACCCGTCCCACACAAACCGAGACTTGTCTGATAACCATTCTTCGTTCACGCCATCGTGGTTCCGCGGGATAATCCGCATCACCTCGGGGCCTTTGGTGTCAACGCGAATGTTGGACCCAAGCGCATCCATGACATCGATTGTCTCGGTCTTTTTCAATTCCCACGGGCGCGCTGTGAAAGCGTAAGGTTTGGATGTCAAAGCACCAACGGGACACAGATCGATAATGTTGCCCTGCAACTCGCTGTCCAATGTCTCATTAAGATAGGACGTAATTTCTGCATCCTCACCACGGCCGGTTTGCCCCATTTGGCTAATACCTGCGACCTCGGTCGTAAAACGCACACAGCGGGTGCATGAAATACACCGGGTCATCTGCGTGCCCACAAGCGGCCCCAAATTCAAATCATCAACGGCCCGCTTGGGCTCCCGGTAGCGAGAAAAATCAACGCCATAGGCCATCGCCTGATCTTGGAGGTCGCATTCACCACCCTGATCGCAAATCGGGCAATCCAGCGGGTGGTTGATCAGCAAGAACTCCATCACCCCTTCGCGGGCCTTTTTGACCATTGGGGACTTGGTTTTAACCTCTGGCAATTCGCCATTGCGGCCGCCGCGGAGATCCCGCACCTGCATCGCGCAGCTGGCAGCAGGCTTCGGAGGACCGCCAACAATTTCCACAAGGCACATCCGACAGTTTCCAGCGATCGACAAGCGCTCGTGATAACAGAAGCGAGGGACCTCGACGCCTGCCTGTTCACATGCCTGCAGAACGGTTAGCGCTGGATCGACCTCAATCTCGGTGCCATCCACAATAATCGTGCGTAGGTCGCTCACAGCTTACCTCCGTTCATACGGTTGTCTCTTGTCCAGCTTTCCAAAGCCCCGCCTCTCCTGCGTAAGCCCACCCGAAGGCATAGTCGCTATCGCCATTCTTTTCGATATGGTCAAGGCGATCCCGCGCTTCTGCAAGTGTTGGTTTATGTCCTGCGTCGACCCACCACATCACAAAATGCGGACGTTCCATTTTCTCGAACCATTGCCCCCGACGCATCATGAACTTTTTATGCAAAGTGTTCATTGCAAAGTGGCGCAGACTTGCGACATCTTCCCAAACGGTCAGGTTCGCCACAAACTGCGGGTCCCCATCCAAGGCATTTTCTGTGTTTCCGGTGCCCGGCTCGCCAGAGCCTTCCATCATCCAAACAAAACCAGACGAGCGTTTTCCCAGGCCATTCACCATATCAAGAGCGTCCATGAACTCTTGCACCATGGGGTGACCCGGGGCCGCCAAAAGACGACCAATGTTAAGTTGGGCTATATGTTTCTTCACCGCGCTCTCCTCGCGTTAGAGCACGGTTATCAGTCTTTACGAGAAATTCAAATATTGGACTGCCCGTTTTGCGCCAAGTACTGGCACTTTTCTCGGCAGATTACTCTTTGCGCAAAAACTTCCCAACTTGGGTCTTCTTGACCATCTGCTCTTCGCCATAATCGCACAGCGCATTCGGCGTTTCAGTATCGAGGCCTTGGTCTTCGAGATACTTGGTCACTCGCACACGCAACGCCTCACGCTCTTTCTTACTGCGCCAGAACTTGCGCACTTCGTCATACGAATAACCTTGGTTTTGCGCATAATTGGCGAGCGACAAGGCAAAGGTCGTGCCGTAAAAGGTCCGCTCACCAATGCTGTCGCAATTTTCTTTGATGCCGTAGGCGACACCCATGTCGAACAGACCTTGATCCACTCTTGGATAAGTCCACAAAGACGGTTTCGTCTCAGCAACCAAAGGGGTAGCGATTGCCGCAATGATACAAGCTTTCACAAAGGTTTTCATGACCTGCTCCTTATGACGGTCTGTGCCATCTGGTACGCAAAATACATCGTAATTCCGCTTTTTAATACAAGCAGTGTGCGTATCAGGCCCGCTCTAGCGGTAAATTTCTGCCAATTGGGCGTTCCATCCTGTCAAAAACCGCCGATAAGCTTGTAACGTTTGAAACCTTTGCGCGGCACACATTCAGAGTAACGCTGCATTGCGGTTACTCCACTCCAACTCGCGCGTGGCGTGGTGCATGTTGGGGACTTTTGCAAAGAACCGTGACAGAGTCGTACACGTGGAACGAGGACATCTCATCGAAACCGCTGGGAAGGCCATCATCCGAAGAAGAATGATAGCAGCGATGCAGTCTTTGGGCAAAACTTGGCAGATAGCGGAAGAAGTTCGTCTGCGTGTGAACGCCCCCACCGTAATTTTCCCAGAACGCGGTATGTAAATCTTCGATCAGATAAACACCCGGCACGGCTAGTTTTGGAAACAAATGCGTCATCGTCGCTGAAATATCGCCCATCTGATGACTGCCATCGTCAATGATCACATCGACGCCCCGCATCTCGTCCACAAGTTTATCTAGGAATGCCAAGTTGGTTTGCGACCCAATGCGCACCTCTCCGTATCGTCCGTCCAAGTCTGAACAGGCCGGATCAATATCGATACCAAATATGGTCGCATCGGGACCGAAATATTCGCGCCAGAGTTTGAGGCTCCCGCCTTTGGAAACACCGATTTCCAAAAACCTGACATTTGTTTCCCGGAAACGCCCAAAGAAATGATCATAAATCGGGAGGTAATGCAGCCATTTATGAATGACCGGACCACTATTACCGGCGACCATATCGACGATGTCACCATCGAACCCCAATTTTTCGGCGAGGAATGACTTGATGTCGTCGCCGTCAAACTGGAATTCGGCAATTTCAGACATAAAACGCAGCGCTTTTATTCTGCTGCGATTGCCGACACTCGACCCGTTTTGGCATACTTAATGCGGTCTTCGATCTCTTCTCGGAAATGCCGAACAAGACCTTGGATCGGCCAAGCCGCAGCGTCGCCAAGCGCACATATCGTATGACCCTCGACTTGTTTGGTCACATCAAGAAGCATATCGATCTCTTCGACCTCGGCCTGACCTTTGACCAGACGATCCATCACACGCATCATCCAGCCTGTGCCTTCTCGGCATGGCGTACACTGTCCGCAGCTTTCATGTTTGTAAAACTTGGATAGGCGCCAGATCGCTTTGATCACATCGGTCGATTGATCCATCACGATCACCGCTGCCGTGCCCAGACCCGAACGTTGCTCGCGCAGCCAATCGAAGTCCATAATAGCCTCGTCGGCGATCTCTTTGGGCAGCAACGGCACCGATGCGCCACCCGGGATTACGGCCTTCAGGTTATCCCAACCACCGCGCACACCACCACAATGGCGATCAATCAGCTCACGCAGCGGCGTTGACATCGCCTCTTCGACAACACAAGGGTTGTTGATGTGGCCTGAAAACGCAAACAGTTTCGTGCCCGCGTTGTTTTCCCGACCAAAGGATTTGAACCAGTCCGCGCCACGACGCAAGATCGTCGGTACGACTGCGATCGACTCAACATTGTTGACGGTCGTTGGACAGCCATAAAGACCGGCACCCGCTGGGAATGGCGGTTTCATCCGGGGCATACCTTTTTTCCCCTCAAGACTTTCCAGCAGGGCGGTTTCCTCGCCACAAATATAGGCCCCGGCCCCATGATGAAGGTACACATCAAACGCCCAGCCGGATTTTGCAGCGTTCTCACCCAAAAGACCTGCATCATAAGCCTCGTCAATCGCGGCTTGCAGCGCCTCGCGCTCGCGAATGAATTCCCCGCGAATATAGATATAGGCCGCATGCGCGCCCATGGCGAAGCCCGCCAGCACGCACCCTTCGATCAGGGTATGCGGATCATGGCGCATGATCTCGCGGTCTTTGCAGGTACCCGGCTCGGATTCGTCGGCGTTCACGACCAGATAAGACGGACGCCCATCGCTTTGTTTCGGCATGAACGACCACTTCAGACCGGTCGGAAACCCCGCACCGCCACGCCCCCGCAGGCCCGAGTTTTTGACCTCGTCGATGATCCACTCAGGCCCTTTTTTGATAAAGCTCGCGGTCTTTGACCAATGGCCGCGTTTCTTCGCGCCCTTCAACGAGCGGTCATGCATGCCATAGATATTTGTAAATATGCGATCTTCGTCTTTTAACATCGGGTCTCTCTTCAACTCCGGAGCTTCATAAGCACTCTGATTAGGACAATGACAGACCATGCGAAGGCTGCCAATGCGGCAAAATCCAATAGAACAGCAAATCTTGGGGCAAGTTCCAAACGGCCACCAACGAAACTCCCTGCAAGCCAGATAATAACGGTTGCAGCCATCACAATGGCTGCAACGCGCGCTTGCTTGCGCTGTGCTTCTTCAGTTGGGTCCACTTAGGGTCTCTCCTTCCCTAGCGGTTGGGCGATTACTTCCGCTTTTTCGCAGAAAATTCCGTATCGCCGCCTTTTGCCAAAATTTTCGCCTGAGCAATCCATTCGTCGCGATCGATACGGCCTTTGAAGCTCAACTTATCGTCGACCATGGCTACGTCGGCCTTTTTCCAGTTTGCGATCTGTTTGAACTGATACACACCCACATCGTGAAGCTTTTCTTCAAGCTTTGGTCCAACGCCTGATATCAGTTTCAAATCATCAACCTCATCGGGACGGCTTTCAAACAACACCGGCGGTTTTGGTTTTGCAGCAGCTTTCTTCGCTGGGGCTTTTTTGGCGGGTGCTTTCTTGGGCGCAGGTTTCGCAGCTGCGGGGGCTGGGGCGGATGCAACCGGTGCGACCATCGGAGCTGGCGCGCTCGATGCCGCCTGATCACCTTCGGCAGGGATTGCGCCCCAAGCATTGTCGCCGCACGCGAGACGCGTCAGAACAAAACCAACAATCAGAAGTGCAAAAATTCCAACGGCGATCGCCTGTACCGCTCGGTAATCTCCTAGAAAATACAACAGAGCGGCCGCAACCGCGCCAATCAAAAACGCAACCACCCAACATGTGACGGTGCAGCTCCAAGGATTTTGTTTGATCATTTCGATACCCCTTCTGGTCCAACCGTTGTACAATCAAAGGCAGCTTTGATCCACCGGTACACTTCAGTTTGCAGCGATTTTCCCACTACGGATGCGCCGATAGCATGGCTTTGCCAAAATTAGGATAGTTTTCTGATGCTTAGAGGACGATTTTTCAAACGAAGAGAAAGCTTCATACCTCTTCGCCTGTGATGCGCTTCACCGTATCACCAAGTTGAACCGCTCTTTCTGCCGACCCGTTCAACTTGTGCGGGCCGCTCGCGCCGTCTGTGAGCGACGTCAAACCGCCTTTGGGCTCGGCTGCGAACCGTCCGTTTTGCGGCCCCGGCGTAGGAATTACACCGGCTGCAAAGTCATCCAATAGTTTACCAAAGCTCTCCGCGGTCAGGTCTTCGTAGAAGTCTTTGCCAATTTGGACCATTGGCGCGTTGGCGCAGGCCCCTAGACACTCAACCTCTTCCCAGCTGAACTTGCCATCTTTACTCATTTCATGTGCGTTCGCGGCAATCTTTTGTTTGCACACACCAATCAGGTCTTCCGCACCGCAAATCATGCACGTCGTTGTGCCACACACTTGAACATGCGCGACGCTCCCAACAGGCTGAAGCTGAAACATAAAATAGAAGGTCGCAACCTCAAGAACCCGCATATAAGCGAGGTCCAGCATTTCGGCGACATGTTCGATCGCAGGCTTGGTCAACCAACCTTCCTGTTCTTGAGCCCGCCAAAGCAACGGGATCACCGCAGAGGCCTGACGGCCTTTGGGGTATTTCGCGATCTGCGCCTTGGCCCACTTTTTGTTCGCAGGTGTAAACTTGAAACTGTCGGGCTGTTCGGGATGCAAACGACGTAGCATTTTAAGTCTCCGAAGAGTTTGTTTGAATACGCGAGGGCGCAACACCGGCCTTCTGCAGTCTATGGGTTAAGATCAGTGCGGCCGCACAAAGGGCCATTACAGCGCTGAAAGACATGACAGATATCACCGATCAATCTCGCCAAACACGATATCCATGGTGCCGATGATCGCGGCAACATCTGCCAAAAGATGTCCTTTGGACACGTGATCCATCGCCTGAAGATGGGCAAAACCCGGCGCGCGTATTTTCGCACGATAGGGCATGTTGGTCCCGTCACTGACCAGATAGACACCAAACTCGCCCTTAGGGGCTTCAACCGAGGTATAAACTTCACCGGCAGGGACTTTGAACCCTTCGGTGTAAAGTTTGAAATGATGGATCAACGCCTCCATTGAGGTCTTCATTTCCGAGCGTTTTGGCGGAGTGACCTTCCCGCGCGCCAGCACGTCGCCCGGCGTTTCCTCCAATTTCTTGATCGCCTGTTGGATGATCTTCACGCTTTCGCGCATTTCCGCCATGCGACAGAGATAGCGATCGTAACAATCGCCGTTTTTACCCACCGGAATCTGGAATTCGAATTCGTCATAGCATTCATAGGGTTGCGCGCGCCGCAAATCCCAAGCCATGCCCGAGCCACGCACCATCACGCCGGAAAAACCCCAATCCAAAGCCTCTTCTTCAGTGACGAT
>JBCBON010000031.1:0-32737 GCA_039821195.1 Pseudomonadota bacterium
CTCTCCCAGCTTTAGCCTGATCTCCAATGAAACAGGGGCGCCGAGGAATTTCCGAGACGTTTTCGACGCCTGAAGGTCGGTTTACGCAAGTTGGGCGAGATATGTTTGCAAATGCGAGATATCGGGCAGCACGACATCTGCGGCATCGGCAATGTCCTTTTCAACCGCTGGCCCCGTGAGCACACCCACTTTCAATGCAACCTTTGCATTCTCACCGGCATGCAGATCGTGATTGCTGTCGCCAACCATTGCGATTTGTGCAGGTTCTAAACCGACGGCGTCTGCAAATCCCAGGATTTGTCCGGGCTCTGGTTTTGCTCCGAACCCGCTATCAAAACCGGCAACAAAAGCGAAGTGATCCGAAATAGATTGATCGTCGAGTTGTTTGACCGCACCGCGCTCGTAATCATTGGTGGCCACACCCAACACAAAACCTGCCTCCCGAAGCGCGCCCAAAATCTGCACCAGATCACCAACGGGCGCGTCAGGCAGATGTTCGATATAATGCCGGCAGACGGAATCGATTTCCTCTAGGCTCATATGCGGCAGAGCCGCGCTCCAGGCCGTGAAAATCTCATCATTGGCACCGACAACCAACGGCGAACCGGCCACAAAATCATTGCTTTCCCAACGATAGCCGACATCCCACCCCATACGGCGGGCAAGGTTTTCATCGCCATCTGTCAGATGAATAAGTGTTGCACGCGCCCACGACCCCCAAGTCTCTGCATAGTGGAACAGCGTCCCATCCTTGTCGAAAACGATGCCTTTGATCGTCATGTCCAATGTGTCTCCTGCCCACCCGGGAACGCCGCACGGATGGCCGCAAACCGCTCAGGTTTGATGCCCAAATGCGCACTGGCGCCTAACACCCACTCATCTCGAAGCAAAATGAAATCAATGACCGCAAGCATCATTTCGGGTGCTTCTGCAGCCCCTTTCAGCGCATCCACATCTGCACCTGACCAGCCCATGAACTGACCGATCACTTCGGGATCGTCTGCCATCCAGGCCAATGCCTGAATTGCCAAATCTTCTGCTTGTGCTTGAGAAAAACTCATACCGCCCGCCTTTTATTAAAACCTTAAACGTCGCGTTAACCAGTTTTGCAACACGATCCCATCCATGGTTGGAACCATTTTGTTGATTGATGAAGTGTCGCAGCGCAGCGCATTGGCGCAGGGGCAACTGATGCGGTTGGGCTACCGGGTTTTGATTGCGGTCACCGGATCCGAAGCGCGTCGTATCCTGTTTACCATCAATCCCGATTGCGTCTTGTGTTCCAAGGACCTTGCAAACGAATGCGGCTTTGACCTCATCTTTGATATCCGCCGGCACCCCAATATGACATCGGTGCCGATGTTCTTGTTTGCACCGACTGTTGCTGGCGAGGATCATGCGCAGGCTTTTGCTGCAGGCGCGTTGGGCATTCTGCCTCTGCCGCTCGATATTGCCGCCTTGGACTTGCGGCTTGATGCGCTGATCCGTGGGCATCGACTGATGGCGGATCTCGATCTTCATCTGCCAATCGACACGCATATGGGCTTGGCCGAGGCCAGTGCCGCTTTCGACGGTCCCGAACCCGTTTTGTCCGTATTCTCCCGCGACCTTCCCAAAGCGGCCCAAGCTATCTGTGATGACAGTCAAATTCATACCCATAACACGTCTGCTTTGTGTACTCTTGCGGGGTCGAAAGACGCTTTGGAAACTCTGGTCGCGGCCAATCGAACAACCGTTTTCGTCGGTGAAAACATGTCCGCCGAGGAGGCGCGAACCGTTTTGGGTCTGGGTGCTCAAGACGTCATCGACGTGGCCACCCGGCCTGCGTCGCTTCCTGCAGCGATCAAATTCCACACCCGCCTTGCCGCGGCCAAAGAGAACCGAAAAACCGCAATCCAAGACGCCTTCCAGAACAGCCGCTTTGATACAGTGAGCGGGGCATACTCTCGCAGCTACGGTGAAACTTATCTGACGCGTTTGTTGGGGAACCGCAGACGTGTGGGTACGCTTGGCTTGATCCTTTTGGATCTTGACCGCTTCAAGGCCGTGAATGATCGGTGGGGACATCGCGCAGGCGATCAAGCTTTGCGCGACGCGGTCGCCGCCATCACGGCAACTTTGCGCCCTGACAGCTCGGTGTTTTCATGGGGGGGCGACGAGTTTCTGATTACATGTCCAGGTCTGCCGCCCGACAAGCTGATGCTCTTTGGCGACCGCGTCTTAGACGCTGTGAATTTGGTGACACTCCCAGATCAATCTCAGCTTTCGGCCTCTTTCGGAGGAACGTGTGTGCTACAGAACGAATCGATAACACTATCCGAACTGCTGCACCGGGTCGATATGGCGCTCTACTCTGCCAAGAACGCTGGCTCAGGTCGAGGAGCAATCGCCTAAACCTACTCTATCTGCCCGTCCTGATTTTGGCGCCCGGGTTTAAACAGTCCACCTGGACCACCTTGCCGGAACAGCCGCTTCTGACGACTGTCCATCGTCTGCCCAAGTAGCTCTCGCTCTTCCGGGGTTAGGCGGGAAACAACCGCCAAAATCGGTTGGTTCAGTCCAGTTAAAGCCGCCTCAATTGCCGCCGCACGCGTTATCAATGCACCCTCCAAAGCGTTGGCGTCAAACGGTACTGCGGTAACGGCAGCGCGCACCGCGCCATCTGCTTCTTTGACGTCTTGTCGCAAATCCAAAAGCTCTGTGCGATATCGGCGCACCTCTTGGCGCATCTGTCCCCGCAGTTCAGGCGGCATATCCGCTAACAGCGGGCCGACCAATCGGCCCACCCCGTCAGAACTTGGCGCTTTGGAAACTGACACAACTGCGCCAATCGCCAAGCCCACCAAAACAAAGTTTACGGCAAGGGACACGATCAAAAGAATTCGAACCCCAGAGGACGGTTGAGCTTTGGGAGTATCGTTCACAATCAAAGGCCTTCTGTCATAGTCGCGAAATCCTGTAGGACCAAATCGGTCATAGAACTCGCTGTTGGCGAGAAAAGAGACAGGTAATCCGGCGCGACATATCCAAGGTAAACCCCCGCAGCTGTACAAGTCGCAAAGCTGATGGCCGTGACCCATCCGCCAAGGAATTTCCAAACTGGCGTTCGAGATGCAGTGGATGCCGGCCCGTCATCCGCTTGGCGCAAGAATTGGGTTTGGATCGTCTCCGCATCGTTCACGACCCGATCAAATAACGTCGTTGAAGTCAGCTGCTTTTCCGCGCGCGCCGCATCAAACAACATCTCGATATCGGTGTCCCGTTCACTCATGTCCAACCCAACTCCTTCTTCCTACTTTCCAATGCTGTTTTCAGCATCCGTTTTCCGCGCGCTGTAAGACTTTCTACAGCTTCCACGGAAATTTCCATTATCTCGCTAATCTCAGGGTTCGACAGCCCCTCAATATGCCGCAGAACAACCGCCATACGCTGCCGTTCGGGCAGTTCCGCCAAAGCCGTATCAAGCGCACTGACCCGTTGTGAATGTTCCAGCTTTGCTTGAACGGAGGGCGCTTCATCCGCCGGTTCTGCGATCTCATCTATGTCTGCAAACGACTTTTGCCGCAGCTTGTCGATACACAGGTTGCGTGTCACCCGGTAAAGCCAGGTGGTCACCTTCGCTTCGCCCTGACGCCAGTGCGGGGCAATCTTCCAAAGCCGGACCATCGCCTCTTGGGCGATATCCTCTGCATCGGCGACGTTGGAGATGAGCCGCCGCGCAAACGCCACGACCGTTCCCAGATGGCGATGCGTTAATTCTCGCGCTGCCTCCGCATCGCCATTGGCATACAGAACCATCAGCGCGTCGTCTGAAAGCGTATCATCAAGATCGAAGGGCATGTCGCGGCTCATCCATTCTGGCCTAATTCGGTGGTCAGCGCAGGTCCAGTGCCCGCGCCGACCGGTGTCCTTTATCCGCGGTTACCAATCCCGCCGCGTTTGCTTTTCAATGTCGACATTTCTTCCTGCGTCAGTTGGCCATCGCCATCTGCGTCCGCCTCTGACAACATTTCAGAGAAGCTTGGCCCACCCAACTCAGCTTGCTGAAGGACACCGTCACCATTCGCATCGGCCTTTTCAAACATTTTTGAAACGCGCGAGCGGATCCGATCTTCAGGCGCCGCACTTGGTGCGCGCTCTTTGGCAACCATGAACATTTCATCTTGGTCGATTACGCCGTCGCCATTCGCGTCATTTTTGGCAAACCGTGTGTCTCGCGCAGCAGTGAACTCGGCCTCGGTTACAAAGCCATCGCCGTTTGTGTCGATTTGCGCGAACCGCTCGCCGCCACGACCTTGTGCAAAACTTGCCATCGCCGTTGTAAGGCTCGTCGCAGCAACCAGCACTGCTATGCTCAATTTACCTGCTAGGGTCATCGAAGGTCCTTTTGTTTTGTTTCGATGCCCATATCACGGACCAGATGCGCCTTTCCGTCGCAAAAAAAATGATGTGGCTATTTCACCTCTCGACGGCGCATCCGTACTCTGGGAAAGGGGCGCTATGTTAGATGTTCTGCCCCCCTCCGATGACACTGAAGAGCGCCAGGCCAAGCCTGCGCTAATCGCTGGTTGGCGCGGACGATGCCCGAAGTGTCGGACCGGACGATTGTTCCGATCTTATCTGACTGTGCAATCGGAATGCCATGTTTGCGGCGAAGAACTGCACCACCAGCGGGCAGATGACGGGCCTGCATACATTACTATTCTGGTCTGCGGACATTTACTGGCACCTATCATGCATATCATTTTTGTGGCTTACCGCCCAAACTCGCTGACAATGGTTGTCGGGTTTTCATTGGCGTTTCTGGCTATGGCGCTTTGGATGTTGCCTCGCGTCAAAGGGGCATTGATCGGTTTACAATGGGCCAACAGGATGCATGGTTTTGGAAAAGGTGCGCCCTAAAATGGCGGTGTCTGACTTCCTTGTAGAACAGCCAAATCAGTGTCCGCCGAACCTGATGGAACAGGCAGCAAGCCGCGCACCTGTGCGCCTCGCGGTGGCGGCTGCAGGCGCACCCTTGCCTATGGAGGCGGTTCACTCATCCGTCGCGGCTGGCCTTGCCACCCCCGTGCTTTTTGGTGACCCAGCCCGCATTTCAGCCGAAGCCGAACGCATTGGTTTTGACCTTGCCCAAGCAGAGGTCGTCCCTTGTTCAAGCGACGAAGAAGCCGCACAGAATGCCGCCAAAGCCTGCGGAGATGGTACGACAGACGCTCTAATGAAGGGCGGATTGCACACCGACGTGTTTATGAAGGCCGCTGTATCTCGGGATAACGGCCTTCGGATAGGTCAACGGTTTGTGCATCTCTTTGCACTCTATCCTTCGGGCGGCGGCGACCCTCTGTTGATCTCGGACGCTGCTGTGAACGTCGCCCCGAATGACGAAGCGCTTCGGGCCGCCTTGTCGAACATGATCGCTGTGGCCCAAAGA
This sequence comes from Pseudomonadota bacterium, assembly GCA_039821195.1. GTDB lineage: Bacteria > Pseudomonadota > Alphaproteobacteria > Rhodobacterales > Rhodobacteraceae > Amylibacter. The sequence goes on from JBCBON010000031.1 coordinate 5,432, forward strand.
CTGGGAACGGAGCGACCAAAGATTGCACTTCTCTCCGCGACCGAGCATCCGATCCCGTCTGTACCGTCATCTGAGACGATGAATGGGCTTCAAAAATGGGCCGAGGCGCAAGAGTTTATCGCTGATGTGCGCGGGCCGCTTGCGCTGGATTTGATCCTGTCAACCGAAGCTGCACGCATCAAAGGCCTGATAAATGACACCGTCGCCGGACAAGCAAATGGGATCATCGTGCCGGATCTCGTCTCTGGCAATGTGCTATTCAAAGCGCTGGTCTACTTATCGGGTGCAGTTGCAGCGGGCGTTATTGCGGGCGCCAAGGTTCCCATCCTTTTGACATCGCGCGCCGATCCCCCGGCTGCGCGCCTCGCCTCTATCGCCTTGGCAAGTATCTTGCGCAGTTAAAGCTGCGCCAAAACCTCGTCCGAGACATCCATATTTGTCGTGACGTTTTGGACGTCGTCGTCGTCTTCCAGCGTTTGGATCAGGCGCATAACTTTCTCTGCCCCTTCAAGATCCAACTCGGTCTTGGTGGTCGGCTTCCAGATCAGTTTCGTGGTCTCTGACTCGCCTAAACTCGCCTCCAGCGCATTGGACACATCATTTAGATCGCTTGCTTCGCAATAGATGTCGTGGCCATCCTCAGAGCTCTCGACATCCTCGGCCCCGGCCTCAATCGCCGCCTCGAAAACGGTATCGGCATCACCCATTTCGGCTGGATACGTCACCAAACCTTTGCGCTCGAACATGAAGGACACAGCACCCGTTTCTGCAAGGTTTCCGCCCGATTTGGAAAATGTTGATCGCACTGTCGAAGCCGTCCGGTTCTTATTGTCCGTCATCGCCTCGACGATCACCGCGATCCCTTCCGGCCCATAGCCTTCGTAGCGGATCTCTTCGTAACTGTCGGCATCCCCACCGGTCGCTTTATTGATCGCGCGATCAATGACGTCCTTGGGCATCGAGTTAGACTTGGCCTCTTTTACAGCAAGGCGCAGACGCGGGTTCTTCTCGGGGTCGGGATCGCCCATCTTGGCGGCCACAGTGATCTCTTTTGAGAGCTTGGAGAACAGCTTGGACCGTGCCGCATCCTGACGCCCCTTACGATGCTGGATATTCGCCCATTTGGAATGGCCTGCCATTATGCAACCTCATAAACTAGTTTCGCGACCCTATATCGAAGCGACAGGTCGCTGTTCAAGGAGTCAGCGGCCAAATAAGCGGGATCAACGCCGACGCAAGCAATCCAACCGACAGGTTCAACGGAATGCCGATCTTCATAAAGTCGGTAAAATTGTACCCACCCGGACCATAAACAAGCGTGTTCGTTTGATATCCGATGGGCGTTGCAAAACTCGCGGAGGCTGCAACCATGACAGCAACCACCAAGGGGCGTGGATCAATGCCAACGCTTTGGGCCAAAGCAATCGCAATCGGCGTGACCACCACAGCAACCGCATTGTTGGAAACAAGCTCCGTCAGCACAGAAGTCAAAAGATACATTGCCCAGACAATCAAAAACGGGCTGAGCCCCATCAGGTAGGGTGCGACCGCCTCCGCAATCAGCGCCACTGCACCAGAGGCTTGAAGTCCGGCACCCACCGCCAGCATGGCAAATATCAAAACCAATAGCCGCCCATCCACGGCATCGAACGCCTCTTCCGCGTCTATGCTGCGAGTCAACAAAACAGCCGCAACCGCCACAACAGCGATCGCAAAAATGGGTACAAGGTTCAAAGCCGCAAGCACAACCACAGAGGCGAGTGCCGCCAAAACCACTGGCGCTTTTGTGCGTCTGTAAGGTCGTTCAGTGGGCTGCTGGAGTTCTGCAATCTCCAGATCTTCCGCCATACGGTGAATGTCTTCGGCCGCACCTTCCAGCAAAAGCGTATCGCCCACCCGGATCACAACATCATCGAGTTGTTGTCCAAGGTTCTGGTTTTGACGATGAACAGCCAGCGGATAGACCCCGTAGCGCCGCCGCAACCGCAATTCCCCAAGCGAGCGGCCATTCATTTTGCAGCCCGGTGGAATCAGCGCCTCTACCGTGGTGGTCTCCCGCTCGGCCAGATCATCAAGAAACAAGAGGTCCGGATTATCCTTCAGGCCCAGCAATGCACCCACATTGGTACGCAATACGACCTGATCACCGGGCCTCAAATCTAGCGTAGGCAAAACGCGGCGCAACGATCTGTCGCCGCGTACAACATCTACGACGCGCGCGTCTTCCCGCTTGAACAATTCGATTTCATTCGGCGCCTGCCCAATCAGAGAGGACCCACCCGGAATAAAAAACTCTGTGAAGAACCGCTTCGATTGGCTGCGCCCCAATAAATCCGACATGCTCGAGCGATCAGGCAAAACAAACCGTCCGATCGATGCCAGATAAGCCGCCCCGAACAGAACAAGGATCAGCGCAAGGGGTGTCACCTCGAACATCCGAAAGGGCTCCATACCTAGATCGCTCGCAACGCCGTCCACCAACAGGTTCGTAGACGTCCCGATCAGGGTGCACATTCCCCCAAGAATAGCTATGTAAGACAAGGGGATCAGCAGCCGTGATGCCGCCAAATCCATGTGCTTTGCCAATTGAATTGCGATCGGGATCATAATCACCACGACAGGTGTGTTGTTCATAAAGGCACTTGCGATCACGATGAAAACGCCCAAAACGGCAATCACAAGATAGGGCTGTTTTCTGACGCGTTTCGTGATGATGGACGTGATCGACGTAAGGGTTCCAGTGCGCACCAAGGCACCGGATAGAACAAACATGGCTGCGATGGTCCATGGTGCGGGGTTGGATAAAACCGCCAACGCATCCTGATAAGGCAGCACACCGGTCGCCAGTAACAGCGCGGCACCGCCCAGCGCCACAACCTCAGTGGTGTAGCTTTCGCGGATGAACAGGACGAACATCCCGACAATCACGCCAATCGCGATTGCCACGTGCCAAGACTGCGGAATGATTTCAAGCATCCGCCTTAGTATGCCCTTCCCCACGGCGCGGCGACACCAAAAACAAACTAAAGGCTAAAATACACACTGCGAACCAAAAGTAAGGAGAATACCCTTCACCCAGGAACACAATGGAAAAGAAAATTCCAAAACCGGTTACAAGGTAGGCGGCTTGGCTGGCCATAATCGGACCCGCCACAGGAATAAACCAAATGAAGGTGGTGTAAGCCACCATATGGAAAAAGATGGCAGCAAGGAACGCGTACTCGACTTCGCTCCACGGTTTCAGGAGGTCCACATATTGTCCCGTGGCAACCATGATCGGGGCAACGATCAGCAATCCCAAAACCGATGCTGCCAAAAGCACTTGGTTAGAGCCCAGACCACCCAAGCCGAGCTTGGCGATAGAGTTATCTTCGCTCGCCCAACAGAACGGAGCAATCAGGGCAAAGAGAACAAATCCAATTTTCACTCCGGTCGGCAACGCCTCTTGCGGGCCAATAAGCAGAATGATCGCACACAATCCGATAAGCACCCCAATCACACGGCGGAGCACCAGTTTTTCCACTCCCAAGGCAATCGAAATCGGAAGTGCGAAAATCGGAACCATGGCGATAATCACCGCCATAAGTCCGGCCGGCAAAAGGCCGTAAGAGATATAGGTTACGGTTCCCGGGATCACCGTACCGAACAAAGCTACAGCCGTGATGATCGGAAGATGCCGCCACTCATATTTAACAAGCCGTCTTCGCGCTGCTTGGTAGACCAACAAAAACGCGACCATAAAAATATGCTGCCAGAAAAGTAACCCGAAATGCGGATACCCTGTGGAAACAGCAATTTTGGTCAATGGTATGGTGCTACCCCAAAGAACACCCGCGCCAATCAAAATTGCGATAAGGTATCCTCGGCTCAAACTGTCGGGCCCATCTGAGTTAGGCGGCCACCATGACGGACCTGACTGACCGAAATGGCTTTACCGGTGGCATCATCGGTTTCGACAAACACACCACATAATGTCACATCTCCTTCGGCGGTGCTGAAGCGGCCCTTTGGCAAACCAGTTACAAAACGGCGCAAAGGCTCTTCTTTTTGCATACCGATCACGCTGTCATAATCCCCACTCATCCCAGCATCTGTTTGATATGCCGTTCCTTTCGAGAGGATTTGAGTATCCGCCGTGGGGATGTGTGTGTGCGTGCCCACCACCAGAGAGGCCTTACCGTTCAAAAAGAACCCCATCCCGACAGACTCGGACGTGGCCTCGGCATGGAAATCGACAACCACCGCTGACACAGCCCCCCCAAGCGGAGCCGCTTGAAGCGCTTTTTCCAATGCAGAAAACGGATTGGCAAAGGGCTGTTTCATGAAGACTTGCCCCAATGCCTGCGCAACCATGACCTTTTTCCCGTTTTGCGCAGTAAACACTCGCGCACCAACCCCGGGACAAGGATCGCCCAAGTTCAACGGGCGGATCACCCGAGGCTCGGTATCAACGAACGCCATCATGTCGCGCTGGTCAAAGGCATGATCGCCTAAGGTCAGAACATCAATTCCACAATTCAGAAGGTCTGCTGCATGCGCCGCCGACAAACCCATCCCGCCGGTCGCATTCTCACCATTTACCACAACAAAATCCAAGTTCCATTCGGATCGTAACTTCGGAACACGCTCTGCCACCGCATCGCGCCCAGCGCGTCCCATAATATCGCCTAAAAACAAAATTCTCATACGTGAATCGCTAATATCCTGAAAATCGCCCGTCTAGGTCAAAAGTCACGTCTTCCACGCTCAGTCACAACACAATCAAGCGGCAAGTCGGTCTGCTCTTGGGGAACATTGGGCAGTTCCTGCGCGCTATACGCGAAACCCACCGCATAGGTTGTTTTTTGTCTGCGAAGCTCCGCAAGTGAGCGGTCATAAAATCCGCCACCATATCCCAATCGACCGCCACGCGCATCGAACGCGACCAGAGGGCAGACCAAAAGATCCGGTGTCGTAAACGCAGCATTTTTCGGAATACGGGCGCCGAACGCCCCTTCTTCCATCGCGCCTTCGGGCGTCCATACAGCCCATTTTAACGGAGTGGATTCTGCGATAATGACAGGAACCGAAACTTCATACCCTTGTCCGTGCCATGCCGACATCGCTTCGAGCGGTGAGACTTCGGTACGAATGGGCATATATCCCGCAATCGATTTTACATCTGGGATTGCCGCAACCGTCTTTATCAAATGCGCGTTTGCTTGCGCATCCAGTCCGTCGCCATTCGCTATCTTGCGCGCAGCGAAACCTTGTTTCCGGAGCCGTGATTTTTCATCCGCTAAATCCATTGGCACGGCGTAGTTGGCGGCGGGCCCGTACGCAACCGTGGAGGTGTCAGAATTCCTGAGAGCCTGCAAAAACAGGTGGGCGCCGGGTGCAATAGGCCAGGACCAGTCACAGAGCCAGCTCCCTCAAGAAAAAGTATCGGCCAATGGAATTAAGTCTCTCACGAGAAGGACAGAACCCGCCTCTATTGAAGATAGGCATCGTATATCGCGGTGGCAAGCGCTGATCTTGACACACTCCGAACTGCCGCGCACTTCACCGGGATGGACACTCGTCACCTTCAGCCCGGCCAAATCCTTGCCCGTGGGGTTATCCGCTACCTGCGTGGCTTTGATTTGATTGGCGTGTTGGAGTTTTCGCCAACGAGGGGCAAACGCGTCGATGTCGCAGCGCTAGGGCCCAAAGGAGAAATTTGGGTCATTGAGTGCAAGTCGAGCCGGGCCGATTTCCAGACTGACACAAAATGGCAAGATTATCTCGAATGGTGTGATCGGTTTTACTTCGCGGTCCCTACTGACTTCCCGACCGAAATTTTACCCTCCGATCATGGGTTGATGTTTGCTGATGGATATGGGGCGGAAATTATCCGCGAGGCGCTGGACGATCCACTAGCCGCTGCCCGACGCAAAAAACTGACGTTAAAACTGGCGCGCGATGCCGCTTTGCGCCTGCACGCTTTGTCAGAAGCTACCGGGCGCTACGCGGATTTGGACGAGACGTAATCACTTCTGCTGCGCTGGCTGCAGCCTCGATTTCCTGTGCAATCTCACGGGCTTCGTCGGGGTCGAAATCCATGGGAATTTCGACGGCTCCCGATGTGACAAATATCCTGACTGACCCTTGATCCGTCGGACCAATTTGCAAATTTGCCTCAATGTCTTTTTGGGAGTTGATACCCATCGCTACCTCCGTGGTGCATTGGCGCCTAGCAAAACCACCCAAAGCCTTCAACCAATGCTTGCACCCAGCAGGTTGTCAGGGTACGGAAATTGACGTGCCGATGTAGCTCAGTAGGTTAGAGCGCTTGATTGTGGATCAAGAGGTCCCCCGTTCGAGCCGGGGCATCGGTACCATGCCTCCTGAAAAATATTAAAATTGCCAAATTGACCTTTGTGAGCATCACCTGCTAGTGCGTTGCAGCGAATAAAGTCTACGGAGGCACCGAAGCATGGGACAACTTTCCACCTTCGATCATCGTAGTCTCCACAGAAATCCAATTCACGAAATAATCTTTGCGGAACTGGCCCCATTTACGTGGATTGAACCAGCAAACTGCTACTATGTGACTGACCCCGATACAGTTTCGGCTTTCTTTCGGCATCCCCGGATTGAAGTTGTGGATTACCGGTCCGAATACGAGCTACTTGAGGATCAGGTGGACGAGGACTTCGAAGGGGTGAAAACTTACTTCGATACCATCCCTTTCACATTGACGGGTAACGCGCATCAGGCAGCAAAGCGCGAAACGCTTTCCATTGTCAAACAGCGCGGCCCTAAAGCCTCCGAACAGTTTGAAAAGTCTTTGCGAACTGCCTGCAACGCAAAACTTCACCCTGGCTCAGAGCTAGACTTAATGGGGGACATTCTCTGCCCTTCCGTGGCTGCCTTCATCCGCGCAATCAATCCCGAGCATTCTGACATACAGTCTGTGGCCACTGAAATCGTTGTGGCTTTTGATCCCTTTGTGAAAGTAAAACGTCGAATTGCAGCAAATAAACTTATTTGTGCTCACATGGACGTCCCTCCGAACTCTGAACTCGCCGACAATGACAATCGTCGCAAAGGGTTGTCGACCATCGCCGTCGATACGCTGAATGGCGGTATTGGATATGCGCTCCATCACGCGATCTCCGAAAATATCGGCGTTCGGTTTTCCGACTTGCAATGGGACGACTACAAGATCAAAGCCGCCGTGGTCTTCGTTGATCGCATTTGCACCGAAGATTTCGATTACAACGGTCATGCATTCTGCAAAGGTGAGAAACTGCGCCTTTGGTTGAAATCCGCGGATGGCTCGGATGCCCATGCTGGTAAACTTGTTTTTGGGGGTGGAAAGCACATTTGCGCTGGCGCTAAAGCGGCACTTGATCTTTACGACAAGGTCAAACAGGTACTTCGAGGATACAATGTTTCGGTTGAGTCCATTTCACTAACAGAACAAAAGAACGCTTTCCTCACTGTGAAGCCTGAAAAAATCAACTTAAGGTTAACCCAATGAACGATCCCAAAGCATTTCTGATCACGCTGGCGCGTAAGAAGATGATCGAGTGCGAGTCAAAGCATGTCGATATCGAGGATAGTGAATTGCTGAGAACACCGCTGGACAACCTTGGATTGGATAGTTTGCGCACACTTGAATTGATTATGGATGCGGAAAGCGAATTTGGCGTTGAAATAGATGAAGACGATGTCGACCGGGACTTCGCTTTGACCAATATTCTTAACCGAATCTGATCTGACATGTGGCCAAAGCTTTGGTCTGTATTTGCAGCGATACTCGCACTCTTGGGCAAACAAACCACGCGCGTAAACGTCACTTGGCGCGAAAGGATGCGTAAACATCTTGGTCGCGTGCCGCCCCAAGATCTTTGCCTACGAATGATAGACCAAGCCAATCGAATGAAATGGCTGTTCGCCCTGCGAGCGTGTTACAACAACATCTTTGAATACCATCCACAACTATATGCGAGCCTGTCTGTATGCCGCGTTGTTGCCCCCAAACATCGCCTTGTTGTTCGCGACCTAAATACGAAACAAATTGAGCTCGTGCACCGTGCACAACAGCAAGGTCGCGGCGTTCTGATTTACTCCTGTCATGGTGGGCAATCGGCAACGGTCAGGGCGCTGCAACTAGAAGGCATCAAGTGTCGTTTGGTTACCAGAAACGCCGATTATAAACCGGTTGTTCTCGCCTCGGACCTGGCTACTTCTCTGGAGGACATAACCTGCAAAACAATAGCTCCGGACAAGTATACACTTTTCCGAATACAACGGGCTCTTGGGAAAAACGAGGTTGTCATTGTCACTCCAGATATTTCTCTTCCCGTTGGATACATGGCTGCGTCCCGACGCCTTTTAATCTCGCCTAGAGGCTTCGGCGCGATTTCGGCGCTAGAAGCCCCGGTACTTTACTCTGTCGGGGAAACAGGTTGGGACTGGATGTGCCGCATTACTTTTTTGGCACCTGGCGAGGTCATTCGAGACGACCTGTTCGCTTGGGCTCATGATTTTCAAACCAAGATATCTGTGGCTCAGACACGACCAGTTTATCGCGAAGTGACTAACCGCCGCAACTATGGGCCCGTGAGACCCAACCGGTGGGGCGATAAATTTGTTTTTCGTGATGCATCCAACTGGCATCTGATTTTGCCTCTGCGCTTTCAGAAACTGATGTCCTGACCAATGAAAAGTAAGAACTGCAAACCCACGGGTCTTACCCCAATCAATCCAAGTTTTGCTTTGGAGCGGCTTCGTGGATTTGACATCTTCAGAACCGCTTAAGGCTATTTAGATGCTTTTGGATTTTCTATGGACGCCATTTGCAGTGATAGCGGCCCTTAGGTCGCAAAACGTGAACCGGAAAATCTTCCCGAAGCTTAAAGCAATAGCAAAACACAATGACCGGAGTGACCGCGCACAGATCGCAGAACAACTGTTCGCGTGGTGCTTGAAAAACAAAAAACTTTTTAAAAACAGAGCCTTATTCAACAATACCTTCGAGCTTCCGTGGCAGCGGTTCGTGATGCATTCAGTCTTTTCAGTGATTTTTGAAAAAGAGATGAACGCATGCTGCAATGGAATAGTGACAAGGGACATTGGGCTCGTAGAAAAATCGCTTTCCCAAGGAAAAGGCCTGATCATCTATGGCAGTCACATCGGCATGGTCGCCGTATGCCGCGCGCTGACAGATCTCGGACACCCACCATCGATGGTGACCTACCTAAAAGACGCCACTCCTGCATGGACTTTGGACGATCTCAAAAACAACAGAGAACTGCAGCCCCTAGACCTTATTCCAACCAATCGACGTGTGCTCTTCAAGGCTCAACGCCGCCTTAAAGCCGGGGGCATTGTTTGTCTCACGGCGGATAGTGACGTCACTCCAACATGTTTCGGCCTCAGTAAAAGGCTTTTTGTCGAAGACGAAAAATTCACCATGAGCGAGGTTTTCGATGTCCCACTTTTATATGCCTTGGAAGATTGCACTGATAACCTCGACATTATTGTAAAGTTCATCGAACCCGGCGTGGATAGGACGAGCGGTAAGCTCGCCATGGCAAAAGATTTTGTAGCCAAACTTGAAGCCGCACAAGACCATCCCGTCTGTCGCACGGTGCACCAAGGCAAAGCACCGTACAAAAATTGGCGCGCACCGAAAAATCTGTTCCTCATCCGCGATACCAAGCAGTGGCGTCTTATGCTGCCATGGAACAACCGCTAAACCTGACCTTGTAAAACTATGCCTTCGCATTGGTTGATCGCTAGCTACGATACTCGTAGCCTCGGCGCCAAGCGAAGTGGGGTTTTCAAAATGCGTGCGATCATCGCCTGTGTATTAATGTTTGCTGCTCAGTCGGTAGCAGCCCAAACTGTGTCTTTAGCCAATGCGCTGGTGGCGGAAACCGCCAATTTTCAGCTCGTGTGCTATGACGGCGCTTTGTGCGCTTCCAGCAACATTTCAAAGGCCGAAACGGATAATGGCCAAAAAGCGCTAGAGCAGCTTCAGTCTGTCCGCGCCTGGCTTGACGGGTTAGGCTTCCCAGTGAATCGCGAAGATTTGCCTGACGGGACAGACGGCAAAAAGCTGATTTACTACCTTTCGCGGACCGCTCCGGCAGACGCCGGATGCGGGGCCAATGCCGCCGCGTGCTTCTTCCCAGTGACGGCCAGTTTTTTTGGGCGCAGCTATATCGTTCTTCCCGCTGAAAACAGTCTCGACTATGTGGATGGAGAAACCATCACACATGAATATGTGCATTCTTTTCAGGTCCTTCAAACAAATGAAAAGACCGCTTGGATTGATGAGATGGTCGCAACAGCGATCGAGTCAGCGTGGCTGCGCAAAACGAAGCCCGGCTTCAATGACGTCTACACGCCTTACTACAACATGACACTGGATCGTCCATTCTGGGCAGGTGACGATGCAGGATATGGTAAATGGGATTACGCAATCCGAGTGGGACAACGCATGTCAAGCAAAGACACGATTGCCTATCTTGCAGATGATGCCTTCTTGAGAATTGGAAGCTTGGGCAAAACCGACGACAAGAACAATATGGGGTTATGGTTTGACCCCGACTTGGTGCAGGGGGCCACTTTTGACGCCGTGTTTCCCGCATATGTTGCAGTCTATAACAACATCCAGACTTCGACAGTCACAGCAACTCGAACCAGCAAGTACCTTTACTACGGTGACATCAACAAAGTTGAAATCAAGATCCCTCACACAGATGCCGAGTACAAAGACTTCGTTTCTGGTACGGTCGGACCGTACACCGCGGATCCTAACCTGGTGACATTGTCCGTAACACAAACACCGGATCGCCCGGAACAAGACAACGTCCTTCTCGCGCGGGTAGAGATTGCACCTGCTCACGAGGCGGATGGCACCGAAGACCTCGAACATCTCACTTTGATCACAGAGCACCGTCTGGCGGCACAAAGGCAGAAGGATTTCTTTTTGCTAAATGGAAACAACCCGCCGAAGGATGGGGTTTTCTTTCGCGTGGCAAACTCCCCACCAATTGACGAGGTGAGCGCCGTGAGTATGGCAGCCGGGACAGGGAAAGTTTACCACCTGACTGTAACCACAACTCCGGTAGAGTTCGATGTTCCCGATGGCTGTTTTGAGCCGGGACAAAGTTATCCGATCGAAGTGAAGGGACTTGAAGACTACAAACCTTCAAATTGGAACATCACCTCAGACAACGGAACCGTCGAAGACCTAAGGTTTACCCCTGAACGCCGTGGCAAGTTGGAACTGACCCTCAACATCGAAAGCCCGGTTACACGGAGATCAATAGGTCTACAGAAGAAGCGCCCTGACACAACAGAAGTGTCGTTGGGTACCTTCGACATTGTAGATGGTGAATGCATGATCCGGATGACTGCCGGTCCAAGTATTATGACCTATGTCTTCGATGGAGAATATACCGAAGCAACCAGCCCGAATGAACCGGCTGCGTATTTCAGCCGGACTGATATGGCCTTCTACGATGGTCAATGGCGGGAGTTACCTGTGTTTGCGCGCCAAATGATGGTGCAAAGTATCCAAAACAACATGGCGACCGGGCGGATCAGAAACCAAGGGCAGCTGATCGAACCGGGCGACGACATGATGGCACAAACCCCTTACGTCTTTAGCAAATTCTTCTCTTGGAACCGCATGAGAGAGCTCAGCGCACCATCTGGGTTTCAGGCGAAACGCTCGGCCACGGCATGCCCGGACACTAATAATTCAGGATGCTTTGCCTCTGAATTCTTTTTTGAGGGCAACCGAATTCCAATCACATACAACGCCAATGGACAGCCAGTGCGCGTGACCATGAGTGGCCAGACGATGAAGTTTGAATATGGCTATTGGGATGTCCGCCGACCGCCCGGTTGGTAGAATCACTCTTCGGGTAGTTTTTCCATCAAGAAGGGTTCGACTTCAAAAACTTGTCCGGTGGCTGGGTTCACGATATCTGTACCGCCGGGAGCCAACAAACTCAGCAAGGACGCATCGCAATCATAAAGGGATGAACTTGACGTTGGCAGTGACGCGCGCCCTGCCTGCTGCGCCATCGTGTTATCGACATATTGAGATATTCCATTGACGCTCATCGTGGTGCGAAAATCATATGGCCGAAGTTGCTTGATATTCGTAAAATTCACGTAACCGTCGGCTTGGCTCCAATTGGCCGCCTGATGAACTGACTGTCTGTAGCTTGTGACCATTTCCATGCCGGGCATTGTCATAACCACGTTGCCCGCTTCCGAGATATCCCATTCCGTCCGCCCATCATCTCTGAACACGACCGTGCCCGTCCAACGTCCAGTGGTGTTCAAACTTGTGCCGCTCGGCATGCCTTCAAACATGGACTCCGCCAACATACCTGAGGTATCGAAGCCCCCCCCCATGATGCGCCACGTGCCAAGTAAGCAAGAGTCGCAAAGATGTTGGCCGGGCCCCTCTGCAATTCCGTCCGGTATCACATTGATCTCGATGGACGCTGCCGCGTTTCCCGTGTTGGCTACAAACAATATCGGGTTTTGCGTGTTCGTATTATCCGCGTCGCATCCCTGAACAGGGTTTAACGTCACTTTTGGACGACCCGTCCTTGCATTGGATGCATCAGTCAGAAACCCGCCTACAACATCTTCTCCTAAAACTGCCTCGAGTACGAGCTTGGTGTTGCCATCGTAGTTGAACTGAAAGGCTGCAGCGCTGAGCGGTTGAATCTCGGTAGACAACTGGTCTGCAGTCCCATCCAAAGGAGTTGGTCTGACAAACGGCCGGTGCGCAGGATATGTAGAGCCTCCGGTATCCACAAGTCGTCCCTCCCAACTTTGATATGCATACTCAAGGAATGAGTCTGCCAAGTCGGCATCTATAAACTCCTGGATAGACGCGTTGCTTTTCTCTTCACCTCTGAGAGCCACCAGCGAATCAACTGCATCAAGCTCACCAATCTGATTGGCAAGCGATTGAATGTAACCAACCACAGAATATGGATTATCCTGATGGGTCAAAGGGGTGCTAAAATCGTAATTGTATATCCGATCAACCTCAAAGTCGTTGTTTGGGTAAGCGAGGTTCGCGATAAACTCCGCCATTGGTTCATCCCACCAATACTCGCGAAAGAGACCAGCCGTTTCCGCAGCAACGACGCAATGAGCAAATTCATGAACCAACGTGTATTGGAGGTTGTTATATGGATATGGCCCACCACCGAGATCTGGAATGGAACTCGATGGTACGACAACCGGGCATGCCCCCCTGGTAAAAGCGGCCTGCGCGAGCGAGTCAGGCGACTTAGTCAACATTGAACCATGATAGTGCGAATTCAAGAACATAAGAACAATGTCCCGATGCCTGCGTCCTTGGGCTTCAAATTCTTGGCGGGCGGCCTCGATGGCATTCGTTACAAGGTATTCCTGACCATAAAGAACCTCCTCCCAATTAGTGAGTTCATTGCCCTCCCAATTCGTGGCCACATAGGTTTCAACGCGACCACCTGCACCTGGCTCCGACGCAATTTTATCGCACTCAATCGTGATATGATATCCGGCCGTTGCAGTCGGCTAATATCGAGGAGCGAAGTCAGAGCAATCACGAGGTTGGTAACTGCTTTGCGCGAATCCGATGGACGAAAACAGCCCAAAACTGCTGACGAAACCAATTGACCCTGCGAAAATTGCGGCTGCCCCAGTAAAGCGGCGCGCGCCTCTGTATCCTTTGTTTGGCAAGTCCACCATCATCGCTCCATTCTTGCTGGAAGTCACAATGTTGCAATGGTCTTTCTTAACCAAGACCCCTTTTGAAACAGGCTAAAAGCTCACTGTAACGATTAGATGACTAACAATTTCACGAAGGATTTGGTGCGGCCGAGAAGACTCGAACTTCCACTCCGGTTAAGGAACAGCGACCTCAACGCTGCGCGTCTACCAATTCCGCCACGGCCGCACGATAAGGTGCGCGGGCTTTAGCCGAAGAAATTCGCCAAGGGAAGACCCAGCTTTGACAAATTCGCTTTGGCTACATGGTAGGATAGGCCGCCACAATGTGCGTCACGATGTCCACTGCAAGCGCTTTGTCGGCGTCGCTCACCTCCACGACAAAACCTGGACCGACATTCATCACCGAGCGCCCGTCATGGTTGATGCTGACAATCTGACCTAGTTCGCCAACCCACGCGCTTGCTTGACCAAGACCGTCGAGCTTTTCAAACTGAAGGTCGATGCCCATTGCAGCTGCCGTGTCACGCAAGACGTCATCAAGCTGTTGTGCACTTGGGACAACATTACGATCCGTCGCCACGTCTTGTCGGATCAGAAAACTCATCAAAAGACTGTCATCGCTGCGATAGGCGTCACAGCTTGAAACGGAAATGCCAGCATCATTTAAGGGAATACTCAGGCCTTCTTCAAGGCGGTAGTCGGTTTGACCAACGGATTTCAAACTCTCATCCAACAAAATGCAGGCTGCAGGTACGGGCTCAGGTGCGCTGCTCAGCATACCCATCCCTGAAGCGAGCATGGCCGATGAGATCAAAATAACGGTGAGCGTTCGTTTCATCTTGCCACAAGCTCCACGCGTCTATTGGCCCGCCGTCCGTCTTCTGTTGAATTGCTGCCCTCGGGTGCCAATGGACCTACACCTGCTGGCACCAACCTGTCAGACCCGATGCCATAGCCTTCTAACGCTTGCGCAACAGATGCCGCGCGGCGCTGGGACAGATCCATGTTATACGCGAAATCTCCCGTCGCATCCGTATGACCTACAACATAGGCTTTGATCTCGGGCGCACCTTGAAGAAAGGCAGCGATTTCATCCAAGGCCGGTCTTGAATCCGCGGTTATCTCATCGCTATCGGTGGCAAAGAAAATACCGGCCAAGGTCACCTTGCCGTCTGCCCCCAGCCCTTCTGCAACTTGCTCTCGCGTCACGATTTCCATGTCGGCTTCAAACGCCTCGCCCCCCACGATATCGACCAACGCCATCGTTGAATTTGCCGAACGCTGGTCAATATTGAATGTGTCGTAGGCCACCCAAACCGTCACAACCTGACCCGTGCTTGGGTTTTCCATCGCCAGATATTTGTGGTCATTGCGCGGAAACTGCAGCGCATATTCTGTGATCTGGCCGTAGTTTTTTAAGCGCCCATCCGACGGGTAAACCACATCCAACATGGCAGACGCCTCGCCGCAATCCTCAGCCGAGCAATAGAAGGTCTCCCCAAATCCCATACTCGTTAGAGCGGCTTGGTAATTTCGGGTCACTTCGAGGGGAGACTTGTCATCTGGCACGAGGTAAATCAGGCGTGTCCGTGGGCCTTCAACGCGTTTACTGTCGGTCACATTATATCCGTCCAAAGGGGCCAAGAGCACGCGATGTTCGTCAAAATCAGACTGGTCAAATCCAATAATGATCGAGTCCGTTAACCTTGGAATGCCCTCAGGCTCTCCCGCGCCGGGCACATCTACCAAGGGCTGATCGCCAGGTGGAGCCTGCGCAAATCCCAAACCCGCAGAAATAGCGAGGAATATCCCCGCCAGCGGCCACAGTCGAAATTGCTTCAAATCCTGCATGACCCTCTCCCCCCAAATTGGATCAAACCCTCGGATAAATATATGACAAGTTGTGTGACAAAACTGTGACATCTGTCAGCGTCAACTTACCAAAATCTGGCATCTGGCACAGCGATGCTGTGCCCGGAAAAACAGCATCAACCGTCGTCAGGCAGACCGTAAGTTGTTGCAATGTACTCAGCCGCTGCTTCCATTTGGGCCAGTTCTTCATCCGTTGCGTCGATAATCGTGGCCACGCCCAAGGTTGCACGTCCATCGCGGAAGTACACGGTGTGCTGATTTGAATAGGGAACGAATACGGATGCCTCACCAAAATTGGTCGGGACCGTCTCCCCCCAATCTGCTGGGATATCTGCAACATACGCATCCAATTGCGAAGCGCTGGACGGTACAGTGATATTTGTGTCTCGCGTCTCGTTAATGGAGATGCCCATGATCAGGATGTCGTCCGCCGTGTACGCATCACAAACCGAGAACAGGTAAGCACCTTCGGTGATCGCATCCATGGTCGCCTCGACCTTGCCATATTCAATCCCCAACGCGTCCAAAGTTCCGGACAAAACAGTGCAGGCTTCTGGAATGGGTGGCGCCAATTCCTCTGCGAAAAACCCCATACCGGCAGTTGTCATCGCCGTGGCCAACAAGCCCAGCTTCACGATCTGATTCATGTAAATCCCCTTAGAATCCAAAAACGCTCCCACCCAAGGTTTACCGCAATCGGACCGCGTTCAAAGAGTTTTCGGCAGGGACGCAACACTTGGTCATAGCGGCGGCTCGACATTTCCGCCCCAGGCTGGTCTAGGACGCTATGGTTGAATGGATTCATTCCAAAGAGCTTGTGCCTTATCCCGATGCGGTAACAGAAATGGAAGACCGCGTTACGGCCATTTTGTCCGGCACGGCAGATGAGGCCATTTGGCTGTTGGAGCACCCACCCCTATTTACTGCGGGCACCAGCGCAAATGCGCAGGATTTGCTGGATCCTCACAGGTTCCCAGTGTTCCAAAGCGCCCGCGGTGGCGAATACACTTACCATGGTCCGGGTCAGCGGATCGTGTACCTGATGTTGGATTTGAACAAACGCGGGAAAGATGTCCGCGTCTTCGTCAAGCAGCTAGAACATTGGGTTATCGCAACCCTCGCGGAATTTAACGTTCATGGCGAAATCCGCGAAGGCCGCGTTGGTGTTTGGGTACCCCGCCCGGAACAGCCGCCGCTTCCCGATGGCACAATGCGCGAGGACAAGATCGCTGCAATCGGCATTCGTCTGCGAAAATGGGTGAGCTTTCACGGCATCAGCATCAATGTTGAACCCGATCTCTCCCATTATACTGGCATCGTTCCCTGCGGCATCACGGGTCACGGGGTGACCAGCCTCGTTGATCTCGGCCTCCCTGTGGACATGGCGGACCTCGACGCCGCCCTGAAAACAACCTTTACGTCTACATTCTCAATGTAACTCGCAAAAAGTGTAAAATCACACAGAGCCGACCATCGAAAAAAACTACGGTGTAACAAGTGGTTAGGAAAATCTTGAGATGTGGGTCGTTTACCTGATTGTAATCGGAGCTTTGGTATACGATCTCTCCCGGTTCAACACTGTTCCAGCCGTCAAGGACAAGGTGTCTGACCAAGTGGGTTGGATGACGAATCTTGCCAACGCTTTAGGGCAAAATGTCGGTCCAATCGCGGGTATAGTTTTTGTTTTGGTGCTGGGTGCAACAGTCGTCTTTGGGACATTCACACAAGACATTCCGCTGATGTCATTCGTGTTGGCCGGGGCACTTGCGGTGACGCTTGTGTTTTTAGCATTCAAAACCGCACTTATCTATTTCGTGCCAACTGCGAATTTCCTCTATGGTTTGGGTTCAGTAATCTATAACGCGATCTCCGGCTCACTTGCTGCATCGGATTTGGTTCAATGGATGGTCATCGACCTTGTCTTCGGATCCGCAAGCGATCTAGTCGCGCTTATGCTTCAATTTGCATTCATTGCTTTAAGCGCTGTTCAAGTTGTGGTCCTCGCGCGGCTAGGAGATTGAAGGCCCCTATTCTTGTTGAATAAAGGACGCAGTACAGCACCCCGTAATCAACCGCGTTCGCTTCGGCAGCTGAAGCAGATTAATATTCCAATGGAACAGACGATCCGACATTCCATCGCTGCACTCGCCATGGGTTAGCAGCACTTGGTGCCAATCTGTATCAAACTGGATGGATCCAAGGGCCACATTGTCTGATGTTAAGACTGAAAGCACTTGAGAGCGGTAGGGTCTGTCCTCTCCCAATTCGGAATACATACTCTCACCTTCCGAAAGTACTTCGTACCTCCAAAATGGCTCTGTTCCAAAACACTGGAGCCCAAGCGGCAGACCAGATGTCTCAAACGCCATATCAATCGGCCGCACAAATCGGGATGACACCCAAGCCATCCCTTCCGACAACGCAATTTGTGTCCAACGCCCATCGGTTGTTGTTTCAAACCCATCCAGCGTGTCGCCATTGGACAGGGTGAAAACGATCTCGTTGTCTGTACTTGGGCCGGATCGGACGTTCAAAACATCGCCGTCAGGCACGTCATAGACCTCCAAGAGGCCGAAAGACTGGCCTGATGCCGTACCGGCAAGGCACATCAAAATCATGAAAATTCGAATAGCCATCATTTCCGACCACTCCGGGCTGTGAATTGCTGCGACACAACCGCTATACTCTGTTTTCATCCTTGAGGGTCGATTATCTCCAAGTTAAACACACGCCGACACAGCGCTGAAACAGCGTAGCCATTCATATGTGTGAGGAGAGAACACATGGCAGATGCAGCCATTCATGGCCATGAGGAAACACCCGGCTTTTTCAAGCGCTGGTTCATGTCCACAAATCATAAAGACATCGGTATTCTGTACCTGATTGTTGCCGGTATTGCCGGTTTCATTTCTGTCGCCTTCACCGTTTATATGCGGATGGAGCTAATGCAGCCGGGCGTCCAGTACATGTGCATGGAAGGCGCATCGCTGTTTGCGTCCGCTGTCGAGGATTGTACGCCGAACGGTCATCTTTGGAATGTTTTGATCACGGGCCATGGCATCTTGATGATGTTCTTCGTGTTCATCCCGGCACTGTTTGGTGGTTTTGGTAACTATTTCATGCCGTTGATGATCGGTGCGCCGGACATGGCTTTCCCGCGCCTCAACAACCTGTCTTTCTGGCTGTACGTCACAGGTGTATCGCTCGCGACACTTTCGCTGGTGGCACCCGGTGGTAACGGTCAAACCGGCTCTGGTGTCGGCTGGGTGCTCTATGCACCGCTTTCGACCCTTGAGGGCGGTATTTCCATGGATCTTGCGATTTTCGCTGTGCACGTCTCCGGTGCATCATCCATCCTTGGCGCGATCAACATTATTACGACGTTCTTGAACATGCGGGCGCCGGGCATGACCCTGCACAAGACACCCTTGTTCGCTTGGTCGATCTTTGTAACAGCGATGCTGATCCTTTTGGCTCTGCCGGTTTTAGCGGGCGCGATCACAATGCTTCTGACTGATCGGAACTTTGGAACAACCTTCTTCGATCCAGCAGGCGGCGGTGATCCGGTTCTGTATCAGCACCTTTTGTGGTTCTTTGGCCACCCAGAAGTCTATATAATCATTCTGCCGGGCTTTGGGATTATCTCCCACGTCATCGCGACATTTTCGAAAAAGCCCGTCTTTGGGTATTTGCCAATGGTCTATGCGATGGTTGCCATCGGTGTCTTGGGCTTCGTTGTCTGGGCGCACCACATGTACACCGTGGGTATGTCATTGACGCAGCAGTCCTACTTCATGCTGGCCACAATGGTGATCGCGGTTCCAACAGGGGTGAAAATCTTTTCTTGGATCGCAACGATGTGGGGCGGTTCGATCAGCTTCAAAACACCGATGATGTTCGCATTGGGCTTCTTGTTCATGTTCACTGTCGGTGGCGTGACAGGCATCGTGCTGTCGCAAGCGGGCGTTGACCGTGCATACCACGACACATACTATGTGGTTGCTCACTTCCATTATGTGATGGCCATCGGTGCGGCATTCGCCCTGTTTGCAGGCGTGTATTACTGGATCGGAAAGATGTCTGGTCACCAATACCCCGAATGGGCAGGTCAGTTGCACTTTTGGCTGTTTTTCATCGGCACAAACGTGACCTTCTTCCCACAGCACTTCTTGGGACGTCAGGGCATGCCACGCCGGTACATCGACTATCCAGAGCAGTTTGAGTACTGGAACGTCATCAGCTCTTACGGTGCTTATCTCAGCTTTGCTTCCTTCGTGCTGTTCTTCGGCATCGTGTTCTACACCATCCTTGCCGGTCGTCGCATCGAAGAGCCCGCGTATTGGGGTAAAGAAGCGGAAACACTGGAATGGACACTTCCAAATCCTCCTCCAGAGCATACATTCGAGAAGCTACCGACACCTGACATGTGGGACTTCCACGATCATGCGACCTTCGAAGATCGCGCTGAAGACATAGAAGAAGCAGTCGAAGACGCGGTAAAATCTTAACAAGCAAGGGCCGGTTCTCCGGCCCTTACTTTTTGAGCACGCGACCAAATACACCTTTTCCTTATCTTTAAGAGCTTGCTAGGCTTATCGGATGACGACTTTTGGCCGCAATATCGAGAGCCCTGCTGATTTCTTTGCAGTCACTGACCGTGACGATGATCCGCTTTATGAGGTCACCTTATGGCCTTATCGTTCGCTCTCGGACAAAGGCTTCGTCACGATTATTCTGCTGGTTTGCCTTGGCTTCCTCGTGCCCATCACCGCCTTTTTCGGATCGCCGTTTTTCTGGGGCATCCTTCCATTTATGGCAGCTGCGGTTTGGGGCCTTTGGGCGGCAATTCAGAAAACCAATAAAGATGCCACAGTCAGAGAGAGCTTAAAACTTTGGCCTGATCTCGTTGCTGTCTATCGTAAAAACCCGCGTTCAGAAGATCAGTATTGGTACGCCCATCCACAGTTTGTGAAGGTCCATTTGCGGGAAGACACCAAAATTGAACACTATATCACCCTCTCGGGTGGCAACCGCGAGATCGAGCTTGGCGCGTTCCTAACCCCTGAAGAGCGCTTGTCGCTGTTCGAAGCGCTGGATCGGGCTATTTACCAAGCCAAGTCGCCGGTATCTTAGGCCAATTTAACCCAGCGCTTTCTTTACCGCTGCACCGGCAACGCCGAAATCCATCTGGCCGGAATACCGTTCTTTCAAAAGTCCCATTACTTTTCCCATATCTCGGATGCTCTCTGCCCCAACCTCGGATACGGTGTCTTTAACAGCTTTTGCAACTTCATCATCACTCAGCTGTTTGGGCAGAAACTCTTCGATCACCACAATTTCTGCGCGTTCACTTTCCGCAAGCTCGATCCGGCCAGCCTCTTCATAGACCTTCGCGCTTTCCTGACGCTGTTTGATCATCTTCGCGAGGATACCAAGGATATCCGCATCTGAAACGCCATCGGAATTTCCGTCCGAGCGGGCCGCGATATCGCGCTCTTTAATCGCCGCATTCATCAATCTAACGGTCGACAGGCGCGCGCTGTCTTTGGCGCGCATCGCGTCTTTCATAGCTGTATTGATCTGATCCCGCATGGCATCACCTTTATGTTCCAACCCCGAACTTAACTCATCCTCGCCATATGGGCCAGCCTCGCTTGACGTGACGTGGGGCGAGAGGTAACGCCACGCGGACCTATTCGAAACTGTAGGAGTTGCCCATGCCCCGCCCGACCGCTGCTATCGCGCTTGCCGACGGGACACTTTTTTATGGGTATGGATTTGGGGCAACGGGCCAGGTCGAGGCAGAGCTTTGCTTCAACACCGCAATGACCGGATATCAGGAAATTATGACGGACCCATCCTATGCGGGTCAGGCCATCACATTTACCTTTCCGCATATCGGGAACACAGGCGTCACATCGGAAGATGATGAAACCGCCGATCCCGTTGCAAGAGCCATGATCGTCAAATGGGACCCGACGGAACCCTCGAACTGGCGCTCGCAATCCAACCTGTCAGATTGGCTTGCAAAGCGGGGGCGCATTGGCGTGGGCGGCGTGGATACGCGACGGCTTACTCGCGCGATCCGCCAACAAGGGGCGCCCCATGTTGCCATTGCCCACGATCCAGAGGGTAATTTCGACATTGAAGCGCTGCTTGCAGCCGCTCGGGCCTTTCCGGGCCTCGAAGGGCTGGACCTTGCGAAACATGTATCCTGCGCTCAATCTTATCGCTGGGACGAAATGCGTTGGGCCTGGCCAGATGGGTATCCCAAACGGACAGAGCCGGGAAAACGGGTGGTCGCAATTGACTACGGCGCAAAGCGCAACATTCTGCGCTGCCTCGCATCGTCTGGATGCGATGTAACGGTGTTACCTGCAACTTCGACAGCCGAAGATGTTCTGGCATATGATCCTGCAGGCGTATTCCTGTCCAACGGCCCCGGCGATCCCGCGGCCACCGGCAAATATGCTGTCCCGATGATCCAAAGCATTCTCGCGGCTGAGAAACCGGTCTTTGGAATTTGCTTGGGCCATCAGATGCTGGGCCTCGCCCTTGGGGCTAAGACCATTAAGATGAACCATGGACATCACGGCGCCAACCATCCGGTGAAAGAACATGAAACGGGTAAGGTCGAAATCACATCCATGAACCACGGGTTTGCGGTAAACAGTGAGACATTGCCCGAAGGCGTTGTAGAGACCCATGTCTCATTATTCGATGGGTCCAATTGTGGCCTACGGGTCGTGAACAAGCCCGTTTTTTCCGTGCAGCATCATCCCGAGGCATCCCCCGGACCCCAAGACAGTTTTTACCTGTTCGAGCGTTTCTCAGCCTCTTTGTAAGACATTCTTAACCATGATTTGGAACCCTCTGCACAAGGGGGCACGTCATGGCAAATCCCGCGCTAGCTCTAGACTTCGAAAACCGATCCCATCGCAGCATCACGCTGATTGGGCAGGACACCGCGCTTTATGCGTCGCTGATCCCTATTGAAGTGGCGGTCGGCACACGGTGCGTCGTTGTTGATGTGTTCGATGGCCATGCCATTGTCGCAACCACAACAGACCATTGTGAAACCGTCTCGGATATTCTGTTCAAAGCGGGGTTTCCTGCAACCTTTGTCCGCTGTGATGCCACCACGGTGTCACAACTGTTGTCACGGGTTTACTTAACGACTGCGACAGACCTTGCAGAACGCGATGGCGCGTCATCCCGGGGTGTGGTGCGCTGGATGCAGCACAGCTTCACCATGCGGCTTCTATCGATTGCGATACCTTTTGTGGCGCTGCTTTTGCTATGTGCCCTGCTGCCTCAAATCATGCTTGGAATGGGCAGCGTGCTTTTGGTCGGGATCGTTGCTTTCCGCATGTGGATCACCCGCCGCTCGCTGACGGAATGGCAACCTTCCAAAGCACTCATCAATGATGACACCCTGCCCGAGATCAGCTTGCTTGTCCCGCTCTACAAAGAAAGCGAAATCGTCCCGCGCCTGTTGGCCCATTTATCGCGATTGGCCTATCCGAGCAGCAAGTATGAAGTTCTTTTCCTGCTAGAGGCAGCTGACAGCCAAACGCGGGCGGCACTTGCGCGAACGACCCTGCCGACAAACATGCGTGTTTTGCACATTCCGGCGGGGACAGTGCAGACAAAACCACGCGCAATGAATGCAGCCCTGCCTTTCACCAGTGGGAGCATCATTGGCGTCTACGATGCCGAAGATGCACCAGACCCAATGCAATTGAGCGAAGTCGCCGAGGCGTTTTCCCGCATCGAGGGGCTGGCATGCGTTCAAGCGCCGCTCGATATATTTAACACTTCAGCTTCAGTCCTCTCAGGGTGCTTTGCCGTTGAATATGCTATGCTATTTCGGATTCAAAATCCGTCACTGGCACAGGACGATCTGCCAATACCTCTTGGTGGCACCTCCTTTTTCATTCGCAAAGATGCGCTCTACCGGCTTGGCGCTTGGGACGCATTTAACGTGACCGAAGACGCTGATCTTGGTCTGCGTCTGCACGCAGGCGGTTACAAATCCGCCATGGTTTCGCGCCCAACATTCGAAGAAGCACCATCTGATATCGGGGCGTGGAAACGTCAGCGCTCTCGCTGGCTCAAAGGGTTTCTTCTCACATGGATGACCCGGCAAGGCGGTTCTATGCGCCTTTTTGCGGCCGCAATGTTACTTGGCCCGGTGGTCGCGGCCACCATAGGTCTTGCGTCCTTGCCGCTTTGGTTCATCGCCGCATCACCTGGGGGCTTGATCAATGGCGCGCCACTTACCGCGTTCTTGGGCCTCGCCCTTTTGTCCGAACTATCGTTATTTTCTATCGGCTGGCGGGCACTGCGCGAACGACATCTCAGGCATCTTCGCCCCTACCTTTTGGTTATGCCGTTCTATCGGCTCCTCTTGATACCGGCACTCTTGAAAGCGCTCATCGAAGCCATCCGAACCCCCGCCTATTGGGACAAAACCCAACATGGGATCCACGGCTAGCCGATCGTCTTGACCTCGCCCGCGTCGATTTTCAGACGCATCTCGAACGCATAAGAAAGGTGCTTTTTCACCGCTTCGTCAGCCCGCGTCTGATCGCCATCTTTGATCGCCTCAACAATTTCAACATGCTCATCCAACGCCTGATCACCGCGTCCATCAGCAGCAAGCGAGGTATTCCCCAGCAGCACCATCGATTGATGCACCGTGTCCAGCTGTGAAATCAGATAATTGTTGTGGCTGGCCAGATGCAGCTGATGGTGGAACCGCCGATTGGCTCGCGCCAATTTATTTGGGTCTTTCGCGATCTTCCGGTCCGCTTCGATCATCGCAAAAAGAACCCGTACCTCTTCGGGCGTGGCATGTTTTGCGGCCAGTTGTGCCGCCAGCCCTTCCAACTCGGCCCGTACCGCGTAAAGATCTGACAACTGTCGATGATCCAGGGATGCCACAATCAACGAGCGGCCATCCCGGACTAGCATCGCCTGCGTCTCCAGCCGTTGAAGCGCCTCGCGCACAGGGGTCCGAGAGACCCCAAACCGCTCTGCCAGCTCGCTTTCCACCAATCGATCACCTGGACCATACACGCCCACATCAATCGCCTCGACGATCAGATCATATGCGTCCCGCAAACGGTTTGTATTTTGAACCATGGCGCCCTCCCGGTTCTTGCCACTTTCGGCCAGTATTCTTAAGCGGCGTCTATGACACGAAACTTTCGCGAGATCGACACCTGGCTTTTTGACTTGGATGAAACGCTCTATCCGCCTTCGCTCGCCCTATTTGATCAAATCCACGAAAAGATGACCGCCTTTGTGATGGCCGAGCTCAGCCTGGACCACGACGCGGCGAGTGCCCTGCGTGACGAATACTATCACGCTTATGGCACAACGCTTGCGGGACTGATGCGACAGCACAACATGGATCCGTTTCCCTATCTTCATGACGTCCACGACATCGATCTTTCCCATGTCGAAGAAGAACCGGACCTGACGGCCGCAATCGCCGCCTTGCCCGGTCGTAAGATCATTTACACAAACGGGTCTCTGTCCCATGCCGAACAAGTGGCAAAGGCCCGCGGCATCGATCATCTGTTTGATGCGATGTACGGCGTGGAACATGCGGACTTCATCCCAAAACCCGAACGAGCGGCCTTTGAATCCATCTTTGACAAGGCCGCGATTACCCCGGCGCAAACCGCCTTCTTTGAAGACACAGTAAAAAACCTAAGAGAGCCGGCTGCGATGGGGCTTGCCACTGTCTTGGTCCGTAATGGCGTTGACACCCCCGACTTTGTTCATCTGCACCGAGATCACCTTTTGGACGCGCTGTCGCATATCCATGAAACCCTCTCGCAGAGCAGCGCAGAGAACTTACTTTAGGCACATGGAAGAAACCGATATCATCATTTCCGGCGGCGGTCCTGCGGGGTTATTGGCTGCAATCACCCTCGGCGCCGAGGGTCACCATGTGGTCTGCGTGGACCCCAAACCCATCATCGAAGATGGCAATGATCCATTGGCGGATTTGCGCACCACGGCCTATCTGCAACCCGCCCAGGCGCTGCTGTCTGAATTGGGCCTCTGGGACGTGCTTGCCGATTGGGCAACACCCTTACAGATCATGCGCCTTGTGGATGCAGGTGGGGCTGATGGAACTATTCAAGAGACTGCAGATTTCGATGCTAACGAAATTGGTGACCTCCCGTTTGGATGGAACATACCAAATTGGCGGATGCGCCGCACCTTGGCAGAGGCCATAGCGAGCAAGCCCAACATCAACTTCGTTGAGGGCGAGGCGATCACCGCTCTGACCACTCGAGAAAGCGAAGCACTGGTAACCCTCTCCGATGGTCAACGCTTCCGAGCGCCCTTGGTCATCGGGGCAGATGGCCGCGACAGCTTCGTCCGAGAGGCCGTGGGGATCGACGCAACCAGCACACGGTATGGCCAGCAGGCGATTGTTTTTGTTGTTGGCCATGACCAACGTCACGAAAACATCTCCACCGAAATCCACCGCTCCGGCGGGCCCTTTACCCTCGTACCCCTGCCCGATCACCTAGGGCGTCCAGCAAGCGCTGTGGTCTGGATGGATTTTGCCGCGGATCAAAAGCGCCGCATGGACCTGACGGAGACGAATTTTGCCAAAGAGGCGACCGAACGATCCGCACACGTGCTTGGGGATCTGACGCTGATCTCGCAAAGGCAATCTTGGCCGATTATCACCCGGCAAGCGGCGCACCTCACCGCCGACCGCACGGCACTGATTGCCGAAGCCGCCCATGTGATACCGCCCATCGGCGCGCAAGGCCTGAACATGAGCATCAATGACATCCTTGCACTCAGAGACGCCGCAAGAGAGCATCCGTTGGGCAGTCAAAAGATGCTTTCTGCTTACAGCGAACGGCGTGTGCCAGATATCGCGCTGCGGGTGCGCGGCATTGATGCGCTGAACCGGGCTGCGATGTTCCAGGATGAAAACTTACAAGCGCTGCGCTTGATCGGATTACAAAGCCTTCACGGGCTTAGGCCCATCAGACGCGTTGCGATGGAAATGGGTCTCGGCGCGAACCCGCGCTAAATTCCGCTTTATCTTTCCCTAGTTTTCCTGTTTTCACCCGTGAAACCGAAACGCGAGGAGGACCTGGGACATGCGCGTATATTATGATCGCGACTGCGATGTGAATTTGATCAAAGACATGAAAGTGGCGATTTTGGGCTATGGTTCACAGGGCCATGCTCATGCGTTGAACCTGCGCGACTCCGGCGCGAAAAACGTTGTTGTGGCGCTGCGCGACGGGTCTCCATCCCGGGCCAAGGCCGAGGGCGAAGGCCTGCAAGTGATGGAAATCGCCGAAGCGGCGGCATGGTGTGACCTGATTATGTTCACAATGCCAGATGAGCTTCAGGCAGCGACCTACAAAAAATACGTGCATGACAACTTGCGCGATGGCGCAGCGATCGCCTTTGCCCATGGTCTGAACGTTCATTTCGGCTTGATTGAGCCAAAAGACACCGTCGACGTGATCATGATGGCCCCCAAAGGACCGGGCCACACTGTGCGCGGTGAATTCGTCAAAGGCGGCGGCGTGCCCTGCCTGGTGGCGGTAAACAACAACGCTTCTGGTAAAGCGCTTGAAATCGGCTTGTCCTATTGCTCCGCCATCGGTGGCGGCCGCTCTGGCATCATCGAGACCGACTTCCGCGAGGAGT
>JBCBON010000032.1:0-32178 GCA_039821195.1 Pseudomonadota bacterium
TACATGCCCTGAGGCATCCCATGCAGATGATCGGACAACACCGTTGTCGCCCTTTGCCCAAAGCTTTCGAAAAGGATACCCCACCCCGTGATCACCGTGCATTGCCTCGCCTATTCCCGCGCCATTCGGCTGATCTGGCTGATGGAGGATCTGGGCCAGCCCTACAATCTGGTCCG
Organism: Pseudomonadota bacterium; assembly: GCA_039821195.1. Classification (GTDB taxonomy): domain Bacteria; phylum Pseudomonadota; class Alphaproteobacteria; order Rhodobacterales; family Rhodobacteraceae; genus Amylibacter. The sequence continues at coordinate 177 of JBCBON010000032.1, forward strand.
ATATGACCGGACTGATGCCTTTCGGGCACCGAAGGCTTTGCGTGAGATCCATCCGCTTGGGAAATCACCGGTTATCGAGGATGGCGATCTCCGTCTGGCGGAATCCGCGAGTTGCCTGCGGTATCTGACGCGGAAATTCGACGATCAAACCCACGCGCCGGCATCGGGAACAATCGAACATGCGCACCACGACGAGATGCTGGATTACGTCGAAAGCTCTTTTGCCGCGGCGTGCATGAGCGTGCTGCTGCCAGCCATCAAGGGCGAGGACATCACCGAAAAGGCGCTTGGCCATCTGCAGATGCATCTCACCTACATCGCTCAAAATCTGCCTGATCAAGGCCTGCTCTTTGGTGAAGCAGCTACTTTGGCAGACATCCAGATGTCTTATCTTCTGGCCAACCTTGCTGCCGGTGGCTTTCTAATGGGCGCGCCACGCGCCGAAGCCTATTGGGCCGATCTGCAAAAACAAAAGGGCTACATCGCCGCAATACAAGTGGCCGGACCGATGGCCCCTGATTTTTAGGCGGCACTGTCGGTATGGCCAATCTCTGAATTCAACAAAGGACCTTAGCATGAAAATTCTTGTCGCAGGCGCTACTGGCGCCACCGGTACCCGCCTTATGAACAGACTCGTATCTGAGGGGCACGCACCTATCGCTTTGGTGCGTGAAAGCTCTGACACCAGCACACTGCCGAACCACGCTGAAACGCGCATGGGCGACCTGGCGGATCTTCAGGATGGCGTGTGCGACGGTTGCGAGGCCGTAATCTTTGCCGCCGGATCAGGGGGCGATACAGACGCGGACATGACGGACAAAATTGACCGTGACGGCGCCAAAAGCCTGATTGATCACGCATCCAAAGCCGGCGTATCCCGTTTTGTCATGCTCAGCAGCGTCGGCGCCGAAGATCCTGATCCAAGCACCGACATGGGCCATTATCTGAAAGCGAAACATGACGCCGATGAGTACCTCAAGGGGTCCGGCCTGACCTACGCAATCGTGCGCCCCGTCGCTCTGACCGACGAGGATGGCACCGGCGACATGATTTTCGGTGACGACGTCGAACCAAAGGCCAAAGCCGCACGTGGCGATGTCGCGCGCGTTCTGGCCGATGCCGTCACAAGCGACGCCTGGGCCGGCAAGACCCTCTTGATGCAATCGGCCTGAGCGCCGCTCACCCAATTTCACCGACAAAGGAGGTTACTTTATGAAAGCCGCCATCATCCGTGACTACGAAACAGACATCGAAATCGACGAGGTTGGAGAGCCTGACCTGCAGGACGACTCCGTTCTGATTTCGGTCCATGCCGCCAGTCTGAACCCGATCGACTACATCCTCCAGTCCGGCGCGATGAAGGACAACATCCCGCTGCAATTTCCGCATGTCATGGGCTTTGACGTGTCTGGCGTCATCACCAGCGTGGGCAGCGAGGTCAGTGGCTTCAAGGTGGGCGATGCCGTTTTTGCGCGTGCCAATCAGGAAGACGCAGGCGCCATCGCGGAAATCGCGCGGCTGAAAGCTGACGAAATGGCGCTGAAACCAGAAAACACCAGCCACGTCGAAGCCGCCTCAGTTCCATTGGCCGGGCTGACGGCTTGGCAGGCACTGATCACCAAGGGGAAGCTGAAGCAGGGCGAAAAGGTGCTGATCCACGCAGGCTCCGGCGGCGTCGGCACATTGGCCATCCAGATCGCAAAACACATCGGTGCGCATGTCGCAACAACGTGTAGCCCGCGCAACGCAGACCTTGTGCGCGATCTTGGTGCGGACGTTGTGATCGACTACAACACTCAAGAGTTCGAGGATGAACTTTCAGATTACGACATGGTCTTTGATATGTTGGGGGGCGAGACACTCAATCGGTCGTTTAAGGTGCTAAAAGAAGGCGGCAGGCTGGTGTCGATCAAGGGTCAGGACACCGACGATCTTGCCTCTGAAAATGGCGTCCGGTTCGAGTGGTTCTTTATGGAGCCAGACGGTCAGATGCTGACGCAGCTTGCCGCGCTTATCGAGGCAGGTACGATCAAGACGATCATCGACAGTACCTACAGCATGGCTGCAACGGCAGCGGCGTACAGGGCTTTGAAAGAGGGTCACGCAGTGGGCAAAATCGTCGTCGAAATTGACTAGTGTCAAGGAAGTTGCTTGTGCACGTGCGCTGCACTAGGCTCGTTCGCCAGCCAAGCGCCAAAAACTGGGTCAAAAAGGTCTGGTCTCTCGAAGAACGGAAGATGCCCAGTGGGCAACAGTGTCGCGTTTGTGTTGTCTATTAGATCCAGCGCAGCGATCTGGTGTTCCGGGGCGATCACGATGTCTTTGGTACCGATGATTGAGGAAACTGGCACGTTAACTTCGCTTAGGGCTGAGGCATTTCGTTGCGACATCCATCTAAGCAGGTCGCGCAACGTGCGTGGACAGGCCGCACGCATGATGTCCCGCATATCTTTCGGCAGATCATTTGGCTCAACAGGTGCTGCCATTGCAGAGTTCAGGCCGACCTGGAACAGCGTTTCAGAGCTTAGCCAGACCTGCAGCGTCGCCGAGATCAAAATTGCTCCAATCCAAGGATTTTCCGCCGCCTCATGGGCCAATGTTTTATGGCCGCCTATATCGCCAGAATGAAGCGCACCTACGAGCAGCACATCGCGCACCAACGAGGGGTGCAGGCGCGCGAGCTCAAGCGCGACTAAACCACCTGTCGAGTGTCCAACAATCCGAATACCCGAAGGCGCGATAGCGGCAAGACTTTCGGCCACATCGTCGATCCAATCATCTGTCAGGTGATCATCTTTAGCAGGTAGCCAAGGCGGATGTCCGGGCAACGCCAGATCGATGGTGTCAGGTAGAAAGGGATCTGTACGGTGTATCAAGCCCTCCCAGATATGAGAGGTCTCCAAAAACCCAGGCACAAAAACAATAGGCACCCCGGCTCCGCGCCGCTTGATTTTCAACTCCGGCGGTTTTGTTGCGTTTCGTGGGGCGATGTTGTGGCTCCTTCGGCTGGCAAAAATTTGCATTTTGGCACGGCTCTGCCGGTGGACAATGCCAGAAGTGTTAGTCGTTTAATCCCACGACCAAGCGACTAAAGTGCAGTATCTGCCTGCGCATTGGCTACACGAATTAGAAGGACACTGCGTGTCAAATCCAACAAAAACTCATTAGAAGTCATGGACCAGTTTTTATAGCTCTTGCGCACCTTGCGCAACAAACGGGTGCTTGCCGATGGAAACAGCGTATATTCGAAAGAAATTCCGACGCTCACATAGATCGGTACGTTCAGGACGGTCATCGACAGCACCTATGGCATTGCCGAAACAGCAAAGGCGTACAGCGCTTTGAAAGACGGTCACGCGGTGGGCAAGATCGTGGTCGAAATACGTTAATCCTTCCGCGTTTATCAATGTTGTCACTGAGTTGAAGTTCACTTCGATCTGACGGTAGCCGCGCTGCGCGTTGACGCTTTTTATTTTGTGGCGGCCCAAACGTTCCGCTGTTTGCACAGAAACCAATGACCTGGACGCCGCACAAGGAAAAAGTCCTTCGTTCGGGGCCTGAGTCAGGCAAGTAAGCTCATGCTCAAACCTAATCGTGCGCGGTCGCCTAACTTTGCTTCCGGCGCACCATTTTTCCGACCAAATTCTTGGAACAAGAGGCCTGGCGGCGCGTTGAAACCGGTTGGCCAGGTTTTTTCCGTGCCGCGTGCCAAGGTTTGGGGGGACAAGACAGACAATATGGTAAACGATAAATCTTCAGCCTGGTTGCGGGCCCCGCGCGCTGTTACCGTCTTTTTTGCATTGACGTTGGCCTCTTCAAGCCTTGCCCAAACGCTTGCTCCAACCGAAACAGAAGAGCCTACCGCCCCGGAGCAACAGGTTGAAATCAATCAGGTCGTGTCAGACATAGCAATTGAAAAACGCATTCTCGACATACTCGAAGCTACGGACTGGTACATCGGTCAATCAGTGCATGTGGATGAGGGCATCGTGTTTCTCGATGGTCAGTCGCGCACGGACGCACAGCGTATCTGGGCACGTGATCTGGCTCAGAAAACGTCCGGTGTGGTTGCTGTGGTCAATCGTATCGCCGTCGATGAGGGGCCGGTCTGGTCTCTTGCTCCGGCTCTTTCAGAACTGGAAGCCATCGCGAATAAATCAGTCACCGTGCTGCCATTGGTGCTTCTCGCCATCTTCGTCCTTCCAATGGCATGGTACATCGCATCTTTGATCTCAAAGCTCGCCAGGTGGGTCCTCAAAGATCGCATTCAGTCGCTCTTTCTGCGGCAAGTGGTTGCCCGCGCCATTGCCTTCCCGGTTTTTCTCGTCGGCCTGTATGTGGTGTTGCAGGTGGCCGGCCTGACTCAACTGGCGCTTTCTTTGGTGGGCGGTGCAGGCGTCGTTGGCATCGTGATCGGCTTCGCATTTCGCGATATCGCCGAAAACTTTCTCTCAAGTCTTATCCTGAGCGTCCGCAGACCCTTCCAGCGTGGCGATTTCATTACGGTTGCGGGCCTGAGTGGCACAGTCAAAAGCATGACAACGCGCAGCACACTGCTCACCTCGGTTGAGGGCAATGAGATCCACATTCCAAATTCGACAGTCTTCAAGAACGTCATCGAAAACTTCACCTCCTCCCCGGACCGTCGGGGTGAGTTCGTCGTGGGCATCGGATATGATGCTGGCGCGGCACAGGCCCAGTCCATCATTCTGGAAACCCTCAGCGATCACGGCGCCGTTTTGAAAGATCCCGAACCGATGGTGTTGGTCGATGAACTGGGCGCGTCGACGGTCAATATTCGAACCTATTATTGGTTCAACGGCCACATGATCTCGCCGATCAAGTTGAAGTCCGCGCTCCTACGGGCCGTGAAATCCGCGCTGACCATCCAAGGCATCTCAATGCCTGATGAAGCGCGCGAGGTGATCTTTCCAGAAGGCGTACGCGTTCTGGATGCACCTGGCGAAAGCCAGCCGACGCATCATCCGGTCGCGGATGCACTTCCAACGCCTGAGCCGTCGTCCAGCGAAGCCGAGGGCGATTTGCTCAGCGATTTGCCCGTCGACAACAGCACAGACGTTCGGAACACTGAGGATGATTTGCTCGGAAGTCGTTGAAAACTCCGAACCCGTCAAACAACGCGGTCATCCGCTTTTGGCTGTGTCGTGCCACCCTCCATCAACGGAGGGAACTCAATCGCGACTGCCGCGTTGAACTTCTGCATGGGGCATGGCGTCTCGGCAAAACACATCGCTTACCAAGGAGACACACGACATGAACTGGGATCAAATCGAAGGCAAATGGGAACAATTCAAAGGTGGCGCCCAAAAACGTTGGGGCAAACTGACCAATGACGATCTGGATGTCATCGACGGCAACCGCAAACAACTGGTCGGCAAGATTCAAGAACAGTACGGCAAAACTGAAGAAGCCGCTGAAAAAGAAGTTGATGAATGGCTTGCCAAGCACTGATGATCATCGCGTCGGGCGCATGGTTGGCCGACCCGTGCGCCCGAGCCCGCGAGGATTATCTGGAACTAACGGCGGCCTGACACGTTATGGGCTGAGTTCATGGCAAACCGGCTTCTTCAATTATCAAGCCCAGATTGTCGCTTTGTCGGGAACTCGCTTACTCACACGGTTTGGGTATTTGCGACACGTTCAGCCCCATCCGATTTTTTTGGTCACGCGGCTTGGAGAAAGACGATCTGACAATGGCGACTGACCTTAGAAACACTCCAATCCTGTTTGGAATAGCTGTCATCCTTGCGTTTGCGACGCTTGAGCTGGCGCAGGACTTTTTTGCTCCTCTTCTGACAGCGCTTGTGTTCGGGGTCATACTCTCGCCCTTGTCTGATCTGTTCTCCCGTGTAGGACTGCGCCCGTCGCTATCCTCTCTGATCACTGTATCCGTGTCCTTGATATTGGTGGCGTGTCTCGCCTTCCTACTTGAGCCTTACATCGCCGAAGCGATTGAGAAAGCACCGGTCATATGGTTCGAACTGCGCGGCACCGTGGACGGAATCCGCTCTATGATATCTGGCCTCAATGAAATCGCGGAGGATGTGGCACAGGCAGTGGAACCGGACACTGCCCCTGCGCCGGCCGAAGCCCCGGGCGTCGATGTTCCGTCGATCACTGACGCCTTGTTCTACGCGCCGCAGTATTTAGCGCAATTCATGATCTTCATTGGAGTATTGTATTTCTTTTTAATGACCCGAAAGGAAATCTATCATTGGCTCGGCACCACTGTGAGCTCGGTCGCCTCGTCTGACTTCGCCTACGCGGAACGTCAAGTTGCGCGGTACTTTTTGACCATCACCGCAATCAACGCAAGCTTCGGAATCCTCATCGCCATTGTCATGCAAGTATTCAGCATGCCGGCACCGGTGCTGTGGGGGATCATGGCGTTCTTGCTCAACTATATCCTTTACCTCGGCCCGATTGCATTGGCTGGGACGTTGCTGGTTACGGGCCTCGTTGTGTTCGATGGGCCGATCAGTTTTGCGCCCGCTGCGGTCTATCTCGCCATCAACGCGACCGAAGGACAATTCGTGACACCTGCGCTTGTGGGTCACCAGATGTCCGTGAACCCATTGCTGGTCTTTGTGTCACTGGTATTCTGGTTGTGGCTCTGGGGCCCTATTGGTGGGATCATTGCGATCCCTCTGCTGATCTGGTCGATTTCGATCACCAGACAGGCGATGGATCAAGCCATCTCTTCCGGCACGCCTGGCAAATTGACACCAAAGCGTTTGGCCGGTGCTGACGCATAGGGCAGCAAAAATCCTTTTCGATTCTGGGGCGCTGTCCTTGCGTTTGCCGACGCGTACTTGGCCCACGTCTGCTGGGCCGATGTAATGTCAAAAAACTCAGGGGTCGCGTGCTCATCCAGCCAATGCCGAAAACAGGCGTCTGTCAGCGTTCGGACGTGCGCAGAATCGGTCAATGCAACACCTGCTTCGGTGTCCCAACTCAAACTCCGCCCGTTCATATTTGCCGAAGACACAATGGCGCGCGCGTCGTCAAAAATCGACACTTTGGCATGCAGATAAATGAGCGGCGCGCCATACAACGTGCTGCGACCCGGTGTAGGGTCAGCCCGTCGCTGCGCAGGTGATCCGATAAACAACCGATCTCCGAATGCGTCACGCAGGATTTTGACGCACCTGGCTTGGAGGTATTCGCCGTAACGCGCGTCAATCCCGGGGTCACTGCCAAAGGCAACATCTTCCGGAGCGCCGGGCAGGATGAGGATCATCCGCAATCCGGGCTTTTGACGCGCCTGATCTGCAAGATGACGGGCGTAGCTTCTGTCACGGAAGAATTGTGTTTCCAGATAAATCAACTTTTGCGCGGCTGCCGCGCCTGTTTCATGCGCATGAGCCAGTTCGGTGATCCTTTTGACCGGCGACAGGGCAAACGCGTGCCAGCTACGTTTCTGCGAGATCGTGCGCAACAAGTGTTGCGTTCCAGGGGCTGCCGCGCCATGCGTTACGGCCTCGAAATTTAGCATATGCTCGCGCGCCTCGACCACCTCGGGCCCGCTCAGCACCACCTGCACGTCATGCCAGGTTTGCGACCCTGCCTGCCTGTGTTCGGGGGTATCGTAGCGGCGGTCATCCAAATCAAGCCCGCCAATATAGAGACGCTTGTTGTCGAAAACGGCCAGTTTCTGGTGATGTGTCACCGGGATCAGGTTTGGAACAGGCCATAGCCGTGCCACCAGGCGGCCATGTCGTTTGCCGATGTGACGGCGCAGAAACGGCGTTTCGGTGACAAAGCGTTCTCTTTGCGCAGGCGATTGCTTGTTCACGCGGTTCACCGTTCGGCGCAATTCGGTCCAGCTTTTAAGCCATAAAATCACGCGCGGCACCACACCGACACGGGCTGGATGCATTGATGTTTTCGCCTGCAGAAGATCTGGACGCCCCGAGACCTCGCCTGCTGCGATCGCAGCACGCAGCGAGGCCCAGCTGTTCTGGTGGTAATCCGCGCGCGCAATGGGGTCGAAATCGCTGATCGTGATCGACACGCGCACGCCGCGCCGCAATGTGTGCGACAAAAGATCAAACCAGGTTGTGCCGATCCGACGCGCTTGCTCAGACCGGAGTTTTGTCCAGGGGTCAAAGATGCGAAAGCACAGTATTATCTCGTCCTGGGCAGACAGGAACAGGGCTTCGAGCTCGGGAAATGCGTCTTGGGCGGTAAGCAGCACTTTGAACCTTTGGTCCGAGACTGCCGAGAGAGGGGCGTCCATCAGAAGTTCCCGGGTTCTGGTTCAAACTCAGACGCCTTGAAGCGGACAATCAAACAATAGTCCTGTTCTGTTTCTTCGACATCAATCGTAGCACCAAGCTGAGTAGCAAAAGCGGATATGAGCTTTGATCCCATCCCCGTGCTTTCGACGTCGACTTCGACGGTGGCGTCGCCGATAGAGTTCGTCAGCTCAAAGAGACAATTTCTCTCATCGTCGCAATGAAATGTCACCGATATTCGGGCTGTGTCATTGGCTCTGACGCCCGCATACTTGATGGCATTCGTCGCAGCTTCTGATGCCAAAAGTGACATCGGAACGGCCTGATCCGGAAAGAGCAGCACATCGTCGATATCTGCAATGACCTCTACAGACCCATCCGTTTGGCCGCCGATCTCGACGGTTTTGTCGACAATCTCGCGTACCAGATTTCCAACATTAACCGACCCTTTGTCCGTTGTCTGATACAAATCGCTATGGATTGTCGCGAGGCTGAGGACGCGATCCTGCATCCTGCGCAGCACAACCTTAGTATCATCGTGCGTGGCGGCGCGGATCTGCATATTCAGGATCGAGGAAATCAGCTGCAGGTTGTTTTTGACCCTGTGGTGCACCTCCTTCAGCAACACAGTTTTTTGCCGCATCGCATCTTCGATCACCGCTTCATCCTGCAGGATCGAGTTCGCCATTTTGGCAAAGCTATTTTGGATGTTTCGCAGTTCTGTCGACATGTCTTTTTGGGCGCTTTTTTCTGGAAAGCGCCTGTCTGTTGCGAACTGGCTCATCTGAATTCCCAATGCCTTGATGTGCCGGATCACCAGACGATTGACCGCCAGGAGGGCAACACCAAGGCTGATGATCCACATCAAAACAGGAAAGAAACTGGCGGGAACCCGACTATTGGCTCGCTCGGCAACTCCGATCTGGCTGTCCCATATCCCCAACACATAGATCTGGCCGTACTCGACCGGAACGACCGCGTAAATGAGATCGTCTCCATTTACGCTGCGCTGTGATACCGCGCGCGATGTTTCAGACGTCATCGCCGCCAAATCACGACCCGAGGGCAGATTTCCCAATGCGTCGTCCATACCGAGCTGGGATGTCAGAACCGTTCCCGCCTCATTGAAGGTCACAATATCAATCAACGCGGCGACATCGACGCCACTGGCTCGTGTATCGATGGTGGAATGAGGGATCGAGACAGATACAAAACCAAAGAACTGATCACCTTTGAAAACCGGTTCCGATACAATGACGACAGACGTGCCACTCAGCGGCGCATCTACGTTCACCTCGACCCGCCGGGTCCGCTCGGCCATCGCAGCTTGAAAGCTTTCGGCGCCTGAGAAGTCAAAGCTGCGGTCTGCCGATGAGCAGGTGACGTTGCCCGAAAGGGGCAAATACCCGGCAAAGCTGAACAATTCAGAAGATGCCACAAACCGCGAGAACTTTAGTGAGCACACCAATGCGTCATCAATCAACTCAGGCACTTCGGATGCGAGCACCGCAGCGGCTCCAAAAGCCCTTTGTATCAACAGCCGTTCGTTTACTGCTGCGGTTTCGGTCAGGCCCAGCATCGCCAATTCGGCATTTTCGCGGGCTTTCTCGCTGACACTGTTGGTCTGCATGACTGCAATCAAACCGATCGGCAGCAAGGCCAAAGACATCATCGCAGCTAGGCGCATCCTCAGGCTTTTGAACCAGACCGGGGTTTCGCCGTCTTGCAGTGTCACTGGGGCACGTTGCCTGCGCCGGAAATGACAGACATGGTCGCCGCGTCGGTCAGTTCCATCGGGCAGTCGTCGTCCAGATGCAAAAGTTCGGTCAAGCGCGCGCGCGCGCGGTTGGCACGGCTCTTGATCGTTCCGATGGCCACACCGCACATCGCTGCCGCTTCTTCATAGGAAAAGCCCGACGCACCGACCAAGATCAGAGCCTCACGTTGTTCGTCTGGTAGGGTCTCGAACGCAGTCTTGAAATCCGCCAATTGCATCCGGCCGTCGTGATCGGGTTTGACGGACAGGGTCGCTGTGAATGCGCCATCCACATCTGCCACTTCACGGTTCAGCTTGCGTCGGCTGGAATAATAGGTGTTGCGCAGGATCGTAAAAAGCCACGCACGCATGTTGGTGCCGACGGTAAACTTGTCGATATTCGTCCACGCTTTGACGACGGTATCCTGCACCATGTCGTCCGCGGTCGCACCGTTGCGCGTCAGGCTCAGGGCAAAGGCCCTTAAGGCCGGCAGATGCTCTACCAGCTCGTCTTTGGGATCGTCCGGCATCAGCCTTGGTCCTTCTTCTCGGCATCTTGTGCCTTGAGAACAGCAAGCAGGTCCTTGAACCGATCCGGCAGTTCGTCCTGCACCAAATCGGAATAAACCTGCTTGAGATTCTCGTCGATGAGCTGCGCGATGCGATCTGCGTCTTTGTCTGGGTGTTTTGCCATCTGCCTAGCTTAACTCACGTTCTTCCAAAAATTTCATTGCCGTGCGGAACCAAACACATCAATGCGCGTTTGGTTCCCAGAAATCGTCACAAAAGGCAAAAAAATGTCGAACACCCAAGAGACAGCGGATTTTTCAGACCAGATCGCGGCCCAACTTCCCTACCTCAGGCGCTATGCGCGGGCCCTGACGGGGGCGCAAAGCAGCGGCGACCGCTACGCGCTCGCAACGCTTGAAGCTTTGCTTGAGGACAGAACGATCTTTGAGGACGGTGATGTTCCGATCAAGGTCGGCCTGTTCAAGTGTTTCCATGCCATTTGGTCCAGTGCCGGTGCGTCAGTCATGGAACAGGATACCGAAGTGTCCGGCCGCGCCCAGGATTTGTTGGCTGCCCTCGACCTCAACACCCGCGAAGCGCTGCTCCTTTCGACGATCGAGGACTTTTCCATCGCCGATATCGCCGTCATCATGGAAATCAGCCGGGATGAGGTACGCAGCCTGATCAACACTGCCCGAAAAGATATGGAAAGCAGCGTTTCAGGCCGCATTCTGATTATCGAAGACGAACCGATCATCGCCGCCGATCTGAGCGCGATTGTCACTGACCTTGGGCACACGGTCACGGCCGTCGCCCGCACGCGGGCCGAAGCGGTGCAGATGGGCCAGAACGACAAACCTGACCTGATCCTCGCCGATATTCAGCTTGCGGATAATTCGTCGGGCATCGACGCAGTCAATGATTTGTTGACGGGTCTGGGCGACACGCCTGTTATCTTCATCACTGCCTTCCCGGAACGTTTGCTGACAGGCAAGCGCCCGGAGCCGGCGTTTTTGATCGCCAAGCCGTACAAAGAGGCGCAGGTTCAATCGGCGGTCAGCCAGGCCATGTTCTTTGCGTCGACAGAGACTCTAAAAAATTAGTGCGTTGCCCCCCGGCGACTTGACGGGGGGCATTCGTTTTTAGCTGGCAGAGATGGCTTTGAGCATCCAAACCGCTTGTTCGTGAAAGGCAGAACGCTCGGTTGCAAGGTCTTCAGTGACGGCATCGTTGTGCTTGCCTGCCAGAACGATCAAAGCATGGAGACGGTGCGCGATACGGGCATGATCGTCGGCCAGATCAGCACACATTTCTCCTGCCGATGGCTGGTGATCCAAGTCTTTGATGACCGAGGAGGACAGGATTGTCGACAGGTTCGACGGCGCCAGCTGCCCAAGCGCGCGAATGCGTTCAGCCAAAGTGTCCGCGGCAGAAAACAGGTTCTCATATTGCTCTTCCGTCAACTTATGCAGCGAAAAGAACAATGGTCCTTCGACATTCCAGTGATATGCGTGGGTTTTGAACATCAGCCGATAGGTGTCGGCCAGAATATCTTGCAAAGCCTTGGCAATGGTTTCAGGATCTTGCACGCCCGATGCGATCGAGTGCTCTTGTGCAACAACGTTCAATGGTGAGGTCATAGTCGGCTCCTTCTTTTGGGGATCGCTTTCTGGTGACTGCCCTCGCTGCTTGGCGAGGGCAATGTCATCGCCTTTAGCGCGAGGCGCTGCGCACCAGATTCACAACAATTGCCAAAACGAACAATGCCACGAAGATAAAAAACAGGATTTGCGCGATACCTGCCGAGGCGCTGGCGATGCCGCCAAAGCCGAAGACGGCTGCGATGATCGCTACGACAAAAAAGGTGATGGCCCAATACAACATAAGTACGTCCTTTCGTAACTGTTTTAGATGCGCCCTGATGGCGTCAGTGTGACCACCCAACGAGGTCTGCCCAAAGAAGTTCCAAGAAATGTTTTTTGCCTTTTTTGGGAACCCTGGCCGCTCAGCAGGGTTGAGTTGCCAGATGTAATTCAATCGAAAAGGAGCCAAGGACCATGGCACGAACAGCAACACTGGCCGCGAGCAAAGAGACTTCGGTCGCCGACCTTGCCGCAGAAATTCAAACCCTGCGGGACGATTTGGGCAGCCTGACCGGGACGCTTTCGGAACTGACCAAGGTCAAGGGCCACGAAGTGACACACATGGCCGCTCAGAAGGCGGATGCAGTGCAACAAAAGGCCACCGAGGCCGCAGGATTTGTAAGCGCCCGCGCAAAGGATGCGCAGGATCAAGCGGAAGACTTTGTACAGAAGCAACCTGCCACCGCGTTGGGCATTGCTGCCGGTGTCGGCTTCCTCGTCGGTATGATGAGCGCGCGCCGCTAAGATGCTGACCGGTATCAAACAATCAGCGGCATCCGCTGCACGCAAGGCAGGCCTCTTTACTGGGGGCCTGCTGTGCATGGCGGTCGGTGCGGGTTTCCTAACGGTCGCGGCATGGATCCTGTTGACGCTTGCACATGGTGCGATGATCGCAGCTCTGGTGATTGGTGCAGCTTACTTTGGCCTGGGCCTTGTGCTGCTTGGCATTGCCGCGACGCGCGCATCGTCACATTCGGAAGCTGCACCTGCGGTGGCGCGGCCTCATGCGCAGCAAACCATAGATGCACCACCACTGATGCAAGCGTTTTTGCACGGCTTGCAAGCTGGTGCTAACGCTCAGCAACGCCCAAACTGAGCAAGGCATCAGCGATCATCTCTTCGGTGAATGGTCGTGGAAGGACCACTGCAAGTGACACATCCGTAGTCCCCATGGTCGCAACATCATCGCTCAGGACGATCAGCCGCTCACCCAGCCTGCCCAGCATTGCCTCGACGGCTTGGGGCAGAGATTTGGTGCTTGGGCTGCGAACTATGGCAAGTTGAGCGACTGCAGAATTCAAAATCGCTTCGCATGCTTCGTCGAATGATCGGAAGGCTTGGACAATCGCATTCGGCACACATTTTTGTAGCGTCTGAGTAAGATCCATCGATACGACGGGATCATCCATGACAACGATCAACTTGGGCTGCATAACTGTGTCCTATTGCGGAATCGTTCCCAGCATAGGTGGCGACAAGATCGACGCATTAAACTAAGACATACCAGGAGCAGAATGATGGCACAGACTTGCAAAACCTGCCCGCTGCGCCGCCAAGACGCGTTCCAAGACCTGTCAACAGATGAAGTGCGCTTTATGCAAAACTTCAAAGTCGGCGAACTGGTGGTGGATGCCAATACGCCGATCTTGATGGAAGGGTCCAACAGCCCGCAGTTGTTCACCGTTTTAAGCGGGATGGGGGTGCGCCATAAGGGGCTGGCCAACGGTCGCCGACAAGTGATCAGTTTTATCTTTCCGGGCGATTTTGTCGGGATGCAGGCCGGAATACTGGGTGAAATGGGCCATAGCGTCGATGCGACGACGCCAATGACCTTATGTGTGTTCGACCGATCAGAGGTATGGAACCTGTTCAAGAACCATCCCGAGCGCGCCTTTGATTTGACATGGCTGGCCGCACATGAAGAGCATTTTCTGGGCGAAGCGCTTTCGACCGTCGGACAGCGCAGCGCCATCGAGGCCATTTCCTGGGCCTTGCTTAAGATGTTCTTGCGGGGTCAACGTCAGGGCTTGGTGCGTGGCTCCGTCATGCCTTTGCCGTTTAAACAGCAAGACCTCGCCGATGCGTTGGGACTGTCGCTGGTACATACCAACAAGACGTTGGGTGCACTGCGCGACCGGCAATTGGCGAGCTGGTCGGAACACAGGCTTCAGATCAATGACGTCGATGCGCTTGCAGAGATCGCACAGGTCGATATCGAAAAAATCGCACGTCGGCCCATCCTATAGAGCTGACATCAACAAGAAAAGCGGGCCCTTTGGCCCGCTTTTTCATCGTTTCGTCTTCTGTGTTTATGCGCGGCTTGCAGCGCTGCGCGGACCTGCAAAGAACCAGATGACAAAACCCAGTATAGGCAGCACCAGAACAAGCAAGGTCCAGATGACCTTTTTGCCCGTCGATGCGCTTGAGCCGATAATTGACACGATCGCCCAGATATCCAGGACCAGAATGATTAAACCACCGATGCCACCAATCTCTAGCATGCCTTAAACTCCTTCATGTGTTGTGATCCCGTCGGCTGCACTCTTGCGTGCCGCGAACCGGGGTGTCTGGGGGAGTAACGCGCCGCTCGGGGTTTTGTTCCGAACCCCCTACATCTCTTCCTTGACCTGGCCCCAGGCCATCAGCGCAAAGATCCCCGTGCCTCCAACGATGTTTCCCGCAAGCACCGGCAGGAAAAACCCGAACACCGCTCCGGAAATGTTCAAAGAGCCCTGCAGCATCAGTACAGCCATTTCGACGGATCCTGCTACTACGTGCGTAAAATCGCCAGCCGCAATCAGCCAGGTAAAGACGAGGACGACAAAGAACGATGCCTCCTCGGCCTGTGGCAGCATCCAGACGATCGCCGCGACCAGTATTCCCGCCGGAATAGCGCGCCAAAAGCTGTCCCATGCTGGCATGCCAACGGCGTGCTCTGACAGCGACAGAATGGCAGGCATCAGGTCACTGGGTATAGCGGAAGTATATACAAAAATGCCCGCAGCAGCGAAAGCGCCCACGACGTTGGCGGCCAGAACAACAGACCATAAGCGCATGATCCGCCCCAGCATCGTGAGCGATGGGTTGGTTATGCCGGGCAAAACAGTCGTGATCGTATTCTCGGTAAATAGCTGCATCCGCCCCAGAATGACCAAAAGGAAGCCAAGACTATAGCCAAGATTCTCGATCAGAAACCGGCTGGGTGTGTCCGGAAGATACGTCCGAAAGATCGCCTCACCCAATACAGAAAAGCTGATCATGAGACCTGCTGCGATACCCGACCAGACAAGCGACCGCGTGGGGCGTGACAGTTCTTCCTCGCCGTCACGACGAATGACCTCATAGATCATGCGAGGCGACAAGGATGCCGCCTCTTTGATCGACTGCTGTTCTTCTTCTTGCTCTGGTAAGGATGGGGACGATAGGTCAGTGTTCACGGCAAATGCTCCGGTCTGAACGAATTCTCATCCTTTTCAACGTCCAAAGCTGTGACATTGTTCCGAAAACAAGTGGAACCGACTTGCATCGCTTCGTGTTAGCATAGGCTGAGATAACCACAAACTGGCTGCACGTCGCCGCCCTTTGAGCAAGGATCAAATCAACCCGATGGGCAAGCGCGCGTTCCTGTTCAAGCTGTTGCAAGACATCCGCGCAAGCTATTGGTTCTTGCCCAGTGCGTTGGTGTGTCTGGCGGTTGTGATGTCGCAAATGAGCCTGCATCTGGATCGCACCCCGAGCCTCTTGCCATTCGAGTTGCCCAAAGGTTTGCGAGACACGCAAGTCGAGGGTGCCCGGTCTCTGATGACCATTATTTCGCAATCCGTGTTCGGGGTCGCCGGCGTCATGTTTTCGATGACCATCGTGGCTGTGTCGTTTGCGTCGGGCAATTTCGGGCCGCGGCTGATCGGGAATTTCATGCGCGATCGCGGCAATCAGTGGAGCCTAGGGATACTGGTCGCGACCTTTGTCTATGCGCTGATGATCACCCGCGCGATCCAAAGCCCAACTGGCGAAGGTACCGATCTGAGTGCCGATTTGTTTGTGCCGCACCTGTCGATCACCGTCGCCCTTTGCCTGACATTTGTCTCTGTTTTCACAGTGATTTTTTTCGTGCACCATATTCCCGAAACGATCAACGTTTCCAACATCACCGCATCATTGGGCAAGCGGCTGGTCACGAGCATCAAAGCTGTGATCGACGATACCGCCGATCAGGACCGCAAGGACATCGCGCTGCCGCATCGTGATCCTGATTGCTGCGTCGCCCTCGACCTGGCAGGCTACATACAGACCCTCAATACCGAGCAGTTGCGAACACTTGCTGGGAAGCATGACTTGATCATCGACGTCTGCCGCCCGGTTGGGGCCTTCGTGACCGAAGATACCGATGTGATGCGGGTCTGGGGTCAAGACATCTCGGACGAGATACGAACAGAGTTGCGCAACAGCTTTGCACTGGGGCAAAGCCAAACCGAAAACCAGAACCTTCTTTTCATTATTGCTCAGCTTGTGGAAATGGTTGCACGCGCGCTGTCCCCCGGCGTCAATGATCCATTTACTGCGATCAATTGCCTGAACTGGCTGCACGCTGCCATCCTTGCCGCCGCCAATTACAACGGGGGGCTACGCGCCCGAGCCTGCGATGCAGTCCATACCGCGCCAATGCTGTTTGAGGACGTTTTGCAGGCAAGCTTTGGTGCGTCGCTTCATTACATCAACAGCGATCCGCTCTGTGCGGCGCATGTGAGCGGTTTGGTGGACGACCTGAGGGTCCAAATCAAAGACACTGATCATCGCAAAACATTAGAAACCTTTTCGGCAAAACTCGAAACGTAACAAGGGGGCCACTTGGCCCCCTTTGATTGCCTTAGGTCTTCAATCAGTCCAGATGCTGCGTGCGCCGCAGCAATGCGTCAAGATCGGTCTTCATCTCGACCAGCGCAGCGTGTTCTGGCACCGCGTCCGGCACCGCGTTGATGGCGTCATCCAAAGCCGAGATGACGTGTTTTTCGCCATTGCGCACATTGTCCATCACGTCTTCATCAATCTCATCTACAAGAGCGCGCAGGGTCACGACGCCTTCGTTGATCTTGGCCATGAAGGACCCGTCGGTGTCCGGTTCCTGACCATGATTTTTGAGCAATACGCTCAAGCGGTCAGCATGTGCCGTGTGCAATGTCAGAAACTCTGTCGCCACGGATTTGAACTCCGGTTCGGATTTCTCGACCATCGTACGGAAACCTGCCTTGGCATCCAGGCTCCGCACCAGAGCCTTGTCCAAGGCATCAATTGCACCGTCATTGAGTGTGGTTTGTGTCGTCTGCATCTGTTTGCTCCTTCTTGACAGGTCTGTTGGAAAGACAACGTGCGGTAGCCGATCGGGTTCCGCGAACACAGGCACCGTCGCGCCGACAACACCAAAAAAAGGGGTCCGCCCAAAGCGAACCCCCTTCCTGTATCAGATCAAGCCTGTCTTACTTTTCGTAAGTCTGCATTGCTTCCAGCTGTTCTTTCGTCATGTCGACGTGAACGCGCAGGTCGTCGCCATCATTCTTGCGCAACACGGCAAGCGATGTCAGATCCAAAGCGACGGGTTTTTCACCCAGGCCCAGGAAACCACCCACATCAACCACGGCTTTCTCGATTTGCGTGTCGTCACCAACCAGCAGTTCGGAGATTTCGCCGATCCATTCGTCATTGGCGTCATAAACAGGGGCGCCGGTCAGCGTTTCGGTGGTGATGTATTCTGCCATCGCCGCCTCGTAGCCATCCCGCTTGATGTTGGCGAAGGTTGTCTTGGTTTCGTCCATAGCTGCTGTGTCCCAGCTGTACTCCGGGGCGTCCTGGATCATGGCGCGGTCGGCGCTGACCACCAGGAAGAAATCGGTCGCGTCGTCTTCCGTCGAGCTGTCAGAGACAAACTTGACCGATTTCATGTTCATCGCGACCTGGCGCTCGCCAATACCGAGAAAGCCACCAATGTCCACCAGGACGGCTTCGACCATGCCGTCGCGGTTTAGGATCACATCGTTGATCTCACCAACGTCATTCCATTCCGTATCGGCCCCATCATAGCTGTCAGACGCCAGTTCGTTTTCGGCAGTATAGACGCGCATACCGATAAAATCAGATGCCAGAACTTCCATAGCGGCGGCTTCGGTGCGGAACGGGCTGGACCCATGGGCGTCGGCATAGGCGATCGATGCGCCAGATACGATGAGGGCGGTCGTTATCATGAGATTTTTCATGGTTTTCTTCCTTTTTTCATGTTGTTAGCACTCGAAGGTGCTCTGCGTACCCAACTGCGCCCTTTGCATTTGGTTCCAGAGAAACTGAACATTTCTGGATGCCCTGACGTCACGCTCGTGCCTCGTTTGTAGGTGAGCGGGTGTCTACGGACTCTATGGTCCGACCCCATCGCCACGCATGAGATTTGGTAAAGTGGAACCTTCTGTCATGTCGTGCGTTGAGTGTGGTCGACGCGCGACGACCAACGAACGCCCATACACAGGGATTGCACACCGTGGAAGAAATAGCTGAACAGGCAACCGGACAACTGTCCGAAGTCTTTTCGACCGAAATTTATGATGGCAAGTCCCTTGCAGACATACTGACACTTGAGACGTTGATGGCCCTGGTCGGAAATGCGGTTGCGGCCACGTTCATCATCGTCTTGGGTTTTCTTGTTGCTGGCTTTGTCCGCCGTAGGATTCGCCGACTGGGTGAGAACCACGGAAGTCTTGATGTCACCCTATTCGGTTTCCTGGGCAATATTGCCCGCTATGTCGTTTTGGCTTTCACGGGTTTGTTTGTCTTGAACACATTCGGGATTCAGACAACCTCCATTATCGCCGTGATTGGTGCAGCGGGCCTCGCGGTTGGGTTGGCTTTGCAGGGCACGCTATCGAATGTCGCTGCTGGTGTGATGATTGTGTTCTTTCGCCCTCTCAAGGTGGGCGATTTTGTCGAAATCAACGACGTGACTGGGACCGTGAAGGACATAACTCTGAATTACACTGAGCTTGCTGACCTCGGGAACGTGAAAGTCATCGTGCCCAATTCGGAGGTTTGGGGAAACACGATCAAAAACTATTCCGGTTATCACAAGCGCCGCGCTGAATGGACCTTTGGCGTGGGCTACGGCGTCAACTTGGCAGAAGCGGAACGTGTTATCCGGGAGACAATCATGTCAGATGGTCGGTCACAAAGCGACCCTGAGCCATTTGTTCAAGTCAACAATCTTGGCAGCAGCAGCGTCGATTTTCTGGTGCGGGTCTGGTGCGATGCGGCAGTGTATTTCCAATACCAGGCAGACATGAAGCGCAAAGTCAAAGAGGCGTTGGACAAGGCCGATATCGACATTCCGTTCCCGACCCGAACACTCGTGCATAACCCCTCTTCCGCTGTTCTTACCCTCAGTGGTGATGCGGCAAATAAGTCGATCGATGACAGCTCTAAGGACATGCGCGCCCACGGGTGACGACAACTCCGTACCCGCAAGCAAATTCATGAACAGCGCCAAAACGCGCAAAACCTGAGGGAACGTGAGATGAAACCTAAACCTAAATCAGATCCATCGATACTATCGAAACTCAACTCGGATCAAAAACCCCCAAAGGACACAGTTCCCAAGCACAATGACGGCTCTGTTCTGTCTGAGCTCAATGCTGACCGGAGAACGGAGAAGAACGATTGAGAACGCAAGCGGAGAGCCGAGTGTGATCCTCGATGTAAACGTGCACTTGCGCTACCGATTTGACACCCCTACGGACGTGTTGCTTCAGATCGAAGTGCCGCACTTGGCAGATCAACGCCTCGTCTCGTCGGATATCCAAACCTCCGATGTCAGCCACTTCGCGCGCGTCGCTGCCGAGGATGGATTGGGCGAGCGCATCTGGTTGCGTATGTCTGGGGAATTTCAGTGCGACTATTCGGCACGGATCGACGTCGACAGGCCAGCGATGGACATCGCGGCGCTTCACACCGTGCCGCCACACTTGTTGCCGGGCGATACCGTCCGTTACTTGATGCCTTCGCGGTATTGCCCATCAGATGAATTCCAAGCCTTCGTGACCGCCGAGTTTGGCCAGCTTCAAGGCGGCGCAAGAATTGCCGCAATGCGTGACTGGATCCATAGGTCTTTCGCTTACGTTCCGGGCTCCAGCAATGCGCAGACGACAGCGTTGGATACATTCGTACAGCGGCAGGGTATTTGCCGCGATTTCGCACATGTCATGATCACGCTCGCGCGTGCATCGGCGGTCCCGGCCAGGTTCGCCAGCGTCTATGCCCCAGGCGTCACACCGCCGGACTTTCATGCCGTGGCAGAGGTGTTCTTGGATGGCATGTGGCACTTGGTTGACCCGACAGGGATGGCGAACGCTGACCAGATTGCGAGGATTGGTGTTGGCCCAGATGCTTCAGGCGTCGCCTTCCTAAGCAGTTTTGGTAGGTCTCTGCTTGTGGACCAGTCCGTGTCGGTGCAGCGCCTTTCCTCTGAAGCTTCTGAGTTGGTCAGTTAAGACCTTAGTCGCAGCTGCAAAACAATGGAGGTTGGGGGCAAACCATCGTTATGTACATTACCAGATCCGTCGTGTCTGTCGGCCCCCTGAGCTGGAAGCTTTCTGTCTCGCCCACGGGTACGACACCGCGCCATAGTAAAAGGCGGGTTCAATCCTTATGTCTACCTCTTTTGCAGGCAGGAGTTTGAGCCTGACCGAGGCCCCCAAATTCCAACGGAAAACGTACAGGATGAGAAGGAAGGTCGCGTCTTCCTTACTAACTTCGCACGTCATCCGTTTCCGAATGATGCTGACGACGCGATTTTAAGGCTCAAACGAGCACGAGGTTCTAATGCAGGCACAGACTCGGACGAAATCCAAATGGATCACCCCAGACGCGCGCATGGCGATGTACCGAAGCTGCGGTTCTGCTTGAGTTGTGAGGCTTCGTTCTGGAGCGAAGGGTTCGGCCAGCGCATATGTGCAGGGTGTAAAGTCAGTACAATTTGGTGCTCGTCTGTGCCCGAGGACGTCAGCAATGGCCAGTCCCGCTCCGGCGGCCGAACAAGATAGGTCCATACCATGCCGACGATCAAGATCGCACACACCACCACCTATCGGTATCGTACCGCCGTGGTGCTTGGGCCGCACAGGCTGATGTTACGTCCTCGTGAAACCCGGGACCTTGATTTGATGGCGTTCGATCTTGAAATCGCTCCGGCGGCCTGCATCGACTGGTCCCATGATGTCGCCGGAAACGCCATCGCCATCGCAAGCTTTGACGTCACAACGGATACGCTTTCGATCCGGTCCCACACGACCGCGATCCTCACAGCACCGGAGTGGCCCGTCTTCCCGATCGCGGCGTCTGCGACGTCTTACCCGTTCCTTTACTCCACCGAAGATTGGACCGATCTCGGGGCGCTGTCCACGCCACAATACGTGGACGACGCCGGGCGCCTATCAAACTGGGTCGAGCACTTCGTGATGCGCAGGCCGACGGATACGTTGTCGCTCCTGCAGGATGTCAGCAACGGCATCACTGCGCAGATCGCGTATGAGATCCGCGAGAGCGAAGGCACGCAAGGGCCACTTGACACCCTGGACAAGGGCCATGGCTCGTGTCGCGACTTTGCGGTCCTCTTTGCCGAGGCTGTCCGAACGTTGGGTTTCGGGGCCCGACTGGTGTCCGGCTACCTTTTCGACTCCACGGATGACCGGCTCGGATCCGCTGGCTCGGGCTCTACGCACGCATGGGTCGAAGTTTTCGTTCCCGGGGCAGGCTGGATCCCGTTTGACCCGACGAACAGGTCCATGGGATCGGCCAACCTGATTGCGGTGGCAGTTGGGCGAAACATTTCACAAGTCGCTCCGGTAGCCGGCAGCTTTGAGGGAAAAGTTGCCGATCTTCTCGCTATGGAGGTGGTCGTTCATGTCGAGGATCAATGAACGATTGAGAACCAATACATCCACGTTGGGAAACCAGGCCATCTGGGTGAGATCGCATTGGTTCACGAGGTGTTTGAGCCAGCAACCCGATGGAAGATTAAGGATACCCTTCAGGTCACTGTAAGCTCCGCCTGAGAGTATGCCCGCCGGACGTAGGCCCCAACCTTGTTGTCTGGACAATACTTTGGATCTTGGTAGATGTTCAGAGTGGTGCTTACTTCCGGTTCGTCCGATAATTCTTCGGTCCCGCCAAGTTCCCGCAGCAGGTGACGCATTGCGATGTTGTTTTTGGCGACTAAGGCAAAGAACTCTCTTATCCCGTTCGCGTATGCGTTCTTCGCCAGGACGCCAAGCAATAGAGTGCCAATTCCGAGATTCTGAAACGCATCGACAATGGTAACGGCAATTTCGGCCGCTTCGTCTTCTGCAGCCGTGCGGACGTAGCGCGCAATACCGGCGGGTTGGACCCCGTTCTCATGCATGTGTAAGGCCCCAAAAGCAGCATGATCCATTGTGTTCAGTGCTGAAAACTGCTCGAGTTCTCGGCCGGTCAATCGTTTCTTAGCCGCCATGAAGCGTAAGAACCGCGACTGCTTGGAAAGGCGGTCAAATCCGAGTTCTATGAGGTCACCGTCCTCCGGAACAACATCGCGAACAAAAATGTGCAGGCCGTTTCCGATCACATACTTAAATGGTTCCAGCGAAACGTACGCCATCCGATCCCTCACAATCATAAACACAAAGCCGATCACGTGTGCTGCCCGCGCACGTAAGATGTCATCCATGCTCTGTGTATGAGAAGAACGTACCATCTCGGCGCCGAAGAAAATACCCGCGACGAAACTGTCACCCATGCTTGGTTCATGGCCAGACGGGCGAGTGTCTTGAGAAAATGAGCGCAGTCAAAAGCTAGAAACTTGCCAGAACAAGTTGTCCCATCAGTTCCGCCCGGAATCCTCTCTCTGCAAAGCCAACCCTTTCCACCCTTTTCCTTACCGGAGGGCTTCAGCAATGGCATCCACGCTTTTCAACGATAGGGCGGCTATGGTCAGCGTTGGGTTCGCAGTCGCAGATGTCGGAAAGGTCCCAGAGCCAAGAATAAACAGGTTTGAATGATCAAAGCTTCTCTGATCGGCATTTACGACGGCCTGCGACGGATCATCGCCCATTCGGACGGTTCCTATGATATGTCCGGCACCTTGGGTCTCCACCGCGTGTTTGACGTTTGTCGCTCCAATGGCTGCAAAAACCTCGTTGTGCGCGATCTCGGCTGCATCCAGGCCGGCGCGAGTGTAATCATCATGATCGTAATGAATGCGAGGCAAGGGAACCCCGTTCGCGTCGTTCCTATCAGGATCCAGCGTGATCCGGTTATCTGCATCAGGGGTCTGTTCGACCAGAGAAGCGAGCCGAATCTGCCGGGAAGTCTCGTCCGCAATTTTCTCCGTCAGCGCATCCCCGCGCAGTCCTTGCATTGCAAGGTCCGCAGCAGTCGTCGTCGGAGCGCCCGTTGGCCAACTGTGACCATCATTGCCGATTTCGATCCGGAAGGCACCGCGTTGCGCACGAAAGGCGCCATCACGAAGATTTTCGATACCTGAGGTCGAAAGCGGACCGCGGTACGGCCAGACAGGTTCGTCGGCTTCCGCCCAGCTCAGTCGGGTCGGGTGGTCCATGAGGTTTCGGCCAACCTGATCTGAGGTGTTCGCCACGCCATCAGGCGCACCTTCCTGTTTCGAGTTCAGCAGGAGCCGCGGTGTCTCTATTCCGTGGGCGGCGACAACAACAATCTTGCCCGCCGCCGTGCCGGTGCTGCCATCCGCGCGCCGGAAGTCCACCGAGGCAATTTCATTGCTGGAGCCAAGGTTTAGGCGGATCACAGTTGTCTGGTCAAAGACCTGCGCGCCAGCCTCTTCTGCCTGAAGCACGTGAACTGTCGCATCATACTTCGCTTGAATGGGGCAGACAGGAATACATGATGAGTTGCCGCAACACTCGGGCCGATCTGCGCGATAGGTAGAGTTGCGGCCCTGCGGTGTGGCGCTGACCCGATAGTTGGTATCTTTCAGACCGGCGACGAAATGCTTGTCGAGATACGTCATCGGGATTTGCGGCATGGGGAAATCGCCGGAACGCGGCGATCCAAGGTCGTTTTGCGAATTTCCTGCCACGCCAATTTCTTGCTCGGCTTCAAGATAGAAAGGCTCAAGGTCGTCGTAGCCGATGGGCCAATCGACACCTTTGCCGTAGAGTGACTTCAGCTTAAAATCGGATGGCAGATTACGAAGCGTTGTACCCAACCAGTGCCAGGTCGTTCCGCCAACCACTTTGATATAGGTCGACCGAAACAATTCGGGGCCAGTCTGTTGATAGAAATCTTCAATTCTGTGCGTCAGCGGGTGCGATGCGGACGGGTCGTTGGGGTAAGCCGATTCCGGCACCTTGATTTTGGCGTTCCAAAACCTTGCTACAGCGTCAAACCGGTCTATTCGTTTGCCGGCCTCGAGAAATGCGACACGAAATCCCTTCTGGGCGAGTTTTGCACCGGCAATTGCACCTGCGACGCCTGTTCCAACGATCAAGATGTCCGCTTCGATATCATGTGCCATGTTTTCGCCTTTTGTTGGGAATTAGCCGGTCTGGGAAAATCGGCGGGGCGTTCGTCTCACGCGGCGGGAGGGTCTGCCCAATACCCCATGCTGCCACCGCAATAGCCCATAGGTTTGGTGAACGGCATCGCCTGCCACATCAGGGCGTCAGTATAGGTAAGCACGTCAGCGGCATCGGGATCAGGCGAGGTGCCGCTGTACCAAGCCGCTACAACTTCATGCTCAAACGCCTTGTCCTCCTCACCCGAAATCAGTGCTTTTACAGCCTCGCCTTTGCCAATGCGCTTGAAAGCATCGAGCATGGCGGAGGCTGTGTCCTCATTTAGGTTCTCCATCCCCGTGAGGCGCTGCGACACCGCCAAAAAGTCATTTGTTGCCGTTTCTTGACCAAATGTGGCTGACGGGATGCCAATGGCACTGACCATCGCGATGGAAGCGGTGCTGCCCAGAAAGATGCGCCGCGAGAGTGGGCGAACATCGTAGTTTTGGTGGCTGGTCATATGACTCCCTTTCATTCTTCTTCGCGGTCTCAGTCTCCGCGACTTGTCCTCGCGGATGTCGCCTGCTGCAGAACGCCACCGTGCTTGGATGCTCCGATACACGACTGGTCAGGGACTAAGAGTTCGTTCCACTGCGTCGCGCCGTCTTGAACTCATCCAAACCGTGGCGCTATGCGGGCACGTCAAGTCTCTCAAGCTCTACGATCACGGCTTGCAAGTGCGGTCTCTCTCCACCGCCCAAACCTTCGTTTGCTGCACGCAGCAACGCCTCTTCGTTCGATTTCCATGCCAGTAGAATGTCCTGCTTTTGCTGCGTATCCCATCTACTGTCGGCGGATACATCGCCTGGACAGTCATAGAACTTGTCCGGACCAGTTTGAACGTCTTCGAAGGAAGGGGCGTCAATTTGCATTTTGGGAACTCCGAGTTACCGCGTTGGTCTGGGAAGCCAACCCGTCTGCGGCTGATTGGTTCCTCTCTGGGAGAGATCAGGCCGACATGGCCTCCGACGGTATGGTCTATGCGCATACCGCCTATGGTTTGCGATTTTGAGAATAGTTCACAGCTCGAGAGTTTGGCGATGTTGCCGCGGAACTCGAGAGCAGGACCTATGAATACGACACTGACCTTCAAGACACCGACGCAGCCCGACGTCGAGTACCACATCGCCCGCGCGCGTCAGATGCGCAGCGAATACATGGCCGCATCAGTGAAATCCGGCTTGCGGCGGCTGCGAACGATCTTCGCTCCGACGTATGGCAAAACCAAACCCGTTTGATCACAAGGACCAGCTGAACAGCGTTGATGAACGCCAGACCACGCGTCGACACGGATACACATCAAGCGGATTAGAACGCCAAGCCGACGAAAGAGGAATACCATGACTTTTGATAGCATCCTACCAATTCGCCCTATGCTGCCTTTGGGCGACGCAGCCCGGGCGTTAAGGGCAAACCTTGCGGTGCGACGTAAAGCGAGAAATGCGTACAATCAAACATTCAACGAGCTCTCGGCCACGCCGGCTCGTGACCTTGCTGATATCGGGATCGACCCTGCCGATATTCGGGCCATAGCTGCACAAGCCGCAGTGATGGCCGCATAGGTCCGCGTCGCGACAGAGCGGCCCCCGTTGACAAAATGGCCCGCAAAATCACGACGCGTTTTTTCTAAACTGCGGCAGCGTTGATGCCGCCGGATGCAATATCGGTCATCGTCCGGTCGCCGTCATAGGTTTTGTCGAGACAGGCTTGCAGCACTGCGCCATCGCCGTCATGACCCAACCGGTTCGCAAATGCGACGAGGCAGCCATAGCCCGCCAAGCCATAGTGAACCATCCGCTGATATTGCGTAATGATCATCGCATCGCGCGTATCGTCATCCCCGAAGGTTCCCTCAAGCGCATGAGCTTTGGCCTCCTTCACCAGACCTTCCATGCCCTTGCAATGCTCGCCATGGGGATCAATGTCGTGCTGCTGGCAAATCTCAGCAATCTTGTTCATGCCGTCCTGAATGCCGTTTGCGCCTGCAATCAACGCCTCCGACAGGCTCTGGTCGTGTGCCGCGCGCCCGAGTTCCGTCACGATGTCCAGCGATTGTTTGTTGGCGCTCGACAGATCCTGCAATTGGTTATGATACACGTGTTCAAGGGATTGCATTGTCAGCTCCTGATCCTCTCTTTTCGCATAAGTGTCGCAGGATCAATGCATTGAGAGCCGAAGAGTTCCCAAAAAATGGTGCGCAACATAGCGCTTTCCGGCACCAGCAAGGGAGCGGCATTTGCAGATTTGGCGCTTCAAGCGCCCCCGCTTCGATGCCAGTAGCGTCGCCCTGGACTACATTTCAAAACGTATGGTGTGATGCAGAGCGCGTGCTGTTCGACCCTCTTGGGCCCGCCGCCGGGCTCGGCGGCCAAGCTCTAGGGCGGAAACGCCCCGGAGCCAATCCTGTCTCCGCCCGGTCGGGTGACGATCCTTCGGGCAACAGAACACGGTGATCGCGGGCAGGCCCGCGATCACGGGGGCAACGGACAGGCGCGCCGCCGCGTTGCTCTGGCCCGCTTGGAAGGTTTTCTATACCCCATACCGCCTGACATCCGGATGCCGGCGGGAACAGGGGCTCTGGTGCCGCTGGCGCGTCAGCCTCCACCGGAGAAATCCGGTGCCTCCCAGGCGCTTTGCCCCCGGGTCCCTCCCGATTTCTCCGCTCCGGCCCCCTGTGTCCCGCCGCCAACCGGCCGCAGGTCGGGCCCTGCCCGTCCCTGCTCTGCCCTTCGGAAGACGCGGGGGTCTTCCGAAGGGCAGAGACAGCGATGGCCCCCGCCCAAGGCGGCAAAGGGGCCAGAGATGAAAAAACCCATGCCGCGCTCACCACGAAGGAAAGGAGCGAGACCATGGGCCTCGACCAATATGCCTATCGCAAGACGCCCGAGACCGGAGAAGAAGGCGACAGCCCCGCCTTCGTCTGGCGCAAGCATGCCAAGCTGCAGACATTCATGGAACATCTCTACACCGCCCGCACCGGGTTGGACGCCTCCGACCTCAATTGCGGCGAATTGCGCCTTGAAGCGTCGGATATCGATCAACTGGAAGCTGCCGCCAAGGCAGGCACCCTGCCCGCCTGCGCGGGCGGGTTCTTCTACGGTCATCAGTTTCAGGACGAACAGGCCGAGGCCTATCGCGACCATGATCTCGCCTTCTGCGCTTGGGCGCGGGCCGAGATGCAGGCCGGATCGACGGTGATCTATTCCTGCTGGTGGTAGCGCCCGACCGCCCTGCCCTTGCGTCAAACCCTCGCCACCGTCCAGCGGTGCGCTACGCGCCGCTGGCCCCCTCCCCTATCCCATCACAGGAGACCCTTCCCATGACCAAGCAAGACCCCCTCCCCACTGAGACCAGTGTGATCGAACAGGTGCCGCTCGACAGCCTCACGCTCTCGGACCTCAATCCACGCAAGACCGTTTCCGAGGCGCATATCGCCACGCTTGCGGCCAGTATCGCCCGGTTTGGCCTGATCCAGAATCTCGCAGGTCTGTGCCAACCCGATGGGCGCGTCGAGATCGTCGCGGGCGGATGCCGCCAGCGGGCCTTGCAGCAGATCGCGGCCAAGGCCGATACGCCGAGCCCCGCCACGGTCCCGGTGCGCCTTACCGAGGACCCGGAGGAAGCCGCCGTCTGGGCCAGTGCCGAAAACGCGGCCCGCGAGGCCCTGACCCCGGCGGACGAAATCCGCGCCTTCGGCGCGATGGCGACCAAAGGGGCGAGCGTGGCGGATATCGCGCTGGCCTTCGCCGTGAGCGAGGCCCGCGTCTACCAGCGATTGGCGCTGGCCGCCCTGCCCCAACCGGTGCTCGACGCCTTGGCGGCAGGCGAGATCACCCTAGGCGCGGCCAAGGCCTTCACCCTATCGCAGGACGCGGCCCTGACACAAAAGCTTCTGGACCAGATCAAGGGCCAGCCGATCTCGGAGGCGCAGTTGAAATCCGCCCTCAACCCCGACGCCGTCAGCAGCAGCGACCGGCGCGCGCGCTTCGTCGGTCAGGCGGCCTATGAAGCGGCTGGCGGCCGCCTCACCCGCGATCTCTTCTCGGATGCGGTCTATTTCGCCGATCCGGGTCTGCTCGACGATCTCTTTGCCGATGCGCTCGAGGCCGAACGCATCGCACTGGTCGAAAAGGCAGGCTGGCTCTGGGCCGAGGCCAAACCCGAGCCGTGGCTCAATTATTACGAGATCGACCAAGCCAAGCTGGCCCGGGTCTATCCCGTCGCGGGCGATCTGACCGAAGACGAGGCCGAGGACTACGATACGCTGGCCGAGATGTGTGAGGCCGGGGTGCTCGACGCGACAGGGGAGGCCCGTCTCGCCGCACTGCAAGCCATGCTCGACGGGTTTACACCGACGATCAGAAGGCAGTGGCTGGATGCTTTGTCGTTGTAAATCAATCGGGTAGGATCGAGGTGACCGCAGGTCTGGTGCGCCCCGAGGACAAAACCGCTGCGATCGAAGCAGGGGTTCTGACAGCCCCGGCGCGCCCGGCCCCCGCGCCGAAATCGCCCTATTCGCAGAAACTGACCGCGGATATGCAGGCGATCCGGTTGGCGGCGGTGCAGGCCGCGCTCTTGGCCAAACCCGAATTGGTTCTCGACCTTCTGGGGTTCGGTGTGTCGGAGGCGTCGGGCAGTTTCGAGACCGTCTTCGGTCTGCGGCTGGAGCGTCCAAGCAATGCGCCGAGTGTGGAGGACGGGTTTGCCCGTGAGCCGCGTCTCGATCACGGGATCGATGCGACGGCCTATTGGTCGGAGGGCACGCGGGTCGAGGACCTCGCGGAGGCCTTCAACGCGTTTCGCGCGGAGGGCAAGAAGGCGCGGAACGCGCATATCACCGAGGCCATCGCCCGCAGCCTGCCTTATCAGGCGGGAGGTGACGCGTTTTTCGACCAGATCGCAGCAGAGGGTGGGGCCGATATCCGCAAGCACTGGACCCCCACGGCGGAGAATTTCTTTGCGCGGGTGTCGGCAGGCCATCTGACGGAGTTGCTCTGCGCCTTCCTCGACTGCGATGCCCGCGATGAACGGGTCAGGGCTTCGGCAAACTCAAGAAGGCGGAGAAAGCCGCAAAGATGGAGAAACTGATTGCCGATCCGACCACGCAAAAACTCATGGGGCTGACCTCCGAGCAGAAAGAGAACCTGGCGGTCTGGGTCCCGGACTGTCTCTGAGCCTTCCTTCGTGGGAAGACCACCTGGCCTCGCCGCGTGCGGGGTCTTTTTTTGTCCGGGTGCAGTCGCGGAACTGGCAGGGCTCAAAATTGTCCGGCGGCGGGGCAGAGGACAGGCCCCCTGCCCCGCCGCCGGACCGGCGCTGTCCGCGCGGGGTCGCCGTATCGGCGACGCTGCTGGATCAAACCTCAGCCCAACGTCCCCGGCGCCCAGCCTTAGACACGTGGTTGCGGGCGCGTAGATTGTGCGAAATCGGGTGACACGCCGCATTGCTGGGTGCGTTGGCAGTCTTTTGACTGTGGGTTCTCACGGGTCTCAAGAGGACCGGGTCGCGCTTGGCCGGATTTGCAGGCGACCCGGAATCTCGGGTGGCCTGTGCCCCGAGGCCTGCGCAGCCGGGTTGGTTCGTGTTCGGGTTCGGACTGCCGCGCTGCCGCATGATGCCGTCTGACGTGCGTTGCGGAGTCTCCGGGTTGAGACGGCGCAAAGGGGACGTCCAACATGTCACATGGGGCGGCGCGCTCCCCATCAGGTCAGCGAGCGACATTTCAGACGCGGTCTGTTTGGCGCGCCGATTTTGGCTCAGGAGCGATCTGAGCGGGTCGGTCCGGTCTCCAGCAGGTGTTGCTGCCCAGGGCCGGTGGCAGGCCGTTCCGGGACCGCAAAGGTGGGGACCCGTCTTTTTCCCCTGCCCGTGCCGGGCATTCCGCGCGGTGCAAAAAGAGCGGCCCCCTGCCCTTCTCCGCTGCGCTGCGCCTGCGGTGCGGTCCCGCGCCGGTCTGCAGGGTCACCGGCATTGCAACACCAGACAAGGAGACACGCAATGACCACCAACTGCATCAAGTTCGACGCCGCCGATATCGGCACGGCCAAAGGGACCGGATCGATCTCCACCCTGACCTTCGATCTCGACATCTCGGTCGAGCCCGTCACAAGCGATAACCCGATGGCGCCCACACATCGCGTCCTCGGGCGCTCGCCGCGGGGCCGTCTCGTCGAATGTGGCGGCATCTGGCGCAAACAGAACCGCGAGACCGGCGCGGATTACTTCACGCTGACCATCCGCGACTACGGGTTCAACGCCAATCTCGGCCAGGCCGCGCATCAGGACGATCCGACCCTGCAGGCCGTGATCCCCTGGGGCCCGAAAGAGGCCGCCTGAGGCGGCGATTGGCCGGAGAGCCGGCCAACCTTTTCGCGCCGCGCCGGAGAATCGATTACCCGATTCTCCGGCTTTGAGCGTGTTTCGGGGCCGCGTGCTCTCAGAAAATTGGGAAAGGCATAGGTGTTGGCTGCGCTGAGCGCTGGCGTCGCTCTTGACCGTGGTGATGCGTCCTTGGGCTGACTTGCCCGCAGCGGCCAGACTGGGACCGTGCCAGGGCCGTGACACGGTTTGACAGCCGTGCAGAACGCATAAACACAAGGAAAACAATGTGATAGGGAGGCATGCGTGTGATTTCCATTGGGTTTGGGTTTCTTGTATCGCGTGCTTTCACACCAGATATTGGGGTGCCTTTTATGAAAGCCGCGCGGTCTTGTGGTCGTGCAGAGTTCTGTCATGATCCGGCAACGCCTTGCCGCGTGCTGAAAAAATCGTTGTGGATAACCCGCTTCCGCTGTAGTCACAGTTTAACGAAAGAAATCGCGATAAAAGCGATATTAGGCGAGGCGGCAGGATGGACAAAGTACCATTCCAGCAGAATGCAGGCGATTTGGCCTTCGATGAAATCATTCTCCAGCAGGGAGAACTGATTTCGGATCGGCTCAATATCTTGCGTCAGGAGCAATACCCCCCGGATGCCCAGAAGGGCCTGCGGCAGTTCTCGCTGGCCGAGGTGGCCTATTTCCTCGGGGTCACCCAATCCACGATCAAGAAACTGCATCTCGAGGGCAAGGGCCCGGACCCCGAAACCTCCGCCTCCGGACGGCGGTCCTATTCGGCGGCGCAAATGCTCGAACTGCGCGCCTATCTCGATGCCCACGGCCGTCCCGGCAAGCGCCGCTACCTGCCCCACCGCACGGAGGGCGAAGAGCTGCACGTCATCTCGGTGGTCAATTTCAA
>JBCBON010000033.1:0-30624 GCA_039821195.1 Pseudomonadota bacterium
CAACCATGGCCCCTCCACTTCAAACGTATCGCTACGCGGACTGGACCAACCCGTCAACGCAGGCTACACGCCGCGCCATGCCCGAAATCGTGATTGTAGCGCTTTATCATTTCACAAAATTCGAGGACCCCGACGCCTTGCGACCGGGACTTAAAGTGGCGTGCGATGACAATGGTATCAAAGGATCGCTGCTGATCGCGAAAGAGGGGATCAACGGCACAATCGCAGGCACGCGCGCAGGCATTGATGCAGTTCTTGCCACGATCCGCAATTTACCGGGTTGTGCCGCTTTGGAACACAAAGAGAGTTTTTCTGACACAATTCCCTTCATTCGAATGAAGGTGAAGCTGAAGCGCGAGATCGTCACCATGGGGCAACCGGATGTGGACCCAACGCTCAAGGTGGGCCGCTATATAGAACCCAAGGACTGGAATGATCTAATTGCGCAAGACGACGTCGTTGTGATCGACACGCGCAACGATTACGAGGTTGCGGTTGGCACCTTTGACGGTGCGGTCGATCCAAAAACTGAGAGTTTCAATGACTTCCCGGCTTGGTGGGCAGGCAATAAGGATCGGTTTCACAACAAGCGCGTGGCCATGTTTTGCACCGGTGGCATACGCTGTGAAAAGTCTACGAACTATCTGCTCTCACAAGGTGTCGAGGATGTTTACCACCTCAAAGGTGGTATCTTGAAATACCTCGAAGAGGTGCCAGAGGCCCAAAGCACTTGGCACGGGGAGTGCTTTGTATTCGATAGCCGCGTAACAGTGACCCATGGCCTCGCCGAAGGGAATTACAGCCTGTGTTATGCATGCCGCATGCCGCTTGCGCCCAACGACCTTCTAAGGCCGGAATACGAGAAAGGCGTCTCCTGCCATCAATGTATCGATCTGCACAGCGAGGAACGCCGGAACCGGTTTCGCGAGCGTCAAAAGCAGGTCGAACTCGCGGCCGAACGGGGCGCCAATCATATCGGCGGCGCGCAAACCGACTAGAGAGAATTCATGGTTTCCGCTGTCCGAATTTGCTCCTTCATTGTATTGAGCTGTTCGATCAAAGCCGACTTCTTAACAGGTTTTGACAGGTATCCCGTCGCACCTGCCGCCAGAAACCCATCTGCATCCCCTGCCATGGCGTGCGCCGTCAAAACCACAATCGGCAAAGGGTCCAAGCCCAGCGCTTTTTCCTCTGCTCGAATGCGCCGGATCGCCTCCGATCCATCCATCTCTGGCATAGAGATATCGGTAATGATCGCGTCGGGTCGTTTACGAGCATATTCCGCCAGCAACACAAGCCCGTCTTCGGCGGTGCGCAACCGGCAGCCCTGCCCATCCAACATGCGCCGCAGGACAAGAAGGTTCGTGCGATTGTCCTCCGCCACCAACAAGTCAATCTCACCATTCGCCAACACACTCTCGGCCTCGTCAGATGCAGCCACCGCATCAGATCGCGTTTGCGTGCCCAGCATCACACCCAATGAACGGTAAATGTCTCTCCGCAGCGCGGGTTTTTGCAGCACCTCGTCAAACAGGTTGTGATCCGGCTGTTTCAGTCCCAAGGACGCCGCCGAAGTCAGGCAGACCATACGGCCCGTATACCCTTGCCCCCGCAACTGCCGCGCCAATTCGGTGCCATTCGCACCCGGCATATAGAAATCTGTAACAATCAAATCGAACGCACTGTCGGTTTTGAAAATTTCCAAAGCGGCTTCGACACTATCGGTACAAACTGTTTCTATACCAACCTGAGAGATTTGCTTCTCAAGAATGATCCGGTTTTGCGCGATGTCGTCCACCAGAAGAGCGCGCGCCAATCCACTGGCTGATAGTGTTGAAAAATCAAAATCCGACATGTTGCCGGGCGCTTCATCCAGTGTCAGGCCGACGCCAAATACCGATCCTTCACCTTGAACAGAGTCCGCCCAAACCTGCCCGCCCATCAGGTTCACAAGACGCTTCGCAATCGCAAGACCAAGCCCGGTTCCCTCGTGTCGGCGCGTCGACACTTGATCCGCTTGTTTGAACTCTTCGAAAATACTGGTGAGTTTGTCCTTCGGAATTCCGATGCCAGTATCTTCGACGGCGATGCGGACGTCATACTTTCCACCATCCAATTGAAGGCCAACAACACGGACAAGAACATAGCCCTCTTCGGTGAATTTGATCGCGTTGCCGATCAGGTTCAACAGCACTTGGCGCAAACGTCCGGCATCGCAGATAAAGCGCACTGGCAAGTGCAAGTCATAGTCGAGCAACAGATCAAGACCTTTATCCCGTGCCCGGCTTTGCAACAGGGTAATTGCCTCAAACACCGTTTCTTCGAGGTCGAACTCAGAGGGGAAAAGCTCCATCTGGCCGGCTTCGATCTTGGAGTAGTCCAAGATGTCATTCAGGATCACCAGCAGCGCCTCGCCCGAATTGCGGATCGTTTGCGCATAGAGCTTCTGATCGGCTTCCATATCCGTGTCGCACAACAGGTCCGCCATGCCGATCACACCATTCATCGGCGTACGGATTTCATGGCTCATGTTCGCAAGAAACGCGGATTTGGCACGGCTTGCGGCCTCGGCGTCGTATTTCGCTGCGCGCAATTCTTCGTTCTTCAAGCGCTCCTGTGTGATATCCTCATAATAATGGAGGCAATCTCCACTGGCCGTTTTCTGTTCGGTGACACGAAGCCACATACCCGTCTCAGTTTCCAATTCAAACGTGCGAAAGTCACCTTGCTCCCAGCGCTCTCGTTCCGCCGCGATGGCCTCTTCCCGGTCGTGCGATGTCAAACCCTTCCGAGTTGAGAACAGGATATGATCCAGGATCTTGGCCCTTGGCGTGCCCCGTCTGAGGAAGGTTTCGGGATCAGACATCGCCATACCATAGTTCTGATTGGCGATGACAAGGTCATAGTCCCCGTCATAAATCGCAAAACCGCCCGGCAATACCGAA
The DNA here is from genome assembly GCA_039821195.1 of Pseudomonadota bacterium. Taxonomy (GTDB): domain Bacteria; phylum Pseudomonadota; class Alphaproteobacteria; order Rhodobacterales; family Rhodobacteraceae; genus Amylibacter. Next base: position 2,946 of record JBCBON010000033.1, read on the forward strand.
ATTGCCTCCCACAAACGCGTCTCGGCGGCGATCAACCCTTCCGTCGCGCGATTGGCTTCCAGTGTTTTACCCTGAAGCAGATCCTCCAGCTCTTGCGCCGTCTCGGCAAGCTTTTGGTTCGCCTCGTAGAGTTCCGAGGCTTTCTCCTCCAAAAGCTTCTCTGCGGCTTGGCGGGCTCTCTTTTCCCGCTCCAGCCTGCGTTTCAAAGCCGCTTCGTTGGGTACTGCCTGATCCATATCAGAGAAGGACGACGTCAAACCGTGTGCTTTTGCCAGTCGCAGACACCTCGTCTTTGCGCGTGATCTGTAATCCGGTGTCGAAATGTGCCGACGCGCCTTCAATCATCCCGTAGGCCAAGTCGGCAAACGGCCGGGCGCTTTCGTAGATCATGACCAGATGTCCATCCGACACGCGTTCGGTATCAAATTTTGGCAATTCAGCATCAGGGTAGAGCTTACGCACTTCTGCATGGATGTGCCGTTCAATCCCTTCTAGGAAATCAAGCACCCTGTTTTGATCTGCGAAAATCGCTTTGTGACTGTCGGCTAGTTGACCAAAGAGATGCTTCCCAAAGGCGATCACCATATCCGACACCTCTTGTCCGGTGGCGGTATGCAGAAAGGTTAGCATATCCAACATTTCCGTATGGTCGTATGTCCCAACAGAGGTATAGGCACCCCCGAAGGCAAATCGCACGAAGAGATCATTTTATCGGTCATCTCTGGACCGGCCACTTGATCAACGAAATCAAGAAATTCTGTAAACACGATACCGCGCATAGGATCCTCATAGTCTGAACCCGTCCGAAATCGTGCCACAGCCCTTAAATGCGCTTTAATGGTCGATCCCGTTTAAAGCGACTTTTCATGAAATAGCGGCCTATGGCCCAAAAGGACCTTGGATGCGCCTTTTTTAAGTCGTTATTGGCTTTGGGGCCCGCGCACCCAGCGGAATTTCCTTAATCGGCAAATGCACCAGTGCGCTGAATAAGCCCACTCCCACACCGATCCACCAAACCAGCGTGTAATTGCCATTCAGGTCGAAAAGTGTGCCACCCAGCCAGACGCCAAGGAAGGACCCCAGTTGGTGGCTGAAAAACACAATCCCATAGAGCGTGCCCATGTAACGCAACCCATAGATATAGGCCACAAGCCCCGATGTCAGCGGTACAGTGGCCAACCAGAGTGACCCCATCGCAACTGAAAACACCAAAACGCTCACAGGTGTGATCGGGAACATGATGAACAACGCCGCGACGATAGTGCGTGCAAAGTAAATCCCGGCCAGAAGGTACTTTTTGGAAAAGCGTTTCCCCAAATATCCTGCCAGCAACGTCCCTCCGATATTCGCCAGACCGATGACCGAAATCGCCAAAGCGCCCAGAGCAGAGGTGGTTGTGATCCCCACATTATGCAGCAGGCTTCCGGGCGCTATTTGACTGCAAAAATCGGTCACCATCGCCGGAAAATGGGCCGTCACGAACGCCAGCTGATACCCGCAGGAAAAGAAACCCAGAAAGATCAGCGTATAGCTTGGATCCTTAAACGCCTTAATCAGGATTTGTCCCATGCTCTCTTCCAACTCGGCACGGCTCGCAACCTCGGGTGACCGCATAAAGGGCAACACGACAAGGGTTGCTATGATGGATCCCGCGAAAACCAAAAACACCATTTGCCACGTCATCATGGTCAAGAGGAATTCGGCCACCGGCGGCCCCACGACCTGACCGGCAGAGCCTGCCGCCGTAGCAATCGCCATCGCCATAGGACGGTGCTCGTCACTGGCAGCCCGACCAACCACGGCAAGAATGACACCAAAACCCGTGCCCGCGATGCCGAACCCAACCAAGATTTCCAACAGTTGATGACCGCCCGGGGTCACTGCAAAGGCCGACAGGGCAAGACCAAGCGCATAAACCAATGCGCCAAGGATGATTGCACGCCGATCCCCAAACCTCTCAGCGATCGCGCCAAAAATTGGCTGACCGATCCCCCAGAACAGGTTTTGTATCGCAATCGCGAGCGAGAACTCTGCGCGCGGCCATCCGAACTCTTCAGAGATTGGAATTTGAAAAACTCCAAAGGAGGCCCGGATCGAAAAGCTGATCAGCATCACAATACATCCACCAATCAGAACAGGGGTGAATAGGTTTTGATGCTTTGCGGTCATGTCGATCCCCTCATTGAATGACGTGCCTTGCGTTGATAGGCGCTGTTTGCAGAGAGAAAGTCAAATCAAAGGCTGTGCGTGAGACCATCACAAATATATGCTGATCGTGTTTCAAAAGGCATACTGACAGCGGACCCAGCCCAAGAACATGCGCTGGAATTGCTGGACAAACTCCACGACGACTTGATCGACTATAACCCAAAACCGGGCTGGCTGCGGTCGGGGTTGTTTGGCGTTCCTCCAAAACCACCCAAGGGCATCTATATGTTTGGCGGGGTTGGCCGTGGAAAATCCATGCTGATGGACCTCTTCTATGAGACTTCAAAGATCAGGCGAAAGCGCCGCGTGCATTTCCATGCGTTCATGCAGCAAGTCCATAACGATATGCATGAGGCGCGCCAACAAGGGGTCAGCGACGCAATCACCCCCGCTGCGACCAAAGTGATCGAAAATGCCAAGCTGCTTTGTTTTGATGAAATCCAAATTACAGACATCACAGACGCGATGATTGTAGGGCGACTGTTTGAAAAACTCTTCGGGGCGGGGATCATCATTGTGTCAACCTCGAACCGCGCGCCAACGGACCTCTACAAAAACGGGCTGAACCGGCATCTTTTCCTGCCCTTCATTTCACTCATTGAAGAGCGGCTTCAGGTCTACAACTTGGACTCTGAAACGGATTACCGTCAGCATCGTCTGAGCAAGGAACAAGTTTATTTCCAACCACTAAATGCGGCCAACGCGACCAGGGCCGAGGCGCTCTGGGTCAGCCTGATCACAGGTCCGGTTGCCCCCCTCACCCTGAAAAACAAAGGCCGGGAAATTACGTTGCCAGAATTCTCCGGAGGGGTGGCACGCGCCAGTTTCGAAGCACTGTGTAACCAACCGTTGGGCCCTGGTGATTACCTTATGATCGCCGCTGCCGTTCGTGTTCTCTTCGTCACAGAGATACCCAAACTCGATCGGAACAATGCCAACGCGGCCAAAAGGTTGGTCACTTTGGTAGACGCATTATACGAGGCGAAAACGCGCGTCGTCATAACAGCAGCCGCCAAGCCCGAGGCACTTTACGTCGCCGGTGAAGGGTATTTCGAGTTTGAACGGACCGCAAGCCGTCTTCGGGAAATGATGTCGGACGGTTGGGGGGCGGACGCATGACCAAACTGCGGGTTGCCGTGGCCGGGGCAACGGGCACCATTGGCCGCGCCGTGGTTCGGGAATTACTGGATCAAGGTTTTGCAACGCGGGCCCTGGGCCGAAGGAAAAGCATTGCTGATGACAGCCCCGCAATTGAAACCCATGTCGTGAACTTCTCCGATAGAGACGAGGTGGCGGCGGCTTTGTCAGAGTGCGATGCGGTGATCTCCTGTATCACGTCGCGATCCGGTACGCCCAAAGATGCTTGGTCGGTCGACCACGACGCCAATCTTGCTTTGATGGAGGCCGCAAAAGCGTCAGACACTAAACGCTTTGTTCTCTTGTCCGCAATCTGCGTCCAGAAACCCAAACTGACTTTCCAAAAGGCAAAGCGCGCCTTTGAAAAACAGCTGCAACTGTCAGCTCTCGACTGGACAATCATTCACCCAACCGCCTTTTTCAAATCGCTCTCTGGTCAGGTGGCGCGTGTCCAATCCGGCAAGCCCTTCCTTGTTTTTGACAATGGGACCCTGACGGCCTGCAAACCAATCAGCGACCGCGACATTGCCCGGTTCATTATTCAAAAATTGACAGAGCCTTCCTCGATCAGACGGACACTACCCATCGGTGGGCCGGGTCCCGCTATCACGCCCAAAGATCAGGCTGCAATGCTAGAGCGGCTGCTAGGCCGCAAGGTTCAAGTCCGTGGTATGCCTGTCGCACTCATGCGTGCCATCGTCTCAGTTTTAACCCTTTGCGGCAGGATTATCCCTCGTTTCAAAGACCGGGCAGAGTTTGCCCGCACAGGTCTTTATTACGGGACCGAATCGATGCTGGTTTGGGATGCCGACGCCCAACGCTACGACGCGGGTGCCACACCTGAATTCGGCTCCGACACAATCGAAGATCATTACGCTCGGCTGTTATCAGGGGAACTGAACGCGCAGCTTGGCGACCATGCCGCGTTCAAAAACTAGCTCGTCGCACAATCCGCAGCACCGACAACACCACTGTTTTCCGCGTTCAGGACATACATCCAACTTTTACCATGCGCAGAATAATACACCAGATGCGTGCCTGCGAACTCGCCTTCGGTCACTGTGATTTCACGCTCTCCGATTGTGTCGTCAATATCCATGGTCAGAATGATGCGCGCTTCGGGTGCCAAACTGGAAATGGCCAGGGTCAAAGTCGTCTCTCCGTCTTCAACTGCAGGTGTCTCTGACAAGGCCTCTGCGCCATGGACCACTTCAACGGGCTGAAACACTTCGACCCCGGCACCTTCACTGGTTGTGTCGAAAATCAATCGCCCCTCACTTTTGGAGAAATCAATTTCCAAACTTGCGTTCTCAACCGCGCATGACCCCACATTGGCCACAACAATACGATCCTTCGGCGCGCCCTCCAAAAACCTGACCTCAAGACCTGCCAGCGCAGGCGAGGAAATCAGGCAAAGAACAAGCGCAAACCGAAACATGGTGTCTTCTACCGCAACGTTTGCAAAAGGTTCTTTGACGGGAAACCGTCATCTTCGACGCCAATAGATCGCTGATACGCTTTGATAGCTGCGATCGTGTTTGGCCCGATCACCCCGTCGACGCCCTCAGTGTCAAAACCTTTGCGCGTCAGGCGCCGCTGCATTTCCTTTTTTTCAGAAAAACTCAGGGCCTGTTCGCCGCGCGGCCACACCGCTTGGAACGGCTTCCCACCTGAAATGCGGTCAGACAAATGACCAACCGCAATCGCATATGAAGTTGCATTGTTATAGCGCTTGATCACGTAGAAATTGTTGTAGACCACAAAGGCGGGCCCTTTTGCCCCCGCTGGCGTAATCACGGCGGCCCGGCCATGATTGGGGATCGGTTGACCATCCATGGTGCGCACGCCCCGCTCATTCCAATAGTCGACCGGTTGGCGGTTGTCCTGATTGGCCGCTCCATAGTTAAAACCGGATGGCACTTGCACCTCCAGACCCCAAGGACGACCAAGCTGCCACCCAAACTCTTTGAGGTAATTTGCCGTCGATGCCAAAGCATCACGGGGGTCACGCGGGTTCCATACATCACGCCGCCCATCGCCATTATAGTCCTGCGCATAAGCCTGATAGCTGGTTGGAATGAATTGTGTGTGACCCATAGCGCCCGCCCATGACCCATTCATGCGATCCGCCGAAATATCTCCGCGTTGACTAATGCGCAGCGCTTCCAAAAGCTGCTGTTCGCCAAAGTTTTTGCGGCGCCCTTCATAAGCCAGTGTTGCCAACGCCTCGATGACGTTAATGCTTCCCATGTTTTCGCCATAGGCGCTCTCGATGCCCCAAATGGCGACAATAACAGGCGCATCCACGCCATAGCGTTTCTCTAGATCGGTCAACGTGCTCCGCTGATCAAAGAATTTGTCTTTGCCATTTCTGACCCGCGTGTCAGAGGCGGCAGCGTCCAGATATTCCCACAACTGCCGCGTGAATTCCGGCTGGTAATTGCTGGCCTCAATCACACTCATGTTCAAACGCGCACCTGCGAAAGCCCGATCATAGGTCTCTGCACTGATCCCATTGGCCGCTGCCCGAGATTTGAATTGCGAGACCCAAGACTGAAACCCTTGTTCTGTCTGCGCATGCACTTTCATATCGCCAGAAAATAGAATTCCAGTGGCCACAGCAAAACTTGCCACCAAAATGACTGCCCGAAACATATCCTGCTCCCTTTTCCTTGCCGCATCTTAAGCGGTCTGACGGCGTTTCCAAAGATTTTTTGAGCCTAGATCGTGCGATAGGCCAACACTCGCATCGCGTATTCACACGCTTTGGACGCAACGACAATCTGGACCTTGTTGCACCCTTTCGTCAGTGTCCCCACAGTTTGGGAGGGCTGCATGGAATATACAACTGGCGTTCGGGCTTACCGGATCATCGTCGCATTGATTGCGATCTTTTTCTTTGTTGAACCACTGTTAACCGATCCCCCGAATTTCATCTTCCGCTCAAAATTCCTGACGCTTTGGGGCTTCTACGGCAGTTTCCTTGTCGCTCTGCTCATGCTGGCCCGATCGTATAACCTGACGGCGAAACGGTTCGACGGTTTCGTCTCGATGGTGATCGTCCTCAATATCCTTGTCGTGTTCCTTTATTGGCGTCTTTATTTCGAGGACCCTGCCCTTGTGAACTCCAACGGTCCAATCGTCTGGTGGCGCGAATACTACCTCCACCTGACCGCGGAGATCCTGATGTGGATCGATGCGTTTTTCTTCTTTGGCGCGTGGAAAAAGATCAAAGCGGGACTTGCTTGGCTCGCAGGTATTATCATCAGCTATGTTGCCTTGATTGAACTCTACATCAAACCCCGCAATACTTTCCCGTCCGGCACCGTCACAGAGGGCCTGCCATATCCGTTTCTGAACAATATGGAACTGAGCGAACGGTTTGTGTTCTACGGCACAACGGCCGGAACTGCGGCGGTCATGGCCGCGCTGACTATTGGTGTTGCGTTTATCCTCTCGCGCCTACGACGCACTTAACGCGTGAACACCGACTGTAGCTCGACATGGCGGCTCCAGCGAAACTGGTCCACGGCCTCTAGGCTGGACAGGTGAAAACCAGCCCCAACAAGAAGCGCGGCATCTCGGGCATAGCTCGCAGGATTACACGAAATATACACGACGCGCTCTAGCTTGCTCTTGGCAATTTCCGATATTTGCGCAGCAGCGCCTGCGCGCGGCGGATCCAAAACTACGGCATCATACCGTTTTAAATCACCCGCAGAAAGCGGAGAGCGAAAGAGATCATGCTGTTTTGCGACAACCGCTTTCATCCCTCGACCATTGGACCAGCCGCTGACCAAAGCGGAAACCGCATCCCTATCGCTTTCAAACGCATCAACCTGCGCGTCCCGTGCCAGGTTCAGGGCAAACGTCCCACAACCCGCAAAAAGATCGGCAACATATCCTGCACCCGCAACGGCGGTTTTCACAAAATCGATCATCGCAGCCTCGCCCTCTCGGCTGGCCTGCAGGAATGCACCGGGGGGCAACGGCACCAAATCATCGCCAAGCCTCAGCACGGGTCGCTCTTTCTGGAACAAAGTCTCACCGTTCCACGTCAAACGCGTTACACCGGATAGAGAGGCCAGCTGTTGAACTTCGGCTGGTGACAGCTCTTTGGCATCTTCGACGGCGACGTCGAGGCCGCTTTCCACCTCTGTGACCTGCAGCGATACCGTACTCTTGCGGGTAGCCGCCACCGCCACAATCTCTCGTAAAATGGGAAGGGCATCCGACAAGGCGGGGCTAAGGATGCTGCATCCCGTGACATCAATCAGATCGTGGGATGCGACCCGACTGAAACAGACCTGCCCGCTGGACTTGCTGCGACGCCCTTTGAAACCGGCGCGCCGCCGCGATGCGGCGCTGACCATATGCACCTTTGACACCTCGGCTTCGATCCCGACCTGGCGCAACGGCTCTTCGATCTGACGGACGCGCCACGCTCTTTGCAGGCCTTCGGATGCGTGCTGCATCACACAACCGCCACAGGTCTTAAAATGCGAACACGGCGCTTTGATCCGATCGGCGCTTGGCTCTTGAACGCGAACACCTATCAGGCGATCACCCTCTAAGGTCCCTGTGATCGTTTCGCCCGGCAGAACATATGGTGCAAAAATCGGCCCATCACTTGTGTCGATCACCCCATCGCCGCGATGGCCCAGCCGATCAATCAGATAGCTTTGCATGATCCGCCAGTACTTTGGCCCGCAACTCATCTGCTGTAAACTCGAACCCGCTTTCAATCCAAAGCGCTTCGGCATCACGCAGCGCTTGTCCCAGCGCCGGACCGGACACCGCATCCATCAGGTCATTCGCTACCAAGGTAAAGGTCTGACCCGCGCCAAACGTGACCTCCTCCTGCAGCGTCACAGATGGCATCCGCGCCGCAAAGGCTGACCGCAAAAGTGCGGCGGACATCCCCTCATCCACCCCAAGGCGATACCCTAAACTTGCGACACTATCGCGACTGCTTGCCGCCGACTTGATCCTCCGCAAAGCCTGAGCTTGCGCTTTGGACAGGCGCAGCGCCGCGTCTTCACCGTCACCTTGCAACAGCGCCAATCGATAGAGGGGATCATCCGACCAGATGGCACCATCCCGGAATGCTCTCAGCGACGCACCGGGCACCACGCGCCCCAATGCGCCAATCCTGTCCATCTCGGTCACAACATCTGTTGGATCTGGCGCCCCAAGCAGGCGCAGCATCTCGGCACCGACCCGTTCGCGGGACAGAGTATCGATCAAATCCACATCTTTTTGAGACGCCGACACACCATGTGCATCCATCTCGCCGCGGCCATACCAAGCATGGAAGCGAAAAAATCGCAGAATGCGCAAGGCATCTTCCTTAATCCGTTCGCTCGCATTGCCAATGAACCTCACGCGACCGGCCTTCAGATCCTCTATGCCATTGGTCGGATCAAAAAGCTTGCCCGAGCCATCCAAATAGAGCGCGTTCATCGTAAAATCGCGGCGTTGCGCGTCATCCTCCAGCCGATCCGCAAAGGCTACCACGGCGCGCCTACCGTCCGTCTCTACATCCCGGCGAAATGTGGTCACCTCAAAGGTGACCCGACCCACAACTAGCGTCACGGTGCCGTGGTCTATCCCGGTTGGAATGGCTCGGATCCCCGCGCGCTCTGCAGCAATCAGAACATCTTTGGGGTGCAAATCGGTGGACAAGTCCAAATCGGAAACCTCGACGCCCAATAACTGGTTGCGCACACATCCGCCCACAAAATACAGATGTTCCGTCGGGAAAGCTTCAAAAACCTGCCGGGTTTCTTTCAGCCGCAGGAAGGGCGCGTCAATCATGCACCGGGTCCATACTGTCACACAGGTTCCGCAGCATACGCGCCGTCGCACCCCAAATATAATAAGGGCCAAAGGGAACAGTGTAATAACTGCGTTTTGTCCCCATCCAAATCCGGGATTGGATCGAAAAGTTCTCGGCCCGGATCAAATGATGGATGGGCACGCGAAAGACCTCATCCACTTCTCCCGCTTCGGCGCGCGGCACAAAACCACTTGTGACCACACCCACATAGGGTGTCACAGAATATCCCGTCACGGTTTCATGACGGGGCAGATCACCGATGACATGGACCAACGCACTGGGCAGACCAATTTCTTCGCGCGCTTCTCGCAAAGCGGCATTCAGCGCCGTCCCATCGCCCGCATCGACCTTGCCGCCCGGAAAAGCAATTTGCCCGGGATGATCGGCAAGTTCGGCGCTGCGGCGGGTCAGGATCACGTCCCAAGACCCTTCAGCCGCCATCAAAGGGATCAGAACCGCAGCGGGTTTCAGCGGCCTGTTCTTTGGCCGCATTTCAGGGTTCAGATCAAAATCTGTTGTTTCCCTTACGCCCGAGCGCAGCCTAAAGGGAAGTCTAGCCGTCAGTTCCATATTTCGCTGCATACGGCTTTTGCCCCAACTCCTTTGGATCGAAACTGTAATGCGCTCCGCAGAATTGACAGTCGGCCGTGACTTCGCCCTCTTCGTTTGTCATCTTCTCTATATCCCGTTCGGAATAGATAGACATTGTATTTTCGACCTTACGTGGCGAACAGGAACACCCAAAGACAACGGGCTGCTGCTCGCCTACGGTTGGATTTTCCTCGTGAAAAAGACGAAAGAGCAAACGCGCAGGTGTTACATGCGGGCCGACCAGTTCCATGTCCTCGACCGTATCCAACAGCGTGACACCCCGGTTCCAATCTTCTGCCATATCGTCGGACAAAAGATCATGTGCCTGCAAAAGATCACCCGCAGCGGCGGCATCCGTCTGGGCGACATGTTCCCCGGCTTTCGGCATATGTTGGATCATGATCCCACCACCCCGCCAGTGAGAGGGCTCATCTGGTCCGCCAGAAAGGCCAACACTGACCTGAAAATGGGTCGGCAACTGTTCTGACTGCGCAAAATAGGTCGATGCACATGCCGACAGCGACCCACCCGCCAATGGTGTGATCCCCTGATAGGGCACCATATCGGCCCCTTGGTCGATCAAAATAGCAAACATCCCCTTGCCGATTTTCTCAAAGGCTGTGCCCGGCTCGGAATGTAGGCGGTCTGCATCGAAACTTGCATAAGCTCTGATCTTTGCAGGCGCACCCTCTTTTTCCGGTCCGTAATAATCGGTGGCGACCAGCCGCAACGGTCCGTCGCCGCGAACTTGCAACGAGAGTTTCCAGCGCAACTTAATCGTCTGACCAATCATCGCCGTGAGCATAGCCGCCTCTGCAACCTGCCCCGCGACCTCCATCGGATAATCGTGCTGCTTCAAGATTGTGTTCAGTGCCCCATCGAGGCGCGCAACCCGCCCTCTGATGTCGGCATTATTCAACTGAAAGGGAAGAACGGTGTCGTCCCAAGTCTCTTCGGTCATACTTGCGTCCTTAGTGTTCCCCCCACATAGTGACACCAAGCCGTCGGGGCAAACCCCGGCCATCATTTATCGAAGAGTTGCACGATGCGCCGATTTGGAGAGCCCCGAAAACCCGGTCAAGCCTACCGTAACCGCATCGGCGTCTATGCCATAATAGAGCGAAACGGCGCGTTCTTGCTAACAGAACAGGCAGACCCGGGACCGGAGATTCAACTCCCAGGCGGTGGTGTCGATCCCGGTGAAAGCCCGGTGCGTGCACTCCATCGCGAGGTTATGGAGGAAACTGGATGGCGCATCAGCGAACCGCTGCGCCTTGGCGCGTATCAGCGCTACGCCTACATGCCCGAATACGATCTGTGGGCGCGCAAAGTCTGTATCATCTATATTGCGCATGCCACGCGTGAACTTGGCCCACCGTCCGAACCTGGGCATTCCGTGATCTGGGCAGATGCGTCCGCTGCGCTCGATCTGCTAGACATTTCCGGCGATCGTACCTTTCTTCAGCAATGGTTGAGCGTCGCAGGCGGCTAAGGATCAAAGGACAGCATGGCCGCAGAAATATCATCGGCCAGCGCGCGTCCCTTTGCAAAGGCTTTGACCTCCCAAATAAGATCATCAATGACCTCCCGGTCGAGCGGTGAACAGCAGCTCGCCGCTTTCAGCAACGCCTCTTCGCCGAATTGATCGCCATTGGGATTTTCCGCTTCGACCAGACCGTCAGAATACATCAAGAACGCGGAGGCCGGTGCCAAACTGATCGGGCAATCCTCGAACACCATCCCATCGATCAGGCCGACAGGCGGTCCGCCCTCCCCCACAAGCCGAGACGGCCCGTTTGAGTTCAGCACCAGCGGCGCAGGATGACCGGCCTGCACGAACGCCCCTTCCCGGGTCGTGACATCAATATCAATCAACGCCATCGTGAAGTAATGCTCGGTATCCAACTCACCAAGCATCCGTTCGTTTAAAACAGTGGCAATTTCCGCGGGCGCACGCGGTGCGAAACAGCCGTCAGAAAGCTGCTTGAACCCCACATGTTGCCGCCGATCCGAGGCGTTCAACTGCGCTGCCAATCTTGCAGTGAGCAACGCAGACGAAATCCCGTGCCCCGAGACATCAATCGAATAAACAACGGCACGCTTGTCCGACACCCAGTAGCGACCCACAAGATCGCCACCAACATGGCCGCAGCTTTCTAGGAAAAACGACATGCCCCCGTTTGCGAACCGCGTTTGCCGCTCTGGCAAAAGGCTTTGTTGCAGGTCGCCCGCCTCTTTGAGGTCACGACTGATCTCTGCGTGAATTACCTTTAGGTCGTCATAGGCTTGGGTAACTTCGCGCGTCTTCGACTTGATCTCCTGATCCATGGCTACGATCCGCAACCCTGCATGAAGCCGCGCGCGCAATTCGTCCGCATGGAACGGCTTGGTCAAAAAATCATCTGCGCCCGCTTCCAGCCCCTCGGCGATTTCGGCCTTTTCAGACTTGGAGGTCACCAGAATAAAATAGGTGTAGATGTCTTGATCGTCAGATCTGAAACGCCGACACAGATCAATCCCATCCATAATGGGCATCATCCAATCGCTAATCACAATATCGAACGAGTGTTGTCGCAGTGCAGCCAGCGCCTCTTGCCCATCAGAGGCAAGCGATACATCGAAGCCCCATTTTTTCAGATGGCCAGCCGTCAGCATGCGCTGAGCGGCACTATCATCAACAACCAATACCTTTTGTTCTGCGGACGATGCCGCGTGGCGAAGCGTGTGGGCCATAGCCGCTTTGTGCAGCTAAATTCATTAATCAAGTCATAACGAAAATTCCATGAATCCAGTAACTGACCGTTAAGCGCCGCTCTTGCACAACGCCTCCATGACAAAGGGGCCTTCTTTCTATTTCGACGCGTTTGAAACGCGTACGCCACCTGCGCCGTTACCGCACCGAAAATGGCGGGAAGGGTTGTGGCAGATCATGGCGATCACCGCACTTGCGCTAGGTGCTTGGTACCTGCACTGGCGTTGGACCAGCTCGCTCAATTACGACGCGCTCTGGCTGTCGGTCCCCGTCGCAACCGCCGAGACGCTGGCCTATGTTGGGCTGGTGCTCTTTGTGCACAACCTTTGGTCGATTGCTGACACCCCGCGGCAAAAACCACCTGAGTTTCTGTCAGAGGTTCAAAACCCCACCGATCCCGATCGTCGGATCACGGTGGATGTCTTTCTTCCCACCTATAATGAAGAGCCGGAACTGACCCGCCTGTCCATTATTGATGCCAAGGCGCTGCGCTATCCCAACGACATCACAATAGAGGTTTTTGTTCTTGATGATGGGCGCCGGGACGAGATGAAACGCGTCGCCGAAGAAGAGAGGGTTACCTATATCACGCGGCCGTCGAACCATGGCTACAAGGCGGGCAATTTGCGAAACGGGATGTCGCAAACCTCGGGCGATTTCATGGTCATCCTCGACAGTGACACGCGTCCTTTTCCCAATCTTCTGGTGGAAACGCTTGGATATTTCCGGGACCCCGATGTGGCCTGGGTTCAAACCCCGCAATGGTTTTACGATCTTCCCCAAGGGCGTCCCTTTGGCGCGTGGCTTGCGGACCTGTTCGGCTTTTCCGAAGGGCGATTGAACGCGGCATTGCAACCCTGCCTTCGCTCTTGGCGCGTGGGTTTCGACCCTTACGGCAGCGACCCCACACTCTTTTACGATGTCATTCAACGGCGGCGAAACCGGGCCAATGCAAGTTTTTGTTGTGGTGCGGGTTCTATTCACCGCCGCAGCGCCATTCTTCACTCCGCCCTTTTGGACTTTTCCACAACGGTCGAGGCAAAGGCGCGGTCGCTCTGTTCGGACCCAGCTCTGCGGTCCCAATCGGATCTCGAACAACGCGTCGCACGCAATCTGTCTTACGGAACAGAGCTGACGCCTTATAAATTTCACGTCTCCGAAGACATTTACACATCACTCGTCCTGCAGCGGTCAAGGGATCGCGTCTGGAAGGCGGTTTACCATCCTCAAGTCTTAACCAAGATGTTGTCGCCTCAAGACATCCAAAGCTGGGCGATACAGCGTTTCAAATATGCAGGCGGCTCGCTTGATATTCTGTGGAACGATAACCCGCTTTTTTCGGGTGGCTTGTCGCTTGCGCGGCGCCTCCACTATGCGGCCACCTTTTGGTCCTATGTTGCCGCGTTATGGAAGTTCATCTTTCTCATTGCCCCGCTCGTTGGTCTGTTCACCGGCCTCAGTCCGGTGGGCGCAGACACGAATGACTTCTTCTGGCATTTTCTACCTTTTCTGATTGCCCATGAACTCGCGGTCTGCCTTGGCACTTGGGGGCTATATGTTGCCCCATCCCGGCGCATGGACCTCGCCATCACTCCCCTTGTGCTCCGCGCCATTTGGTTCGTGCTTTTGGGGCGGGAAATCAAATTCAAAGTCACACCGAAAACCGCCGGATCCGCCGGAACCCTGCGCCCGGTGCTCTTTCACCTTTTCATCATCGCGCTTACGCCGATTGCGTTTGGATTTGGTTTGCTGACCGTTTTTGGGCCGGACCCAGTCCACAGCGTGGATTTCCTGATCATCAACGGGCTTTGGGCGATCTACAACGCTTTGGCGATGTCCTCGCTGGTCAGCGCCGCACTTTGGCGGCCACCCAGCGCATTCGACGTCAAGAACCGCATTGAAAACGGGGTTACAGCATGAACTTCAGTCCGTTCCGCAAACTTGTCGAACATTTCTCCATCGTGACCGGGCTACTGCTGGCGGCCATGCTGATCACTTGGATCGAGGCGCGGGATCGCCTGAACACATTCACCTTTGTGGGCTTTGGACGGTCCGACCCGCTGGTTGTTGTCGCCAATGCCGGCGCACCAGAGCTCGCCTTGCCCAATGTTTTAACGGAGGTACAGATGACCGCTGCGCGAACCGCATGGACCTATTTCGAAAGCTTCACAAATCCTGAGACCGGATTGTCCAACTCGGTGGAGACATTCCCGAGCGGCACCATGTGGGACCAAGGCTCGTACCTCGTTGCGATCCTCGCCGCCTATCGCTTGCAGCTTATTTCCTATGATGAAACGCGACAACGCATTCAACGCGTCCTCGCGGCCTTGATCGCGCTGCCCCTTGTGGACGGCCAGTTACCCAACAAAGTGTATAACACCACGTCCCTCGAAATGACCTTCTATAACAACACACCTGCCCCAACCGGGCTGGGCTGGTCGGCTTTGGACATTGCGCGTCTGACCGTTGCGCTCAAGGCGACTGCAAAGCAATTTCCTGATTTCGCCGATGAAGTTGCCACGATCGAAACCCGCTGGAACGTCAATCGCCTTGTCCGCGACGGGGAGCTTTGGGGCGCATCGCGCGACCCCTCTGGCGCTTTGGTTGACCTACAAGAGGGGCGTCTTGGATATGAGGAATACGCCGCACGCGGCATTGCCCTTTTGGGGCTCAACCCGGCGCGGGCCGCGGATTGGCGCTATCAGGCGCAAAACGTCGAGATTGAGGGGATCGAACTTTTGGTGGATCGGCGGGACAAGGAAAACTCAAACGGGTCCAATTACACTTTATCAGAACCTTATCTTTTGACTGCGTTGGAGTTTGGTTTTGATCCCGAAACCGCCCAAGTGGCCGCGGCGCTCTACCGGGCACAAGAACGCCGGGCAGAGCGCACGGGCCAACTCACGGCAGTATCCGAGGACAATGTCGACCGCGATCCCTACTTTTTGTACTATTCCGCCTTCGCCAATGGGGAGGAATGGATGCCAATCAGCCCTGCCGCCATTCCATATCCTGACTTGGCTACGGTTTCGACGAAAGCCGCGTTTGGCTGGCATGCGCTTTATCAATCGGAGTACACCCAAAAATTGGTCGATCATGTCGGCGTGACCCAACATGCCGAGCGCGGGTGGCGGTCAGGCATCTTTGAAAAAACAGGTGAAATCAACGATGTCGCCACGGCCAACACCAACGCCATGGTGCTTTTGGCGATCCATTATCAGGGCTTTGGTCCGCTTCTTCCTGCAATCTTACGAGGTGCGCTGTGATCGATTGGTCCCGAGTGAATGAACTTAAAGAGGATTTCGGCGAAGAGGGTTTCGCGGAGTTACTGCCGGTTTTTGTGGCCGAGATTGAAGAGGCGCTCAGTCAGCTCAGCGAGGCCAATTCGGCAGAAGAGGTCGCAAGCACCTGCCATTTCATCAAAGGGTCCGCGGCCAATCTTGGCCTGCAACAGCTTGCTGAACTTTGTGCCACTGCGGAAACCGACGCCAAATCAGGTCAAGTCGCGGGCGATCTTGCCGCCCAGTTGTCAGAGGCATTTCAGGCGTCTCAAACGGCCCTTCGGGAGGCCGATTAACCCGCCAAAAACTCGGCAACCAGTGTGTTAAACGCTTTCGGCGCTTCGGCGTGGACCCAATGACCTGCACCGTCGATCGTGCAAACATCCGCATTTGGGAAAAACTGATGTACTTTGCCCGCCTCAACATAATGCGAGGCCCCACCGGCCACCACCAAAACAGGGCCATCATACCGTGCCGATACAGGTGGAAAGCCGATGATCTTATCCATCTCGCTCAAAAGAACGGGCAAGTTGTGTCGCCAGCGCGGGGTCTCTCCAAGGTCTGCGGATTGTGCCAAAAAAGGCCCAACCATTGTATCATCAAGATCATTGCTGAGCCTCGTGGCCAATGTGCCTCGGCGATCAAAGTCCGAGAGGTCCAACGCGAGCATCGCCTCGATCGTGAGCGCTTGAGTGTGGTCATAGGTGACCGGCGCGATATCCCCGATCACGGTTTTGCGCGGCGCAAAAAGCCCTGAAAGAACGCCATACATGGCTGTTTTCCCACCCATCGAATGACCCAGCAGGTCATATGGCCCGTCCAAATGCGACAACGCGTCTGCCACGTCCGCGGCCATATCCTCATAGCTATTTGTCTCTGCCCAATCGCTGGCACCGTGGTTTCGCATATCAAACCCGACCACATGTCTCGTCGGCGTAAACGCCCGGGCCACCACCGCAAGGTTCCGCGCGGTTCCCAAAAGCCCATGCAACAAAACCAGCCGTGGTGCCGGCCCATCGCCGCCAAAATCCGTTAACGCAAGCTTAACCATATTGGGGTCCCTCAGTCTTGCGGCAGAGCCCTGTCTTGCCCAGCCGATAGTTACCTTCTAAAGCCGCGCAAACCCCATGTCTGCGGAGTTCATATGTCAGCGCCCAAAAAAGTTGTTCTCGCCTATTCAGGTGGCCTCGACACATCCATCATTCTGAAATGGCTTCAAACTGAATATGGATGCGAGGTCGTGACCTTCACTGCCGATCTCGGTCAAGGCGAAGAGCTGGAACCGGCCCGCAAAAAAGCAGAGCTTTTGGGCATCAAACCCGAAAACATCCATATCGTTGATGTTCGCGAAGAGTTCGTGCGCGATTTTGTCTTCCCCATGTTTCGGGCGAATGCCGTCTATGAGGGGCTTTACCTTCTGGGCACCTCGATTGCGCGCCCCCTGATCTCCAAGCATCTTGTCGAGATTGCCGAAGCCAGCGGCGCAGATGCCGTCGCCCATGGCGCGACGGGCAAAGGAAACGATCAGGTCCGGTTTGAGCTGTCGGCCTATGCCTTGAACCCGGAGATCAAGGTCATCGCCCCATGGCGGGAATGGGACCTCTCCAGCCGAACCAAATTACTGGCCTTCGCTGAAGAGCATCAAATCCCAATCGCAAAAGACAAGCGGGGCGAAGCGCCCTTTAGCGTGGACGCCAATCTGTTGCATACCTCCTCGGAAGGAAAAGTGCTCGAGGATCCGGCAGAGCCCGCGCCGGACTATGTTTACCAGCGCACGACCCATCCTGAAGAGGCCCCGGACACGCCGGAATATATCGAAATCACTTTCGAAAAGGGCGATCCCGTTGCCATCAATGGGGAGGGGATGTCACCCGCAACTCTTCTAACAGCCCTCAACGAATACGGCGGCAAGCACGGCGTAGGCCGATTGGACCTGGTCGAAGGGCGCTATGTCGGCATGAAATCCCGCGGCATTTATGAAACACCCGGCGGCACGGTTCTTCTGGCGGCGCATCGCGGCATCGAAAGTATCACGCTCGATCGCGGTGCTGCGCATCTCAAAGATGAATTGATGCCCCGCTATGCCGAGCTGATTTACAACGGCTATTGGTTCAGCCCCGAACGCGAGATGCTGCAGGCTGCGATCGACACAAGTCAGACCCATGTCAACGGCACAGTTCGGATCAAACTTTATAAAGGGTCGGCGGACGTGGTGGGGCGCTGGTCTGACGACAGCCTCTATTCTGAACAGCACGTCACCTTCGAGGACGATGCAGGCGCTTATGACCAGAAAGACGCCGAAGGCTTCATCAAAATCAATGCGCTGCGCCTAAAACTGCTCGCCGCGCGTGACCGCCGCAGGGGTTAGGGCCTTGTCGGCGAGCGCCTGATAATACGGCATCGCCTCTGCCAGTATGTCTCGCTCTACACCTGAAAGGTCCGGTACGGGACCTTCGGCTTCGGCAAAACCGGTGCTTTGATGAACGGCTCCGTACCAATGCTGCGCCCAAACCCCGTCATACGGTTTGGGGCCTGCCGGCCAACGCAACATTTCGGGATAAAAGGCAATACCCAAGGCCGCGCATACAGCCCGCAACATCGCATTAGGGTTGCCACGAATATCCTCCGCCGCCACGACCAGCGGGGTTTGTCCCAGAGACTGACAATGGGAATACAAGCGCAGCTGCTGGCGCACACCGATGTCGTCAACGCGCACCGTGTCCCGTTTGGCGACATAACTTGCAATGACCCGGGCAGGGTGACGGATCAAAAACAGATGACGACAGCTTGCCATCCACCCCAACGGAAAATCAGGCACCATGTGATGACACATATGTTTCTGATACCAAAGCGCAGCACCATCGGGCACAGGCCCTGCCAAGGCCGAAGCGACGGCATCCGCATCCGTGGCTTGCGCACGCTTTACCTCCTCCGCCATGGGATGATCCAACCCAGTTTGGTCAAGAAAGGCTGCATAAAACGGCTCATCCGTTGCGACACAGTCGGGCCGGTTCGCAAAACTGTACATCAATGCCGTGGACAGGTTCCTCGGCCCCGACCAAACCGCCAACTTCAAGCTGAAACCTCTCTCCGGATTAGCTCCTTATATAGCTCCCGAATGCGCGCGGTAACCGGGCCCAGCGCCCCGTCACCGATCATCCGCCCATCAATTTCACCAACGGGCGTTTGCGCTCCAAACGTGCCCGTCAGAAACGCCTCTTCGGCGCTATAGGCCTCAGTGAGCGAAAAATTCTTCTCTAAAACCGGGATGCCGTCTGACCGACAAAGGTCAATCACATGCCCCCGCGTGATCCCGTTCATGCAATAATCCCCGGTCGAGGTCCAAACCTCCCCCCGCCGAACAATGAAAAAGTTGCAGGCATTGGTCGTGTTCACAAAACCATGCACATCAAGCATCAGCGCCTCATCGGCGCCGGCCTTTTCCGCCGCCACACAGGCCAGCACACAATTCAGTTTCGAATGCGAATTCAGCTTTGGATCCTGGCTCATGGGCAGGCCCCGAATATGGGGCACTGTGGCAAGGCGTATAGGGCGGCCCAAGGCCGGTTTCGAATGCTCCACGATCATCACAACGGTCGGCCCCGAACGCGACAGGCTTGGATGCTGAAACGGGCGCACTTTGACCCCGCGCGTCACCATGATTCGGGCGTGGGCATCGGTGTGCATAGCATTGGCTTTCTGCGTGTCCACCAAAGCGGCGGTCAAAGCCGCTCGCGTCATCCCGATATCAAGGTCAATCGCCTTGGCCGCCTCAAACAGACGATCCAAATGCGCGTCGAGAAAGGCCCATTGACCATCATACAGGCGAACACCCTCCCAAACGCCATCGCCCAGCATGAAACCACTGTCATAGACCGACACCATGGCTTGGGCCTTGGGTTTCAACACCCCATCAACGTAAATCTGAAGCGCCTCGTTGCGCGGGTCGTCCTCTGCGCTGTGGGTCGTTTGGGTATCCATGGCCCAATCATTCTTCACATTTTAGTTGGTTGCAAGTGAAGTCGGAACACGGCACCGAGCCCACCAAACGAGGTGATCATGCGTATTTTGACTATTATGCTTGCGGCGCTTCTGCCTGCGGCCGCGGCGAAGGCAGATACTCAGACGGCTGTTTTTGCAGGCGGTTGTTTTTGGTGCGTCGAATCTGATTTCGAACCGGTGGACGGGGTAATCGACGTTGTCTCTGGGCTGACAGGCGGCACCAAAGAGGACCCGACCTATCGCAGCTATGGCGACCACCGCGAGGCTGTGATGATCACCTTTGACCCGGAAATTGTCAGTTACGAGGACCTCGTAGATGGGTTCGTGCGCAGCATTGATCCAACCGATGCAGGCGGGCAGTTTTGCGACCGCGGGTTTACGTATTCCACGGCGATTTACACAGCGACCCCGGAACAGGAACGCGCAGCCAAATCGGTTCTGAGCCGCTACGAACAGCTTGGCATTTTGCCTGACCCGATTGTGACAGAGGTCGCACCATCCTCGACCTTCTACAAAGTGGGCGACTATCATCAGGACTATTACAAGTCAGATGCGGTGATCATCACCCGATTTGGCCCCCTCTCAAAGGCAAATGCTTACAAGCGCTATCGCAAGGCCTGTGGTCGCGATGCGCGCACGCAAGAGCTTTGGGGCGATCGCGCGTTTATCAAAGCGGGCCTCTGAGCTTTTAGCTTTCCAGAAAGAAACACCGCCCATATAGCGGCGGCATGACTGCAATATCTGACACACGACAGCGCCTATCCGCTTGGCTTGAACGCCCGGCGGTCACGTATACGATTCTTGGCGTCATCATTTTCAACGCCATCGTTCTGGGGCTGGAAACATCCGACCCCCTGATGGAGCGTGCAGGCAGTTTTATCATCCTGTTGGATCGCATTTGCCTTGGCATTTTTGTCGTTGAAATCGGCTTGAAACTGTTCGCCAAGGGATGGCGCTTTTTCAAAGACGCTTGGAACATTTTCGACTTTGTGCTCGTGGCCATTGCCTTCGTGCCAAGCGACTCTGGCCTCACCGTCTTACGGGCGTTGCGGATTTTACGGGTCCTTCGCGTTGTGTCCATCGCGCCGTCGCTGCGCCGTGTTGTCGAGGGGTTCTTCAAAGCGCTCCCGGGCATGGGGTCGATTTTTATTCTCATGGGACTGATTTTTTACATCGGGTCGGTCATGGCCACGAAACTCTTCGGCGACCAATTTGACGAATGGTTCGGCACCGTTGGGCGCTCGGCCTATTCGTTGTTCCAAATCATGACCTTGGAAAGCTGGTCCATGGGGATTGTCCGCCCCGTGATGGAGGTGTTCCCTACGGCCTGGCTGTTCTTTGTCCCCTTCATTCTGATCACCGCCTTTGCCTTCCTGAACCTTCTCGTTGGTCTGATTGTGAACTCGATGCAGGACGCCCATGCAGAAGAGGCAAATTTGGCCACGGACACCTTCCGCGAAGACGTCCTAAAGCGGCTTGAACAGCTCGCCTCACAAATTGAAAAACAGGGCTCTCAGCCGAAAAAGTAACGCAAGCCCTGTCGCAAACCGATCAGCAGAATGATCACAACAAAGGGCGAGGGGTCGATCCCCCAGATCTCTGGCACAACTCTGCGGATTTGTCGGTAGAGAGGTTCAAAGATGGCGGCGATCGTTGCCTTAATCTTTGCGACGGATGGATGCTTTTCATTCAACACATCGAACCGGACAAGCCAGTTAAACGCCAGTTTCACGATCATGAACGTGATCAGGACATCCAGCAACGTTCCAATAATACTAAGTGTTTCGTCCGACATCCCTAACTCCTGACGAAGCTGCGCTATCCCAAACCGCACAGTCCCTCAATGGGCTTCCGCAAAGTCAACCTTGCCAGCTGTACCGCAATTCGGCTTCCTTACGGCAAACTGGGAAGGCCCCATGTATCCTATTATTCGCTTATCCGTTTCACTGCTCCATGCCCGTCGGCAGGAAAAACTCCCCTTCGATGCGGTGCATGAAAGCACACATCGCATCATGCCGTGGGACATTGATATCTTCGGCGAGCTCAACAACGGCCTGACGCTTACCATCCTTGATCTGAACCGACTGCCATTCGGGCAGCGTGTGAACTGGAACCAAGCCCTGTTGAAGAACGGCTGGTCCATGACCATGGCCGGAGTGTCAGTGCGGTATCGCCAACGCATCCGCATGTTCGACAAAGTACGCATTACGTGTCGCGCAGCAGGCCGCGACGAACGTTTCTTCTATCTGGTGCAAACGATTTGGCGCGGGGATGTGGCCGCCACCAACGCACTCTACCGATCCGCCGTGACCGATAAAAACGGTCTGGTGCCGACCCAAAAGGTGGCCGAGGCGATGAATGCCCCCGATTGGAACCCTGATTTACCCGATTGGGTACAGGCCTGGATCGATGCCGAAGCGTCACGAACCTGGCCACCAGAGAGCTAGCGCTTGATTGATCGACAGAACCCCGCTCTAGTAGAGTGAGCGCAGTGGGGGATATGATGGTCGAATTAAACAAAAAAACGGTTTGGGGCTGGATGTCCTATGATTGGGCGAGTCAGCCGCATTCCACGCTCCTTGTGACATTCATTTTCGCACCATATTTTACGTCCACCGTTGTAGGGGACCCGGTGGAAGGTCAAGCTCAATGGGGCTACATGACGGGAATCGCTGGTCTTTTGATCGCACTATCTGCACCGGTACTTGGCGTGTTTGCAGACTTCACAGGTCTGCGCAAACGGCTGATTTCGATCTTTTCTGTCATGTACATCATCGGATCAGTGTCTCTTTGGTACGCTGTGCCAGAGATGCAATCCACCACAGGGATTTTATTACTCTTTGCCATTGGCCTGATCGGGAACGAGTTGCTTCACCTGTTCGCCAGTTCCTTTCTTCCCGATATTGCCCCACGCTCTGAGATAGGGCGCATTTCCGGGGCGGGCTGGGGCTTTGGCTATGCAGGCGGCGTTTTCGCCCTGATCGTCATGATGGGCTTTTTTGCCCAAGGAGGCGACGGCCTAACCTATTTGGGGTTTGAGCCGGCCTTTGGCCTCAACGCAGAAGAATTTGAAGGTACACGCTTCGTCGGGCCACTGACCGCATTATGGTTCGTCGTTTTCATCGCGCCATTCTTCCTCTTTGTGCCCGAAATCCAAAAACCCTACGAACAGGGGCAATTCCGTCTTGCCCTGACCGAGCTTTGGAAAACAATCAAAGGCCTGCCACAGCGCACCAGCTTTTTTGCCTATCTTGGGTCATCAATGTTTTACCGTGATGCCCTAAACGGAATGTACGCATTTGGCGGTATCTACGCGAGCGGTGTGCTAGAATGGGAAATAACGCAAATCGGGATCTTCGGTATTATTGCCGCGATCGCAGGGGCCATCGCCTGTTGGCTGGGCGGCTACGCAGATCAACGCTTTGGACCAAAGCGCGTGATCGTTTGGTCCGTCGTTATTCTGATGATCACTGCAATCTTGATCATCACAACTTCTCGGACAAGCTTCCTCTTCATCCCCTTGGCCGAGGGATCATCACTTCCGGATCAGATGTTCTACATTTACGGGATGTTGATTGGTGCGGGCGGTGGCGTCCTGCAGGCCGCGTCCCGCACGATGTTGGTCGATCAGGTGGAACCGGACCGCGTCACAGAAGGGTTTGGACTTTATGGACTGGCGGGCAAGGCCACGGCCTTTATCGCACCCTTGTCCATCGCGATCGTCACCGACATCACCGGCAGTCAGCAACTTGGCGTCACGCCGATCATTGTGTTGTTTGTCATCGGGCTGGTTTTGTTTGGCTGGGTCCAATCAAACGAGGCCTACGCATGAAGCAGGTGAAAGCCGTCCTATGCGCCGTTTTTCTTGCCTCACCTCTCTCCGCTGAGCCCTTTGCCAAGGACCTGTTGGGGGCTTTTCCAACTGGGTCCCAGCAAAGCTCTCAGGCGATTGGCTTTTATTCCCGAGGCTGTCTTGCTGGCGGCACAGCCCTTCCGGAAACGGGGGCGACATGGCAGGCGATGCGGCTGTCGCGCAACCGCAACTGGGGCCATCCCGTACTCGTAGACTATTTGACCGAGCTTTCGGCCAAGGTCGCCGCCGAAGTCCCTGGATGGAACGGGCTTTACATTGGCGATATGACCCAACCCCGCGGTGGCCCGATGATTTCCGGCCATGCATCTCACCAAATGGGGTTGGACGCGGATATTTGGATGCTCCCGCCCCGACGGCTGAACCTGTCCCGACGCGATCGAGAGGCGATCAGTTCGATCTCCATCCGGTCCGCCGATCAACGCAGTGTCAACGGCAACTGGACACAGGCCCATGCCCTGGTCCTTGAAATGGCGGCGCGCGATCCGCGCGTGGACCGGATTTTCGTCACCCCACCAGCCAAGATCGAATTGTGCAAATCCGCCAAACGTTCGGATAGAAAATGGCTGCAGAAAATTCGTCCCTACTGGGGTCACCACTATCATTTTCATGTTCGCCTCAAATGCCCGAGCGGATCGCCGAATTGCGAAACGCAATCGCCGTCCGTTGCTCGGCTTAGCTCGGGTGGCGATGGCTGCGACCAATCCTTGCAATGGTGGGTGACAGAGGCGCTGGAACCGCCCGATCCCAATGCCCGCAAGCCCGATCCCGGCCCGCGCAAAAAACATCCCCGTCAATACACCATGACCGATCTGCCACAGCAGTGTCTCGGAGTGCTCGCGGCGCAATAACCAAGTTACTGGGTCTGGCGATCAAGCTCTGCAACGGCCTCTTCTGCCGTCTCAACATAGGTGAACAGATCAAGGTCCTCCTCACTGATCGTGCCCGCATCCGCAAGCGCTTCCCAATTCAAAATGCTGTCCCAAAACGGCTTTCCAAACAGAAGCACAGGTACTCTTTGCATCCGCTCTGTCTGGATCAAGGTCAGCGCCTCAAAAAGCTCGTCCAACGTTCCAAATCCACCGGGAAACACCGTGATTGCACGGGCTCGGATGAGAAAATGCATCTTACGCACTGCAAAGTAGTGAAAGTTAAAACAGAGCTCTGGAGTGCAAAATTCATTCGGCGCTTGTTCGTGGGGCAAAACGATATTCAGCGAAACAGAGGACCCACCGGCATCCACTGCGCCACGATTGCCGGCCTCCATCACACCGGGGCCGCCGCCTGTGACAATCACATCTTCGCGCCCATAGGTTTTCATAGATCGCTCTGTCATGATTTGCGCAAAGCGTCGCGCCTCGTCATAATACTTGGACAGATCACGCAACGTTTGGGTGCGCGCGCGCGCCTTCTGGGCCGGATCGGGAATGCGCGCGCCGCCAAACATCACAATTGTCGACTCGATGCCCCGTTCAGACATAATCAATTCCGGCTTCATCATCTCCAGCATCATCCGGGTGCCGCGCAATTCATCGCGGCACATGAAATCTGGATCGGTGAAGGCAAGGCGGTAGGCCGGCGCCCGCGTCTGCGGAGTATCCGGCACCGTCTTCAGGTTACGCATATCCTCTTCGACATTCGGGAATACGGTTTGAGTGAGCGCCATGAATTCTCCTCCTTGGAATTGATAAGGGCCGCGTGACTTCCTATAGCACCACAACCATTTGACCAGAGACGAGGTAAAGCGATGTCAAACGCGGAATTGGAAACGGCGATCGAGGCTGCGTGGGATGCTCGCGACACCATCACACCAACGACAGGTGGCGAAACCCGCGAGGCCATCGAAGCCACGCTAGAGGCGCTCGATAGCGGTACTCTACGCGTCGCCGAGCCAAGCGAAAACGGCGCATGGCACGTCAATCAATGGGCGAAAAAGGCCGTCCTTCTTGGCTTCCGGCTGAAAGACATGGAGATGCAGCCAGGATCACCGCAAGGTGGCGGCTGGTGGGATAAGGCCGACAGCAAATGGAAAGACTGGGGCGAGAACCGTTGGCGCGATGCGGGGTTTCGCGCGGTGCCAAACTGCGTTGTACGCAAGTCGGCCTACATCGCGCCTGGCGTGGTTTTGATGCCGTCATTTGTCAATCTTGGCGCTTATGTAGATAGCGGCACAATGGTCGACACATGGGCAACGGTTGGGTCCTGCGCGCAAATCGGCAAAAATGTTCATCTCTCAGGTGGCGTGGGGATCGGTGGCGTGCTCGAACCCATGCAAGCGGGACCAACGATTATCGAAGACAATTGTTTCATCGGGGCCCGTTCAGAGGTGGTAGAAGGTGTAATCGTACGCGAAGGCTCTGTTCTGGGGATGGGCGTTTACATCGGTCAATCGACCAAGATCGTAGATCGCGAAACCGGCGATGTCATGTATGGCGAGGTACCTGCGGGATCCGTGGTCGTCTCTGGCTCTTTGCCGTCGAAAAATGGTGTGCACCTTTACTGTGCCGTGATCGTCAAACGCGTGGACGAGAAAACCCGCTCGAAAACATCTATTAACGAATTGCTGCGCGACTAGGGTTGGCTCTGGCGGCAAAGCCGCCAAAGCCTGCATCATTTATTCTAGGTGGCCAGCCACATTCGCACTCCACTGCGCGGCATTTGGCAGATCCATACGGGAGGACGCACGACCCGCCTCTGGACCAAAGTTGTAGGAAACGCCCAATCCCACAGACCTTTCACGGAAGTCATCACTCTCCTGCGGCTGATCCCAATTCTCCATTTGTGCGAAAGCAAACACATCCAAACGGTCGGTCGCGGCATAAGTACCCGTCAAACGAACCACGTAACCGTCAAGCTTTTCATCCGCATCGTCGTCACCAACTGTGCCGTCGACATAATCGGTGCGCAGCGTTGCACCAAAACGTGGGCGGATCTGAAAATCCCCCTGAAACGACACCATCACGGCGCTGTCCAGAGAGTCTTCGCCCTCTCCACCATCGCTCCGCTCTCCGGACTCGAGCTCGAGCCCACCCAGCATCGCACCAAGCGTGACCGTCTCGGACGCCTGATAGCTCAACCCGATCCCGTATCCGTAACCGCGTGTTGAACCTTCATCATCGTCCTCAGAGTCGCCGTTTTCGTGATCGTAGATCAAACCAAAGGCTTCGTAAGTTAAAGCGCCCGTTGTGTGCCCAAACCGCAAGCCAAACTGGTCACCACTGCGCAGTCCGTCGTTCGAGTCTTCATCGGACTCGCCCCCACGACGGGAGAACAACAAATCGGCCTCAACGAAAACACCGTTTGAAAACCGGTAGCCGCCAAACCCAGAGTACTCTGAATGGGTGGCGTCCCCTTCATCTGTGCCCGTGTCGTTCACCTTCACATTGGATACTGACAGCCCGACACCGCCATAAACTTCCGCGAAGCCCGGCGCCGCAACGGCCAAACTGCCGATCAGTGCGCTTAGTCCAAGATTTGTAATTTTAGTCATGATACCCCATCCTTTGTTGCGTTCGTCACATCTTAGGTTGCGTTTGTCCCACCCACCTTAACCTGCCGTAAACGCAGGACGGTTCACGCAAACCCAAGTCGGGCAAGTACATCTTTCACCAAACTGTCCATTTTGTGACGTAAAAGTGAGCCAGGTTTTGTTGCGAGGCGTAATAGCCAATGACTAAGGAACGATCATGGAATTGATTTTTGCATATGGTGCCGGGCTGCTCACGCTCTTGAACCCCTGCGTTTTGCCGGTTCTGCCCATCGTGCTGGCCTCGGCCGTTAACGCGGACCGGCGGGGCCCTGTGGCCTTGGCTCTCGGAATGGCGGTATCTTTTGTCGTCTTCGGCTTTCTGGTCACCGCCTTCGGGCGCGCCATCGGCCTTACGCAAGAAACGCTTGCAAACGCGGGCGCCGTCATCATGGTGGCCTTTGGTATTGTACTGCTCGAACCCGGCAGTTGCAAGTTCAAACCGTGAGGCAAATGCGGGGACGAGCAGTAC